>JAYFPG010000042.1:0-106521 GCA_034928085.1 Paludibacter sp.
GTTAGTAAACAGTATGTTAAATCATTATGAAACCGTTTTCATTTTAACTCCCGTTTTGTCTGATGCTCAGATGAAGGAAGCGGTAGAAAAGTTCAAAGCCGTTTTAACAGAAAACGGTGCGACTATTACAAATGAAGAGAACTGGGGGCTGCGTAAATTAGCGTATCCTATCCAAAAGAAATCGACAGGTTTTTATTCGCTGTTGCAGTTTGATGCAGAACCGACAATCGTTGCAGCATTAGAAACCATTTATCGTCGTGATGAGCGTGTGTTAAGATTCTTGACTTTCCGTTTAGACAAGTATGCTTACGAGTATGCGGAAAAAAGAAAAGGTTTAAAATCTAAAGAAAAGGAGAACTAAGACATGGCAGCAAATCAAGGAGATATCAGGTATTTAACCCCCCCGACAGTAGATCTGAAAAGAAAAAAGTATTGCCGTTTCAAAAAGAGCGGTATCAAGTACATCGACTACAAAGATCCTGAGTTTTTGAAAAAATTCTTAAATGAGCAGGGTAAAATTTTACCCCGTCGTTTGACCGGTACTTCGCTGAAGTTCCAGCGTCAGGTAGCTCAGGCTGTGAAGAGAGCCCGTCATCTGGCTTTACTTCCTTATGTAACTGATATGTTGAAATAATCAAAAGCAGGAGGAAAACGTATGGAAATTATTTTGAAAGAAGATGTAATCAACTTGGGTTACAAAGGCGATATAGTGAAAGTGAAAGATGGTTACGGTCGTAACTACCTTATTCCACAGAAAAAAGCCGTGTTGGCTACCGAATCAGCAAAGAAAATGCTGGCTGAAGATTTGAAACAACGTGCTCACAAGCTCGAAAGAATCAAAAACGAAGCGCAGGAACTGGCTGACAAAGTAAAAGATATTACCCTGACTGTTGGAGCTAAAACAAGCTCAACCGGTAAAATTTTCGGAGCCGTAGGCCCGATTCAGATTGCTGATGCATTTGAAAAAGCCGGATTTACAGTTGATCGTAAGGTAATTGTGTTGAAAGAACCTGTGAAAGAAATCGGTTCTTACAAAGCTACTCTCAAACTTCACAAAGAAGTTACAGTTGAGGTTGCTTTTGATGTAGTTGCTGAATAATAAGTAGTTATACAATACAACATATTTCGGTCAATTCAAAATCGACAGAAAACCGATGCCCCAGATTTTTTTGGTGGGTATCGGTTTTTTTAATTAAATTTGTACCTGATTCAATCAACGCTAAAAAACTAATTTATATGGCTGTAATTAAACCGTTTAAGGGTATTCGCCCTCCTCAGAGTCTTGTAGAAAAAGTAGCTTCCCGTCCCTATGATGTGCTTAACTCAGAAGAAGCCCGTGCAGAAGCTGCCGGAAACCCGATGTCGCTTTATCACATTATCAAACCTGAAATCGATTTTGAACCGGGAACGGATGAACACGATGAGAAAGTATATGCTAAGGCAGTAGAGAATTTCAATAAATTCAGACAAGCAGGCTGGTTGGTGCAGGACGAAACTGAAAAGTATTATGTGTATGCACAAACCATGAACGGTAAAACGCAATATGGTCTTGTTGTTTGCGCTAATGTGGATGATTACATGGAAGGTCGCATCAAAAAACACGAACTGACCAGAAAGGACAAAGAAGAAGACCGCATGAAGCACGTACGTGTGAACAATGCCAATATAGAACCAGTATTCTTTGCTTATCCACATCAGCAGGAATTGGATGAAATAGTGAAAGAAACAATTAAAAATCAACCTGTATATGACTTTGTTGCTCCCGGTGATGGTTTTGGTCACCATTTCTGGGTAATTGATAATGTGAATACAATTCAGCGAATTACGGAATTGTTTGCTGCTATTCCGGCTTTGTATATTGCCGATGGTCACCACCGTAGCGCCGCAGCGGCATTGGTCGGCAATGAAAAACGTCAGCAGAATCCGAACCATACAGGAAATGAAGAATATAACTACTTTATGGCGGTTTGCTTTCCCGATAATCAGTTGACAATCATAGATTATAACAGGGTTGTAAAAGATTTAAACGGATTGACAGACGATGAGTTCTTGAATGCGTTGTCAAATAACTTTGAAATCAGAAAAGTGGGCGCAGAGATTTACAAGCCCAATAAATTACATAATTTTTCGTTATATCTGTCCGGAAACTGGTATGACCTGACGGCTAAGCCGGGAACCTACAACGATAACGATCCGATTGGCGTGCTGGATGTTACCATTTCTTCCAATTTGATTCTGGATGAAGTTTTGGGAATTAAAGACCTGAGAACGGATAAAAGAATTGATTTCGTGGGTGGTATTCGTGGATTGGATGAATTGAAACGTCGGGTTGATAGTGGCGAAATGCGTGTGGCATTGGCGCTGTACCCTGTTTCTATGAAACAGTTGATTGATATTGCAGATACAGGCAACATCATGCCTCCGAAAACTACCTGGTTCGAACCCAAATTGCGTTCCGGACTGGTTATTCACGAGTTAGTGTAATTTCTATATTTTAAAATGAGATTTAAACATGTTTATTGGGTAATACTGATATCACAGCTGGTTTTAATCAGTTGCGGAACTAAATCTCGTTTGACTACTGCCGATAAAAAGTTCGAAGCCGGAGAATATGCTTCGGCTGCAGAACTTTATTCCAGGGTTTATTCCCGAATTTCATATAAAGAAGCAGATACAAGAGCCCGGGTTGCTTTTAACCAGGCTGAATGTTTGCGCAGGTTGAATTATACACGTGCCGAAATGATGTATTCCCGTGCAATCCGGTCGAAATATCAGGATAGCATTGTGTATATGAGGCTGGCGCAGGCTCAGCACAGGAATGCCAAATACGGAGAGGCAATAAAAAATTACAAGATTTATTTGCAATATGACAGTGCCGGAGTACTTGCGTTAAATGGACTGAAAGGAGCGCAAATGGTTGCACAATGGAAGGCAGAGCCATCGGGTTATGTTGTAAAAAGATATAATGAATTTTATACACGGAACAGACATACATACAGCCCGGCTTTTCAGGGAACAGATGCAGATGTGCTGTATTTTACCTCCAACAGAGCGCCAGTTAAAAAAGGAGTTGCAAATAACTTTGTAACCAACCTGCCGAATAGCAATATTTATGTTGTGAAAAAAGATGCAGCCGGTAAATGGGGTAAACCGGAAACTGTTTTCTCTGAGGAGCTTACGGCTGCAGCTGAATTAGGTAGTTGCGCTTTTTCACCGGATGGAAGAACCATGTATTTTACCAAAGCTTCGCAAAAGGATGACACCAATGCCAATGCTGAAATTTATTCTTCATCGCGGGCAGGAGGGGAGTGGACAGTTCCTCAGGTGGTTACGTTTTTTAAGGATAGTACGATTACGGTAGCTCATCCCGCAATCGCACCCGACGGGATTACGATTTATTTTGTGTCGGATGCCCCGAATGGACAGGGAGGAAAAGATATCTGGAAAGGTACATTGTCGGGTTCAGAATGTAAGTTCATCGAAAACCTTGGTCCGCAAATTAATACACCAGGCGATGAAATGTTCCCATGTGTCAGATTGGATGGCTCATTGTACTTTGCTTCTGATGGTCTGCCTGGTTTGGGTGGTTTGGATATTTTCAAAGCAACCAAAATAAATGAAGAAGAGTGGTCGGTAGTAAACATGGGAGTTCCCGTAAATTCTAATTTCGATGATTTCGGGATTGCATTTGAAGGAAATAAGGAGAAAGGTTTTTTTTCTTCCAATAGAGGTCAGATCAGGGGTTTCGATACGGTCTGGTCGTTTGAATTACCGGTGACCGAAGTGATTGTTGAGGGTAAAGTACTGGATGATAAGCTGAACCCAATCCCTGATGCGATGGTCAGGTTGATCAGCAATTCCGGGCAAAATACCCGGGTGATGACCAAAAAAGATGGTACTTACCGGATCAAAATAGATAAAGAGGTGGATTGTGTGATGTTGGGTACTGCCCGCGGATTTCTGAATAAAAAGGCGACAGTGTCATCGCGTGGTGTAAAAGCCAGTAAAACTTTTACCGTTGATCTGGTTCTGCCTGCCGCGTTCAGGCCGGTGCAACTTCCGAATATTTTCTTCGAGTTTGCAAAATGGGATCTGACTCCCGCATCTGAGGGCGGACTTCAGGATCTACTCAGCATGCTGAACGACAATCCGAATATCATCATCGAAATTAGTGCCCATACGGATTATTTTGGGAATAATGAATTTAACTTGAATTTGTCTCAAAAACGGGCACAATCGGTTGTGGATTATCTGATTCGTGCCGGTATTGCGCCGGAACGCCTGATTTCTGTGGGACATGGAGAAGAAAAACCCTATGTGGTGGATGAGTCTTTACATGCTCAACATGCGTTTTTGCCCTTGGAACAAGCATTAACGGAAAATTATATATTAACATTAAAGCCTGAAGAACAGGAGATTGCCAATCAGGTTAACCGGAGAACCGAGTTTAAGGTTGTCAGAATGAGTCTGAGATGATTTGTAAATAGTTAAATCGTAAATAAATGAAACAGTATTTAGAGCTTTTAACCCGTGTCTTAAATGAAGGGGTTTATAAAGAAGACCGGACAAAAACGGGGACTATGTCGGTTTTTGGACATCAGATGCGTTTTGATATGTCAGAAGGATTCCCATGTCTGACCACCAAAAAATTACACCTGAAATCCATTATTCATGAATTACTTTGGTTCTTGAACGGTGATACCAATGTGAAGTATTTACAGGAAAACGGGGTGAGAATCTGGAATGAGTGGGCCGACGAAAATGGGGATTTGGGACACGTTTACGGTTATCAGTGGCGTTCATGGCCGGATTACAAAGGTGGACACATCGATCAGATTACGGAGGTTGTCAATACGATCAAAAACAATCCGGATTCCAGAAGAATCATTGTGAGTTCGTGGAATGTGGCTGATTTACCCCATATGAACCTGCCTCCCTGTCACGCTTTTTTTCAGTTTTATGTGGCAGATGGTAAGTTAAGCCTTCAGTTGTATCAACGCAGTGCCGATATTTTCCTGGGTGTGCCTTTTAATATCGCGTCATACGCCTTGCTGTTGATGATGATGGCTCAGGTAACGGGATTGAAGCCTGGTGACTTTGTTCACACGCTGGGCGATGCACATATCTATACCAATCACCTTGAGCAGGTAAAATTACAATTGAGCCGTGAGCCGCGTGCTTTACCAGGCATGAAGATAAATCCGGATGTTAAGGATATATTCAGCTTTAAATTTGAAGATTTTGAATTGGTGAATTACGACCCGCATCCGCATATCAAAGGTATAGTAGCCGTATAAAATCTAAATTTTTATTTATTTTTTTAGATTGATGTATCGTGTTGATTATAAGTTGTTTCTTCTGTATGAAAATCACAAGAAGGTAAATAATAGCACAATTTATTTTTATTTGTGCAAAAAATGATTACATTTGCGACTGCAAAAAAGCGATAAAACAAAATTGTCATTGAGTCATTTCTTGTACAATTATTATTTACTCACACATCAGAAACATGCCAAAGATTTCTATTGTTGCCGCCCTCGCGGATGATTACGCGATCGGCTTTAAGAAAAAGCTTCCCTGGAATTTACCGGCTGATATGAAGCATTTTAAAAATCTCACAACAGGACATACGGTCGTAATGGGTAAGCGGACTTTCGAGAGTTTGCCAAACGGTCCACTCCCAAACCGCACGAATATTGTGCTGACAACTATGCTTTCCGAGGGCGTTGTTGAAGGTTATTTTGAAGCTGATTCACTCGAAGATGCCCTTGAATTGTGTTCCAATGCGGATCAGGTTTTTGTGATTGGGGGGGCAGCTGTATATAAACAATGTATGGATTCTGTTGATTCAATGTACCTTACCTGGGTGCATGGTGATTTTAAAGCCGATACTTATTTCCCGGAAATAGATTTCAGTAATTGGAAGGAAGTTTCGAGAGAAGACCATCCTGCTGATGAAAAGAATGAGTTTCCTTACAGTTTTTCTGTGTACGAACGCGTTTAAAATCCTGATTTTAAGTAGATATTAAAGCCTTTTTCTGCAAAGAGAGAGGCTTTGTTGTTTCATTTAAGTTGCAATAAAGTAAATGTTGTATATTTTGTGTGGTGAAATGCTTATAATTCTTACAATTTGATTATCTTTGCTCTTTATTTCAAACATTACGTTAAATAAATTTCTATGAGCTACTTAATAAAACCGGCCAATTATAAACCATTACTGAATCTTCAGCAGACAGAAGTGGGTATTGCAAAGATTAAAGATTTTTTTCAGGCTAATTTGTCTGCCGAATTACGACTCAGAAGGGTAACCGCTCCTTTGTTCGTGTTACGGGGAACGGGTTTGAATGATGATTTGAATGGCGTTGAAAGGGCGGTTAATTTTCCGATAAAAGATATGCAGGATGTCCGTGCAGAGGTGGTTCATTCGCTCGCAAAATGGAAGCGGGTGACGCTGGCGGATTACGATATCGAGAATGGATATGGTATTTATACTGATATGAATGCTATCCGGGCCGATGAGGAGCTGGGTAATATCCACTCACTATATGTGGATCAGTGGGATTGGGAGCGTATTATGACAGCAGAGGAGCGCAATATCGATTTTCTGAAGTTGATTGTGAAACGCATTTATGCAACGCTGTTGCGTACGGAGTACCTTGTTTCTGAAAGTTTTCCGCAAATCAGACCAATTCTTCCGGATGAAATTCAGTTTATACATGCGGAAGAACTTCGCCAACAGTACCCTGACTTATCTCCTAAAGAAAGAGAATTTAAAATTACCCAACAATATGGAGCCGTGTTTATCATTGGTATCGGGGCTAAACTGGGTGATGGTGAGAAACACGATGGTCGTGCTCCGGATTATGATGACTGGACAACCCCGGGTGAAAAAGGGTTGCCTGGCTTGAACGGTGACATCCTGCTGTGGAACCCGGTCCTTGAAATGCCATTGGAAATTTCTTCCATGGGAATCAGGGTGGATAAAGAAGCTTTGTTGAGACAACTTGAACTCGAAAATAAAACAGACAGACTTGAACTCTACTTTCATAAACGACTGGTTGAAGGTTCTTTACCTCTTTCTATAGGGGGAGGAATAGGTCAGTCACGTCTTTGTATGTTCTTCCTTCGAAAAGCCCATATTGGCGAAATTCAGGCAAGCATCTGGCCCGATGAAATGCGTAAGGCCTGTGATGAAGCGGGAATCTTCTTAATTTAGTGGATAGTGGTTAATGGTTTATTACCTATTCACTAACAACTAACCACTATCCATTAACCACTATTTTTGTTGTTCTCACGGATTTATCGTAAATTCGCAAAAATTATTGTCGAATGAATATAGATTTTAATAAAATGGATGGGTTAGTCCCGGCCATTATACAGGATGAGCTTACCTCCAAAGTGCTGATGCTCGGTTTTATGAATGAAGAAGCGTTTAATATAACCAAAGAAACAGGTAATGTAACTTTCTACAGCAGAACCAGGAAACGCCTTTGGACAAAAGGAGAGGAGAGTGGTAATTTTATGCATGTGGTTACTATTCTGGCTGATTGTGACAATGATACGCTCTTAATCAAGGTGAAACCGGTTGGTCCGGTTTGTCACACCGGTGCTGATACTTGCTGGAGTGAATCGAATCAGGGTGACTTTTTCTTTCTGAATTTTCTGCAAAAATTTATTCAACAACGCTTCGTTGAAATGCCGGAAGGCTCCTATACCACCTCTTTGTTCAGAAAAGGCGTGAACCGCATGGCGCAAAAAGTTGGAGAAGAAGCTGTCGAAACAGTTATTGAAGCGACCAACGGAACCGATGAAATGTTTCTGTATGAAGCCTCAGATTTGTTATACCACCTCATTGTGTTACTCACTTCTAAAGGCTATTCTTTAGATGATCTGGGTCGGGAGTTGAAAAAAAGACATAAATAATCGCATTTATTTTGTAAGCCATGGAAAAGCAAATGCTGATTAAATACGAACATGTTGATATTTGTCAACAAGAGTTAACTGTGTTGAGGGATGTGAACCTGGAAATTTATTCAGGTGAATTCATCTATCTGCTTGGAAAAGTAGGTAGTGGTAAAAGTACTTTTCTAAAATCACTTTATAAAGAGGTTCCTGTTAGTGGAGGTAATGCTGAAGTGCTTTCATTTGATCTGAATGAGATAAAAAACAAGCAAATACCTTTTCTCAGAAGAAAAATAGGAATCGTTTTTCAGGATTTTCAGTTACTTACTGATCGTACCGTGAATGCCAATCTGGAATTTGTGTTGCGGGCAACGGGTTGGAAAGAGAAAGAAGCTATCGAAGAGCAAATTCAGATTGTACTTGCTCAGGTAGGCCTGAAAAACAAGGGTTATAAACGCCCCCATCAGTTGTCGGGTGGTGAACAGCAACGTGTGGCTATTGCCCGGGCTCTACTGAATTCTCCGGAAATCATTTTGGCTGATGAACCTACCGGGCACTTAGACCCGGAAACGGGACGAGATTTGATTGAGTTGTTATATGGAATCCGCTTGTCGGGTACCACCGTGATCATGGCCACACATAACCACAATTGGGTAAGTATGTATCCGGGACGAGTCATTCAGGTTGAGAATGAGCATTTAATTGATGCTACGCAACCCGGATATATCGGCACAGATTTTTCGGATGAACAATAGCAGGTACTTGTATGAAGAAAAAGCTTTGTCCACAATGTAAGATTCACCGTTTTCGTGTGAAAAATGAAAAAGGTGATTCAGTAGTTGTTGTTGTAAATGAACAGTACGAAGTGATTCCCATTCATCCGGAGGAGTCGCTGGAGGGTTTTGACTTAACAGTATTATATTGCCTCGGATGTTCCTGGAAAGGTTCACCCAAGGCATTACTCTAAACTTCTTGATGAGTTGTAGGGTGTTAATACGCCCTTGCAAAAATTACCCTTTGTGCCGATGGTTTTCCGGTTACCATGCAAATACCGGGTGTTTTATCTCCTTCAATAGGGATACAACGTATGGTTGCTTTGGTGTCTTCCTTGATTTTCTCTTCTGTTTCCGGCGTGCCGTCCCAATGACAAAGTAAAAAACCTCCTTTTTCAATTTCAACTTTAAATTCATCGTAGGAGTTCACTTCACGTGTAACGGATGCCCGGTAGTCAAGTGCTTTTTTGAATATGTTCTGTTGAATGTCATTTAATAAGTCGGCAATGTAGTTCTCGATATTTTCAATGGAAACGGTTTCTTTGCTCAGGGTGTCCCTGCGTGCGACCTCAATGGTCCCGTTCTCAATGTCGCGCGCACCAATGGCCAAGCGCACCGGTACGCCTTTTAATTCATATTCAGCAAATTTCCAGCCTGGTTTTTTCGTGTCGTTATTATCAAACTTTACACTGATGCCTTTTGCTTTCAGGGCGGAAATGATTGTATTCACTTTTTCGGTGATGGCCGACAGTTGCTCTTCGTTTTTGTATATCGGAACAATAACAACCTGGAAAGGCGCTAACTTGGGCGGTAAAACCAAACCATTGTCATCGGAATGGGTCATGATCAATGCACCCATCAGGCGGGTGGAAACACCCCAGGAGCTTGCCCAGACATAATCCTGTTTATTTGATTTGTCTACGAAGGTTACATCGAAAGCTTTGGCAAAGTTCTGGCCAAGGAAGTGTGACGTTCCGGCCTGCAGGGCTTTGCCATCCTGCATCAATGCTTCAATACAAAATGTTTCCAATGCTCCCGCAAAGCGTTCATTGGCTGATTTTGTTCCTTTTATAACAGGTACACCCATGAAATTCTCAGCAAAGTTAGCATACACGTGCATCATTTTGATGGCTTCCTCCATGGCTTCTGCTTCAGTAGCATGAGCAGTGTGACCTTCCTGCCATAGGAATTCGGCAGTACGCAGGAACAGGCGGGTACGCATTTCCCAGCGAACCACATTGGCCCACTGATTGACCAGAATGGGCAGGTCGCGATAAGACTGAATCCAGTTTTTATAGGTGTTCCAGATGATGGTTTCGGAAGTCGGACGAACAATCAGCTCCTCTTCTAATTTGGCTTCAGGGTCTACAATCAGGCCTTTTCCTTCCGGACTGTTTTTCAGTCGGTAGTGTGTTACTACGGCACATTCTTTAGCAAAACCTTCCACATGATCGGCTTCCTTGCTTAAAAAAGATTTGGGTATAAACAGCGGGAAATAGGCATTTACGTGTCCTGTTTCCTTGAACATGCGGTCTAATTCAGCCTGCATCTTTTCCCATATAGCATAGCCATAAGGTTTGATAACCATACATCCCCTGACGGCAGAATTCTCTGCCAAATCAGCTTTTAATACCAAATCATTATACCATTGTGAGTAATTCTCACTTCTTGAAGTCAGTTCCTTGAGTTCTTTAGCCATTTTTTATAATCTGAAATTCATCTGTATACATGTTTTACGGGTTGAAAACATGTTTTTTGTTGTTCGAAAAAAGTGGTGCAAAGATAATTAAAAATAGCGAATAACTAATAGTGAATAGTGGGTCAACATATTAATGATTCTGTTCTAAGCTCTTTTTTTCGAATCTCAGGGGTAAAAGCTGGGCTGCGTTTTCGATGTGATAAATACATTCAGTACCATACAGGTAGATGTCGATCGGCGTTTCGAATCGGGTTTCTGCTTCCAGCATCACCTGTCTGCAAGATCCGCAGGGAGTTACCGGATAAGCCAGATAATGATCTCCTGTGTGTGCTGCTATGGCAATTGCTCTTACAGGCACTTGCGGAAACTGTGCATTGGCATAAAATAAAGCAACTCTTTCTGCGCATAAGCCCGAAGGATATGCGGCATTTTCCTGGTTGTTCCCAACAAACAATGCCCCGTTTTGTAGTAATACGGCTGCTCCGACACGAAAGTGTGAGTAAGGGGCATAAGCATTATCAACCTGTTCTTTTGCTTTGTTGATTAATACCTGAATTTCAGGTTCTAACTCAGTAAAACGGAAAATATTAACCCTGGTTTCTAAAATTTTTTGATCCATGTGATTTTTTGCTTTATTTATTTACTTGTATCAACCAACCTAATGTGACCGAACCATGTATCAGGTTGGAATTGTCGAAATAATCCCTTTTGTCGTTTGAAAAAAGGTCACTGGCGCTGAAATTTCCCCTGCCTTCAAGTTGTATCAGTTGTTTTTTTATTTTAAACATACAACCCAGTCCCAATGCCAGTCCATAATCAAACTTGTTTTGAATGGCTTGTATGTGTTGTTCATTTGTAGATGCCGGACTGGCATTTTGAATTACGGTTTCATGCAATAGATATCCTATTTTCGGTCCGATATTAAAGAAAAACCGTGTTTTATCTCCAAAATATACGTGTGTTAGAAAAGGAACTTCAATATAATCCAGTCTTTTAACGAAACTTTCATCCTTTTCACTCCAGCCTCTTTGTGCATAATTGATTTCTGCCTGCAATCCAAGACTTTTTTCGTTGATGTATCTGACAGTCAGACCACCCTGATAGGCAAACAGAAAATCCTGAATAACCTGAGGTTTGAAATAGACCATCGAGGCATTGGGTCCTCCAGTAATACCTATAAAGGTTTCACTTTGAAATTTGTTGTTTTGCGCATCAGCAAAAGATAAAAAGAAAAACAAAATGCTGATAATCCCGGCAATTTTATATTGAGTACGCTGTTGCATCATTCGTAGTGATTGATAAGTCTGTTGATATACCCTCCGGTTGCAGTTACTTTTTCAAACCTCAGATTCGATTGAATGCCTTCTCGCGTCGGATAACTTTCAGATGGTGAGTTCTTTGTTGTTAAGACCTCCCGGATAAAGTACTGCATCAGATCATAGCCTAATAAATCATATCTGGGTAGTTCACTGGAAGGTGTCCAGTCGAATAATGATGAAAACTCATTGGTGTATTTTTCGTATGCAGATTCCGGATATTCATTCTTGAAAACCGACAAATAGAAGGATCGCGGCTTTTCTAATTTCGAATTTCTCCAGGAAAATGGTTCGTATATTTTCAGGTTTACAGAGGCTGATAACCTTTTCAGTTCACTCAGGTAAACACTCAGGTTATTAATCCTGCCTGTATTGAAGAAAACAATATTTTCCTTCAGGGGATTTAAAGCCTGTCTGATGTGTTGCAACGAGTCGGGATTCAGGTAAACCGTTTTATATGATAGGTCCCCGGATTGCATCAGCTGTTTAAGTGAGCGGAAAAGTACAAAATTATCATCGTTTGGACTTATGTGACTAAGCTCTGCAAAAATAAAGTTGGTTTTAGTTCCTTCGTATTGAATGATTTCCTGTAGTTTTTTTAATTCTGTGTCTTGTCCGGGATTAAACTGATACAAATAAGGATTTGTTTCGATGTCGATAATTTTGGATGAAAAAGGAATCAGGGTTTTTACCTTGTTCATTCGTGCGAAATCGCCAATAACAGATATCTGGTTCGAAAATGCCGGTCCGACGATTAAATCCATTGTTGTCAGATTAGAGTCCTGCAAAATTTCCATTATTTTTAAGTCCGATTTCTCAGCATCAAAGGTGTGAATATTGAAGTTTGTACCATTTTCTTTAGCCTGTTTTATAGCTATGAGTGCACCTGTATAAAACTCGATGAAACGTTTGTCAGATGCTTCTTGTTTCTGATCCAGCATAAAGGGCAGTAAAAAAGCAATGTTCAGATTTTTAGGTGTTTTTGTCCGGATATTATCTATTGATTCCTTCCTTTGCATTTGGTCTGCACTTTCTTTCTTTCCCTGATAATTGGTGTTTTGAGCGGTTGGTAATTCGACTTCTTTCAGATTCACATCTTCCGAAGTTATTTCTTTTTTAGGAAGTGGAATTTTCAATATTTCACCGGTACGAAGCTTATTGTCTTTCAGGTGAGGATTCATTTCAATTAACGCTTCTTCTGTAATATTATACATTTTGCGTATCCGGAAAATGGTTTGTTTTTTCTCAACCTGATGTTCGATGTAATCTTTTTGTGCTTTAGCTTTTTGTTGTAGAGGTATATAGATTTCCATACCTGCTTTTAGTCCGTCTGTAATTTGCGGGTTAATTGTCCTGATTTCAGCCTCCGTTGTGTTGAAATTTTTACTTATTCTGTAAAAACCCTCTGCTGGTTGTACTTTGTATACGATACACTCAACCCCGTTTACATTTTTTACAGGATAGGAAGGAGTTTGAGCAAAAAGCAAACACGACTGGAAGATGAATGCAGATAACAGCACAATCAGAAAACTTTGATGTCGCAAAGGGTGGATATATTTTGTAATATATGTCTGCATAATGAATGTATTTCAAAGTTTGATTGAAGAATAGTATGCAAATGTACAAAAAAAATACATCCTCGGGGGAGTCGCTGTAATAAATAGCATTTTTTTTTGTTATTAAATTGAAAAACGTACTTTTGCAGTTTAATTTATCAAGTGCAATATCAGGTTTAATATGATATCTGTCAATTTCATAGAATCAAAGTTATCCGGACTTATAATTTGGGGTTTAATGCTGTCGGTTGTATTCTCGACCGGATTGTTCGCGCAGCAAATTAACGTGACCTCCGGAAAAGGGAAGGTTTATCCCCAATTTGAGAACCGTATTGATTTTTTAGTCATGATGTATGATATAACAGCCGCCTCGGAAATATCAGTTTCTTTGCCAGACCCGGGTTTGACGGTGAACTGGTACCGCTATCCTGATCTTCAGTTTGTCAGCAATCAGGTCAGTATCAGTCCCGATGACCATAGCGGTTATCTGGCCAACATCACCGGAACAGTAAACGGACAGCCCTACAATGAGGAATTGAGTGTTTGGGTGATTGATTACAAGTTATACCAGCCCTCGTTAAATGTCTTGAGAGCACCGGATCCTCAGACATCAGTTTGTGACAAGCTGACTTTAACGCTTGATGGTGTAATTCCAGAAATGTATTATCTGACCAAAAATGGTTTAAAACAGGTGCTGGATCGTAATTTTACTTTACAATATGAGACCCTGGAATGGAATGATGCATGGACTTCTAAACAAGTTGAAAAACAACTTGTAGTTGATGATAATACAATTGAAATTGATGAACCACCTTATAAGGATACCTATTTCACGTTGACCGGAGATCAGTTTGCTGCTGATTTAAATATTACCTTGTCAACGATTCAGAGTTCAATGTATCAGGCAATCAGGGTTGTTTCGAAAATCAAGACTGAAGCTACTGTTCGCGTGGAACTGCAGGAAGCCGACCGCCCGGAGAGTATTACCACGGTTTCAGGTTCAGCTCCACTCGAAATTAATTTCTCGGCTATTTCCAACACCCCGGTTGCCAATTATTTCAGATGGGAGATTTCGACCGGTAACGCAGCTCCTTTTATCGTCAGAACGGGAGAAATTCACCGCTATATTTTTAATGAAGCGGGAACCTTTACGGTTAAACTGGTAACTGAGAACGCCTATTGCAGTCATACAGACTCTGTGGTTATCAAGGTGTCAGAATCAGCTTTATACGCTCCCAACGTGTTTACCCCAAACGGTGACGGATTCAATGATGAATTCAGGGTTGCCTACAAATCTATCATAGAGTTCGATTGCTGGATTTTTAACCGCTGGGGTACTAAAATTAACCACTGGTCAGATCCACAAAAGGGGTGGGATGGTACGTACAAAGGCAAGGCTGTTCCCGAAGGAGCTTATTTTTACGTGATTAAGGCAAAAGGCTCGGATGGTATTGAGTATAACCTGAAGGGTGATATTAATTTGCTCAGGGGGAGAAAATAATAAAAAAGCAGAGACGCAATAAATTACGCCTCTGCCGCTTCACACATTAGAAAATGAACCGATTCACATCGGACATTATTTTTAATTTCAGAATTTCACTTCGTAAACAGGTTCCTGTACAATTTCAGGTACCAGTTCGGTATAGCTTACTTTGCCATTTTCGTCGATAGCAACAACTGAGCGAGCCAATAAGCCGGCAAGGGGACCGTCAGTCATCAATACACCGTAATCAGTTGCAAAATTATTGTACCTGAAATCGGAGGCTGTAATCACGTTGTTAAGACCCTCAGCTCCGCAAAAACGGCTCTGTGCAAAAGGTAAATCTTTGGATACACAAATTACAACTGTATTTTCCTTGTCAGACACCCATTTGTTAAACTGACGTACCGAGGTGGCACAAACACCTGTGTCCAGACTTGGGAAGATGTTTAATACTACGCGTTTTCCTTTATAGTCAGCCAACGATATTTCGTTTAAACCGGCACCCACTAATTTGAAGTCGGGAGCCTTACTTCCTACAGCTGGTAATTGGCCGTTGGTGTTGACTGCATTTCCTTTGAAAGTTATTTTTGCCATATCGTAAATTTATTACTTGTTTTTTATGTTCTGCTTTAATAACGCAATTGAAGGGATTTTGTTTATTTTTGCAGAAAAAAATATAATAGTGGTCAGTGGATAGTGGTTAATTATCCACTAACCACTAACCACTAAAGAATAATGTCCAAATTCATCATATATCAGGTTTTGCCCCGCTTGTTCGGGAATCATAATACGACCAACAAGCCCAAAGGTAGTTTGGCGGAGAACGGGTGCGGTAAATTTAATAGCTTTACACCCAAAGCATTAAAAGAGATAAAATCACTCGGTGTAACACATGTTTGGTATACCGGCATAATTGAACATGCCACCCAAACTGATTATACGGCATTCGGAATACGAAAAGACCACCCGGCAATTGTAAAAGGAAAAGCCGGTTCAGCGTATGCTATCAAAGATTATTATGACGTAGACCCTGATTTGGCAGAAAACGTGACGGACAGGATGGGAGAGTTTGAGCGGTTGGTGGAACGCACTCACAAAGCCGGACTGAAAGTTATCATTGATTTTGTGCCCAATCACGTTGCGAGGCAATATGCTTCTGATGCTAAACCGGATGGGGTAGTTGATCTGGGTGAAAGGGATTTGACAGACCACGCATTTCGTCCAAATAACAATTTTTACTATTTGCCCGGTCAGCTATTTCAGCCACAGTTTGATGTTGATGGTTATGTAGAAGTCCCGGCGAAGGCGACAGGCAATGACCAGTTTACCGCCCATCCGGGCATCAACGACTGGTATGAGACGGTCAAGCTGAATTATGGGGTGGACTACCTGAACAACCACCAAAAGTGTTTTGATCCGGTTCCAGATACCTGGCATAAGATGTTGCATATTTTGCTGTTCTGGGCTGAGAAGAAAGTTGATGGCTTCCGTTGCGATATGGCTGAAATGGTGCCGGTGGAATTCTGGCATTGGGCGATTGCAAAAGTAAAATCCGACTATCCTGAAGTCATTTTTATAGCGGAGGTTTATAATCCGCTGGAATACCGCAATTACATTTTTCACGGTGGGTTTGATTATCTGTACGACAAAGTGGGCATGTACGATTTGCTTCGTAATATCACCTGTCATCAACATCCTGCGACACAGATAACTCAGGCCTGGCAATCTCTTTCAGGTATCGAAGATAAGATGCTTCATTTTCTCGAGAATCATGATGAGCAGCGCGTTGCTTCAGATTTTTTTGCAGGAAATCCCTGGAAAATACTACCGGCTTTGATTGTTTCAGCCACCTTAACAAAAGCGCCGTTCATGCTTTATGCCGGACAGGAACTGGGGGAGCGCGGGATGAATGCGGAAGGTTTCAGTGGACTGGATGGCAGAACAACTATTTTTGACTACTGGGGAGTAGAAACATTGCAACAATGGAGCAATAAAGGAAAATTTGACGGGAAATTGTTATCTGGTGACCAGCAACTTCTGCGTGAATCTTATCAGCAATTACTAAATCTGTGTTTGTCTGAGAAGGCTATTTCCATGGGAGTGATGTATGATTTGCAGTATGCCAACCTGCATAATCCGGCATACAATCCTAATAAGCAATTTGCTTATTTCAAAAAGTACGAAGATGAATTGGTGTTGATTGTGGTAAATTTTGAAGAGAAACCGGTAGCAATTTCTTTAAATGTCCCTGTAGAAGCACTGGATTACCTGCAAATGGATAAAAATGTTTCGTATCAGCATGCAGATTTATTAGATGAAACCTATGTTGGTAATTTCAATTTTAATGCTGAAAATTTGATTGAAATTTCAATCCCGGCTTTATCAGGCAGAATTTTAAAACTGAATTTGTGAGGGTGGTAGGGAAGTGTTAACTTTGCACCGGTTTTTTTAAATCATTCCAACTAAACATTTCTGAAAATTGATTAAAGGTACTTTTTTTATCTTACTCTTTTATTTACTGGGCGAGATAATCAGTTTGTTACTTAACGGATTTATACCAGGTAGTGTAATCGGCATGGTATTACTCTTTCTCTGTTTGTTGTTCAAGATTGTACGACCTGAATGGTTGAAAAAAACAGCGACTGTTATTACCCGCAATATGGCCATCTTTTTTGTTCCGGCAGCCGTTGGATTGGTAGCTTATATAGAGTTGTTGTCCAATTCACTGGTTACAATATTTTCGGCGATTATCATCAGTACCATTCTCACCATCATCGCAGTCGGACTTGTTCAGCAGGCGCTTGAGAATAAAATAGGAGCAAAGAAAAAATGACCAATATCGTCGAACATATCAAAACGTTGCTGAGCGGCGAAGTGTTTTTCCTGTTGCTTACCCTGGGTAGCTTTCTGTTGGGCGTCTTGTTGTATAAGCGAACCAAAATACCGTTATTACAACCCCTGCTTGTCAGCATGATTATTATCATTCCGTTTTTGAAAATAACCGGTATTGAATATCAGGTGTTTTATGAGAAGACCCGTTTGTTGAGTTTTATGCTCGGTCCGTCAGTTGTTGCCCTCGGATATGTGTTGTATGAACAAATTGAACACATCCGTGGCAATGTGATCTCCATTCTGACCTCGGTTTTTGTCGGGAGTCTGGTTGGTATTCTCAGTGTAGTGTTGATTGCCAAGTTGTTTGGAGCCGACAGATTGTTAACCGCTTCACTAGCACCCAAATCCGTTACTACGCCCATCGCGATGAATCTGGCTGAGAATACTGGCGGAGTGCCATCGCTGGCAGCTGTTTTTGTGGTAATTTGCGGACTTTTCGGCGGACTTGTCGGACCGCTTATTCTACGTCGTATCGGTGTTAAAAGCAGTATAGCCAAAGGATTGGCGCTGGGTTCGGCTTCTCATGCCCTCGGGACGGTTAAGGCCATGGAAATGGGAGCGCTGGAAGGTGCAATCAGTGGATTGGCCATCGGAATTATGGGGGTGATGACGGCTTTGCTGATTCCATTTGTTGAGAGGTTTTTTTAAGTCACCGGTCACCGGTCTCCTGTCAGATGAATAGCGAAACTGAACCTTTAACCTTTTAAACTAACCACTAACCACTATTCACTAACAGCCTGTTTCTCGTGTTTGTGTTTGAACAGCACTGCAAACAGGATGGCAATAACCGCAGCATAAGCAGCAAAGGTAAACCAGATACCTTGCCAGTTTTTCATGCCGTCAACCATAAAATATTTGTCGATAATTAACCCACTTGCCAGGCTCCCAATCATGGCGCCAAAACCATTCGTCATCATCATAAACAGACCCTGAGCGCTGGAACGGATGGAAGTGTCGGTGGTGGTTTCAATAAACAAAGAGCCGGAAATATTGAAGAAATCGAAGGCCATTCCATAAACTACCATCGAAAGGATGAGCATCCAGAGGCGATCATCCGGATTTCCAAAGCCAAACAAAGCAAACCGAAGTACCCAGGCAACCATACTCATCAGCATGACATTCTTGATGCCAAATTTCTTCAGGAAAAATGGAATTGCCAGAATGAATAAAGTTTCAGAAATCTGAGAGATGGACATGATGATGGTTGAATACCTCACCACGAAGGATTCGGCATACTGAGGGATGTTTTTAAAATCATCCAGGAAAGTATCGCCGTACATGTTGGTAAGTTGCAGGGCAGCACCTAAAAACATCGAGAAGATAAAGAACAAAGCCATTTTGTAATTGGCAAATAACTTAAATGCTTTCAAGCCCAGGGAATCAACCAGGTTGATTTCTTTCTTGCCTTTTAAGGGCGGCGGACAAGCCGGCAGGGTAAAAGAATAGACTCCCAATATCAACGAAAATACAGCTGAAAGGTAGAACTGAACCTCTGTTGCTTTGTTGCCGGTAAGGTTTGTAATCCACATGGCGGCGATAAAGCCGATGGTTCCCCACACCCTGATAGGTGGAAATACTTTAACCACATCATATCCATTGGATTTCAGTGCATTGTAGGCTACCGAATTTGATAGGGCGATGGTTGGCATGTAAAAGGTCATGGCAACCAGCATGACCCAAAAGAAAGTGCCGGGGTCATTTACTCTGCTTAATGAAAAAATAGCTATACCGCTCAGAATATGAAGAATACCATAAAGTTTTTCTGCATTTACCCATTTGTCGGCAACAATGCCAAACAGGGCCGGCATAAAGACAGATGCAATCCCGAGGGTTGAAAATACGGCGCCAAAATCTGCGCCACCCCATTTGCGATTTTCAAACCAATACACACCTATGGTAATCAACCAGGCTCCCCATATCATAAATTGAAGGAAGCTCATAATCGTAAGTCTGAGTTTTAATCCCATTTTTCTAATTTATATAAGCATTTTATGCACGCAAATTTAGACAAAACTTTGTTATTTCAAAATATTAATTTACCTTTGCAGCATATTTCTGTTCTTAAACGAAGCAAACCTGCTTTACATCAACCGATATAAAAATACATTATTAAATTATTATTATCACAAACGTTTAGATCCACTTTACGATTAAACTGTCCGGATAAACGTATTTGCAAAACTTTATGAGTAATTACAACCTCACCCAGCTTGAGTCAAAAGACATGACTGAGCTAAAAAAGATTGCGGCTGAACTGGAATTAAAAGTTTCCAATTCTGTTTCTCAACAACAACTTGTTTATGATATTCTTGATCGTCAGGCTGTTGTTAATTCTCAACACAAGGCCGCTAAAGAAAAGAACAACCCGCAAAAAGGAAAAAGATCCAGGGTTTCATTGAAGAAGAACACCGATCAGAAAGTCATGACTGCAACAGGTAAAAAAACCGTTCAGGCTGATGAGCCGGAGAAAAAAGCGCCGGTTGAAGAGAAGAAAAAAGAATCAATCTCCTTAAAACCCAAAGCAGTAAAGAAGCCGGAACCAGAAGAAAAGCAAGTTCAACCGGAGATTCCCGTTACTACTGAGCCAGAGAATAAGGCAAAACAACAAAAAAAGCGTACTGCAAAGAAAACAGCCAAGGTTACAGTTGAAGAGAATAAGGTAATCTCAGAACCGGTTGTACTTCAACAAACTCCTGTTCAACATACTCCTGTAAAAGAAGAAGTTTCAAATCCTGAAAATGAAACCGGCAAACACGAAATCGTATTAGAAAAGAAAAACGATAAAAATCAGGAAACAACTCCCCAGCAACCTGCTGAAACAACTGAGCAACCAGCACAGGAAAACAATAACCCACAAAACGGACATTTTAAAAACGGACATCAGCAAAATAACAACCGTCCGAAATTCAATCCACAGAAGCCTGAGAAACAATATGATTTCGATGGTATCCTGGAAGGAACCGGTACCCTGGATATGGTTGCCGACGGATATGGATTTTTACGTTCTGCCGACTATAATTACCTGAGTTCTCCGGATGATATTTATGTATCTCAGTCACAAATTAAGTTATTCGGACTGAAACCGGGTGATACGGTAACCGGCTCGATTCGTCCGCCCAAAGAAGGTGAGAAATATTTTCCGCTGATTCGGGTGAATAAAATCAATGGCCGTAGTCCGGAATATGTACGTGACCGTGTACCTTTTGAGCACCTGACTCCTTTGTTCCCGGATGAGAAATTTACTTTATGCTCGGGCAAAAGAGATCCGTTGTCCGTACGCATGGTTGATTTGTTTTCACCCATCGGAAAAGGTCAGCGTGGTTTGATTGTGGCGCAACCTAAAACCGGTAAAACCGTATTGCTGAAAGAAATTGCAAACGCCATAGCATCTAACCATCCTGAAGTGTATATGATGGTGTTGTTGATTGATGAACGTCCGGAGGAAGTAACCGATATGGCCCGTAGTGTAAATGCCGAAGTAATCTCCTCTACTTTCGATGAACCGGCTGAAAGACACGTTCGCGTTGCTGCCATGGTTCACGAAAAAGCCAAAAGATTAGTGGAATGTGGTCATGATGTGGTAATTTTACTTGACTCTATTACCCGTTTGGCGAGAGCCTACAATACATCAGCTCCTGCATCCGGTAAAATTCTGTCGGGTGGGGTGGATGCCAATGCCCTGCATAAGCCCAAACGTTTCTTTGGTGCTGCCCGTAATATCGAAAATGGTGGTAGTCTCACTATTATTGCTACTGCACTGACAGAAACAGGTTCGAAAATGGATGATGTGATTTTCGAAGAATTCAAAGGTACCGGTAATATGGAATTGCAGCTTGATCGCCGGTTGGCGAACAAACGTGTATTCCCTGCTGTTGATATCATGGCATCCAGTACGCGCAGGGACGATTTGTTGCTCGACAATGATACCCTGAACCGCATGTGGATCCTGCGTAAATATCTGTCGGATATGAACGCGGTTGAAGCCATGGAATTTATGAAAGACCGCATGGAAAGAACCGAGAATAATGAAGAATTCCTTTTGTCGATGATGAGCGAAAGGAAATAAATATCTCAATAAATACTTCTATTATCAATTAAAAACAAGATTTTATGAAATTACTGGAAGGAAAAGTAGCTATCGTAACCGGAGCTGCACGTGGAATTGGTAAGTCAATCGCGTTGAAACTTGCGAGTGAAGGTGCTGCTATTGCATTTACTGATTTGAATATCGATGAAAATGCCCTGAACACGCAAAAAGAAATTGAAGCACTGGGTGTGAAAGTAAAAGCGTATGCCTCGAATGCAGCGAATTTTGACGAAACACACACCGTAGTGGAAGAAATACACAAAGAATTCGGACGGATTGATATTCTGGTTAACAATGCCGGTATCACCAAAGATGGATTGATGATGCGCATGAGTGAAGCGCAATGGGATGCGGTTATCAATGTAAACCTGAAATCAGCATTCAACTTTATCCATGCTTGTACGCCCATCATGATGAAACAACGCACAGGTTCAATCATCAATATGAGTTCTGTAGTTGGTGTTTCCGGAAATGCCGGACAGGCAAACTACTCTGCATCTAAAGCCGGTATGATTGGTCTGGCTAAATCGGTAGCCAAGGAATTAGGCTCAAGGGGCGTTCGTGCCAATGCTATTGCTCCGGGCTTTATCGAAACCGAAATGACACATGCACTGACTGACGAACAACGTGCTAAATGGGCTGAGATGATTCCACTTCGCCGTGGGGGCAAGCCCGATGAGGTAGCCAATGTTACTTTGTTCCTCGCTTCTGATTTGTCTTCTTATGTTAGCGGACAGGTGATTAACGTTTGCGGGGGGATGAATACGTAAAAAATATCGAATGACGGAAAACGGAAAACGGAAAACGAAAAACAATTATTGTAGAGACGTGCTATAGCGCGTCTCTACGTTGTTTAATGCATTGCGTCTACGTTGTTTTAATGCATTTCATATGTCGTTTGCAATCATTCATTGTTTGCAATTTAATTCCTGAACCGCAATTTATCACCATCCGGTTCGACGTAAATGGTATCGTTTTGCCGGATTGTTCCAGAAAGAATAGCTTTGGACAAATCGTTTAACAGCAGTTTCTGGATGGCTCTTTTAACCGGTCGGGCACCAAATTGCGGATCAAAGCCGACATGGGCAATGAAGCGTATCGCTTCTTCATCAATTTCGAGATGAATCTGACTGTCGGAAAGCAGTTTTTGAATGCCCGAAAGTTGAAGTCTGACGATGTCCGTTATTTGTGTCTCATTCAAAGGTGCAAACATGATGAGTTCGTCGACCCGGTTCAGAAATTCCGGCCGGATGCTTTGTTTCAGCAATTCAAAAACCTGATTTTTGGTAATTTCAATCACTTCATCATGATTCGAGGCATTCATCTTTTCAAAATTCTCACGAATCAATGCCGAGCCAATGTTTGATGTCATGATGATGATGGTGTTTTTGAAGTTGACCGTACGTCCTTTGTTGTCGGTTAAACGTCCATCATCCAGTACTTGGAGTAATACGTTGAAAACATCCGGATGGGCTTTCTCAATTTCATCAAACAGCACCACTGAATAGGGTTTTCTCCTGATGGCTTCGGTAAGCTGACCGCCTTCATCATAACCCACGTATCCCGGAGGGGAGCCAATTAATCTCGTTACTGAAAACTTTTCCTGATACTCGCTCATGTCAATACGTTTCATCATGTTTTCGTCGTCGAACAGGTATTCGGCCAATGCTTTGGCTAACTCAGTTTTACCAACACCAGTAGTGCCCAGGAAGATAAATGAGCCAATCGGTCGTTTCGGGTCTTGCAAGCCGGCGCGACTTCTTCTAACAGCATCTGCAACTGCATTGATGGCTTCTTCCTGTCCAATCACCCGCAGATGCAACTCATCTTCGAGGTGCAGTAGTTTGTCCCGCTCACTTTGCATCATCTTGTTCACAGGTATGCCTGTCCAACGACTCACTACATCTGCTATATCTTCCGAATCAACTTCTTCTTTTATGAGTGCATTTTTACCCTGAAGATCATTTAGTCTGTTCTGATGTTCAGCGATTTCGGTTTCCAGATTTTTTATTTTCCCATAACGAATTTCGGCAACCTTTCCATAATCACCTTCGCGCTCCGCTTTATCTGCTTCGAATTTTAATTTTTCAATTTCAATTTTTGCTTGTTGAATTTTGTCTATCAGTGCTTTTTCAGATGACCATTTTTCGTACAACACTTTACTTTCACCCTTCAATTTATTGATTTCCTCTTTGAGTTGTGCCAGTTTCTTCGTGTCATTTTCCCTTTTGATGGCTTCTCGTTCAATTTCTAATTGCTTGATATTTCTTTCGATCACATCCAACTCTTCCGGAACAGAATCCACTTCGAGCCGGAGTTTGGCAGCTGCCTCATCCATGAGGTCAATGGCTTTGTCGGGCAAAAAACGATCGGTAATGTAGCGGTTAGATAGTTCGACAGCGGCAATAATGGCGTCGTCCTTAATTCTTACTTTGTGGTGATTCTCATATCGCTCTTTCAATCCGCGCAAGATTGAAATGGTGCTCTGCACATCCGGTTCGTCCACCATCACAATTTGGAACCGACGTTCCAGCGCCTTGTCTTTTTCGAAATACTTCTGATATTCATTTAGTGTGGTTGCACCGATAGCGCGCAATTCACCTCTTGCTAATGCCGGTTTCAGAATGTTGGCAGCATCCATGGCTCCGTCGCTTTTTCCGGCACCTACAAGTGTATGTATTTCATCAATAAAAAGAATGATTTCTCCATCGGCCTGAATCACTTCATTAACAACTGATTTCAACCTTTCTTCAAATTCACCTTTGTACATGGCTCCGGCAATCAACGCACCCATATCGAGTGAGAAAAGCTGTTTGCTCTTTAGGTTTTCAGGTACATCGCCCCTGATAATCCGATGGGCAAGTCCTTCAGCAATAGCGGTTTTGCCGGTGCCGGGTTCGCCAATTAAAATCGGGTTGTTTTTGGTGCGGCGACTCAATATCTGGAGTACACGACGAATCTCATCATCGCGACCAATCACTGGGTCGAGTTTACCTGCTTTAGCCCGTTCATTTAAATTAATGGCATATTTGTTTAATGCCTTTTCGTTCTGATTGTTGTTTGCTGTATTCATAGTTTGTTGTTTAATTTTGTCTGTTTTATATCAAAATATCAGCCATTGCGCTTTTCCTGCCGATTTGACGTATTTATATTCAGTTTACATAAAGAAACAGGACAAAATTTCAGGAATGTTATTGGCTCAAAATCATGGGAATTTAATAAATATTTAGTAAATTTGCAGCCGTTTGAAAATAAGATCAATATAAAATTATGTCAGAAAAAAAATTAAACTTATTAGCTGATTTTCCACCTGTTTCAACTCAGGAGTGGATGGATAAAGTTACAGCTGATTTAAAGGGCGCTGATTTCGATAAAAAACTCGTTTGGAAGACCAACGAAGGGTTTAAAGTATTGCCGTTTTATCGTGCTGAGGATATTCAAAGCTATAAAACAACAGATGCTGTACCCGGTAAATTTCCATTCGTGCGGGGCACGAAAGCCGATAATGATTGGTTTGTTCGTCAGGACATCGAAGTGAAAGACGCCAAATCAGCGAATAAAAAAGCATTGGATTTATTGAACAGGGGTGTTAACTCGCTCGGGTTTACTGTCAACAAGGAAGACTTGTCTGCTGATTTTATTGCAACTTTACTTGACGGAATCGCAGCTAACTGCGTAGAATTAAATTTCAAAACCTGTTCTTCCAAAACTGTTGATTTAGTAAATCTGCTGGTTGATTATTTTACAGCAAAAGGGTACAATGCTCCTGAACTACAAGGATCGGTTAATTTCGACCCTATCAACAGCATGTTGCTGCGTGGTAAGAAATTTACTGCTGAAGAAATGGCTGTGAGGTTGGAAGCAGCTGCGTTGGCCGCAGCAAAATTACCTTTCTATCGTGTTATCAATGTAAACGCGCTCAGTTTGAGTAATGCAGGTGCTTATGCGGCACAGGAACTGGGATATGCGTTGGCATGGGGTAACCAGTACCTGTCGATGATGGTTGACAAAGGTGTAGACACCCAATTAGCTGCTAAAAAGATTAAATTCAGTTTTGGCGTTGGTAGTAACTATTTCATGGAAATTGCCAAGTTCCGTGCAGCTAAATGGTTGTGGGCACTGATTGTGGAAGCTTACAAACCTGCTTGCAGAAGAACTGAATGTACTGAAACAGTGGAAGGAATTTGTTACTGTGCGATGAAAATGCGTTTACATGCTGAAACTTCTTCTTTCAATAAAACTATTTTCGACCCGAATGTAAACATGTTGCGTACACAGACCGAAGCGATGAGTGCTTCGTTGGGAGGTGTACACTCGCTGACTGTATTACCCTTTGATGCTGTTTATAAGAAACCGGATGAATTTTCGGAAAGAATTGCCCGCAATCAGCAATTGTTGCTGAAAGAAGAGTCGAATTTTGATAAGGTAACCGACCCGGCCGCAGGTTCGTATTATATCGAAAAACTGACCAATGAAATTGCCGCACAAGCCTGGAAGCTTTTCCTCGAAATGGAAGATGCCGGCGGATTCCTGAAAGCTGTTGAGAGCGGAGTGGTACAACAAGCCATTAAAACTACAGCTACTGCCCGTTTGAAGAATGTTTCTTCACGTAGAGAGGTGTTGCTTGGAACCAATCAATTCCCCAACTTCACTGAAGTGTCAGCAGGTAAAACAACAACAGACCAGGCAAAACATAAACATGTAGAGGACATTGAAACGCTGGAAACAGTAAGAGCTGCGGAAGAATTTGAAAATCTGCGTTTTGCCACAGAAGCAGCTGCAAAACGTCCGAAAGCCTTTATGTTGACAATCGGCAATTTAGCCATGCGGTTGGCACGCGCTCAGTTCTCCTGCAATTTCTTTGCCTGTGCAGGATATGAGGTAATCGATAATCTTGGTTTTGCTACCGTGGAAGCCGGTGTTGAAGCTGCCCGTAAAGCTCAGGCTGACATTATCGTATTGTGTTCAAGCGACGATGAATATGCTGAACTGGCTCCTAAAGCTTATGAATTGACAAAAAATAAAGAAATTCTGGTTATTGCAGGTGCACCTGCTTGTTCCGATGAACTAAAATCCCTTGGAATTGTTCATTTTGTGAATGTAAAAACCAATGTATTGGAATCTTTGAAAGGCTTCAATGCATCATTAGGAATTTAATTATTTTAATCATGAAACAACCAATTAAAAACTGGGTCATAGCAACCCGTCCCTGGTCTTTCCCAGCATCTACCATGCCTGTGATTCTGACCATGTCGTATCTTTTCTTTAAACAGGAACATGTATTCCATGAGATTAACTGGTGGTTTGGCATCATCGCCCTGATTGGGGTAGTGTTTGTACACGCTGCCGGAAATCTGATCAGCGATTATTTCGATTATAAGAATAATATTGATCGTAAAGAGTCGTTTGGTTCGAGCCGCATGTTGGTCGAAGGAGTTTTCAAACCGAGAACAATATTAACCTTCGGACTTATCCTGTTGGCTATTGGTGTCCTGATCGGACTGATACTGACTTTATTCACCGGAACGGATTTGTTATGGATTGGTTTGATTGGCGTATTGGGTACTTATTTTTATTATGTATTCAAGTCAATCGCCCTCGGTGATTTGCTGATTTTTATCATTTACGGTCCCCTGATTGGTATGGGTACTGCGTTTGTGATGACCGGTGAATTATACTGGGAGGTGATTTTACTGAATGTGCCTGTTGCCATGCTGGTTGTTAATATTCTACACGCAAATAATACTCGTGACATAAAACACGACGCCATGGCCAATATCAAAACGCAGGCGATGGTGCTCGGAATCAAAGGATCAAAAATACAATACGTTGTGTTGGCTCTTGGCGCTTATGTGGTTCTGATTTTCATGAATGCCATCGGAATGGTGCATCCGCTTACATTAGTCACATTGCTTACTGTTCCCATCGCGCTGAAAAATATTCGGGTAATGATGCAGGCTGATATTGAAAAGCCCGAAGTGATCAAAGATCTGGATGCCATGTCGGCCCAATTGGTGATGATGTTTGCTTTGCTTTTCTCTGTATTGAACTTAATTTCCAAAGCGTTATGAATAGTAGGATATTATTAGCGATTCTGCTTGCAGCCGGACTTTGGTTCTTCATGTTTTCACCCTGGACAGCCGGAATCACGAACTTTTGGCTAACGATGAGTATTTCAGGTGCCTTGCTGATTTGGATCAGCCTGATTTCAACCAAAGATTTTTGGCAACAGTTCAGGGTTACATCCAAAGACGTAGCGCTGGGATTGGTTTCCGCGATTGCTTTGTATGGTATTTTCTATCTTGGAAATTACCTGTCAACAGCCTGGTTTGATTTTGCCAAACCGCAGATTGGAAACATATACAGCATGAAAGATGGCAGCAATCCTTATATAATAGGTTTGTTGTTGCTCGTGGTTATTGGTCCGGCCGAAGAGATTTTCTGGCGTGGTTTTGTTCAACGTGCTGTGGGTGTAAAATATGGTGATTGGACTGCTTTCGTCGTTACTACACTGATTTACGCCTTGGTTCACATCTGGTCTTTTAATTTCATGTTGATAATGGCTGCTCTGGTGTGTGGTGCATTCTGGGGACTGATGTTCATGTACAGTAAAAAGAATCTTGTGCCACTCATCATTTCTCATGCAGTGTGGGATGTGGCTGTTTTTATACTTTTCCCTATCGGATAAAAATATTGTTTAAACTAAAAAAATATGAAGCCCAACTTCAAAAACATTCAAATTAATGAATTTGCAGCACAACAAGCTGCCACAACGCCTGAGTCAAACTGGCTTACTCCTGAATTGATTCCGGTAAAACCGTTTTATTCAAAAGATGACCTGGAAGGCATAGAGCATCTGAACTATGCTGCCGGTCTGCCGCCCTACTTAAGAGGTCCATATTCGGTGATGTACGCCATGCAACCGTGGACCATCCGTCAGTATGCCGGTTTTTCCACAGCTGAAGAATCCAATGCATTTTATCGTCGTAATCTGGCTGCCGGTCAGAAAGGTTTGTCGGTTGCATTCGACTTGGCCACACACCGCGGTTATGATGCCGACCACGAAAGGGTGGTAGGTGACGTAGGTAAGGCGGGTGTATCAATCTGTTCTGTGGAAGATATGAAAGTGCTGTTCGATGGTATTCCGTTGAATAAAATGTCGGTTTCCATGACCATGAACGGAGCGGTATTGCCTATTCTGGCTTTCTATATCAATGCCGGATTGGAACAGGGCGCCAAACTCGAAGAAATGGCCGGTACCATCCAAAACGACATCCTCAAGGAATTTATGGTGCGTAATACCTATATTTATCCTCCGAAGTTTTCAATGAAGATTATTGCAGATATCTTTGAATATACTTCGAGGAACATGCCGAAGTTTAACTCAATTTCAATTTCAGGCTACCACATGCAGGAAGCAGGTGCGACTGCCGATATTGAGTTGGCTTATACGCTTGCCGACGGACTTGAGTACCTGCGTGCTGGTGTAAACGCGGGTATGGATATCGATGCTTTTGCACCACGTTTGTCATTCTTCTGGGCGATAGGGATGAATCACTTCATGGAAATTGCCAAGATGCGTGCTGCCCGTATGTTGTGGGCGAAGATTGTAAAACAATTTAATCCGAAGAATCCTAAATCGTTGGCTTTACGTACCCACTCGCAAACTTCGGGTTGGTCGCTGACCGAACAGGATCCTTTTAACAACGTGGGACGTACATGTATCGAAGCCATGGGCGCTGCATTGGGACATACCCAGTCGCTGCATACCAATGCACTGGATGAAGCCATTGCCTTGCCGACCGACTTCTCAGCCCGTATTGCCCGTAACACCCAGATTTACATCCAACAGGAAACGGAAATCTGTAGGGAAGTAGACCCATGGGCAGGTTCTTATTATGTAGAGTCACTTACCAACGAAATTGCCGAAAAAGCATGGGCGTTGATTGAAGAAGTCGAAAAACTGGGAGGTATGGCAGCTGCCATCGAAACGGGTATTCCTAAAATGCGCATCGAGGAAGCGGCTGCCCGCACGCAGGCCCGAATTGACTCAGGCAAACAGGTTATCGTGGGTGTGAACCGCTATCGTTTGGAAAAAGAAGATCCGATTGATATTCTCGAAGTGGACAATACTGCCGTTCGTATTCAACAAATTGAGCGTCTCAAACAACTGAAAGCCAATAGAAACGAGGCTGAAGTTCAACAAGCCCTTGCCGCCATTACCGAATGTGCCAAAACAGGAAAAGGAAACCTGCTCGAACTGGCTGTCAAAGCCGCACAGGTTCGTGCGTCATTAGGTGAGATTTCAGATGCCTGCGAAGCAGTGTCAGGACGTTATAAAGCAACCATCAGAACAATTTCAGGCGTGTATTCATCAGAAACTAAAAACGACTCAGGTTTTCAGAAAGCCTGTGAGTTGACCGAGCAATTCGCTAAAAAAGAAGGTCGTCGTCCCCGCATTATGATTGCCAAGATGGGACAGGATGGTCACGACCGTGGTGCTAAAGTAGTTGCAACCGGTTATGCCGATTGTGGATTCGATGTGGATATGGGGCCTTTGTTCCAGACTCCGGCCGAAGCTGCCAAGCAAGCCGTTGAAAATGACGTGCATATCATGGGTGTTTCCTCACTCGCTGCGGGTCATAAAACATTGGTGCCTCAGGTAATTGAAGAACTGAAAAAACTGGGTCGCGAGGATATTATTGTAATTGCCGGAGGTGTTATTCCTGCACAGGATTATGATTATCTTTATAAAGCAGGTGTTGCAGCTATCTTTGGTCCGGGGACTTCCGTTGCCAAAGCCGCGTGTACCATCATGGAGATTCTGCTTGAAGATTAAGCTATTATTCTGATTTACAACAATATGTAAAGGACTGATCTGTTTATCACGGGTTAGTCCTTTTTTATGGAAGTATATTTGATGAATAAATAAACAAAATATTTTTCCAGTTGTTATAAATTAAACGATAAACTAATCAGCACAAATTATTTATATTATCTGATGAATCGAAATGCCGATGGACTCATCCACAGCAAATAATATTGAACTGATATTCGGGAACAAGCAAAAAAGATATAAATCCCTGATAGATAATCTGAAAGATATCATCTTTCATGTCGACAATGAAGGGAAGATTATCTTTATAAACAAAGCATGGGAAAGAATATTGGGTTACAGCCTGGAAGAATCTTTAGGCAGGCATTTTGATAGTTTCATTTATACCGAAGATAGTTTAATAGCGCAAAAAATTTTCGAGAATTTATTAAAACACGAAGGGGAGTATATTCCACATCAGTTCAGAGCGATAACCAAAACCGGAGCAGTCAAATGGGTGGAAGTTTTTGCCTGGATTAGTCAGGATAATAAAAATAAACGTATCGGGATATTTGGCTCAGTTACCGACATTACCGAGCAGAAGCACATCAAAGAACTCGAAGATGAATTGTTACAGGTCTCAATAAAATTAACAGGAACCCCAATCTCTGCTATACCTGATGCGTATAACTTTGCACTGAGTCGTATCGGGAAGTTTTTCGATGCCGACAGGGCCTATATTTTTGAATTTAGCGACGACGGCGCCCACATGAGTAATACCCATGAGTGGTGTCGAGATGGGGTTGATCCTCAGATTCATATTTTACAAAATATGTCCTGTGACTCCATTCCGATGTGGATAAATACCTTAAAGCAAAACAAGGAAATCGTGATTCCCGTTGTTGCCGAATTAGATGACAGGTGGAGGGTTGAAAGGCTGACCATGACCGGATTAGGTATTCGATCCGTGTTGATAATACCGATTTATGTTGACAATGTACTGGTTGGTTTTCTCGGATTGGATTATACCCGTAATACAAAACAATTTGCTGATTCGGAGGTGAATATACTGAAGGTATGGGGTAATATGTTTGCCGGAATCATGATGAATCAGCGGAAAGATGTGTTGCTTAGTCAGGCACAACGTAACTTCGAGAATTTTTTCAGGGCTAATAATGATTTTCTGTTTGTTTTTGATGCGGAAGGTAAGATTATCGAAATTAATGATGCCGTAAAAAACAGATTGAAATATAATCCGGAGGATTTGCTGGGAAAACCGGTTGAAATTATTCATCCGGCCGAAAGACAGCTTGAAGCAAAGAAAATTGTTTACAAGATGTACGCGGGAATAGCCGATAAATGTACTGTCCCCCTCATTTCAAAATCCGGAGAAGTCATTCCCGTTGAAACCATTGTGAAAAATGGATACTGGAATGATAAGCCTGTTTATTTTGCTTTTTGCAGAGACGTTACTGAAATACTGCTTTCAGAAGAAAAATTTTCCAGGGCATTTCAGTCGAATACCGTGTTGATGGGCATTATCAACATGGAAACCGACCGGTTTATTGATGTGAACGATACTATGGTGAAACATACCGGTTATGAAAGAGATGAAGTGATAGGCAAGACCGTACCCGAACTGAAACTCTTCCGCAACCTGCAAAAGTTTGATGTGAATTTTGATTTTATTAAAAACAACCTGCCTTTTCAGGAAATTGAAGCTGATTTAATCAAAAAGGATGGTTCAATTATGGTCGGATTGTTTTCTGCCGATTCAATTTATGTAGGTAAAGACCAATGTTTGCTGATTACCATGATTGATATCACCAAGCGAAAAGAAGCCGAAAATGAGTTGATCAGAGCCACAAAGGAAGCCGAAGAGGCCAATAGATCCAAGAGTGAGTTTCTTTCGCGTATGAGCCACGAACTGCGTACTCCCATGAATTCTATACTTGGTTTTGCACAGCTACTGGAAATGAACAATGATTTACCGGATTCTCAGCGCAAAGGGGTGAAACACATCATGAATAATGGCAGGCACTTGTTGAAGCTTATCAATGAAGTGCTCGATATGGCCAGAATTGAGTCAGGTAAGATTTCTATCTCTATCGAAAATATTAAGATTCAGGAAACCATCAAGGAAGCAGTTGATATCGTAAAACCATTGATGAAAGAAAGAAACATCAGTCTGAAATTATTGGAAAATCTTTCTGAAACTATTTTTGTGAGTGCCGACAAACAACGATTGATTCAGGTATTGGTTAACTTATTGAGTAATGCTGTAAAATACAATAAACCAGACGGTTCGATTATGTTGAACTTTTATGTTAACCCGGTTGACAAAAATTTCATCAGGATTACCATCAAAGATACGGGAATCGGAATAGAGGATGTAAATATCCCTAGATTATTTATTCCTTTTGAAAGAATTATTACTGATGAGTCTTCTACAGAAGGTACCGGGTTAGGATTGCCAATTGCCATGGAGTTAATGCATATCATGGGTGGAAATATTGGCGTGAAAAGTCAGTATGGAGTTGGTAGTACATTCTGGATAGATATCCCGTTGGCTGAACATCAACATCAGGATATGGTAAGTCAGGATGTAGCTCCTGTAATAACGAATCCGGTGGAACGCATTACTACTGTTTTATATATAGAAGACAATCTTTCTAACACAGATTTAATCAAACAGGTAATGAGTAACCTGCGTCCGAACATCAAGCTTATTTGTGATACGCATGGAATGAAAACGATGTCATTGGCAAAGAAACACAAACCAGACCTGATCCTTTTGGATTTGAATTTGCCTGATATTCATGGTGGTGAGGTGTTGACAGCATTAAAAGGTGATGCTGAAACCAATAGCATTCCGGTAGTCGTCTTAACAGCTGATGCCACTCAGGGCCAAATGAAGAAATTAATGCTTGCAGGCGCCAGGGCATACCTCACGAAACCGGTCGATCTGGTAAGTTTATTGATTGAAATTGATAAGTTCTGAGTTAAGGCAACCAGTATCAATTGATAATCATATCAGGAGAAAACCTGTATTTTATTCACAGAGTTTTGCAATAAACCACATTACATCTTGTATTTGTCAGACTTTTAAGTAACTTTGCAGTGCAACTTTTTTAATTGTACTAAAAGGTACTTGTCGATACCTCATATATGGATGAAAAATCACTGAACGCTATTTTAAACAGTCCTATCCTGGGTTATGCCTATCATCGTATTGTGTTGGATGATAAGGGAATCCCCGTCGATTATGTTTTTCTCGAAGTAAATAGCGCATTTGAAAACCTGACCGGATTAAAAAGGGAAAATATCCTGAATAAATCTATAAAAGAAACGCTGCCGGGAATTACTGAGGAAGATTTTGACTGGATCGGTTTTTATGGAGAAGTAGCCCTGAACGGACTGGAAAGAAACTTTGATCAGTATTCGCAGCCATTGGATAAATGGTACAGGGTACATGTCTATTCTCCGGAAAAAAATCATTTTACGACCATTTTCATAGATATATCCGATTCTAAAAGGTCAGAAGAAGAGCTTAGAAGAAGTGAGGAGAAATACCGGAAATTGATTGAAAACAGTCATGAGGTCATTTACCAGTTGTCACCGGAAGGTATATTTGTTTTTGCTTCCCCTGCCTGGACCTATACATTAGGACATTCGATAGAGCAGGTAATCGGTCATCCGTTTACTGAATTTGTACACGAAGAAGACTGGCCGCTTTGTTATGATGCAATAAATGATCTGCTTGAAACAGGCAATCGAAAGACCGGGGTTGAATACAGGGTAAAAGATGTAAATGGTAAATGGCACTGGCATAGCTCAAATGCTGTTCCTTTGCTGGACGAACTTGGAAATGTTCTTGTTATAGATGGAATTGCCTGGGATGTTACCGAAAAAAGAAAATCGGATGATTTGCTACGAAAATTGTCACTTGCAGTGGAACAGAATCCTGTTTCAGTTGTAATTACAGATCTTGATGCAAATATTGAGTATGTAAATAAGAAATTTTCTGATTTGACAGGTTATCTTTTTGATGAGTTAATCGGTAGGAATCCGCGGGTTTTAAAATCGGGAGAGCACCCGAGGGCATTTTATGCTAATTTGTGGAATACCCTTAAATCAGGTGAAGTTTGGAAAGGAGAGTTTCATAACCGAAAAAAAAATGGCGATTTATTTTGGGAGCTTGCCTCTATTTCGCCTATTACCAATGATAAAGGGGAAATTACCCATTATCTGGGAATTAAAGAAGATATAACAGAACGGAAATTATCAGAAAAGCAACTACATAAGTTCTCTAAAGTAGTTGAACAGAGCCCGAATATGATTCTAATCACCGATTTAAACCACGTTATTGAGTATGTAAATCCATCTTTTTCAAGAATATCCGGTTATTCGCAGGAAGAAATTGTTGGCCGGCAGTACAAATTTCTGAAGTTGGCCATGGCAGATGAGCCAGAATATGAAGAGTTGTGGACCGCGTTGAGAGAAGGCAGTGTATGGCATGGTGAGAATATCGATAAGCGGAAAAATGGAGAATTATACTGGCAGGAAGTCTCTATCAACCCTATTCTGGATGAAAATGGTAACACCGTAAACTTTGTAGCCATCATTCAGGACATCAGTAGCAGAAAAAAGGTGGAGGAAGAACTGCAGGAACTAAACCTGAGTCTGGAACAGAAGGTAATGGAAAGAACGTCCGAACTATCGATTACCAATGAATTTTTGATGAAAGAAGTTGTGGCGAGGAAGAAGCACGAGACCGAATTAAAACAAGCCAGAAACGAAGCCGAAAAGGCCAATAAGGCCAAAAGTGAATTTATTTCGAGAATGAGTCATGAGCTTCGTACCCCGATGAATTCAATTTTGGGTTTTGCTCAGTTATTTTCGATGGGAGAATTGTCTCCTGTACAGCGACGTGGGGTCGACCATATCCTGACCAGCGGTAATCACCTGCTGAAACTAATCAATGAAGTACTTGATATTTCTAAAATTGAAGCCGGTAAGTTATCTTTGAGTGTTGAACAGATAAAAGTGAAAGAAGCAATTTCTGAAGCCATTGATTTGGTGCATCCGCTTACCATCAATCCGCAAATCACCATTGATTATATTCAGCATGTGTCAGATGATTTGTCGGTTAAAGCAGACAAGCAGAGAGTAATCCAGGTGCTGGTCAATATCTTGACTAATGCAATTAAATACAATAAGAAAGGTGGAACTGTTACAGTCGAAACCTTTATTGAACCGGGAGATTTACGCGAAAACGATAGGGTAAATATTGCAATAACAGACACTGGTGTGGGTATTGCTGAAAAAGATATCAACAAATTATTTGTTCCGTTTGAGCGACTTGCCAATACAGAAATGCAGATTGAGGGAACCGGTCTTGGTTTGTCCATCGCGAAAGAACTGACTGCATTAATGGATGGTGAGATTTCTGTTCAGAGTAAGCTGGGTGAGGGTAGTACTTTCTCGATTACTTTACCGCATGTAAGTCATGATAAGCCGAGTTTTACGGCATTAGACGGGACTGATGTTGTTAATAGTCAGAATAAAAAAGCGAAAGGTACGGTTTTATACATCGAAGATAACCATTCCAATATCGAGTTGGTTGAACAGGTGTTAACAACACACAGGCCCGACGTCAAATTGATATGTAATAAATACGGAAAACAAACCATTGATTTGGCGATTGAACACGCACCTGATTTGATTTTGCTTGACCTTGACTTACCGGATACACACGGTAGTGAGGTGATAAAGGAGTTAAAACAGCATAAACAAACCAAGCACATTCCGGTAGTTATCATCAGTGCCGATGCCATGCCCTACCGGATTAAAAGCCTGATGAAGTCAGGAGCTGAACGTTACCTGACAAAACCATTGGATGTGCTGGAACTCTTGCAGGAAATAGATAAATACCAGAAAAAATAAGCATGAATGTTGTGTAATTTGTTTAAATAAAATTTGTTGTGTATGATTGAACATAATTTAAAAAACGCGAAGATATTGATCGTGGATGACCTCGAATCCAATATCGATGTATTGAAAGGACTACTCGAAATTGAGGGATATAGCCAGGTTGAGAGTACCATGGACCCGCGAAAAGTAAGTGAGCTTGTTAAAACATACGATCCTGATTTGATTTTACTTGACCTGATGATGCCTCACATGTCCGGTTACGAGGTGATGGATAAACTGCGGGAGGAAAGAATGAAGTCGTTGAGCCCAAACAGATATTTGCCTATTCTGGTGCTGACAGCCGATATCACTACTGAAGCAAAACACAAAGCGCTCAAGTGCGGTGCGAAAGATTTCCTTTCAAAACCATTTGATTTGATTGAAGTGAGTTATCGTATCAAGAACCTGCTCGAAACACAGTACTTATATCAACAACTGAAAAGCCGTAATCAGGTGCTGGAAGAAAAAGTGGTAGAGTTTCTTAAAATTATGGATGATTGGTATAAATAAAATATTATGCCAACATATTGATTACACGTAAACTTCCCGGATTAATCCGGCAACATTTACGTCAATGTTATCTTTCTTGCGCAAATCATCAAAAAGTACCAGTAAGTCGTTTACTTTCAGGTGCTTTTTTTTGTGTCCGCTGAAATCGTAAGCGATTTTTCCCTGGTGCATCATGATGATGCGGTCACCCAGATTAACCGCTTGTTGCATCGAATGTGTAACCATCAGGGTTGTTAAGCAGTCTTTTTTGATTACATGTTGTGTCAGGTCAATAACCTTGGCAGCGGTCTTGGGATCCAGTGCCGCAGTATGTTCGTCTAATAACAACAAGTTGGGTTTTAAGGATGTGGCCATCAACAGAGTCAGCGCTTGTCGTTGTCCGCCCGATAACTTTCCAATCGGATTTTCAAGTCTGTCCTCCAGCCCCATGTTTAGCGGACGAACCATATTTTTAAACTCTTCAATCAGATGTTTCGGTAATCCCCAACCCAATCCCCGTGACTTTCCCCTTTTTAAGGCCAGGGAAAGATTTTCCATGATCGACATGTCTGGTGCAGTGCCGCTGTAAGGATTCTGAAAAACACGGCCAATATACTTCGCTCGTTTATGTTCCTCCCATTTCGTAATATCAGTTTCGTTTAATATTATTCTACCTGAATCGGGAATAAAACATCCGGCAACAGCATTCAATAAAGTAGATTTACCTGAGCCGTTTGTTCCCAATACACAAACAAAACTACCAGGTTCTATTTCCAGACTAACACCCTGCAAGGCGCGGACTTCATTTACGGTGCCCGGGTTGAAAGTTTTTACTAAGTTTTCTATTTTAAGCATTTGGTTGTGTTTTTAAGGATATTTTCTTCTTGTTCTTCATGATAACAGGGAGAATGAGCGCGATGAATACAAATACCGCTGTGATTATTTTCAAATCATTGGGATTTAATCCCCAACGCAACGCGATGGCGACCAGTAGCCTGAAAAGAACAGAGCCAGTAACAGCTCCAGTGATTACAAACCCCACGCTGTTGTCGTTGATTATGGCTTCCCCGATGATTACACTTGCCAATCCCCAAACCATCATCCCAATCCCCATTTGTACATCTGCAAATCCCTGGTATTGAGCTAAAATTGCGCCTGAAAGTGCAATAAATCCATTCGACAAGGCTATACCGGTGATGATCATCAGCCTGGTGTTTACTCCCAGCGCCCGAATCATCTGGTTGTTGTTGCCTGTTGCCCGCATGGCCGTTCCGATATTGGTTTTGAAGAACCACCATAAAACAATGCAAAATAACACGATGGCTATCAGGCAGAAACTCATTACATATAAATCTCTTACTAAAACGCTCCACCCGAGAATATTTGTTTTAGTTCCCACACCCGACCATTGTACCGATAAATGCTCGACCCAGCTGAAGATGGTGGATTCATGCATAAGCGGCAGATTACTCTTCCCCATCACGTGCAGGTTGATGGAATAGAGAGCTGTCATGACTAAGATTCCCGCCAATAGCGGATTAATCTTAAAACGTGTATGTATGATGCCCGTTATTGCACCTGCAAGCATACCTGCAATAAAAGCGATGAAGCTTGCTGCCCACGGGTTAACGCCGGCAATGATAAGCGCTGCACCAGTGGATGCTCCGAAAGTAAATGAACCTTCTGCCGTAATATCCGGGAAATCGAATACCCTGAAACTGATGAATATCCCCAATGCCAGCAGGGATAATATCAGACCGATTGTGATTGAACCTATTAATAATGACATAATGCTATGCTTTATTGGTGTTAAATTTTATGGAATTCACCGGGGCAATCCAGCAATATCCATGAATAAACTGACTTTCACCCAATCCGGCTATTTCACGTGAATCATAAATCAGGTGTAGGATATCAGTCAATGTGCCCGAATCAAAAAGAGCTGCGACAGTTTCATGTACATCGATATTTGTTTTTTTAAGTGGTATATATGGAAATACAGCTGTGTGAAAATGTGCATGAAAATCAGAGGAAGGAGATAAGGGTCTGACAAACTTCTGTATTTCGGCTGTTGCATGCTTTGTGCAATACCCGAGACATACGGCCAGCATTTTCGCATGTTCAGGCTCGGTGGTAAAGTTCAGGGTATTCTTTACTTCCGGATATGTGAAGATATTTTTACCATCTACAGGTGACTGGTTCACCGACACGCCGACTAATCCGCTTATCTCTGCGATGATAATTATCGCAAAATCATTTTGTGTTGTGAGTTTACTTACGCTTTGTATCAGCTGACTTAAACCCAGTGTAGTCTCTTTGTCTTCATTAGCAAAACGTATAAAATGAGATAAATCTCCTTCTAAACGTATTCCATATAACGAGGTCAGGTGTCCTTTTAACTGACCACTATTCATCATATAGTCGGGTTTTTTGGATCCATCAGCTGGTAAATAGGCCATATTGCCATCTATCATCAAAAATTCACCGAAGCGGTTCTTACAACTTTCGAAATCAGCTCCGATGGCGCCCAATCCCAATGCGTATAAACCCTCTTTTGCCTCGATTGATACAGCATCTTTATCCGTAAAAGAACCTTCCATCATCTGTTGCGGGTTTCCGGTAAACTCAGCATGCATACAGTTGTTGTTTAATGCTGAAAGACTAAAGCGGTAATTAAATTCAGTAATGCAGTTTTCAGTATCCGGTTTATTTTTTTCAATATCACGGTGAGCCGGTTTACAAGTCAGCATATCCGCCATGCCGACCATCTTCAGTATTTGATCTACTGCTTCTGAAACAGCCGAGAGATAAAAGCTCCCATTAACCGCGCTGAGTGTTTTATACTGTGATACAAGCAAACGAATACCGGCCGAACTAAGGTATTCAAGAGCTGAAAAGTCAATGATGATATGATAGTGTCCTTCACGAACCAACTGATCAATTACATCATTCAAATGTACGGTATGGTTGGCGTCCAGCCTGCCTTCACAACGGATAAGCATACCCTGTCCGGTTGATGTCGTATTTATTTCCAGATTACTCATTGTTATTTATTTAAAATATTTATCAGGAATCTTCATGTTTAAACGTTCCATTACTTCGCGGTTCACCGTGACATTCGATTTCGATACCAGTCTGAAAGGAATATCTTTGGGCGATTTGCCGTTTAAAACCTGAATAGCCACTTTCACGGCATCAGAGCCGGCCGTGTGATAATCGCGGGCGATGGCTGCAACAGCACCCTTTTCAACCTGACTGGTGATAAAAGCAAAATATGGCAGGTTATTGTCGTTCGCATGTTTGATAATTACCGAACTACAACCGGAAGTCAGGTTGTCAGCAATCTGGGTAAATGCCTCAACTCCTTTTGCTAAAATGGTTTGGGTTGCATCCGACACCTCAGTCACGGAATTGGCTGGTGCAACAATCAGATTCAGCCCGTTTTTTGTAGCGGCTTTCCGAAGTTCTTCCATGTAAAAGACCGAATTGATTTCCCCGGGGGTATAAACAGTTCCAATTGATTTCACACCAGGTATGCTCTCTTTGACTAATTTCACCATGCCTTCGAAATCGCTGACTGTTGAGATGCCGGTTACATTCGGTAAATGGCTTTCAAAACTGATGCCTGCTCCCGCGCCCACCGGGTCGCCTGAGTTTGTAAACACAATTGGCATATCTTTAACCTTCTGAATAAATATTTGCAGGGTAGGAGTTGATGCTGTAAAAATAAGGTCCCATTTTTCTGCTGCTACCGATTCAGCAATGCTGTTGGCTGTTGAAATGTCTCCGGACGCATTGTACACTTTCAGCGTATAGTCTTGTCCCTCAGTTAATCCTGATTTTTTGAGTTCAGCCCTCAAGCCACTCTCGGCTTCTTCACTGATTTCGCTCAGGGCGTAATGCGCCAGACATAGTTTCAGTTTCTTGCCTTTAAGTGAATTTATAGCTTGATTTACAATTGGTTCGTTCAGGTCTACAATTTCCTGTTTCAGGTACTTATCCGGAATCTTCAAACCAAACTTCTTTACTTCCGAATCGTTTATAGTGACTAATTCCTCTACATAATTTTCGATGGGAATGTTGGCAGGACTTTCACCATTTAACACCTTAGCCACGTATGAAGCAGTACGGTAACCCGTAGCACCCCAGCTAATTCCAATGGCTGCCAATACGCCGGTTTTCACAAAATCATTGTCGTTGATGATCAAAGGAATGTTATTGTCACGGCAAATTTTTATCACGGCATCGAACGACTGAAACATCGTGTTGTCGCCCGTAATCCACATCAGGTCAATCTTGCGCATACACAAAGCTGATACAGCCTGATAAACCTCACTCGTTCCCACAACAGTATTTTCAACTAAGGTTAATCCGTTTTTTGCCATGATGCCTTTGGCATTTTCAACCACTTTCCGGGAGTTTACTTCCGAAGAGTTATATACTGTACCGATGCGGGTAGCTTTGGGAAATACATCCCGGATGAATTCAACCGTTCTCTCTACAGGCGGATACGACCCCACGCCAGTGATAAACGGAAGATGATCTTCATACGTTTTACCTGCCCCGGCCTCAAGCGGGGTATATGAGAAGGTAAATACTACCGGTTTGTTTTTTATCGCGGTTACCGCGGATGAAATAGCAGGTGTACTCGTTACCAGAATTAAATCAACATCCAGGTTGTCGAGATTAGTATGAATGGGATGAAAGTTAGCTAACTCTGCATTGGCACTTTGTGCCACAACAGTCAGATTACTGTCCTTAATAAATCCAAGTTCACCTAAGCCCTTCCATAGTCCTTCCATGGTAATGTCAAGTACAGGATCGGGACCAAAATACGAAAAACCTATTTTATAACTTCTGCCCTCTATGGCATATATTCCGCCCGAAACGCCGGCGTTGTCTTTCGATTGAAGATTTCTGTTGCTCAGGTCTGATAGCAACAAAATGCCGCCGGTTATGATTAATGCAAATGCTATATTCAGCAATTTCTTAAAATTCATAAATGTATCAGATAAAAGGGTTGGTGATTAAGTCGGGAGCACAAACTGAAGTGGCAAATATAGGAAAAAATTGATGTTTATTATAGATTGTTAGTGAAAAAAATCAATTATGATAAATATTCCTAAAATATAATATGTATATTTGCAAAACTTTAAAAGCACGGGTACTCGCGATTAATCACAAATCAAAACAGGTGACACGATAAAAAAGATGGAAATACTTCTCAGCACAATTCCTGTTCTGTTATTTTTATTCTTTCTGTTTTTGCTCGACAGCTTTAAATTGGTGCATAAAGAAACACTGTGCTTAGCCATTTTATGGGGCATTGTCTGTGCAGGTTTGATCTATTTCCTTAATACCTTTATATTGGAAGAAAACAGGCTGACCTTCGAAGTGTTTTCACGATATATTGCACCTGCAACAGAAGAAATTGCAAAATCACTTTTCATTTTCCTGCTTCTTTTCCGCAAGAAGATTGGTTTCATGATTGATGCCGCAGTGTATGGTTTTGCTATTGGAGCCGGTTTTTCACTTGTTGAAAACTGTCTTTACATTTACAATCTACCAGATGCCGGATTATTGGTTTGGATTATTCGTGGTTTTGGAACTGCATTCATGCACGGAGGATGTACTGCCTTAATAGCAGTAATACTCATAAGTACAAAAAACAGAGAGACCCCTTTTTCGCTTTCTCTGTTTATCTCATTTTTTTTCGCTTACATTATTCATGCTGTATTTAATCATTTTTATTTGAATCCCCTGATTCAAACAATCGGAATCATTGTTCTACTTCCAATTATTTTCATACTGATATTCAACCGAAATGAAAAGCAATTGCAGCACTGGCTCGAAATCGAATTCAGTAGTGAAATTGAATTGTTACAGCTCATTAACAAAGGTCAATTCTCAGGTAGCCGTGCCGGTGAATACTTAGCATCATTGAAATCCCGGTTTTCTCCGGAAGTAATTGTCGACATGTATTGTTATATCCGGCTTTATCTCGAACTGTCCATCAAGGCAAAACGCAATATGATGCTTAGGGAAAACGGATTTCCAACGATACGGGAAGATGATATGGAAGATAAATTACAAGAACTGCATGCATTGAAAAAAGAGATAGGGAAAGTAGGTGAAATTACGCTTGCGCCCCTGATTCGAATGAATTACAGAGATTTGTGGAAATTAAGCATGTTGAAATAATAGCTTATCAAGATGATTTTTATGGAGAAATCATATTATATAAACTAAAAAAAATTGTACATGAAAAACAAAAGAAAATTAATCACAGCCCTGGTAATAGTATTAACATTTGTTGCCGGTTATTTAGTAGGATTACTCGTTGATTATCCCCATGTTAATCGCGATGAAGTTTCAGGAACCATTGGGAGGGTAAGTAACTACCGCAATACCAAAGCTACTGAAGCAGATATCGAGTTGCGAAACGACTTGCTAACAGACACAATCATGCAAAAATCTGTTGCACAGTATATGGGTTTCTACTATGCAAAATCGCTCGAGTTTGCTAAAACCATTGTTTATGCAGTTGAACAAGCCAAAGCTGAAAAAGCATTTGCGGCTCAATATGCCACTCAAATTGAAGTGATAGATAAATATGCTTCGTTTTTGGATAATTCACGCAAAGATTTGTTGATGGCAACACTCGTATGCCAATCGGTTGAAGAATCTTCTCCTGAAATGTTGCGCAACGCCATTACGCAGGCGAATAACATTATCGCGCAGATGAATCACCGCAATGGTGCCATTATTTCTATCATCGAAAGTTTAGATGCCTATATCTTGAAAACTGGCAGATCATCCAATGAAAATTTAAATCGTGCGCATGACTTGCTTGTATTCAATCAAATAGGCGCATCAATAGCAACCAGAGATAAGGTCATGCTGAAATACTTCGATAAAAAACAATTGTTTGCAAAGGAAATCCGAACATCTCCTGCCAATATAAAGGGCAGTATGGTAAAGGACTTGGAAACATTGAGTAAAATCTATTATACTGATATGGAAAAACTTGGAATGTGGGATAAAGAAGCACTTGGTTTAAACATGGATGCTGAGGAGTTAGGTGGTGTTTTAGCGTGGGATGCAGAAAAATTAGGTGGTGTTTTTGCATTAGATTCGGAGAAATTAGGTGCAGTATTTACTGACACAGAAAAACTTGGTACCGGGTTTACTGACGCCGAAAAACTTGGTGCCGTATTTACTGACGCAGAAGAACTTGGTGCCGTATTTACTGACGTAGAAAAACTTGGTAGCATTTCTCAATACATTAACTAAAAAACACGCTTATCATCACATAGTGAAAATCTCACCCAAAAATAATCCATGGCATATTATCGAGTTATAATTGGTGTTTTAGTAACGATTATTTCAATATTACCCGGAGGTTTTTGCCTCCGGGCACAGCAGGTAAATCAGATAAAAGAAGGCAACCTGCATTTAATTTACTTCGGTAAGCGTTATGATTATCTGGTTCCACATGTCATGCAGACTTATCAGAATGCACTGAAGTTTCACCGAGATTTATGGAATTACAAAGATACGACTACCTATGTGATATTAAGCGATTTTGAAGACAATGGTCATGGTGGCGCTATAGCTTTGCCTTTCAGTCAGGTGCAATTAGGCATTGCTCCCTATAGCTTTGCTTTTAGCATAATTCCTTCGAATGAGCGTTTTCAGTGGCTGTTTAACCACGAGCTGACACATATCGTGATGGCAGATAAAGCGAATAAACAAGACGATTTCTACCGAAAAATCTTTTTGGGCAAAATCAGACGAAATGAAGAAAAACCGCTTTCTGCATTGTGGAGTTACCTTACGACTCCACGCTGGTATGCACCCCGTTGGTATCACGAAGGAATTGCCTGTTTTCTGGAGACCTGGATGTCGGGCGGACTCGGTCGTGCCATGGGAACCTATGATGAAATGTATTTCCGGAGTATCGTAAACGAGAAACAACCGGTTTACTCACTTGTTGGTTTGGAGACAGAAGGTACCACCATCGATTTTCAGGTGGGTGCCAATGCTTATCTGTATGGTTCTCGTTTTGTTTCATATCTTGCATATCAATATGGTGTCGATAAGGTGAAAGAGCTTTACAACCGGACCGACAGTAGTAAAACATTTTATGCTTCCCAGTTCAGAAAGGTGTATAACAAATCTGTTCATGAAGCATGGAAAGATTGGACCGCATGGGAACAAACGTTACAGCTGGAAAATATCGATAGGGTAAAAGAATTCCCAATCACAAATTTTAATGCTATCACTAATAAGCCTTTGGGTAATGTCTCTAAATTTGAATTCAATGCCAATACAGGTAAAATGTATGCAGCGATTAACTACCCAGGTGTCATTTCGCAGGTGGCTGAAATTGACATTGTGACTGGTAAGGTAAGAAAGCTGGCGACACTCGACTCTCCTGAATTGTATTATTCTACCCATCTTGCTTATAATGCTGAAGATGAAAAGGTGTATTTCGCCGAGCAAAACAGTAAATATCGCAGTTTGGTTGAGGTGGATATTAAAGCAGGCCGAAAGAAAACACTGCATTCACGCACACGTACGGGAAACCTCGTTTTTAATCCTGCCGACAAAAGTATCTGGGGTGTGAGGCATGATAACGGAAATGCCATCCTTGTAAAAATACCGGCGCCTTATAATCAGATTATACCACTCTATACGGCGCCTTTTGGCAGGGCGATTTTTGATTTGGATATTTCGAAAAACGGAGACAAACTGATTGCTTCTTTGTCGGGGGTAAGAGGTGAGCAATCGCTGATTCTCTTTGATATACCGGCACTTGAACAAGGTAGCACAAGCTATGAAACAGTTTATTCGCTGGATGATAACACCCTTACACAATTTCGTTTTTCAGATGATGAACAATACCTGATTGGTACATCTTACTATACCGGCGTGTCGAATGTGTGGCGCATCAAACTCGAAGATAAAAGCTTTGAGTTATTGTCGAATACAGAAACGGGTTTTTTTACTCCGTTGCAGTATAATGATAGCAGTTTGTTGGTCTTACGATTTAACCGTGACGGGATGGTTCCGGGTATTATTCCGTACAGGGTGCTTACAGAAGCTAATTCAATCGGGTATCTTGGGAATCAGGTGTATGAGCGAAATCCTATCGTGGAAGAATGGTCGTTGCCTCCTGCTTCAAAACGTTTTGAAGTTTCGAAACAACTTAGCAAAGCGTATCATCCGCTACGTGAAATGAGACTGGCAAATGCCTATCCGGATATCGGCGGATATAAAAACACGGTGGCGCTGGGTTATCGTCTCAACTGGCGTGATCCGCTTGGTGTCAGTAATATTGAATTGCTGATTGCTGGTTCACCCTGGAGTGAATATGAAGACAAACAAAAGATTCACCTGATGTTCGACTGGTCGTACTGGAATTGGCGATTTACAGCTAATTTCAACCAAACACATTTCTATGATTTGTTTGGGCCAACACAACGCAGTCGCGCGGGTTATAATCTCGGGTTGCAATATCATCGTGACTATACTTCAAAGAAACCCTTACAGTCATATTATGAGTTTGGGCTTTATACTTACGGAAATCTGGAAGTTTTACCGCAGTACCAAAATGTTACGTCTCCTATCAGGAGTTTTCAGGCGGCAACAGCGGGGTACGGTATATCGAAATTGCGAAAAACATTGGGAGCTGTCATTGATGAGAAAGGATTTGACTGGAATATTACAGCCACTTCTTATTTGGCACAGGGGAATTTGTATCCATCTTTTGTTTCAAATCAGGATATTGGCTTTTTGTTTCCCGGTATTAGAAATACCAGCTTCTGGATCAGAAATAGTGTCGGACAATCGATGGGTGAACGTAATTCAGGATTATCCCATTTCTATTTCGGTGGTTTTCGCAATAATTATGTCGACTGGCAACCAGCAGAACAATACCGCCATGCCATGGCATTTCCAGGGGCACAGATTGATGAAATTCAGGCTTATAATTATGTGAAGACAATGGGAGAACTCAATCTGAAACCACTTCGATTGCGGAATGTAGGTACATCCTGGCTGTATCCAACTTTTATTAAATCTTCATTGTTTGGAACACATTTATTTACTAATTTTGACCGCAGAGTCGAAAAGTCACATATATTTAATGCCGGAGCACAAATTGATATTCAATTGGTAATGTTTTCATATCTGAAAACAACCTGGTCGGTAGGGTATGCACATAAAATGCAAGTGGGACTGCCAGACACCAATCAGTGGATGTTATCGCTGAAATTGTTGGGTGACTGATATTATAAAATTTGCATACAAAAAAATCATTGTATCATGAAAAACATCTTTTCTATTCGCAAATGTATTTTTGGGCTGATGCTTTTGTTTATACTAAATCCATTGCATGCACAACATGAGAAGTTAGTGTTTTCTCCTCACTGGATTCCACAGGCTCAGTTTGCCGGTTTTTATGTTGCCCTTGATATGGGATTTTATAAAGATGCCGGATTGGATGTACAAATCATACACCCTTATGCGGATGTGTCTTCGCTTGATTTGCTTAAAAACAACAAAGCGGATATTGTATCTTCTTTTCTGATGGATGCTATTCGCCTCCGTGCCAATGGATTTCCTTTGGTAAATATAGCTCAGTTATCGCAACATTCGGCACTTATGTTGGTGGCAAAGAAAACAAGCGGTATAAGTAAACCAGAAGATTTGCGTGGTAAGAAATTGGGTATCTGGAGCAGTGGTTTTGACGATATTCCATTTGCATTCCTGCGGGATAGAAATATCGATATGCAGGTTGTACGTATCCTCAGTACCATCAACCTTTTCCTCATGGGTGGTGTCGATGTCATGACCGTGATGAACTACAATGAGTACGACCAGATTATCAACAGCGGTATCAACGATGATGAACTGAATACCTTTTACTTTGCCGACTATGGTTATGATATTCCGGAAGATGGATTGTATTGCCTCGAAGTAACCAGTCATTCTAAAAAAAATGCGTTGAAAAAATTTGTTCAGGCTACGCTCAAAGGATGGGAGTACGCGGGCAATAACAAGGAATACACCATAGATTTGGTGGTTGCTGAAATGAAAAAAGCGCATCTTCCTAACAACAAAGCACACCAACGCTGGATGCTCAACAAGGTGCTGGAATTGATTACGCCGGGTAATAAGCAGGTTAATAAGGGGCAGCTGTTGTATACTGATTTTTTGCACGCGTTGGATATCATCAAATCAAATTCAGGCGGTAAAGACATCAAATTGACTATGGAAGAGTTTTTAATGGATTAGTTATGGCTTTACTGCCACTTCGTGGCGTAAGAAATTCTTGGATTGTTAGATATGTAAAAAAAATTTTATATGAAAACAAAAAGCCTGTCATACAAAATAATTATCCGAATACTGTTTTTTACTATATTATTGGGAGCTGCCATATTCTCTACATACTATTATTATACCCGTTCGGAAATCGAGCAATCAACCCGCGAGAATGCTGTTTTTATTGCGGATAATACTATCAAAATGATAGAGGAAATCATAAAACCGGCTGAGATGATTCCGAATAATCTTTCCTGGATGTTGGAGACTGGTGCCATACCGAAAGATTCAATCATGCCTTTTCTGGCAAAGTTAGTGAAGAACAATCCCATTATTTATGCCAGTGCAATCGCGTTCGAACCAGGTATATTTGCACCCAATGTTGCCGCGTACGCTCCTTATGCTTACAGAAGTGATGATAAGATTAAAACCATGAACCTATGGTCGCCAGACTATAATTATTTTATCATGGACTGGTACCAGATTCCGGCTATGTTGAAAGAATCGTATTGGACTGAGCCTTATTACGATGAAGGTGGGGCAGATGCTTTACTTTCGACTTATTCAGTTCCTTTCTATGTCCATAAAGGTGGAAAACGTGTGTTAGGTGGCATCATCACCATTGATATTTCGTTGGAGTGGCTGACTGAAATTGTGCGTTCGGTGAAGATTTTCGATACGGGCTATGCATTTTTAATTTCAAGAACAGGGGTGTATGTCACCCATCCTGATCCCAAAAACATCATGAATCAAACCATCTTTACCCGTGCCAAAGAATTGGACGAACCTGAGTTGCGGGAAATTGGTCGTAATATGATTCATGGTCTCAGCGATTTTACTTCAATTGATTTGAAAAATCTTGGTTATGTCTGGATTTATCATACCCAAATGCCCACAACCAAATGGTCGCTCGGGGTAGTATATCCTCACGATGAAATGTTTGCCGGATTACATAAATTAAACATAACCATTGTTTTACTTTCAATCATTGGATTGGGCTTGCTCTTGTTTTTTACTATACGAATCATCAATCGCCAGATTAGTCCGCTTGCCAAATTTGCTTCATCAGCCAGGGGTATTGCATCTGGAAATTTCAATACGGAACTTCCTCATATCGAGGATAGCGAAGAAATGAAAGAGTTACACGATTCGTTTGCCTTTATGCAAAAAGAATTGGCAAATTATATTGTTCATTTAAAAGAAACAACTTCAGCCAAAGAAAAGATAGAGAGTGAGTTACGCATTGCTAAGGAAATTCAGATGGGCATGATTCCGCATATTTTTCCACCTTTCCCTGATTTACCTGAAATAGATTTGTATGCCAGCTTATTGTCTGCCAAGGAAGTGGGAGGTGACTTGTATGATTTTTTCCTGCTGGATGAACATTTGCTTTGTTTCGCCATCGGCGATGTGTCGGGGAAAGGAATTCCGGCATCGTTGTTCATGGCTGTAACCAGAACTTTGCTGCGTTCGGTTGCTGATAAAGATAAAAATACTGCTGAAATTGTTAGTTCGATTAATAAAACACTCTCGTTTAATAACGAATCAAATATGTTCGTGACTTTCTTTCTGGGGATTTTAGATATTCGTAAAGGTGAATTAAGATATTGCAACGCGGGACATAATCCGCCGATTTTAATTAGAAACAAAAAAGATGTGAGTTACTTCAACATCACCAAAGCCATACCGGTTGGATTATTCGATACCTATGATTATGTGGAAGAAAGTATTTTGATTGCTCCCAACGATGAGATATTCTTGTATACCGACGGACTTACGGAAGCGGAAGATGTGGATAACAAGTTATTTGGAGATGATTTGTTGCTGCAGGTTATCAGTCAGCATGCAACTGCTTCGCCAAGAGAGATGATTGAAATTGCTACAAAGGCCGTTGCGGAACATGTAAAGGGACATACGCAGTCAGACGATTTAACCATGATGAGTATCAGTTATTATGGAAACAAAAAAGCATAAACAACTAATCATTCAGAATGATATCCCCGAACTAAACCGGGTGGTAGCGTTTCTTGAAGGTTTGGAAGAGGAGTGGCAACTACCGCTTGCCATCATCACACCCATCAACCTGGTACTCGAAGAGGCCTTGTCGAACGTGATTTTCTATGCTTACGAAAAAGGCAGTACTCACGAAATCAAAATTGATTTTGAACATAGGGCCAATCAGTTGGATATTACCATTACCGATACCGGCAAACCATTTGATCCAACGGGAAAAGAAGACCCTGATATTGAACTGTCTGTAGAAGAGCGACCGATTGGTGGTCTTGGTATATTCCTCATCAGAAAAATAATGAATGAAGTCAGTTACGAACGGGTAGGGCAAGAGAATATCCTCCGGATGACTAAAATATTTTAGGCTCATTCACTGAAAAAAATATAACTCAACAAATTAAAAATACAAACAATGAATATTACATCCAAACCAATTGCACAAGGGACTATAGTTGCTATTGAAGGCCGGATTGACACTACGAACTACAATGAGTTCGAAAATGCTGTTAACCAGTTGTTTGAACAAAAGGTAACAAGCATCTACCTCGATTGCAGCGGTCTTAGCTATATCAGCAGTTCAGGATTGAGGGTTTTTCTCACAGTACAAAAGAAAATGATGTCGATAGGCGGAAGATTTTTACTGTACGCCATGCAACCAACGATTAAAGAGATATTTGATATTTCAGGCTTTTCGTCTATCTTTGCGATATTCGAAACTGAAGATGATGCTTTGAAGTAGTGCTTATACAGAAGCTGTTTCAAGCCATCTGTAAATTTTAAGCAAATGTCACATTCTCCAAATAAGCATTCTGATCAAAAACTCCGTTTCGGCATTGTCGGAACCAACTTTATAACCGACTGGATTATTGCAGCATCCAAACAGGAGTCGCGTTTTGAATTGGTCGCGTTATATTCCCGTACACAGGAAACTGCTGATGCCTATGCTGCCAAACATAACATTCCATATACCTTTACTTCGCTTGAAGAGATGGCAAAAAGTCCGCTGATTGATGCGGTGTACATTGCTTCACCCAACTTTTTACATGCAGAGCAAAGCATCCTGTGCATGCAGCATGGCAAACATGTGCTGTGCGAAAAACCTTTAGCATCGAATGCTAAAGAGGCAAACCGGATGATTGAAGTTGCCAGGCAGTATAATGTCACGCTGATGGAAGCCATGAAACCCACACTGACACCCAACTTCGGTGTTGTGAGGGATAATCTGCACAGGGTAGGGAAGTTGCGACATTATTTTTCGTCCTATTGCCAGTATTCATCCCGCTACGAGAAATACAAGGCCGGCATTCCTGTGAATGCTTTTGACCCTTCGCTTTCAAATGGCTCTGTTATGGATATTGGTGTGTATACCATTTACCCGATGGTGGCGCTTTTCGGAAAACCGGCTAAAATTAAGGCACAGGGTGTGAAACTTGAAACCGGTGCCGATGTGTTCGGTACGGTTAGCTTTGAGTATGAAAACGGTATGAATGCCACAGTTTTGTACTCTAAAGTCTCAGATTCGATACTTCCGACTGAAATTCAGGGAGAATCGGGCAATTTATTACTGGACCGCATCAACCTGATTAAAAAAGTTACCTATATCGGTGGTGGTCAGGCATCCATGGGTAAAGGGATGCAGTCGGAACCGGAAGATATTTCCGCTGAAGTTGATAAGGACGAATATTACTACGAGATAAAGCACTTTATTGATTTGGTTGCTGAGAGAAAACCTGAGTCTGATATCAACAGTCACCAAAACTCCCTTATCACACTCGAAATTATGGATGAAATACGCCGGCAATTGGGTGTTGTTTTTCCTGCGGATGAAGATTAATAATCCGAATCAGAAGTTGTGGTGTTATACCACGAATTTCCACAACTTTCCACAATTGCGTTTTCAGTTAATGTGTTCATAACGTGAATTTTATTGTTTTGGAACAGCACTTGCTTAAGAGTAACCAAACAAATAAATCAATAAAATACACGATTATGAGAACAATTCAATTTTTAGCTATTATTGCAGCGCTTGTATTCACAGCAACTTCCTGCGTAGAAAACACCGGTAAATATAAAACATTGGCTGCCGAACGTGATTCATTGCAGTTGCAGGCACAGACCATTGAAGCCAATTATAACGAAACCATTGGTATTCTGAATGATGTGGAAGAAGGTTTTGCACAGATTCGTGAAGCGGAAGGTAAAATGATGCTGGATGTGAAACGCATCGAAGGTAACAACATCTCCAAAAAAGAACAGATTGCTTTCCAGATGAGTCAGCTCAAGGAAATGCTGGCACAGAATAAAGCAAAAATTGAGCAACTCCAACGCCAGTCGAGCCAGCGTGGTAAAGAAAATTCAAGTCTGAATAAAACCATACAGCGGATGCAAACCGAACTGGAAGAAAAAACTGCTTTTATTGCTTCACTTCAGGCTGAATTAGAAAAGAAAAATATCAGAATCGACGAACTGACTGCTTCAGTAGGACAACTGAATACCGAACTGGATGAGTTGAGCGAAACTTCAGCAAAACAAAAACAGTTGATTGAAAGTCAGGATGTTGATATGAATTCTGTATGGTATGTTGTTGCAACTTCATCAGACCTGAAAGCCTCACAGATTTTGACTTCAAACGGACTTTTCAGACCTAAAACAGTGTTGGATCAGAATTTTGACAAGTCTGCATTTACCAAAGCCGATAAAAGAAATGTGAAAGTAATTACTACAGACAGTAAAAGAGTTAAAGTGTTGACTTCGCATCCGAAGGAAAGTTATAACTTAGTTACAGCCGATGACAAAACCATAACAATTGAGATACTTAATCCTGCTCAGTTCTGGAGCATCTCAAAATACTTAGTGGTTCAAAAATAAATGAGATAAATAAAATTTTGCATACTTCTGACACAATGACAAATGACTCAAGAAGAGCCTGAACCTTAACCTGAAAAATTTCTTTAATACTTTATATGTTGCTTCATCTGTCACTAAAGTGTTAGTGCAGATGAAGTTTTTTTATCAAGTTTTTTATCAGGTTTACAGATGAAGTTTTTTTATTTCTTGTCGGTGAAATTTTATAATTTCATTACCTTTGCTTTCGATGAAGAAAAAGATATTGATTGTAGAGGATGATACCGCTTTCGGAATGATGTTGCAGAAGTGGTTTCAGCGGAATGATTACGATGCTGTATTGTGTGCCAAAGTCAGGGATGCACAAAACACATTGGCTAATCAACAGATACACCTGGTACTTACCGATTTACGGTTGCCTGATGGAGATGGTATCCTGTTATTGCAATGGATGCGGGAGCTGAAGATGAATATGCCGGTTATCGTGATGACCAGTTATGCGGAAGTGCAAAGCGCCGTAGCTGCCATCAAACTCGGTGCGGAAGATTTTCTCGAAAAACCGGTTGTGCCTTCTATCCTGAAAGAAAAGATTGATCAGGCCTTGAAGATAAAACCGGCTGAAAAGAAAACACTGAAAGAACCGGTCTCGAAAAATGACATGGTGATGGGGAATAGCGCCGTTGCCCGGCAAATGTACGATCACATACTGAAAGTAGCTCCCACGCGGATGTCTGTGCTTATCCTGGGTGAAAGCGGAACCGGAAAGGAATACATCGCCCGGATGATTCATGATAACAGTTCGCGCAGTGCTAAACCTTTTATCGCCGTGGATTGTGGCAGCCTGTCCCGCGAACTGGCGCCCAGTGAACTATTCGGTCACCTGAAAGGTTCCTTTACATCAGCCATTGAAGATAAAACGGGTGTTTTTGTGCAGGCCACCCAGGGAACGGTTTTTCTCGATGAGGTAGGAAACCTGTCGTATGAGGTGCAGGTGCAGCTGCTACGTGCCTTGCAGGAACAAAAGGTGCGACCAGTAGGTGCAGCAAAAGATATCAGTATTGATGTGCGTATACTGGCTGCAACCAATGAAAACTTAGAAACAGCAATCGCGGAAGGACGTTTCAGAGAGGATTTATATCACCGGCTGAATGAGTTCGCTGTCTTTGTACCCCCTTTGCGTGACAGGAAAGGAGATATAAGCGTTTTTGCCGCGGAATTTCTGAAACAGGCAAATAAGGAGTTAGATAAAAATATCACCGGTTTTACACCGGAAGCATTAGCAATACTTAACAATCATCACTGGAGCGGAAATCTGCGGGAACTGCGAAACATGGTGCGCCGTGTGGTTTTGTTTGCTTCCGGAGATTTAATTACTGCCGATGAATTGCCGGTCTTCAGTCAGCCTGCCCCCGGCGAGGACTTAGCCCTGCAACCTGCCAACGAGAAACAGCAAATCGAACATGCCTTGCGGGTTGCCAGGGGAAATAAGACCGTGGCGGCACAATTACTTAAAATCGATCGTAAAACGCTTTATAACAAGATGCATCAGTACGGAATCAAACTCTGATCACGATGATCTGTTTCACATCCTCCTGCCAGCCCTCGTAAGCTTTACCCCGACCGGCATCCATGCGTTTTAAGGCTTCAGTTTCATACCCCAGTTGGGCAAACATAGGCAGCATTTTGTGACAGATGGCTTGCGCGTGGTTGAAATCTCCCTTTTTTACTGCCTGTTGCAGCAGCGCCTGATTTTCTGCTGTTGAATTCCGGAACAAAGCCATGATTTCTTCGTCGTCAGCTATCAGGAAACTGTCTTCATCTCTATGATTATCGGCTTCTCCAAAAACAGTACGCAAGTCATTTAAAGTAAATGGTTTCGCGATAAAACCAGCAAAACCCAGCTCATTAGCTTTAGCAGCACTAAAATCACCTCTGCCCGTCATCAGTATCACTGGAACTTCTCCGGCATAATGCAATATATCCAGTCCCGTAACTTCACCCATTTCCATATCCGTCAGTACGATGTCGTGGTCTTGTTCTACTATCTGGTGACCAAGTTGTTTCAGCATCCTGCGCACCAATTCAGCTGTCATATTATCGTCTTCATACACCTTAATCTTCCTGCTTGTATGGCTGATGATGTTTTCGGCTGGTTCAACCGGAATCATAACTTCTACCATTGTTCCACTTCCGGTTTCAGATTCAATCTGTATCGTTCCGCCCAGCAAATCAACTAATCCTTTAACAACATACATCCCGAAACCGCTTCCGTGTGCCAGCGCATTGTTGCTTTCAATCCTGGTAAATGGTTTGTAAATATCTGCCAGTTTGTCGGCCGGAATGCCGGCACCGGTGTCATTTACGCGTATAATCAGTTTGTTGTCATCATAACCGAGTTTTACATCCACTTTCCCTTCCGGGGTATATTTAATCGCGTTGGATATCAGGTTGATGATGATTTGCCTGATTTTCATCGCATCGGTGCGGATGCGCCCTTTATCAGCTTCATGAACTAATGTTAAGCTTTTTGCTGCTGTCAGGGGTTTGAATATTTCAACGGTTTCTTTTTCCAGCTGACTGATGTCGATATCCGTTAAAGTAAGTTGTAAAGTACCTTGCTCCAGACTCGAGTACTCCAACAAATTTTCGAGCATGGCTAAGATATGTTTCGCTGCATGTTGCATGTTGGTAATATCATCACTTTCACCGGTTTTCAATTCGAGGTAGGCGAGTATTGAACTGAGCGGACTTTTAATGTCATGCGAAACCGATAACAACAACTGATGCCGGCTGTCCATCACCTGCCTGAGTTGGTCGCGTGCCTGCTTTCCTTTGTTTACGTCGTTGATAATGAGTAGGATGAAAAGCAGAATTAGTCCCAGTGCAATTCCTCCCCCGATAATTGAAATGCCGTAATTTCTGTTGATGGTTTCTTCGCTTTGGTTTATGGCTTCGAGTACCGAAACCAAGGTTTCTTCATGTAAGCGCATCAGCAGCGCGGAAATTTCGGCGGAAATTTTCCGGTCGGCACCGATTAAGATGCTGACCTGTTCTTCAATATCACGAATTTGTTGTTTGTATTCTCTGCCTGCTTTTCGGGCGATAGTATCAACTTCCGACAGTATGGAAGGAGTTGCCGTACTGGCGAGTTTAAGTGTATCAACGCGTTGGTTGGTAACGATAATCGTGCTGTCGACATCCGGACTGAAAACATCTTTCAGTCTTCTGAAAAAGTTCCTTTTTTCGGTTTTTTTGATGATGGTGTCCTGCCGGATGGTAACAACATTAATGTCTTCTATCACCGGTGGTTTGTATTCCTGCAGGCGTTTGCTGATGTCGGTGAGCGGATTTAACTCAGTAAAACGGCGATTCAGGATATAAATATTGGTAGCTTGTTTATTCATCAACTCAACGATGAGTTGTAACTCTGTTTGTTGCATGTTGTTTTTTGCCGTGAGCAGGTTGATGAGGGAGTCGACCTGAAGTATCCGGATGTCGAGCTGTTCGATGTAACGGGTGTCGTTGCTGACAATATACCGGCTTCCCAGTAACTGCGTTTCGCCGACCGCCTGAGTCAGTTCGTTGGTGAGCCTGAAGATTTCCTGCTGCATTTCAATATTCTCCCGCTGAAGCCTGATTTGGTTGCGCTGGTAGTAAATATAAACACTCAATGCAACAACAATCAGTCCGGTCAACAGGTATAAAACAGCAGCCTTGAAACCTATTTTTCGTTCGATATTCATGACACAAAGTTAGGGATTATTTCCATATCTTTGCAAAAGTATGACGAGGAAACAAAGCAAATCAGCATTAGAGTTACATCCGGTTGAAACAACTACCGAGATGCAGCTTCCTTATGCAGTAGAAGGAATCAAAGCCGGTTTTCCTTCACCCGCGCAGGATTATTCAGATATTGCCATCGATCTGAATAAAGAATTAATCCGCAATCCTTCCGGTACATTTTTCGCGCGGGTTTCAGGTAATTCTATGCGTGATGAAGGGTTGGAAGACGGAGACATTCTTGTGATCGATAAATCGCTGGAGGCTCAGGATGGCGATACGGCTGTTTGTTTTATCGATGGTGAGTTCACCTTGAAATACATCCGCATGGAAAAAGGCCGGGTATGGTTGGTTCCAGCCAATCCGGAATATCCCGAGATCCGGATTACAGAAGAAAATCATTTCATGATTTGGGGTATCGTGACTTATTCGATTCGTCATCACAGAAAAAAACGAAACAGGTAGATGTACGGACTGGTTGACTGTAATAATTTCTTTGTTTCCTGTGAGCGGGTGTTTAATCCTGCATTGAATGGGAAACCGGTTGTTGTTCTTTCGAATAACGATGGTTGTGTTATTGCACGTTCTCAGGAAGCAAAAGATCTTGGAATCCCTATGGGAGAGCCTGTTTATAAACTACGGGATTTAATTAAAAAAGAAAATGTTATTGTGTTTTCTTCGAATTATGTTCTGTATGGTGATATGTCGGATCGGGTCATGAAAACCCTGGCATCATTTATTCCGGAGATTGAAATCTATTCGATTGATGAGGCATTTTTGCGCATGCATGAAATCAATGATTTACCCCAATACGGCAGACATATTGTTGAAACCACGACAAAAACCACCGGCATTCCGGTAAGCCTCGGCATTGCACCTACCAAAACACTGGCCAAGTTGGCCAATCATTTTGCCAAGAAATACCCCGGTTATAAGCGGGTTTGCATCATCAATAACGATGAAAAGCTTACGAAGGCACTGGAAATTACACCCGTTGGAGAGGTCTGGGGAGTAGGCCGCAGGACAGCAAAAATGCTTGCAGCTCACGGGGTCATTACAGCAAAAGACCTGACACAGAAATCCCGTTCGTGGGTAAGAAGACAGATGACTGTTACCGGCGAGCGGTTATGGCTCGAGTTACAGGGTATTCCGGCTGTTCCAGATGACAACGATCCGGAAAGAAAACAGATATGCACGTCCCGTTCGTTTGGTGAACCGGTGAAGGATTTTGATACCCTGATGGAAGCGGTAGCCAACTTTGCAGCTTCGTGTAGTCGTAAACTCCGCAAACAACAATCGAAAGCCGGAACCGTCCTCGTTTTTATCTCTTCAGGAGGATATAAGGCGCAACCACATTTCCATCAAAGTCATGTTATTAATATGTCATTTCCTACCAGTGATACATCTGATATCGTAACAACAAGTCGCCTTGCGCTTGAAAAAATCTATCAGGAAGGCATTGCCTTTAAACGCGCCGGTGTCATCGTCTCTGATTTAGTGCAGGAAACAGATGTCGTACCGGATTTATTTGATACGAAAGACCGGGAGAAACAGAAACGACTATCGAAGGCAATTGATCAAATAACGAAAAAGAACGGAGACGGGATAATCAAGGTTGCAACACAGGGAGATGGAAAATACTGGGTGTCGAAAAGACAGTTTACATCACGCCGATTTACCACTAATCTGAATGAAATAATTGAAGTTAAAGTTAAATAACGTACCGGTAATGATAATTGAATACCCATCGGCAAATGATCTTCATAAAATTAAATTATTTACAACCACCCGGATGGACGGCGTCAGTGTAGGTAACTATGCCAGTTTGAATGTAAGTCCCTTTTGTGGCGATAATCCGAAATATGTCAAGCATAATTTGCAGCAACTTGCCGGAGAAATAAACATTTCGCCGGAAAAAATCCTGATTCCGTATCAGGTTCATGGCAGGGAAGTACGGAAGATTGATGCAGAATTCATACAGTCGGACAGCAAAAAACAAGCAGAACTGCTTCATGGCATCGATGCCTTAGTTACCAATATTCCCGGAATTTGTATTGGTGTTACAACGGCCGATTGTGTGCCGGTATTCCTGTACGACACAGCAAAGCAGGTTGTAGCTGTAGCGCATGCCGGTTGGCGCGGAACCTGCGCGAAAATTGCAAGTAAAACCATCCATCTGATGGTATCCGAATTCAACTGTAAACCTGAAGATGTTCATGCAGTTATCGGACCATCTATCTCTGTGCACGCATATCAGGTAGGAGAGGAGTTGCATACCGCTTTTCAGAAAGCCGGTTTTCCTGTTGAAGAGATTTTTACCAGCAAAGATACAGGTTTGTATCTCGATTTGTGGAAAGCAAACGAGTTCCAGCTTCTCAGCGAAGGTGTAATTAATTGCCATATCGCAATTGCCAATCGTTGTACCTACACCGAATACGAGCTTTTTTTCTCGGCCAGGAGGTTGGGACTCAAATCCGGTAGGATGCTGAGTGGGATTTGCATACATTCATAATATTTATTCGCGCTGATTTAAACCATTTCAACCTTATTCAGTCTATAAGGACAGCATGCTATATTACTAACATTATTCATTATTAAAAAAGTAAGCGTATGAAAAAATATGTAACATTCGCGATGGCAGTGATTATAATGCTTGGAATGGCATTGACTGTAGAAGCACAGGCACGTGAGGGCAGACAAAGACCTGCCATGAAAAAGGAAGTGAAACAGCCGGAAAAGAAAGTCGTAACTTCGCAACAGCGAGCAGAGTTTATGGCAAAGCAACTGGAGTTAACTGATGCTGAAAAGGCAAAATTGCAGTCTTTATTCGAAAAGCAAGAGCTTAAAGCCAAACAACATCGGGAAGAAATGAAGAAAGAGCGAGAAGAACTCAAGGCAAAATTTGAAGCCGAACGAAAAGCAAATCAGGAAGACCTGATTAAAATTATCGGTAACGAGAAGTTTCAGAAAATGCAGTCGCAACGCATTGCAAGATTGGAAAAAGAAAACAAGATGTTGAAAATGCGCATGATGCATAAAGAAGGTCCATCTCCACACCAAAAAATGATGATTGAAAAAATGAAAAAGATAAGGGAAGATAAAAAAGATTAGTGTGTTCAGTTTTCGGTAAGAAAAGCGTCCGTATTACAAGGTGAATACGGGCGCTTTTTAATTGTATCAGTTCAAATTACAACTTTTTACCAATGAAAAACACATATCCGTAAAACGCGCTGTATTTTTCATAAAGTACTGCTTCATGGCGTAAATTGGCAACTAACTCTTCCGCCATCGTATTCCCGTCATGTTTAAGCAGAAATTCATTCTGGATGGGGGTTTGAGGTTTGAAAAAGTTTTCTGTCCAGCAATAATCCGGCAGGATGAAAGTTGCCACAGTTTTATATCCGGCTTGTTGCAATTGTGCCAGCTTATTAGCAATCGTATCAATTTCAGGATAGGCCTCAACCCAAAAGGTATTGATTTCTTCAGGCCGACTATCCGTAAACCAGCAAGCCTCTGTTACCGCGAGATATCCTCCTTTTTTGAGGTATTTACGCCATTCGTTTACACCCCGTTCAAAACCGATGTTGTAAATAGCGCCTTCCGACCAGATTAAATCAAGTTCTTCCTCCTGAAATGGCAATGCGTCCATGGAACCCGTTATACCCTTTACCCGGTCTTGCAGGTTTAACTTCTCCGCGTTGCGGTTAAACAAGTCGATAAAAAGCGGAAACAGGTCGATACCTGTAACTTTTCCGGGAGCATGCTGTGCCAGTATCCTGGTTTGGCCGCCCGTACCACATCCCAGGTCGGCAATACGGGAGTCGTCGTATAAGTTGTCAATGAAACTCAGGGCTTTGATGGTAGCTTCCGGACTGCCCGGTCCCTGGCGTTCAACATTAGAAAAATATTCGCAGATTAAACTGAAATCGAAATCGTGAATGGTTTTATTATCATTATTACTCATGATGTTAAAATTTTATTGATGCAGATGCTCGTTTTTGTGTATAGCATTCAGCATCAGGTGATTTGTATTGATAAAAAGACATGAAAATAACTCCGACAGGAACCTGCCTGAGTAGCATGGGGGATAACCGGTGAAATGAATCACAGGTTATTTAAAGCACCAAATCCGAATTAATTTTAAACATCCAATGATTTTAGATGTGGCAAAGGTAGAAAAAATAAATAGAAATTGGATAAACTTAGCATGAAAAATATTCCAGATTCTTCTTTTGAAAGTACTCAGAAGGAGTCATTCCTGTATACTGCCGGAAATTACGCAAGGCCGTACCACGCGACCTAAAACCGACAAAAAAGAAGGCTTCCTGAAAATTCTCAGATTCTCCGGTTTTCATCTGTTGTAAGAAATCGTCGATGCGTAGGCGGTTAATGTAGTTTGTGTAATTCTCGTATCCATTTTCACGCATGGCCTGCGCAAGTGTAGTCCGGTTTGTGCATAATTCAGCAGCCAGGGCGTTCAGCGATAAATCCGGGTCACGCCAGGCATTGTTATTTTTGATATAGGTATCCAGCCGCTGAATCAGAATTGCATTTTTGGGATCAACCGGAATCTTTTCATTTGAAATTAATGTTGGGGCATCATCTGCAACTTCATTTTCGGATTGTATTTGCTTTTCTTCGATATTAGCTGCAACGGTAGCCGGTTTCACAATCAAACGATCGAACAACTCCATGTAAACAATATACAGGCTACACCCGACACTAACATAATAATATAGCGTGTGGATAACCGGGCGATTGAAAATCAATACCAGGATATACGCAATGATATTAATCGATAAAGTGAAAACATACTTCCTTATCCAGATATGATCTGAATTGTGATAAAGCCGGGTGCGTTGAATGAAAAATACAAATAACAACGGACTGAATATAAACAGGGAGAGTAAGAGGCGAAACCAGACTTCAAACCGATTGGCATGTTCAAACATGTCCGACAGCGAACCGTAGGGAGTGTATTCCACGCCAGCCCACAAGCTGACAATATACACGCTCACCAGCACCAACAGTATCGCGTTCAGTTTAAGAATTCGCCGGAAATTCAGCCAGCCCGGAGCAATAACCTCTATCGGATATAGGATGTATGCGATAATCATAAAATTTGCCACCAACAGCAGGTTGGCCGACACTACAAATTCAGGTTCTTTTCCGTAGCATAGTGCAATGAAGCGTGGGATATAATTAAATACAGAAAAAAGGACGATAACAGCTAGAATAACACGGGAACGTTCTCCGCCTTTACGACGGACAAACAATAGTATTGAGGCGAGCAAGCATACCAGTGCACCGGCAAAAATTGTAGCGATATATAAATATTGCATGAAGCGAAATCGTTAATAAAATCAGAAAAAAAAAGTAATTCAATCGGTATCAGACATATTAATATGCCGGGTTGCTAAGTCCTGAAGATGGTCGCCTCGTCATCAGAAAAGCAATTGCAAATATACATAATTTGTACTATCTGGTAAAATTACTATTTTTGCAACGGAGGTAAATCTTTTGATCATAAAAGTAATTTGCTGCCGGAGTCACAAGACATGAGAAAATTTTTAAATCTGATTATAAAATGATGCAAGATCTGGTGAACGGACGTTGTGGTTGGTGTGGAACCGACGAACTGTATGTGAAATATCACGACAATGAGTGGGGACGATTGGTTACTGATGATAAAATGCTCTTTGAGTTTCTTGTGTTGGAAAGTGCTCAGGCAGGACTAAGTTGGATTACCATACTCAGAAAAAGAGAAGGCTATCGCAAAGCCTTTTGTGATTTCGATGCCGAACGTGTTGCACAAATGACAGAAGATGATGTTGAGCGGTTGATGCAGTTCGATGGTATTGTGAGAAACAGGTTGAAAATCAAATCGACAATCACCAATGCAAAACTGTTTCTTGAAATACAAAAGGAGTTCGAAAGTTTTTATGAGTACACACTGACGTTCTTTCCTGACAGAAAGCCAATTGACAATAAGGTTTGGTCAATGCGTGATATTCAGGCGTCTTCTCCCATCTCCGATGTCATGAGTAAAGATATGAAAAAACGGGGATTCAAATTCTTCGGAACTACAATTTGCTACGCCCATTTGCAGGCAATGGGATTTATCAACGACCACCTGGTGGATTGTATTTGTCGGAAATAGTACCTTACGAACTATCGAAGTTCAGAAGTATTCTCCGTCTTTCAGAATGTAAAAAAGGGTGTAAATCATGCGATTTGCTGATTTGCACCCTTTGTTTGCGGAGAGAGAGGGATTCTTCTCTTACCCTTTTTACCATTTTTAAACATGTAATATATTGATAATCAAATATCATAATATGTTTAAATTAAAAAGTCTTTTTAATTGCTGCCGCAGTACTGCCGCAGTGTCAGGGCTGTGAAAACATAATTTCTCCGCGAGAAATAGTGGTGTCTAAAATGAATTTAGCCTGCTCAATATTGCCCCCGGACATTCTGATCAGCTCATTTTTTTTCATTGTGAATTGAACCTTATCAATCTCAATACAGAATTCTTTTTTAAGATATTCTACATACTTATTAATTAATGTATCCATGTCAGTAGTCATCATACGGATATACAATAGATAGTATTAGCCTGCCTGGGCACCATTCCTTCTCGCAGATGCGTTTTTTAATCGCTCATTCTCGATTTTGAGTTGTGTTATTTCCATTTGCTTTTCGTAAAGTAATTTCCATGGATCGTTACTCTTATACTCCACTGATGGTTGGCAAATGGTATAATGCCCATCAGTATGAGGAACTTCATCAAAAAAGTAATTCATATCCTTGTCAAGATATTCAGCAAATCTACACAAAGATTCAAGTGAAGGCATTGATTCACCGCGTATTATCCTGCCTATCATGTTAGCATGTAAATCTACTTTACTGGCTATTTCAATGTTTGAAATACGTTTACTTGTCAGTAAATCAATAAGTTTCTTCTTATTATATTTCATATTGTAATTTATAATCATAATAAATAAAACAATGTATTGTTATTTTAACAAACAATGTATTGTTATATTTAACTATGTAGTGTATATTTGTGGCTGCTAAATTAGTAAGAATTTTTAAATTAAACATCAAAAATGAAAAAAACAATCATCATTGATTTTTATCGCAATCTTGATTTCAAGAAAAAAAGCCTGTTCAAAAAAGCTGCAATGGAGCAAACAGGCTGGTCTGAGAGTACATTTCAGTATAAAATGAGAAACAATAACCTCAATAAACTTGAGGTTCAGACTTGTGAGAAAATTATGTCTGAAATTTAAGAACTTATTATGCTCATTGAATTCTCAACACAACAAGTTATCATGCTTTTTCGGAATGCCGGATTAGAGGTTAAATTTCAGGATATGCCTATTAATTTTTCTAAGGATCCTAACCATCCATTGATTGAAACTATCCCGGCACTTACCGTGGTTAATCCACATACTGGTAAGCCTGAAATTGCTAATGACATTTTTGAAAGGTATGTACGGATGAAAATCAATAGTATAATTATTCCCGCAGACAAATTAGATATTTATAAACTTTTTAGTCATGAAAAATAATAAAGGAAAAATCAAATGGTCAATATTGGCAATAATAATTTTGACACCAGTATATTAGATCGCTTTTATAATGGTAGTTAGTGCCTTATTGAATTGGCTTGGGAAATGATAGATTTGTCACATCACCGGTTGCAATCTCTTACCGATGATTCATGGATTAAACAGTATGCAAAATCGATGGGAGAGGATAAGCTTTATGAATATAAAAATAAAGTTTATCAACAGCTGTTAAGTCTTAAAGTTGGGCAATCAATTTCTATTATAGAATGGGTTAAGCCTGAAAACTATGATCTTTTCATAAAAATTGCCGATTGTTTCATGTCGGAAACTAATGGATGTTATTATTTCTATAAAAATTACACAATCATAAAACACACTTTCGATGCAGAAGAAATGGAAAAAACATGTCAGCTACTTAGAGCAAAACATCAACAGCAAGTCTCTGGATCAGATGGCCGAGGAATTGAAAGTGGATCGGGAGAGTCTTCGCCTGTTCCTTCATCACCACAAGAAGTTCAAATTAGCAAATCACAATAACATCATCATTCGGCTACTAACCTCATTAATAGGTCATCCGGAGTATTTTACACCTACCCGTAATTTTTTTGAAGAAACACGCATTGGCCAGCGCCGGTGGTGGCAGCTGTTCAAAGGAGAAAAAACTCCAACGGAAAAGGAATATATGGCTATATGCAGACATTTAAATGTTGATGATATGACACATCTGGAAGCAAGACAACTTAACATATTTGATAACAACGAATTCATTAACAATTAAAATATACACTTATGAAAACAGGGAAATTAGAAATTAGTAAAGAACAGGCAATTGCACTCTATCCGGATGCCTCTGCAGATTTTAAAAAAATGCTTGAAGACACATTTGGAAAAGATGTGTTTTTACCAGCTGAAGAAAGAATTGATTCATTTGATGATGCCTTAAAAGCATCTGGTCGTCCTGAAGTTCCGGAATTTGATTGTGTGCCGGAAGATCTTCGTCCGTTTTTCCAGGCGACATACAAATGTTTGGTAATAGCCGAGGCATTTAATCAGGGAAAACGATTAGACATTTATAATTCAAAACAGGAACGCCACTATCCATATTTTGAAAATAACGGTTCTGCTTCGGCGTTCGGTCTGTACGGTACGATTTACGCTACTACGCTTTCGTTTGCGGGTTCCGGCTCCCGCCTGAGTTTTTTAGATAGTAAAAGGGCAAGAATTGCCGGGGAAAAATTCAGGACAGAATTCAGAGATATGTTATCACTTTAATAATAATCAATTAAAATTTACAAAAATGAATGAGAATTTAAAAAAAATCAAAACTGTAGAAGATGCATTTCAGGCTACTGGAAGACCTGAAGTTGATTTCTCAAATGTTCCGGAAGATCTAAGAGAGTATTTTGAAAACACCTACAAAGCTGTAGTAATTACTGAAGCGCTCAATGGTGGTAAAAAACCTGATTGGGATAATCATAATGAACGAAAATGGAGACCATGGTTTGACATGTCTGCTTCGGCGTTCGGTCTGGCCGTTACGGATTGCGGTAGTGCGAGTTCGCATGCGGGTTCCGGCTCCCGCCTGCAAAATTTTGATTCTGAAACAGCCGAGTACTCTGCAACTCAATTTAAAGACGTTTGGAAGGGAGTTCAACTGGGATAAATAATTAAGGTTGTTTGCCTTCGCTGGTTCTGCTTCAGCGTTCGGTCTGAACGATACGAATTACGATAATACGAATTCGAATGCAGGTTCCAGCTCCCATCTGGTAACAAAAAGGCAAAGACCCTGCTTCTTAGCAAAAAATAACAAATCTTTCAACGGTGTTAGTATCGAAAGTGAACGCTCCAATAATGAAAGCCAGGCATATGAAAAGAATAAATAATTTATTTGATCAGATTGTGACAATTGAAAATTTGACACTTGCATACCATAAAGCTCGGAAAGGAAAGTCCGGGCAATATGGTGTGAAGATATTTGAAAAAAATGCTGAAAGGAATATTCAACATTTGTATGATGAATTAATCTCAGGAATTTATAAAACCTCAGAGTACAGCATTTTTAAAATATATGATCCAAAAGAGCGTGAAATATACAGATTACCATTCAATGACCGTGTGGTACATCATGCAATTATGAATATACTTGAACCGGTATGGACATCTTTATTTATTCATCACACGTATTCTTGCATAAAAGGACGTGGAATACATGCTGTATTAAATGATCTGAAAAGAGATTTGAATGATGCTGAGAATACAAAATATTGTCTGAAGATAGATATTCGCAAATTTTATCCAAGCATCGATCATGACATACTAAAAGCCATCGTTCGAAAAAAAATAAAAGATAACCGGCTTCTTGTTTTGCTTGATGGTATCATTGAAAGCGCTCCGGGAGTTCCTATCGGAAATTATCTATCACAATTTCTTGCAAATTTATATCTGACCTATTTTGATCACTGGATTAAAGAAGAAATAAAAGTGAAGTACTATTATCGTTATGCTGACGATATCGTTATTCTGGCTTCAAATAAGGATGACCTCAGGCATATCTTTAATGAAATGAATATCTACCTTAATCTGATGCTTAAACTCGAAATAAAGAAGAATTATCAGATTTTCCCTGTTGCTTCACGTGGAGTTGATTTTGTCGGATATGTATTCAGACATTCACACATATTGATGAGAAAATCTATTAAGAAAAGCCTTTGCAGAAAAGCTGCTCGATTAAATAAAATGAATATGAGTACAAAGAATTATAGAATACTGATTTCACCTTGGTTAGGATGGGCATCTCATTGTAATTCAAAGCACTTAATTAAAAAGGTAATAAATAATGAAAAAGTTTTCAGATTTGGGAATAAAGCCCAAGGATGACAAAAATATATTCAACGTTCCGTCAATATCAATTCAGGATGTTGTTAATGTTGAAATTGAAATTTTGGATTTTGAGGCAAACGTAAAGACCAGACATGGTGATGGGAGATATATTTTAAATGTTCGATACGAAGGTAAAGAGTGTAAGTTTTTCACTAACGCATCTCCAATTAAGCAGGTTCTTGATCAAACAGGTAAAGAAGATTTTCCTTTTACAACGATTATTAAACAGCAACGATTCGGATCTGGATCCGGAAAAACATTTTATTTCACATGAAAATAACCTGGACACATAAAGAACTGAAAATTCTACAGCAAAATTATCCATTTTGTACAGTTACAGAATTATGTCATTTAATTCCGGGCAAGACATTCAGTGCAATTAAAAACAAAGTCAGGGTTTTAGGATTGAACAAAGCCAGAACGTCTATCCTCACGCCTTTAGAAGTGAAAGAGATTAAAAGAAGATACCCTGATGAGCTTGCACAGGTTCTTGCTGATGAATTTAATGTTCCAGTATTCAGGATATATTCTGTTGCTAAAAGATATGGGATTAAAAAATCAGATGAGTTTTTAAATTCTACATCCTCCGGAAGAATACAAAAGGGTGAATGTCTTTCGCCTGAAACTCAATTTCAAAAAGGATGTCCGGGAGCTACCAAAGGATTAAGGATTGAAGCAATCATTAAAGATGAAGAGAAGCTCCGGAACTGGCGTGAAAAGTGTCTTTGGAAGAAAGGAAATAAGCCTTACAATACAGGCAAAGATGGTGAAATCAGATGGCGCAAAAATGTTGGTTATTATTTTATCCGCATTGCCGAGAATAATTGGGAATTTCTTCATCGGTATATATGGCAGCAAAAAAACGGAGAAATACCTCAAGGATTCAATGTAATTTTTAAAGATGGTAACCGTAGAAATTGTAGATTATCAAATTTGGAGTGCATATCTGATGCAGAACTAGGTGAGAGAAACCGGCACACAAAATACCCTTTGGATTTAAGAGAAGCAATTGAAGAAAAAAATAAGTTAAACAGACTTTTAAAAGAGATAAATCATGAACACTAAAAATGCTAATTCCGGTCTAACGCTGGTCGATGTACGCAGCGTATTAATGGAAACAATTACTAAACTGAAGAATAAAGAAATGGATGTAAAAACAGCTTCTGAAATTCGTAATCTTAGCAACTCGATGATAGATATTGCTAAAGTACAGGTAGAGTATATTAAGTCGTTACCTAATTCGGTTAAAGAATCTCTTAAAGTAGATGAGGTAAAAGCTATTGCCGGTACCCTCATCGACCGGGATGCGGAACTGGATGTAACCCTCAAAGAGGTAGAAGGTAGTCAGAAGAAACCATATCAGATAGGAGGTTAAAATGAATAAACTAACACACTACAAAATTCCGGTAAGCCCCAGATTTTTATCTGGTCACCCAAGGGCAGGGGAAAAAACTGATTTCGTTGAGAAAATAGTAAATAATAAATCAATTTGGGGAGGACTTGAATCAACAAGACTTTTATCCCAAGAAGAATTTGGTGTAAAAATTCACACCATTCGAAAAAACTATCCTCTTTGGAAAAAGCGTATGCAAAAGGTTTATGATGGCAGAGCTGTTATTGATTTATGCTACTGGGCTAAGCCTGGCGGGAGGTTTACACCAGGCAATGAATTGATAACATTTGCAACGCTGGATAAAGATTCGGGATGTGGGGTGCAGAAAATAATATTTAAAGACAATTTTGTTTGTGCGGCCATTGAAACATCTTACGCTGCTAATTTAGTAGTGCCAGCTTCAATAATATCAGTTAATGACGGACTTTCACTCGAAGATTTAGAAGCCTGGTTCAAAGGTTACGACCTGAGCGAACCGATGGCAATTATTCACTTTACTAAATTCAGGTATTAATCCAAGAACATTGATTATTATGATTATTGATCCAAATTTCCAAACTCCTGTACCGGTATGTGATTATATGGTAAGTCTTATTCCAACTGGCTCTGTAAAGGTATTGGAGCCAACGCCAGGCATTGGTAATATAGTTTCCAGTTTGAAGAAAGAAAATCGTTTTGATATTCACGTAGCTGAAGATTTTTTTCTACATGATAAGAATCAACAATATCACTCAATTATAATGAATCCTCCATTCTCGGCAAAATCAGCATACATGCAACACGCTCCGGATGAAATAAAAAATACAGGCATGAGAGTAGGATATTATATATTGACTGAATGTATGAAAATGTCTGATAATGTAATCGCATTGATGCCATGGTTTACTTTGTCTGATTCTGATGTTCGCCTGCGATTTTTGAAGAATTTTGGATTAAAATCAGTTACAGCCCTGCCAAGAAAAACATTTCAATATGCAAGGATTCAAACTGTAATCATAGAGCTTCAAAAAGGATATAAACAAGATACTATTTTCAGAACTTTTGAATTCTGATTTATATACATAAAATTAACATGGCCCAGATCTCCCAGGAAATAATAAACAAAATTAAAGACAATACGGACATCGTATCTATAATCGGTCGGGAACTCAACCTCCGGAAAAATGGCCGTAATTTCATTGGCGTATGTCCATTCCACGCCGATAAAACTCCATCATTAACGGTAAGCCCTCAAAAGAACATGTACACCTGTTTCGCCTGTGGTGCATCAGGGGATGTAATTCAATTCGTTCAGGAGTACGAAAAGATTTCTTTTGTCGAAGCCGTTAAGGTCCTGGCTAAAAGTTGCCATGTCGATATCCCGGACGTTAAAATGACTCCGGAGGAGATTGCCCGGGAAAAACAACGCGAATCAGCCCTGGTTGTATTAAGTGAAGCACAAAAACAATTTGCAACAAATCTGAATGACTTTGAACCGGCATCAAACTACGTTAGAAATATCAGGCAAATATCAGATGAAATGATTAGCCTTTATGGTATAGGGTATGCTCAGTCTGACAATCAGATTAACCGTGATTTTCCTAATCGTGGTTATAGCATTGATACGTTGCTGGCATCAGGGCTTATAGGAATATCGGACGAAAAGAAATTTCATTACGACATCTTTCGGCAGCGCATTACATTCCCATATTTCGATTTACACGGCCGACCGGTTGGATTTACAGGGCGCATCACAGATAATAATATCAAAACGGCCAAATATCTGAATTCTTCTGATACGGTTGTATTCAATAAGGGTAATGTTATTTTCGGACTATTTCAGGCACGCGAGGCAATCATCCAGTCCGGACGGGCTTATCTTACCGAGGGACAAGTTGATGTCGTCTCTGTTGCTCAACGTGGTGTTCGAAATGTTATTGCAGGCTCAGGAACAGCCCTCACAGATGCACAGGCGCGCCTGATTAAGCGATTTACCAATACGGTGGTACTTATGTATGATCCGGACGCGGCAGGCCTTAAAGCCAGTATTGCCAATGCCAAGACTTTACTGGCTCATGGATTTGATGTCCGGGCTGTGATGCTTCCGGAGGGACAGGATCCGGACGACTTCTGCAAATCAACCGCATCGGAAGACTTGGGTATATTGCTAAAGAACCGGGAGAAAGGTTTTATTGAGTATTTCTATGCTGCTAAGAACGTTGCCGGTGCTTCTGATTTTGAAAATACACAGTTACTTGACCTGGTGTGTGAGTGTATATCCGTAGTCCCGGATAAATATTTGCGTGATAAGTATATGATTCGATTATCGAATGTATTCAATACATCGATGTCAGTCATTACTGATCGGGTAAAGCCTTCTAAAGAAATGAAAATAGAAGCATGGAAAACCGGTTTCTATGGTTTGGAGGAAGCTGCTGAATTACTTGAAGACAGGGATGATACTGAGTGCTGGATGGTTTTCACTGAAGAAGATTTTATGAAATCATTTTCAGAAGAACCTACCGTGCTGGCCATGGGTGCACCATCCATTACCGACATACATTCCCTCCGCCAGGTTACCAATAAAATCAGTATTTTATCTTCGGCCACACTTCGGCCAAAAGAGATGATTGAATCACGCGAATTACAGCTGCTGAAAACTATGCACAAAAACGGTATGGATATTACCGTTGAATGTGATTCCGGATCCATTATTAATTTTTGTGATTACTACGTTGACATGTATGGTTCATTACTTGGTAAATCAAAAGGAGATGAAGATACGGATGAAGCAATTACGGATTCAACAAAACGAGCCGAAGCAATTGGCCGGTGTGCTGAAGTAATATCACAATTGGAGGCCACCACGCGCGCTGTAATGAATGATGTCTATGCCAAGAAGCTGGGCATGAAACTCTCGGCGTTCGAAAAAGTTTTGAAACCATTCCTGGCCAAGAAGAAAGACAAAGCCATGATCGACAATCAGCGGCTTAATGAGCTCACTGATGCCTTTGCCATCGATCCGGAGATAGTACCTGAATATGTAGAGAAAAACCCTGTTTTGTGGAGTACATACCTAAAATGGGGCTTTTATCCTCTATCAGATAAGAATGGACGTTACTTCAGCTACATGTTTAAAAATCAAACCGGGAGTAGTCATTCATCGGTGGCCGATTTTTACATGAAGCCATTACTTCACATCTATGATGAGAGTAACGACAACAGCAACAACAAACGTGTTGTGGAACTTTGTCACATGGATAAACGCCTGGACAAATATGTCGAATGGAAGTCCGGTATCTTTTCCAACCTGGCCAAGGTTCACGAGCAGCTGGTAAATGCCGGACCGTACAACTTCTTTGGCACGGTTGATCAATATAAGCGTATTTGGATGAATATGAGCTACGGCTTTACAAAATGTTATCCTACAACCGTTCTCGGTCAACATCCGGAAGGATTCTTTGTTTTCGGAAATGCGATATTTCATAAAGTAGATGGCCGTTATCAGATTGATTATGTGGATGATTTGGGTGTAGTGTCGCATGATGAAGTTAATTATTACCTGCCGGCATTCTCCAAAATACATTTGGATCGTCGCAATGATAATGATAAGAACCGGTATAAGCTGGCCAGAAATTTTATGTATAAGGAAATTCCTGAGGATAAACAAATCAGCTTTGACAAATGGGCCGATCTGATGAACCGGGTTTATTCTATTAACGATAACGGTAAATGGGCAATTCTATACGCTATTACATGCGGATTCAGGGACTTTATTTTTGAAAACAGGGGAGAATTTACGGCGCCATTTTTCATCGGTCCGACTTCTTCAGGAAAGTCAAAAATCGCAGAGTCAATCCGTAACCTGTACATGGATTATAAATCAGCAGCATTCAACCTGAATACCGGCACACCGGCGGCATTTTTTATGTTTGTTGAATCCCTCCGGAACCTCCCAATTGTGATGGAAGAATACAACGACAATGACATCAACCCGATGATATTTCAGGCACTCAAGGCGGCCACGCTCGACGGACAGGGACGTATCAAGGTGGCCGATGCTAATACTAAGACGATGGACAGTTCTGATATTAATGCCTCGCTTATTTTGCTCGGCCAGGAAGCTCCTCAGAAAGATGATGGATCGCTGGCGAACCGGTGTATTATTTGCGATGTTCCATCCCGCGATTTCACTGATGATGAACGTGACATATTCGAGGAACTAAAAGAGTGTGAGAAAGCTGGATTAACAAACATTCTTCTGCAGGTCCTTCAGCTTAGAGAAACATTCGAAAAGCACTATTTAGGTATCTTGGTTGAAGAAACCAAGAAGCTGAAAGATTCCGTTAAGCTGAACATCAGCAATACGGAAGGTTTAATGCGTATCATTAACGCCTGTGCCCTGATGACATCTACCTGCAGGATCATAGAGGAACATGCCACACACCTGAAGCTGCCATTCACTTACGCTGAGTTTCTTCCTATTGCTGAACAGAAGGTATTTAACCAGGTTGAAAGAATCAGCAGCACAAACAAGCTGTCCACTTACTTCCAGACCATTTCAACACTGATCACGCATGAGAGGATTAAGATCGGCCGTGAACTGAAAATATCGCAGACCGGCAAAGTTACACGCGTACTGTCGGGCAAGAAGAAAGAAGAAATTGAACTGCCTATTGACACCAAGGTGTTATATCTCGATTTTGAAAGTATTTATTCGTTATATCAAAAAGAGGTTGGAAATAACGAGGCTTTGTCCAGACAATCACTCACGGCTTATTTCAACAGCAACCAGGCGTTTATCGGCGTGTGTAATTCAACCCGGTTCAAATGGCAACAGCCGGAGCACGTGGGTGCCGACATGCAGGGTGAACTTGATGAGGATGGCAATAAAATAAATGTAGCTACAAACGCCAGGATGCGCATGGTTGACAAAACAAAAATTACATCTGCATATATGTTCAATTATAACATCTTGAAAACACTTGTAGATGTTGATTTTGAACGAAAAGAAGAAATAAATAACGATGGAGTTGTTTCTCCGGATCCGGAGCAGGGACTTCCATTTTAATATAAGTATATAAATCATGTCAGAACCAGCAAGTACCGAAACTCGGATATATGTTAAAATTTTACATAGCCGAAATCATTACAAAGCTCTAGCAAATGTTGTATATTTTCGAAATGAAATGACAGTTCCATTTTATCAACGTTGGAAGTGGTATTTTGAATATCGCGCAGCGTTACTTATAATCAAAAATCCCAAGGCATACACAGAGCTGCAACACGGAACTTATCAATACATTCTCAAAGATGATGAGATACTAAAAAAAAAGGAGGACAAAATAAGAGGAAAGAAAGCAAATATCACAAAGTTGAAAAATAAGGTTAAAGAAATAAAGATTCAATGGAATGAACTCTGGCCAATTGAAGAAAACGAAAATTACAAAAAAGCGCTGGCCAAAATTTCTGTAATGGAAGCGGAATTGGAAGAATTAATTAGAAACAATTAAGTATATAGAAAATCATGAAGAAACTAACATTTAATCACGGCAAGCAATACGGCACACAAACGGGCTGTATAATCACCATGAAGGCACTAATTACAATTACCACTCCGGAATATTCCGAACAATTGGTAGAGTGCTACGAAGACAAAACGCGGTATAAACCGGATGATTTGATTGAGATATCACAGAGTGAAAACAGATACAGAATAAACATGCTTTCTCTTTAATCTGTTTAGTTCAAAAATCCCCCGCACCCCCTAAAATTTAAGAAAAAACAATAAAGTGAAATTTGAAAAATAGATTTAGAAAAATGCGACCTACAGACCTACAGACCTACAAACGTAATTTATTTTTAAAATATAATCTATTTATATATATAATAATCAATAGATTATATAAAATTTGTGTTGTAGGTCGCTGTAGGTCTGAGCGTGTTTTTAAGGCTATTTTTGTAGGTCGCTGTAGGACGGTAAAAAATAGGCTTGTAGGTCGTAAAAATGCTCAGACCTACAAAAAAAGCCCAATATTGACCTTTGTAGGTCGGTTGTAGGTCGTGACCTACAAAATTAAAATACTGATAATCAGTTTAAAAAGTGTTATTTTAATAGGCTTGTAGGTCTGTAGGACTGTAGGTCGGAAAAAATGGTTTAATATTTTAGAAAAAAAAAATTATATTTTAAAACGTATGGCAAATAAGGATATGATTCGACCAATTTTGTGTTTTTATCTTCCGGAAAAATTGAAGATATTTATGGAATATATTTTCGGTACCGATACTGATGGTGTAATTAAGCTTACAGCTGATCATGCAATTGGAAAAATGATTAACAGTATGTGGTCTGTTTCTGATTTACCATTAAAGGAACAGGATAATTGCAACGTGAAAGTATATCTTCCTGTAACGTCATCGAATCATCACCGGTCGAAGTACAATTTTATTTTTGTAACCCGGTGGAAGCAGGAACAAATACAATTGTATATCGATGCACAATATGATCTATACCTCAGAGAAATGTTTACATCCGGTCGCGAGTGTGGATTTTCAAAAGATAAAATTATTGAAGCCATTCTGATTGATCTGAATCAACGGAAAAACTTCTTTACATACGACCAATTAAAGAAATTTGATTATCGTAATAGGCGAAAAATCATACAAAACATACAACGTATGATTAAAAATAATTGTAAGTAGATGAAAAACAGAATAATAATTTTTATTTAACCGATTTGTCCCTTTTTCGTGCGTTTTGCGTTAAAATATGAACTGAAATTTTTAATTTTTTTATTATGGAAATAGTGAGTAATTCTGATAAGCGTGCTTTTATATGTAAAGCATTCGCGGGAGAAGTAGATAAAATGTCATTTGTCAATTACCCGGGTGATATGTGTCGCCTGGATGGTACTTCTAATGAGATCCATTTTTCTGACATATCATTCTCAGAGAGTGAAAGTGTAAATGGTGAACCGATTGAACAAAACTTACAGTTTGTGTTTCGCGGCCAAAGTCAAACTTTTGATCGTGATTCGAAATTACTAATAGGTAAACCAAACTTCATTATACTGCATTACTCAAATGGTGATATCAGAGTTGTTGGCACAAAAGACAACCCTGTGTTTTTTTCAAAATCAAAATCAGGCCGTGTGGTTGAAAATATAATTGAATCAAAGCGTTTTTCAGCAGAGCCGGCAAAATACCTGATTAAAATATCCGATTAATATAGTCCTTTTAGTTTGCTGTATTTATAAATAAAATTGTACTGTAATAATTGTACAATGAAATACAGCAGACTTCTTTCCGCAATAATGACAGGCCGATGGATGATTCGTCCTGAAGATGTCATTGCTAATGATACCATCATTCGTAAGCTTCTGGACCGTCAGTTCAATACCGAGGAATACAATTCAATCCTATCTGATAAGCGGCCATTTGAAGTATTACTATCTGCCGATCACACATCTAAAGTGAGGGCTGAAGGTAGTCAGTACGATAGTTTACCTAATAAAAGCACAGCTATATTCTCACTCACAGGTACCATGTTGAAGTATGGCACCTGGTGTTCTTATGGTACACAGGAAGTTGCTGATGCAATCCGCGAAGCTGTATCACATCCCAAAATCGATTCTGTAATACTTGACATAGATTCCGGCGGAGGCGCTGTTGATGCCATTCCTCCGATGGTTGAAGTAATTCAATATGCCCAAAGCCTTGGTAAACCGGTCATTGCCCTGGTTGATCTTTGCGCGTCTGCTGCATACTTCACAGCGGTACACTGCGATGAAATCATTGCTAACAATACCATTTCATCAGAAATTGGCAGTATTGGCGTAATGATGGGATTCCGTGATTACTCTGAGTACTATGCTAAAAATGGCATCAAGGAACATGTGATTTATTCCAGTCACAGCGATTGGAAGAATCTACCTTTCAGACAGGCTATCGAGGAGCCTAAAGAAGGTGAGGACAGATATGCATTATTGCGCTCGGAGATGTTGGATCCGTTAGCCGTTGAATTTCAAAATACAGTTAAAGCTAAACGTCCGGGTTTGAAATCAGATGTTGATGGCATTATTTCCGGCAGAATGTTTTTTGCTTCGCAAGCGCTCGACAATGGATTGATCGACAGTATCGGTAATATGCAAACTGCTGTTCGCAGATGTAAAGACTTATCAGTTATTTATCAGTATAAATTTTCTAAATAATTATTGTATGGACTTTAAACGACTATTGACCGCAGTGTTGGGTTTTCTCAACATTACTGCATTTACGAAAGTGGACGGAAAAAGCCAGCTGACCGCAGACGAGGAAAAAGCGCTGAAGGAAAAGTTCGGGGAGAAATTCCTGACCTCCTTCAAACAGGAGCTTGCCGATGCTGAGGCCAATGGCGTTGATTTAACTATTCCGTCGGTTGAAATTGCTGCCCTGGGCACCCAGTTGCAGACTCTCAATGGGCAGTTGAAAACTGCCATGGAAGAAATCAAAGTGCTTAAAGAAGAAAAAGCAGCTTTGGAAGTAAAAGAAGATGATGACGATCCTGAAAAAATTGACATGGAACAATCGAAAGGCAAACGTGTGGCTTTCAAGCCAAACATGAATTTTAAGCACAACAAGGTTGTTGCTGATTTTTTCAAAAACGGTGTGATGCAGTACAGTGGTGACGATACAATCGACACCAGCGAATTGCAGACTGAGTTTGGAAAGTATGTAAGTGATGTTAAGATTGATATCCTGACTTCGCTGAAACAGGAACTCACCATCACTCAGTACATGACCACTGTTCCGACAGACAAAACCGAATGGAGAGCTTCTCAGGCTATCATCGATAGCGTACTGCAGCAGTTTACCCCGAAGTGGACTCCTAAAGGAAAAACCACTTTCACCCCGATCGTAATCAAAAACTTCAAACTGAAGGTGAATGTGCCTATCACCCCGAGTGATATTATGGATCAGTACATTGGTTACCTGTACGATGAGAACCTGAGCCCTGAGCAAATGCCTATCGTGAAGTACATCGTTGATCAGCTTATTATTCCTCAGTTGGGTGAAGATCTTGAAAATGCAATGTGTACCGGTAAGTTTGTTGAACACGAAGTAACTCAGGATGGTGTTGCCGGTTCTGATACTGAGGATTCAATGGACGGTCTTGTTACAGTTCTTGAAGCTTTGAAAGCAAAAGAAGGTAACAAAGTTGGATGGTTGCTCGATGGCATTACTTTGACTTCTTCTAACATCGTTGATCAGATGAACGCAGCTGCCGATGCTGTATCTCCTAAGTATAAACGTAAAAAAATGTTGATTCATGCAGATCCTGATCTGATTCTGATGTATCAGCGCGCTTATCAGGCAAAATATCCTAACACGAAAAATGAAGATGCTGGTAAACTTCGCCTTGATTTTACCAACTTTACATTTGCTCCGGTTGATGGTTTGATTGGTACCGGTATTTTCTTTATCACACCGAAACAAAACTTCATTCACCTGGTATCACGCAGCGTTACCGAAACGAAAATATTCATGCAGCTGCTTAACTACGACGTGAAGATTTTCATGGAGTTCTGGCGTGGTGTTGGTTTTGCTATGCAGGAAGCTATATTTGCGTATCTTCCTCCGGTTGAAGAAGGTTCAGGTTCTACATCTGGTTCGGGTTCTGTTGTAGGAGGTGGTATTTAATTGTTTAATGTAAAATTGGAGGAAATAATATGCCTTACGCAAGAGTAACAGTAAAAAAGGCCGGCGATAATGCCGGCCGTACAAAAGGGAAAGCTTCTTATCTAATCGTGTTCGATTGGAGAGACGTAGAAACCTATACCCGCGATGACAAAGGAGTGAAAGTGAATGCTTTTGCTTTTAAAACAGGTAAAACACCGATTGGTATTTACGCTACGCCAACGACTCAAAATGTGTATCATCAGGCTGCTGGTGCCAGTGATGGACGTAGTTTTATTCACCATTGTGATTTTGAACATCCTGGTGACGCTCTCGAATTCAATGAGTTCATGGAAAACAATTCGAATGTTCCTTTAGGAGTAATTCAGGTGCCATGTGGATCGTCTACCGATTGTCGTATTGCCGGATTACCATGTAACCCGCTCGAAATTACTCAGGACAATGGACAGGCTAACAATGAAGCTACAAAACACGCCATCCAAATGACTCAAATGTTTGGTGGTCCTGTTCTTGGTCACATTGAAAAGAGTTTGGTCCCTGCTACTGACAATGCGGATGTTAATGCTGAATTAGGTATCCCGGGATCTGGTTCTGATGGAGCTGGTGTGTAATTGATTAAAATTATGATTAAAAAGGCTGACAGTATATTATTGTCGGCCTTTTTTGTCCTTTAATAAATCAATTTGCAATTGCATTTTTACAATGAATTTATTAACTAACTTATAATAATAATTTATGGCACGAAAACAAACAAAAAAAAATGAACCAGAAGGAGTAATTCTTCTTGGTAGTTTAAGTAACGGATTGGGTGATGCCGATCCGAATGTATCAGAAATCAAAAAGATTTCTATTTGTATTCCCTATCTTGCTAAAGCAGCTCAGGGAATTGAACTTTTAATGACACTCAGGTCAATAGCCAAAAACTTCCACGAAGATTTTCAAGTTGTAATTATAGGTGATCGTCCGGAGTGGATAAGCGATGATGTTATCCATATTGATGCTCCATGTGTCAGCAAAAATCCGCAGGTTGATGTAATCAATAAAATTCAAATGGCTATTGCTGACGAACGTGTATCTGATTCGTTCATTTGGACTAATGATGATATTTACTTTGTGTCACCTGTAATGCTTTCTGATATTCAGTTTTTGACCGCACATGGACTTCTGGACAAAACGGAGCCGGCGAAAACAAAGTATCAGGCTAATAAAAACAGGACTATTGATTTGTTGAAATCTTTCAACCTGAGTAATTTCAATTATTCAACACACACACCGTTTTTCTTTGAAAAAAGCAAACTTGTTGAATTGTTTGAAACATTCGACGAGCTTCAATCCGAAGATGTTGGACTGCTTATTTCCAGCCTGTATTACAATTTCCATTTCAAAAATTATTCACCACTGATCATTGACAACATCAATGGAAATTACATGTTACGGCTAATCAGTCAGAATCCGGATCCCAAAGTGTTTGCAAAATACATTGCCGGAAAAAAGTTCTTGAATAATTCTGAAAATGGATATAACAAACTTTTGGTTGATTATCTGAACAAAAAATTTCCGGAAAAATCAAGATTTGAAGCGTGAAAGAAGTAATTCAAAATTGGATAGATAAAGGGTGCGATTACCATTCCGGGATCGCACTCCTTAAAAAGTACGGCAGTAGTCTTCAGGTTCGTCTTATCGAAAGCAACCGGGCACAAAATAAGTACTTACTTATTTATATTTTATGTCGACTTGTCGGCATCGATGCACCAAAAACACAAAGAAAACAAAAACAACCGGTTGAAAATTTAAAAAGATTCCGGGAAGAATTTCCATTTCTAAATACACCTCAATGTCCGATCGAGTTAAAAGCCCTGGTAACGGACAAATTCACGTCATTTTATGCCTATAGGGATCTTCATCGCAAATTAAGAGGATGCGCCACGCTCGATGAATGCGCAAGTGTTTCAAAGGAGCTGCTCGAAAACTACATTGAAAACAGGGCGATATACGCAGAACTGGAATACTTCAAGCTTCATAAAAAAGTATTAGGTATGCATCCTATATTCAAACACTATCGCCGCATGAAGGACCTGCGTACAATGTCAATTAAAGACCTGGTAAAAAAACAGATAAATCTTCAGCACAACATCTGGCGCATTGAATCTGAGTTGAAGAAAGGTGATAAACCCGAATTGGATGCAGAACGTAATTTCAGACTTGAGTTAAAAAAAAATGAGTTGAATGAGGTAAACCGGTTACTTGGGGAATGAGTTTTTATTTTACCCTGGATGATATCTATAACGAAAGAATAAACGCCAGGATGCATGCTCACCGGTTTGAACGGATGCATGCCGTTAAACTTGAGAATCTAAAACAGTTATGTGGAAGCCTTCCGGAAGAAAATGAGTGCTTTTTCATCGAAACAACAAAAAGTTTCAACGCGTTCACCTTTATTGTTTACCTGATCCGACATGCCGGGCATATAGAGCAGCTGTTTATTGCTACTTATTCGATTAACGACAGGATCATAAACTCGCTGCTTAAATGGAAAGAAAAGGGATTGATTGATAATGTGTGTATTGAGATTTCAGAAAGTATCAAATTTCGCATGCCAAAGGTGTCGATGCGACTTGATGATCTTCAATCGAAAGGTATAATATCCGTGATTTACGAGTGGACCCATCGCAAAGTTACCTGCGTGAAAACACCGGTTGGATATTTCGAAATAGAAGGATCCGGAAACTATGGCGAGAATGCACTAAAAGAACAGTATTTATTCTGTAAAAGCAAAGAGATATATGAGTTCAGAAATAATGAAATCAGCTCACTGGGATGATAATAACATCCCGGATTGGGTCAATAAAATGAATTGGGATGAATATGAGAAATTGGCGGCCATTGGTTATACGCCGGAGAAAATAGCCATGTTCTACCGTATCGATAAGCTTGAATTCATGTACTACTACATGCTGATCGATTCAAAGCTTAAATGGCATTACGACCGTGGTATTCTGTATTATCAGGCCAAAGAGGGTATTGGTATGCTCGACGATGCCACCATCAGTGTTACTCAGGCTCAAAGGTTAGATAAATTACGTTCTGAAATCGCATTTCAAACGGCTAAAGATGAAATAATTTATGGCGGATTATAAATTCAAAAAATCATATTTTGACAACCTGCAGGACTACATACAGGCAGGATCTAAAGAGGAGTTGACCGGTGAAGAAGAAAAATATCTGGAAATGCTCTACCTCATTAACTCAATGCGCCGAAAATACGGAAAGGAAAACGCCATTTCGTTCATTCAGCGGCCTCCATTCAATATTCCGTACCGTAGGTCCCGCGAGATGTACGATGAAGCCCTTAACCTATTCTATGGTGATGACAATGTTGAGAAACAGGCACATAGAAACGCCTTATTCGAAGAAATGATAGCAGCTTCAAAACTTGTGCTTGCAACGGCTAAAAGTTCCAGGGATATGGAAGTTTATGCAGATATTGTTACCAGGGCATATAAAATTAAGGGGCTTGATGTTCCGGAACCTCCAAAAGTTCCGGAAGGATTATACAAGAAGCCTATCAAGGTTTATTCTCTCAATCCGGCAGCCATTAGCTTACAGCTCGAAAACAGACATGAGATAGCTGCCATGATTGATAAACTTGAAATCGAAGAAAATGAAAAGGTGAGGATTAAGCAGGAAGCCGGTGTTAATAAAATAAACTTCTTAGAACTGTACGATGAGCAAGAAAGTAAAATTGAATCTGAACCGTGACGATGTAGAACAGCGTTACGAAAACTGGTTTGCTCAGTTGTGCGGTATGGCCATGCCTCGCAATCTTTACCTCCCGATCGGACGTGCATCCACTAAAACTACCAACTTTGCAACTGAGCGACTTCAGGAGGCTGTGTATGATTGCCCTGGTGCGCCTTTCGCCTGGGTTTCGGATACATACACCAACTTGCACAAGAACGTAATACCATCGCTTCAGGAAGGGCTCCGTTTGCATGGATGGGAGCCTGATGTTCATTACGTGATTGACAAGGAACCTCCTGAAGAGTGGAAGAGTGGAATGTATAACATTTTATCTTCCTGGAAGGGTACAATGATATTTTTCAATGGCTTTAATCTCACTTTTATTTCGCTTGATCGTCCGTCAATTGGTGCCGGTCGTTCGTATGTGGGTGTATTTGGCGATGAGGTAAAGTATTTCCCTGAAGCTAAAATCGCGAACCTTATAAAGGCTGTCCGCGGGTACCGGGTTAAATATGGCGATTCTCCATTCTATCGATCGCAGACATTCACAACCGACATGCCGGATCCGAACCGCATTGGTGAACATACCTGGATACTGAAGAATGTGAAGAAAAACAACAAAGAAGATCTGCTGTTGTTGCTTAAAGTCTCCTTTATCTACAATGAAACGAAAAAGGAATATGCCATTGCCTTGGGTGATGGCAAAAAGGGAAAGATAGCGCTGGCCGAAAAAAATATGCTCCGGTGGGAAAAACGATGGAAAACTATCCGTAAACGTGTATCCCTGTTTTGGATTGCTTCATCCTTTATCAATGTCGATATCCTGGGGCTTGACTGGTTCAAGGATGAATTTGAGGTGGGGCTTGAAGGTATGTTGTCCGGGATCTTATCTATCATTCCTAAGTTATCTGCAGCAACCAGGTTCTATTCACGATTAACCGATAAGCATTTCTATTCGGATGGTACCAACTTCCGCTATTTGGAAACGCTGCCATATGGAGCTGATCCTGATTGTCGGGTGTTGAAGTACCTGGATCCAAACCGTGCTATTGATGGAGGGCTCGATGTTGGTAATACGCTATGGTTGTTGTTTGGACAACAGACAGGCCGTGACTATCGTGTATTGAAAGAAATGTTTACACTGCCTCCTAACTATATACGTGAGCTGGCTGATGAATTTATCCGGTTCTATAAACCGCACAAAGTAAAACAGCTGAAGCTGTACTACGACCGTGCAGCTAACAATTATAAAAAGGTAAAGCAAGATGTGGCCAGTCAGCTTAAAGGAGCCATTGAAGTGGATGGTAACGGTAAACGTACTGGATGGGTTGTTACGCTTATGTCGCAGGGACAGGGTAACATTGGAAGTAATACTGAATATAACTTCATGATGGAGCTTATGTCAGGCAACAACAGAAACTTGCCACGCTTGCTTATTGACCGCACATTCTGTCCGTATCTCAAAATGCAGCTGGAGTCAACTCCTGCCAAGATAGGCACATCACAAAGAACTACCGGCTTTGTTGTTAAGCAAAAGAAGGGGGATAAGCTCCCTATCCACAGACTACCAAAAGAATCTACAAACTTTACAGATGCATTCAAGTACCTGCTATGCCGGCGAACCTTTATGATTCACCTGCGTGGATCCACCGGTCCCGGTGGGAATCTTTCACCTAAGAGTTAGTAATATAATATATAAGGACTTCCCGTACTGGTTGGATTTATCCCGCTGGTGCGGGTTGCTTGCGTTCGTGGTGGGTGTGTGCCGCTGTGATGTAGGTCACATTTCCGAGAGAAAAAGCGGGTGTCATTGCATCCCGAGGGCAGAGCGGGTCGGCTAACTTCGTGCTACATTTTTTCTTCGAAAAAATAATAGAGGGGTTTTTGTTGTGAAAATCAGGGGAAAAATAAATTTTTTACTGAAAAATGGCTTAAATAACGACCTCTATTTGACATAACATTACCGTTTTTGACTTAAAAGGCATAAAAATTTTTTACGGCTCAAAATGGAATATTAAATACGTTTAGTTGAATTGTTTTACTGTGTAATGTCTTTATTGTGCTGATTATCAGTAAAATAAATTTTGTAAATCCGTTTTATTTTTGTAAATTTGTAGTACAAACAAAGGGAATCGAGCCCCCGATGTTTGAAAAAAAATAACTTTTTATTAATTATTAAAATTTCAATTTTATGACTACTCAAACAAAAGTCGCCAAGACAGAGAAAGCCGAACAGGCACAAACAAAGCAAATCGGAAACATCCGTGAGATTTTAGAGCAACAACTTGCAGAAATCACAAAAAGAAAACGCCTGGCAGATAACAGGCAGATTTTTTTGAACAAAAAAGAATCCCTCCAGGACTTTAGAAAAACAATCGAGGAAGAAAGGCTAAACGGAAGTTTTGACAGCTCAAAATTTAAAATCAGTTTAACAAGTGCAGGCTATCGGGATGATGACAAAATCAGCATCAATAATATTGATTTGATTTTTGACTTTATCGATTTGCTTGATTCGAAAATCGATGAATATGTATCGAAAATCGAAACCGAACTAATCGGGTAAAAAAATATCAGGGGGAATGAGTTTCGAGCCTTCCCCCTGATACAACTTTCTATTAATCAAAACGTAAATTTCAATTAACAGTACAAAAGTATGAAAACAAATTCAACCGACAAAATAAACAAGAGAATAGAAGCCATCAGGGCAAAACGTGAGGAATTAAAAGCCATATCGCAACCGTTCAGGGCATTGGTTAAAGAGGGAGCAATGGACACGATTAACGAGGGAATAAGGGGCATTTATGCCGAGCAAGGGCACACCACATTAAAAACCCTGAAACAATGGAATAAAGAAGGGTTTCAGGTGAAAAAAGGTGAACACGCTTTTTTATTGTGGGGCAGTCCTGTAAGCAGAAGCCAAAAGGATGAAAACAAAGAGGGCGAAGATTCAGAAAGTGATTTTTTCCCTGTGTGTTTCGTGTTTTCTCAAAATCAGGTTCAACAAAGATAATTTTCAGGATATGAAAGAATATAAATCACAGCTGCCACAAATAACCCTGAAATATACCCCCTCAGATTTTCACAAAGTAAAAGTATCCAGTTCGTTAGATGTTTTTGAAGTTATGAAAAAAATGTTTAACCCCGACACCGTAGAATATAGTGAAGAATCAATAGTTTTATTTTTGGATGGTGCAAATAAAACAATAGGATGGATGAGGCACACCACAGGCGGAACCTGTCAGGCCGTTGTAGATATAAAAATAATTCTCGTTACAGCCCTGCAATGTGGCGCTACTGCAATAGCTTTTGCACATAACCACCCGAGCGGACAAAAACACCCAAGTAGGGAGGACGAAAAAGTAACACAAAAAATAAAACAAGGTTGTGAGGCTATTGGAGTGCGCATGTTAGACCATATAATCATCGCAGGGGATTACGGCGGTTATTACTCGTTTTGCGACGAGGGCAAAGTATAGGCGGTTACCCGGGCATTTAAAACCGGGTTTTCGTCTACTTTTTTGTTCGCCCAAAAAAGTAGCAAAAAAGGGCGGTAAGCATCCGGATAAACCGGACAGAAGTGATTTATTTTCTTAGTTCGATGGATGGAATATCACAGAACTAAAAGAGGCCTGCAAAATATGCAGGCCTCTTTTTTAATCTTCTTCATTCTCCGGGAATAAAGATTGCATTTCGTTGATACTTTCTTTCGTGAGCGATGATCTGATTTGCTTCTCCCGGTTAATTTCACGCTCGATTTCAAGATACCGGTCGAAATCTTCGCCGCTTTTGTTTGGTTTGTCTCGCAGTCGATCCATTTCGTTGCGAAGCGTGATTGTTCGCTCGAATGATTTTTCACGCTCCACGTATTTTCCAAACATCAGGCGCTCGATGGTTGAGTAAACCCAAACTTCGAATTGCGGGGATAACCATGCCGCAAATTTAAGTGCTAAAATTCGATGCATGTAGGTTCCCGATTGCCCTCTTGTTTGAATTATTTGATCTTTCTTCAGAGGTTCTGAATTTCCACCATATGGTGTAAATTCAAGTGCATTCATAAACTCGGTTGCATGGTCAGATTTTAGAAAAACATCGATTCTTTTTCCAAATGCTTTTGCCATTTCAGTAGCATTTACCATCATGTTATTATCCTTCGATAATAAGAATGTGATGTGGTTGTCGTTAAAAATACAAATTTTTGTTTCCATATATTTTTTGATTTAATTAGATTACTCTGCAAATATAGTATAAATAATTGATAATCAAATAGTTAAATAAATATTTAACATTTAAATTTAAATAAGCAGGATCTCCCGCTTTCTTGTGTTTAATTTAAACATACTTTTTTTATCTTTGCACTTAATCAACTAACTATTCAAAATTTTTATCTTATGACACACAATTTATGCGACGATGATTTTAGCATCGAACTTGAAAATGCCGATCTTGACCATGTGGACACTTTAATACCTAAGTGCAAGCCGGATCATGTTATCGTAAAAGAACGGGCAACCGGTAAGTTTTACATCTTTGAATCCGGATTATGGCAGGATATTATTAACCTGGGTGATAGACTGAAATTTAAACTATATTATAAATCTAAAATCACTGATCATGAGTGAATCAAATTTCTATGATTTTGTTGCGATAGATTTTGAAAATGCTGATAATAGTCAATTTGCATGTCAGGTTGGTATTGTTGTTGTTCGAAACAGAAAGATAGTTGAAGAAATTGAATATTTGATACAACCTCCTGGAAATAAATATGGAAAGATTCAAATGCAGATTCATGGAATAACCCCAGAGAAAACAAAAAATTTGCCGGAGTTTGATGAGATATGGGTGAAAATTAAACCATACATTGAAAACCAAACCTTATTGATGCATAATGCCAGTGCTGATTTAAGTATATTACTGAAAACACTTTTTCATTATTTCATACCAGAACCTAAATTCAAATGTATTGATACCTGTGAACAAATTGGTAAGTACAAATTAGATGTATTAGCAAAAGCGTTTGATGTAAAATTGTTGAAGCATCACAATGCTTTAGATGATGCACGTGCAACGACTGAGATTTGGTTAAAGCATTGTGATGGATATAAGCATGCTGATTTTGATGTAATAAAAAGTGATTCGCATAAAAATAATTATGATTTGAAACGTGTTGATTCTGATTTGTTTGTCAAAGATCTTACGTTATGTTCAAATATAAATAATCCATTCTACGACAGATCTGTAGTTATTACTGGTGATTTTTCTATCCCAAGAAATCAGATTGCTAAACTACTTAAATCAATGGGAGCTGATGTAAATTCTTCTATATCAAAAAGAACAAATTTTGTATTAATCGGAAATAATCCTGGTACTGTTAAGATGGATACAATATCAAAATTAAAGCATAATGGATATAATATTAATCTAATATATGAGGATGATTTCAATGATATAATATCAGGTAATAACACTTCTGATTATCATACAGAAAAAGAGATAAAGAAAAATCTAAAGATTTCATTAACACACATTTATGATTCTGATAATAAATTCATGATTGATTTAAATAAAATAAATCTATTTGCAAATAAGGAATTTTATGTAGGTGAAAATCTGAAAGGTAATAGAAATTATATATATCAATTGATTGGATATCTTGGAGCAATGACAAATGAAGATATTGATCAAAACACAAATATTATTTTGTTATCAGATAATACAATATATAATATTAAAAATGAGTGTTTTGATGAAACAGTTGAATATATTCAAAATCTTTATAATTCAAATAAATCGGTTAATCTTACTTTTAAATTTATTTCAGAAGAAGATTTCATGGAATATTACAGGAATAGGGTTGAAGGTTTATTTTTTGACGATTTCACAGTTAAGAATACATATAACCGATATTTAGAAAGTATAATTTAATTAAAAAAAAGCCTGCAAACGCAGGCTTTTTTTACTCCTCTTTTCGCAGAACCAACCTCGCCCCACAATTAGGGCAATTTACAACATTTTCATCCGAGCGCTCAAATAGATCAGAAATTTCACATTCTAATAAATTAGCAATTTCTTCTAATCTTCTTAATGGCGGATTTCCAGCTTCTGAAAGCATTTTATAAAATCCCACCTCGGTCATTCCAAGTTTTGATGATAAGTCTCTACCTGTAATTCCTTTTTCTTTTAAAATCTCTTTAACTCTCAGTTTAGACATAATTGTTTTTATTTTTTATTGCTTTCGATGCAAAAGTAATTAAATATATACTGACAATATATATATATTGATATAAATATATTGTTAGTTAAGAATATTTAACATTAAACATTTGTTTAATAGATACTAACAGTTTATATTTGCATGTATAAAATAAACTATCAGTATGTATTTGTCAAACAGAACATCAATGAGTCCAAACATCCCACGCGAGAAACCCAAAACAGGTCGATTATGGTACGGTGGTCGATTGATTGCCCAGAATGAACCGTTCAGAAATTTACAGTACCGGAAAATTCAATTAATCCGGGAGGGATACGATAAGAAATTATTCAGAATTAGTTACTAACAATAAAATCAATTACTATTATGAGCGAAAAGAAAATTAAATTAACGCCGAATGTAGAAAAAGTACTCGGCTATTGGGGATTCGGTAGAGATGTAAAAGAACCGGATCTGATGGTGTTTATTGATTCATTAGTTAAGGTACAAGGTATTTTGATTAAAAAGATGGAAGAGGAGTTTCCTGATTTCGAAATGGATACCTTTAATCTGCTGGCAAGTATCAATAATTTACGTGAACACCTGGAGATTATTAACACCGATGCATTATCAGCATGATGACAATAATCTACATACTAAACACTCCTTCGCTGTCGGATGCCGTTCTGACGGCGAAGGATATCCAGGGCGCTACCGGTATGCAGCCGGCGATCATCAGTAACGGTGTCTATAATTATAAATTCAATGAACCGGATGCTGCTCGTGTTTCTGCCAGTAAGATGACAGATGAAGAATATGCGGGAAAAAATGTAATTATTTGATATGTTTCACGTTGGTCAAATAACAAAAAATAAAAGAGGTGATAAGATAAAGATATTATCATTTCCTGAAAATTATCCCGGATATATGTGGGTGAAAAACTATAGTCATAAAGGTATCGATAGTACAATAATGTACCCAATATCCGGTAAATGGTTCCCTGAACGCAATCCTAATGGTTCTGAATCTGATATTATTGATAATAATAAATAAAATAAATACTATGACATTACAAGAATTATATAACAATGCATCGAGAGATTTTCTTCCATTAGCAGTTAAAATAAATGTTGAGAATCAATATAAATGTAGAATTGATTTTGGGTCTACTGTGACAGTTTCAATATACGATGCTTTAACAAGCCATGTATTATTGCTTTTTGATCTGAGAATATATGAAGGTGAATTAAATTGCGATCAGATTGGGGATCGACGTTACAGTGATAAAACATATGAGCAATTAATTCAGCTAATTCATGAACGTTTCTTATAATAAAATTTCATATTATGAAATGAGAAATATTTCTGTTTAATTATTCCCGGGGAGCCTTTCTCCGGGTTTTTTTGTGCTATTTCTGTCCTTTTTTAAAACGTGTTTAGACCATATTTTTGATTAAAATTCAACGATATGGCACATCTAGAAAGATTTGAAAATCAAAACAGAAGACTTTGGGCAAAAAGAAATCGATTTGCTAATGAAGGACCTTTTGAAATTGAAATAATTGGAGAGTCAACTATTTCAAAATATAATAGATTGAAAGATGTAGAATCTGTTAATGAATTTAATTCTAAAGTTCAAAATTGGGGAAGTAAGGTCAAATTTGATTTAATTGAGTCAATAGGTAATTTAGTTAAGCATGATGAATATTTGAGCCGATCTCTGAAAAACAACTATTATACTGACAATAAACCTTATTCGTCGAATTGGGGAGAAATAGACAGAATTGGTTTTTCTTTCAGACCAGAAGGGGTTTTCATTCATTTGGGAGTTGGACGTGGTTATCATCGAAATGGTGGCGTGACAGTTAGACACTCAAAGCAAAATACAATGGGTAGAGAACCAATTTTATGGTTTAATCCAGTGATTCATAAACACGTCCAGGATCTATCCAGAATTGTAGAGGAATACTCTGAGGATTTGGTAATCAATTTTTCAAGGATTTATCTCGCAGAATAGTTTAAAATAATCATATATGGCGGTAACAATAAAAGATTTAAGATTCAGCATTTATCTAAATAATGAGCAGGCAAAAAAGTCTGCAATTGAAATGCAGTCTCAACTTGAAAAAGTTAGAAATGAAATGAAACAACTTTCTCATGAAGGGAAAAAAGATACAGCTGCATATAGGGAAAAAAAGAAAGTATATGATGAGATGCTTAAAACTTTTGAGCAAACTAAAATACAGGCAGGTTTAGTTGGTTTAAGTTTTAAAGAATTACGAAGGCTTTCTATTTCAATGAAAAATGATCTGCATAGAATGATTCCTGGTTCAGAGGAATGGAAAAGATTAAGTGCAGACATTAAAGTTGTTGATTCTAGAATTGATGGTCTTAGAGGTAGTGCTAAAAGGACGGAAAGTTCACTGTCCAAGATGGCTAATGGCTTTAACAAGTATTTTGCCATGGGTGCCTCTTTTATTGCCGGAATCACCGGTGCATCGATGGCGTTCCGTCGGTTGGCCGAAGATGTGGCAAAGATGGATGATGTGTATTCTGACGTGATGAAAACTACCGGCATGACCCGGGATGAGGTGCTTGAATTAAATGAAGCTTTTAAGAAAATTGATACCCGGACTTCTCGTGAAGAATTAAACTTGCTTGGTCGTGATGCTGGTAAGTTGGGAATTTCCGGTAAAAAAAATATTCTTGATTTTGTTGATGCCGGTAACCAAATTCGTGTAGCACTTGGTGAAGATCTTGGTGAAGACGCCATTAAAAATATTGGGAAAATGGTCGGGGTATTCAAGGAGTCAAGTAACGAGCTTCAAGGATTGGATCTGAAAGGTCAGATGCTATCTGTCGGATCTGCCGTTAATGAACTTGGTGCCAGTTCTACAGCAAATGAAAAATATTTAGTTGAATTTGCAGGACGTTTGGGTGGTGTGGCAAAACAGGCCGGAATCAGCATGTCTTCCATACTTGGTTTTGCATCTTCGCTCGATCAGGATATGCAGGCTGTTGAAATGTCAGCAACAGCTTTGCAGCGTTTTATAATGTCTATCATGTCGGAACCGGCCAAGTTTGCTAAAATTGCCGGCATGGAAGTGAAGCAGTTTACAGAGTTGCTTAAAACAGACGCTAATCAGGCAATTACAACAGTCCTCCGGAAGTTGAATGAAAAGGGTGGATTCCAACAGTTACTTCCAATATTCAAAGATATGGGACTTGATGGTGCCCGTGCAGTTGGTGTTTTATCTTCATTAGCTGGAAGTATTGATCAGGTTGAAGAAGCGCAAAAAATAGCCAATAAGGCCATGTTGGATGGTGTGTCTATCACTAATGAGTACGACATCAAAAACAACAACATGCAGGCTCAACTTGATAAAGCCAGAAAAGCATTTAAAGAGACATCGCTGGAGCTTGGTGAAAGTTTGAACCCAATACTGCTGACATCTACAAGAGGAATGACTTATTTTATAAAGGCACTTGTTGAACTTCCTAAGTGGTTGAAAGAAAATAGATTTTTGATAATTACTCTTGTGTCTACATGGATTACATACTCAGTTGCTGTAAACAGGGCAGTTATTGTAAGTAAATTAGCTGACTTTTGGAATATGAGGTTAGTAACTTCATTCAAGGCTCTAACAGCAGCGATGAAGAAAAACCCATGGGGATTAATAATTACAGGTGTTATATTATCTCTTTCATGGTTAAATAAATATCTCAACAAACAGAAAGAAATAAATATTGAACAAGCAGAGTTTTTAAGTTTAGCTGAAAAAACTAAAGAATTATTTGGAGATACGAAGTCTCTTGAAGATAGGGCAAAGGCAATGAAATCTCTAAGTAAAACACAATTAGAGGTTTTGCAGTCAGATTTAGACAGTCAGATTTCAGCATTGGAAGAACATGATGCTAAAATTAAAACAATGTCGCAAAAGGCTTTAGATGAAGATGTAGAACTTCAAAAACTTCGAACTAAATACAACGAGGCAAAAACAGAAAGGGAAAAATTAGCATTACTTGCTCCAATCCGATGGCGTGAACAGGCGCTGTTAGAAGGATTGTCAAAAGAATATTCAGCAAATCAAAAGTCACTTAAACAGCTTCGTGATTACAAATCAAAAGTTGATAATTTACTTAAAACAAAAAATCCAAAAGACCCGGCAGGAGATCCTGATGATTCAGCAATTAAAGAACGTGAAAAACAGCTCGATAAAGAATTGGCCGCTGAAACCTTAAAACTAAAACAGAACTACACTTCCCGTGAGAAATTTGAAGAGGATCTACAGGCATTGACAATAAAATATATCACTAAAAAACGTGATCTATACAAAAAGGACAGTGCGGAATGGATTGCTTATGAAACTCAGTTGGAAGATATTCGGCTGAAAAATCTGAAAGATCAGCATGAAACGGAATTAGATAGTATTCGGAATTCTAATAAGACTATACTCGAATCGCTTGATATTTTTGAGAATGAAAAGAGGCAAAAACTTCAGGAAGATTATGATGATGGATTAATTGATAAGGAGCGCTATGAATCAGAATTGGCAGCTCTTGAAATTGTTTTGGCCGAAAAAAGACTTCAGAATGCTAAGACATATCTTGATTTGATATCACAAGCAACTTTTGATTCGGAAGAAGAAAAGAAAAAGGCTGTTGATGATGCTTCCAAATCTGTCATAGCTGCCGAAACGGCTGTAGTTGCAGCTAACGAAAAAGCCCTTAAATTAAAAAAGAAACAGGAAACAGATCATCAAAATGAAGTTGCACAGATTCGTAAAGAATTAGGACTTGACCGGGAGATTCTATCCTATAAACAAGGGCTTGCGGCATTGAAGGCAAAACTAAAAGAAGCTGAAGCTTCGGAGAAAGAAACTGCTGATGCCATTAATGAATACAAAATGGGTAAGATTGCGGAGTATGCCGATGAAGCTGCAAAACTTGCATCACAGGTTTATAATGCTGTTTCAGGTTTTGAACGTGCCGCACTTACTAAAACAGAAATTAAGTATCAAAAACAAATTGATGCTGCACGTAAAGCCGGTCAGGATACTACCGAACTGGAAGAAGAAAAGGAACAGGAACTGGCTATGGTCAGGGCTAAATATGCAGATGCCAAGTTTGTGCTTCAGATAGCGCAAATTGGTGCTGAAACTGCCCGTGCTGCTATTATTAGTTATGCTGAAGGTATGGCGCTGGGCGGTCCAATACTCGCAGTTGCTTTAGCCGGAGCAACAACTCTGTATGGTTTATCTCAGGTAGCCTTGGCAAAATCAGAAAGAGATGCCGCTAAAGCTGGATATAAATCCGGAGGTTATACCGGTACAGGTTATAGCGATGATGAAGTTGCAGGTGATGTGCACATGAATGAATTTGTCGTTCAGGCTAAAGGTGTGAGAAATCCACATGTCCGTAAATTTCTTGATGTTTTCAATAATGCTCAGCTTAATGGCACTATTCACATGCTCAATACAACACAGATTCTTGAACGTGTGAGAACAGAGCCTGTTTCTACAGGATACAAATCAGGAGGATATGTTCAGGACAATAATGGATCGGATAATACCGACTTGTTGATATCGGTTATGGGACGTATGATTTCGGTGACGGACAGGCTAAGTAAGCGATTGGACGAAGGTATTGAAGCTAATGCCGTAATCTCCGGCCGTAATGGTGTACATGAGCAAACACAGCGTTATTTGAAATACATTAAAAATGCCAGTAGGCCGTGATTTTTGTCCTTTTTTAAAATGCAGTTAAAAGATAATTTTGAAATAAAAAACGAAAAATGGAACAGTCAGCAGTTAAGTTTATTTACTACACGATCATGGGATGGTTCAGCTCCATGATATTTTACTTCACCCCAATTCACGGCCTGATCATAGGCCTATCCATTTCGTTCTTTGTGTCGTTTGCTTTTGGCATTCTGGCCGGAATACTCAAACAAGACGAACAGGTCGATTTGAGGAAAGCATCACGGGCATTCAGCGAGCTGGCAACTTATTTTGTCATTATTGCAGCGCTGTTTGTAATTGGTGATAAAATGCAGGATGGGGGATGGGTGTATGAAATACTGAGTGCGATCACCTGGGGAATGATTTATTTCTACGTGGCTAACTGGACTAAAAACATGAAGCGCCTGTTTCCATCTTCGCGCGGAATAGCTTTTTTGAATTTTATTTTGGGACTTGAGTTTTTAAAAAGAATACCATACCTGAAAGACTTTGTTGATCAGGAAAATAAAGAAAAGGAGAAAGAAAAATGACAAAGAATTTGCTGCAAATTATCAAAGATACTGCTGTTTCTTTCAATCAGGATTGGGAGCCTGCAGCTGCATTTATAGAAGTTGAATCGGGTGGGGAAGGATTTGATCCAAAAACAGGAAGGATACTGATTCAGTTTGAACCGGCGTGGTTCAGGAAACAAGCTCCTTATGCACCATCAGGCGCCTGGTCGGTTAATAAAGTTGATGTGCAACGCCAGGAATGGTTTGCCTTTAACGATGCCTGGAATAAAGATAAGGAAGCTGCTTTGAAAAGTACCAGTATCGGACTTGGCCAAATCATGGGATTTCACTATAAACGCCTCGGTTACCAAACTGCAGGTGAAATGTGGGATGATGCCAAAAAAGGATTGCACCGCCAGGTATGGCAGATTTTCAAGTTCATTGAAACTGATGCGAGACTTCAGGCAGCACTTCAGAAAAAAGACTGGGCTACCGTGGCAACGATTTACAACGGTCCGAAATTCCGGGAACTGGCCAAAAAGTACGGACGTGTTCCTTACGATATCAGCATGAAAGAATCTTACGAAAAATTCAAAATGTTATGAAAAATTATTTATCATTATTGCTTGGCGTGTTAATCGTGGTATTATTGATAACCACATCAGCTGCATTCCATTTTTGGCAGGTTGAGAAAAATGAGAGGGAACGCTTGTCTGTTAATCTTGATCAGTACGGGCGTGCAATCTCAACATTGGTACTAACTAACACCGAGCTGGATAGCGAGCTTCAAAAGCAAAATGAAGTTGTTATGGCAGCCGACAGTATTTTAAGAGCTAAAAACAGGCGGATATCTCAGCTTGAATCACTTGTTGCAACTAAAGTAACTATTCGGGATACAGACACGGTTTACATCCCGTTGAAACCTGATCCCTTCCCGGTTCAACAGGTTGACACCCTGCCGGCATTATATCGATCTACATTTACTAATACAAAAAGCTGTATTACCGTATCCGGTTTTATTTTATCAACGGATCCGGATCCCAGTTTGGCAATTACTGAACGATCTTCGGAAATAAAGGTTTCTGACATCCGGATACGACGTAAATGGTACCAGTTTTGGCGACCACGCGAGGAACGTTTTATTAAAAGTAATTGTGGGGAAGTAGAAATAGAAACTATTTATATAAAGAAGTGATGGACGTGTATGAAGCAATTCGGAGGATGCGCAAACTAAGCCAGGATAAAAAACCTTTTGCCGTGGCTTTCATGTCGTATTCTGCCGAGCGTGGTAAAAGTCATGGCATTGTTGAAATCAGTCGTTGTGTGCTTACAAAACAAAGCACGGTTGAGCAAAACAAACATGCTGATATCATGCTAAACTATTATGATCTTGATGCAAATAAAAACGGACGTATGTACCAGCCGCTGTTATTGGAATTCAACGGCATACAACTTGAACTAAATTGATATGGATGCAGTAAAAAAAATTGGTGGATACAGCATGGTTGGCACTAATGCCGGCACGTATGCAATAGGTTTCAATGTAGATACAGCCGAGCAATCGCTTATCTACTCGCTTTCAAATTTGGGGAACTGGGAATCGGATCCGGTAGATATCGCCGGCACTCGTGTGGTACCCTGGGGAGTTGATAATAATCTTCCATCTTACATCCGGACACTCCTGGAGAAAAACAACCTTGGACCTGCAAACATCGAGCGCAAGATTGGACTGCAGTACGGTCAGGGACCGTTTCTCTACCGGTTGAAATTTGAAGAAAATGAAATCGTCCGGGAATGGGTTGAAGATCAGGAAATACAGAACTGGCTTGATTCGTGGGACTATCGGGGCTACGTGCGTGATTCGCTGTTGGAATTCAACTATATGCGTGGTGTTTTTGTGAAGTATATTTCCGGACGTGCCCGCCGGCTCGGCAAGGCATGGATATCGAGACTTGAAACCATGCATTCGGCCGAATGCCGATTGGAGTGGCCGGAAAATGGTCGCAAACTTAACGACTGTAACCGGGTTATTGTCGGCGATTTTGAATTGCTTCGCAACCGTCCATTTTTGAGGTACCCGCTGTTTGATCCATCCAGTCCGACCGACCATGCAACCTCTATATATTTGCATTGCTATCGAACTTTTGGCCGTTATTTTTATCCGCTTCCGACTTTTACCGGAGCAATCCCGTGGATTAAACGCGCAAATGATCTCCCGGAGATAATTGCTTACCTGACCGAAAATATGATAGCAGCTGCTTATCATGTTCACGAACCGGCGCAATACTGGATTGACAAGGCAAACAAACTTCGCGAACTCAATCCGGAGTGGGATGAGATAAAAATTGACAATAAGATTGATGAGCTTCGAGATGAGGTGACGCAAACCATTGCTAAGGTGTTGGCCGGCAAACGCAATTCCGGCAAATTTTTCGAATCGATTGATTTTGTTGATCCGGATGGAAATGCATGTGCCTGGAAAATAGAACCTATCGAAATGAACATTGATAAGTTTATCGAGGCACAGTCGAAAATCAGTCGCATTGCCGAAAGTGCTACCACCTCCAGTTTTGGCCTTAACCCGGCGCTTTCCAACATCATCATCGATGGAAAGTCAGACAGCGGAAGTCAGATGCTATATGCTGCTAAACTGTTTTATGCCTCCGAAACGCAGATAGCTGAAGATATTATTTTCGAGGCTATGAACTGGGCGCTTAATATCAATTTCCCAGGTAAAAAATTATCGATGGGCCTTTACCGGCAGATGATCAATAAAGAAAACAATGTGACTGCATCACAGCGGGCATCTAATAACATTTAAGCGTATGATTTTCAATAAAACCAACAACGGATCTGAAGAATTATCTGCCATCGTTGGCAGCTATTATAAGAGTAACGATTTCGACAAAGTGAAATCAGATATCATCCTGGCAACGGCAGAACTGGTTAAGATCATTGGAAAGCCGGTGTATGATTTGGCTGAAGCTGCTTATAAGTCAACTGATGAAAACCCGCAGAACATTGAACTTGTTCCACTGGTACAGCTACCAATTGCCATACTGGCAACATTTAATTTGTACCGACAGAATGATGTTAGTCACGAGGATTCGGGCCGTAAAGTGAAAATAGATCCGGAGAATGAAAAGATTCCATGGGAGTGGCAATTAAAACGGGATGACGAAATTCAGTTGGATCGGTATTACCAGGCTGTTGATGTATTAATTTCTTATTTGGAAGCTTCCACTTTGAGCGAGTGGACAAATTCGGATCAGAAGAAACTGGCAAATTCTCTTTTTATAAAGAATGCAGACAAATTTGACATGTATTTTCCCATCAATCGTTCCGGAAGAATGTATATGATGTTATTGCCGTGGATCCGTGAAGCTGAGAGAAAATATATTAAACCGGTTTTGGGCGATCAGTTTGAAAAGTACCTTGCCGGAACCTCGCTAACGGCACTTGAAAAAGAAGTGCTGGAACTTATTTATCCGTCTATCCCATTGTTTGCCATGAGCATTGCAATCAGAAGAATGCCCCTTGGGGTAATCCCTGCAGGAATAATCCGGAACTTTATTGATGGAAGTCAGACTATGGATGCATCAGATCCGGCAAGCTTAACAGAGATAAATTTGGTTAGCCGGCAGCTGATCACTGAAGCTTACGACTTGCTTGATGATTTGAAAAAGGCATTGAGTGAGCCGGTAGAAGCAATAATTATCCCTGTTAATGATGAAAAAAATAAATATATGAGGGTATGAGTTATTCAATTACACAAGCTCCAGGTGTTTATAACCTGACATCTTCATTAAGGGATATTGTTATTACCTCTGATGAAGATTTGACTATTAAAATATATTTCGCCTATTTTTATCAGACCGAAACTCCCGGAGATTTGTTAATCATAGAAGAGGTGTATACCCCTGATAATGATGGCAAGATATATATACGTGATGTCGGAAAATTAATACGAAATTATTTGTATGGGTCAGGTTTCACTGCTGAAACACATAATTTAATTTTTGCACAATTCAAGTTGGAAATCAACGGTACTGATACAGATTTGTATAACATACTCTGTTGTGATGCCATTTCAAGAATTGAACCGGTCAACTTCACACTGGGTAATGTTTTTCTTCATAACATGAAGCCTGTCAAGTGGATTATACCCACTTCAAAAGAATATAAGACAGTATTTCTTAGTGCAACAAATTCACGCAAAGTGGAAGTATTTCTGACCACTTTTGATGGTCAAAACTACACAAACACCGATAAAGTAACGCTTACGACTTCGGCAACAGACGTGATTAAAACCATTGATGTTTCATTTGATGTAATAAGAGCTATTTTCCCTGCAGTAGATCCGGACTCGATTGTTGCCTACCGGCTTGTGTTGCCGGAGGAAATTGCGGTTTATATGATTGACCGGGAGCATTATATTTTACCGCTTCAGTTTAGATTCCTGAATGTTTTCAATGTTCCCGAAACTATTGTTACCCGTGGTGATGTGGTTCGCAAAGGGATTTCAACATTTGAAAAGTCACGAATATCGCATGTTGACCGTAAATTCAACGTGGAAAGGAGTGACGAATTTGCGGTAAATTCCGGGAAGATTTTTTCACCACATGATTACGATCGCTATGCAGAACTTTTCAATTCTGAAGATGTGGAAATTCTTTTTTCCGGAGAATGGAAGAAAGTGATTGTCACTGAAGATGATTCTTCTGTATCGCTTCGTGCCGGTTCGCTGAATCAGAAATCGTTCACATTTACATTTGCAGATCCGAACGACAATAATATTATCCTGGGAGAATCTTTCTTCAGGTGGATCCTTTCAGGTGGAACCTGGATTGACAATAATATGTGGATTGATGCCGGACAATGGAATGATAATCCGACATAGGTAATTTGTGTATATTTTTAGGTTGATTAGAAAAACGCTTGGGCTGTGAAGTCCGGGCGTTTTGTCCTTTTTTTTCATGACATTTGAAAATAAATTTGAATCATGAATAAAAAGATCATCATACCGGAAGATTATTCAGAGTTGACAAAGAAACAACTCCGCATTGTTGTCCGTGGCTTCTTAAAAATGACCATCACGCTGCACATCCAGCCTGTTGATGTGCAGCGTGATTTAGCTGATTACATTCTTGGCCGAAAGAAATATATTTATTCACTAAAGCGTGAAAAATATTTTCTGATGGTGGATCGTGTGGCTGGAAAGTTAGACTGGTTGTTTTGCTATGAAGGGAATCTGGCCATGATGAATTTTAACACCACGGAAAACATTTTGCCTGTGTTGAATGGTTTGCAAGGTCCGCAGTCCCATGGCGCCGATATCACCTTCTGTGAGTTTCGCACGGCTGTCGATATTATGGAGCAATATAACCAGGATCATGACGATGAAACACTGGATGCCCTGGTTGGAACTCTCTACCGGCTTCCGGATAAAAAAGAAACGGATCCGGATTTCAATGGCCAGTACCGGCGTAAGTTCAACAAACACCATATTGGCATTTATACGCGCCGGGCAAAGAAGATTCAGCCTGAATTCAAATACGCTATTTACTTGTGGTTTGCAAACTTCTGCAGGTACCTGGTTGAAGGCGTTTTTTACATCGAGGGAAAAGAGGTGGAGTTTGCTCCTGTTTTTGGCGTGAATGAAGATCCTGATACAAAATCGAATTCTGACAAACTGGGCATGATGTCTATTTTATTCACCCTGGCCGATGCCGGCACATTCGGCAATGTTGAAGCTACTGATAACGCGCTGTTGCTCGATGTGATGTGTAAACTATTGAATGATCATAACCTGGCAAAACAATTACAGAAAAAATGATTCAGATAACAGCATTTAAAGAATTCTTCGAATCGGCAATAGTTTGGGCAAATGCCAAAGCCGACACGGAAATAACCGGTGGTAAAACTATATCATCCCTGATTATGGCCGTGGAAGAAAATCATCTGATCAAAAAAATTAAGGATAAAGCCGGCATTGTGCTCGCTATAAAATACCCATCGTCCGACAGTCAGGGAGATGAGGACGGATACGCCGAGCGCAATAAATGTTTGATCTATTGCGTGACAAAGTGGGACCCGGGAAAAGTTACCGATGCTGAAGAAACAAATCACTATTCCGTGCTTCAGGAGCTCACCAGACGAGTAAAAGAGTACTTGAATACATCGGATAAAGGTCCCGGTATCTGTGGTGTCGAAAACGGTCTCTATTCCGGATTTCGGACTGAGTGGGAGTATAATATATTCGGAGGTTACTACGGACTAAGTGTGTCATTTGATTTAAGGAATTTCACGTTATGACAGAACTGATCATAAATGGAACCAGGGCAGTACTTCCTGAAGATATCAATTTTACGATGTTTGAGGAAAGCGCTTATCTCACTAACAACGGGGAGTTTACGCTTGACATCACTTTGTCCCTTACTAACCCTGTCAACAGGAAAATTTTCAAACACCGCGAGCGCCTGAATGTGAAAACATTAATAGATGAGGCTCAGGCTGTTTTAATTGTAGATAATAAAGTCAGTAAGGGTAAAATCACTGAAATTCGTAATACGGATACAGAAGTTAGTTTTCAGTATGTTGCCGGAAATTCTCTTGTTAACAATGAAGTCTTGAATAAGAAAATTTGGGAGTTAAACTGGGGGACAGAATCAACTATTGATTTTGCAAAAGCTAAATTCACAATAGAACATCCTGGTTATGGTGAGGTGATTGAAGGTGGCAGTATTATCGGATTCAATAAGTTTGTTTGCACGCCTGTTAAATTCAATAACCTTATAGCCAATAAATATATAATTGCAGATACTTCAATTGGCGGTCCACTGCCTACAATAACTTCAGTTGAAAATATTGTAATGCAACCTTATTTAATGTATTACATTGAAAAATTGCCGGAGTTGCTTGGATATGAACTAACATTCAACGTGTTGATGAGTGATGTTCTTGCAAAAAAGAAATTCATAGCAAATAGGATTAACTCCCTGAAATACTCTGATGCACTTCCTGACATATCAGTATTTGAATTTATGGATGCTATTGAGGAATTTTATAATGTGAAATTTATATTTAATAAATCAAAACAGTGTCAGATAATCAATATTACTTCATATGTTGAAAATATGGGGGTTGAAGAGGTAAATGATGTGCTTGATTCTTTTGAAATAGAACCTGACAAGGAAGAAATTAATTATGATGGGATTGCTTATGATTTATCTGGAGAAGGATTTAATAGATATAATAAATTAGATGATGAAATTGTAAAATCCTGCAGTTATGAGATGTGGCCTGACCGAGCTACTATGATTGATATCCTGGATCCGGTATTTAAGAATAAATTTATAATCCATGTTACAACTAACAACTGGAGACAATTTGTCTATTGTGATAAGTTGGCATTAAACCTTAATTGCGTTCGAATTGATGCTGATCAGTATGCTTATTATGTGAATAGGTTCAGATCTCATCTAATGAATCAGCAAGGTAATTATAAGGAATTAAAAATCACTCTTCTACCATTTGCATCTGAAGATTTGATATTGACAATAATGCATGGTGCATCTTATGTATATTACTATTATACATATCAACTTCCATTAATAAATTCGACGCTGTTTGAACCAACTCAGCAGTTAATTGCTGATGCTATTCAAAATAGTGTTAAGCAAATTTCAAGATCAAATAAACTTGAAGTTGCGCTGTTTTCAGGGTTAGTTAAATTGTTTTATTTTGACACAACCACACATGATGAGGATTATGGTGATAATGTATATTATCCAATTTCGCATACAGATAATATTCCTGATTTCTGGATTCATTCAAGTCTTCAATTGAATTTTTATGCGGATATGATTGCCGAAGCTTTTAATACTTACCAGGAGACAGTGTTTAAAAATACCGTAGAAAATACTTTGCGAATTATCGAAAGTGATGGTATCGAAAATCGATATTATTCAGATGTACCAGTTATTGACAAAAGAAAAATATACGTGTTCAAAATTATTGGAAATGTCTCAATTGACAAGATGATGCACTACAATGGCTCCATATACATACCCTTTTCAATTGAAAAGACTGTAGATATCAACGGAGAATCAGAAATAAAAACAGCTAAATTTTATAAATTAAAATAGTATGGCAAAGAAAACATTTGAAGAAATAAAGCCCTGGGATGGAACCTCCGGAACCGGATCGGAAGCCAGGCTGGTGATTAAGGAGAATTTTGATAAGGTGAATGATATGATAGATGATTTACCTACTGAATATGTTTCCGTTAGTGACCAGGAGCTGACAAGTGAGCAAAAGGAGAAAGCAAGGGAGAATATTGGGGCGTTTGCGAGTGAGGATGTTGTTGGGGAGTTTGGAGCAAATACAACAAAGGTTATTGACCAAAAAACTGTTAGTGATAAATTTGTGAAAAATGATTTATTTAATAAGATAAATACCGAAATTGCTTATTATTCAAACACAGGTACACGCGTTCTTCAAAATGGAGCAACCGAATCGGGAACCTCACTCGTGATTCCTGTAGGTTCAACTGGAAATTCATCTTATAACTCTTTACGATTTGCACAATCATTTCTTGATGACAACAACGGGAAGACAATTACATTGAAATGTGTGGTTGAAATACAAAACTACATCGCTAATTTTACTTCAAAAATTAAAAATGGTGCTACGTGGGCTGATTTGGCATCCGCTACGCTGAAAAATATTCAAGGCAATTTGTATTTGCTTGAATTTACCTACACAGTAAATAGTGCAATAACAAATCAACAGCTTGTCATTCAAAAGGGCGCAACCATAGTCGCTTCCGAACTGGTGTTGAAACTTCCTAAAATTTATCTTGTATCTGAATCAGACACACAACAAAAGGAACAAGTATTAAAGCTAATTGATGAGGTTAACTCTCAAGAGATAGTTCCTGATTTGGAAAATCTTAAAACGTATATACAAAAGAAATATGTTTATGCTGGAGGATTTAATGTCAGGACTACTTCAGACTATTATTTGGGTGGTAAGAAGGTGGCAACAACAATAGGGTATGTTAATGATGAAGATTATTTTCTGAAAGAAATAGAATGTAACGTCACAGGAACAGGAACTCTTCATCTTGCAATTGGATATCTTGACCAACGAAACCTTGCAATTTTATCAGATGAATTTACAGTTGAAGTTGTTACCGGTTATAATAAAATTGACGTTACAAGTATTCGAAAGATAATTCCAGCAGGTTCATATCTTTTTGCGCACGCAAGGTACGGTGGAGCAGTAGAAGATACACTGGAAGTAAGATGGTACAAGCATGATATTGGCAGCGCAAGTCCGTATCAATTTTATTATGGAAATATCGGAGGCATATTTGGAACTCCCAATCCGGTAACTTATCCCGATGGTGGCTACTTACAATTGAAGTGGTCAGGTGATGTTGTTGAATCAATATTTGCAAAAGAACAAGATGTTATTGAGGCATCAGAAAATGCAACAGCGGCTCTAAATGTAGCAACAGATGCTAAAAATGGACTTGGAATTGTCTACGATAGAACCGGTAATGCCTATGATATGCTGGTCGTTGATGGGTCTTTGCAGTTGATTACAAAACAGTACTCAAAAGTACTTGTGCTTGGTAACTCGATATCGTTGAACGGACGTGTATATGCTTATGGATGGTGTGGTGCACGTGGTATGGCTTCATCAATTGCAAGTAACGATTTTATACACAAATTAGAAACTGGTCTAAAGACTAAGAACGCTGGTGCAACTGTTTCGATATGCAACCTTTGGGAGTGGGAAGCAAACTACACGACACTACATTCATTGTCTTATTATCTCGACAACGCATTAGCTCAGCAACCTGATTGTATCGTTGTGCGATTGGGAGAAAATGTTCAGGATGCTACGCAATTGCAAACAAAACTAACGGAATTAATTAATTATTGTTTGGATTATTTGTCTGCACTTGACCCTGCTGTATATCCGGCATTGTACATTACGTCAATGGCAATGTCTGACACTGTAGCCAAGAATAATGCGTTTATCGCTGTTGCAAACACATTCAGATGTCCATATATAAACGTGAGTGTAAGTGCGGCTGAGTACAAAGAGAAAGCCGGTAACTATCTATGGGGCGATGAAACATTAGATGGTGGCAGTACATGGAACACAGCAGTTCAGGTACTTTATAAGATTACTTCTCAAATAGCAACACACCCAAATGATATTGGCATGTTGATAATTGCAAATCAGATACTTTCAGCTATGAATTATAACCAAATTGATGCTTTAAGAAGTATTTCTTTAACTAATAATACTGAGGCAGCAGTTATATGTCCAGAGAATTGGGTAGTAGGAGGAAGATGTAATATTCAAGTAGATAATTATGCACTCATAGCATCTATAACAGTAACAGATAGCGAAGAAAATCCAATATCTATTACTGATCACGAAGACGGAGTGTTCAGTTTTGATATGCCTGATTTAGATTTAATTATTGAAATAAATTAAACAATCTTTCTCACAACCCCCTCCATCAACTCCCTTGATGGACCACCAACATACTTACCGACCATCTTCTCCGAATGATGATCGGTAAGTTTTTGTATTATATTCCTTGGCACGCCCGTGTTTTCCAGAAATGTGATTCCTGTATCCCGGTATGAATATAACTGATATTCTATCCCTAAACCGATATCGGTTCTGATTTTGTGCCACACCTTATCCAGTTCACGTGTGCCTATATGGTTAAGCCCGGGTTTAAGTGACCTGGTAACAAAATAATATTTCATAGGATAGGAGTCAGGGTTGAAATGTGTTCTCACTTTCTCTACCAACCACTCCGGAAGATATGCATAACGAAAATTTTTATTCTTAGATTTACCTGAAGGGATTTCAATTACGCCATCATCCAACTTGATATTTGATATTTGCAGTCTACAGATCTCCGCTGGCCGAATAAAAGATGCCCTGATCAAATCTATTATTACTTCCATTTGCGGCATATTGGTCCGGCAGTACTCAGTAACCTTCTTATGAATTGCATCCGGGATAACCTGGCGGATCTTTTCTTCAACTTTTTTCTTTTTCAAGCCACCAAACACGTTATCAGCACAGTAGTTTTTTTCTATCATCCAGTTCCAAAATGTACGGTAAAATACTAAATGATTATTATAGCTCCTTGCGCCAATGTTATCATCCATCTCCAATTCAGTTAAAAAATCAACTGCTTTATCCTTGTTGAAAAATACTACATACATGTCGTATTTATTTTTTTTCAACCATTCCCTTAATTTATTGATGAATGACTTGTAAGATCTGAACCCGTCCGGCCGCATTTCTTTTTCTTTGATGTTAAGAAACACCTCGAAAACATCCTGAAGCTTAGTGTATCCTTTTGGCATTTTACCTTCTACTATCGGATTGATCCCTGATTCAAGCTTTATATTTATCTCTACAGCGGCTTTGTTCATTAACCGAAGAATTTCCCTCATGGGATAATTGCCAACCATGTGGTTGAATCGTATGACCTTACGCTTCCGTTTATTTAATTCAGGATCCCAAACATAATATTTTACGCATAAATCCTTTCCCCGGCATACACGTGCCGGTATATATTCCATTTTGAAATAGTCGTTAATCAGGCTCATTGTATTATTTTTATAGTTAAAAAGCAAGTGCCGCAATACTGCCGCAGTAGAAAAGTAAAAAACGCTGTATGCAATTGGCATACAGCGCATTAAATTGATATTTGCGGAGAGAGAGGGATTCACATATTTACCAAAGGATGTTTTGAAAATACTTTTCAAACGACCAGTAATAATCAACTGACCTTCGGGGGTAAATTTTCCGGTATCGCCGGTATGGAACCAACCATCGGCATCAATTACCTGTGAAGTCAGCTCC
>JAYFPG010000089.1:0-1702 GCA_034928085.1 Paludibacter sp.
CAGAATTTTACCAACTCACAAATATTATGTACATTTGCACGCAATATTTTTTCATAGTAAACCCGACAATTGCTGTCGTCATCCGAAACTTATAAAATCATTTCCTATGTCATTTATTGCCGATAGAGTTCAACTTGAAGGTTTAACCTTCGATGATGTCCTGTTAATTCCAGCCTATTCAAATGTATTGCCACGTAATGTGGTCTTATCTACCCGCTTTTCCCGCAATATCGAGCTGAAGATCCCGGTTGTTTCCGCAGCCATGGACACAGTAACTGAAGCCAAGATGGCCATTGCCATTGCCCGCGAAGGCGGTATCGGGGTAATCCACAAAAACATGTCGATCGAGGAACAGGCGAAACAGGTAAAAGCGGTAAAGCGTGCTGAAAATGGCATGATTTCCAATCCTGTAACCATCCAAAAAGGCGCAACCGTAAGCGATGCCCTCAACCTGATGGCTGAATATAAAATCGGTGGTATACCGGTAGTTGATGGAGATGGAATTCTGGTGGGGATTGTCACCAACCGCGACCTGCGTTTCCAACGAAACCTGGCGACTAAAATCGACCAGATCATGACAAAAGACAACCTGATAACCACCTCACGAACAACCGATTTGGAAGCGGCGGCAGATATCCTGCAACAACATAAAATCGAAAAACTTCCGGTTGTTGACAAAGATAACAGGTTAATTGGTTTACTCACCTACAAGGACATCACCAAAGCAAAAGACAAACCCATGGCGTCGAAAGATGAATTTGGCCGGTTACGTGTTGCCGCTGGCGTGGGTGTTACAGGTGATGTTTTTGAACGCATTGATGCACTAGTGGAAGCAGGTGTGGATGCCGTTGTAATTGATACGGCTCACGGTCACTCGGAAGGCGTATTGAAAACGCTCAGAGAAGCTAAAACACGTTATAAAAATATTGACATTATTGTTGGAAACATCGCAACAGCTGATGCTGCCAAAGCCCTTGTTGAGGCTGGGGCAGATGCAGTCAAAGTCGGTATAGGACCGGGCTCTATCTGCACTACCCGTGTAATTGCCGGCGTGGGAGTTCCTCAGTTATCAGCTATTTATGAAGTGTCGAAAGCACTTGAAGGAAAAGGAGTTCCGGTAATTGCCGATGGCGGTATCCGTTATTCCGGCGACATTGTGAAAGCACTTGCAGCAGGAGCCGATACCATTATGGCTGGTTCTCTTTTTGCCGGAGTCGAAGAATCTCCGGGTGAAACCATCATTTTCAACGGGAGAAAATTCAAATCCTATCGCGGAATGGGTTCATTGGAAGCTATGGAGAAAGGCTCCAAAGACCGTTATTTTCAGGATGTGGAAGAAGATATCAAAAAATTAGTTCCGGAGGGTATCGCCGCACGTGTTCCATTCAAAGGATCGCTCTTTGAAGTGGTATATCAGATGATTGGCGGTCTCCGTGCCGGGATGGGATATTGTGGCGCACGCACCATCAGCGAATTGCACCAGGCTAAATTTACACGCATCACCAATGCAGGGGTAGCCGAAAGCCACCCGCACGACGTGTCGATTACCAGTGAAGCGCCTAATTACAGCAGGGGTGAATAAAAAACCTTAAAAAAAACAATCATTTTACAACATATATAAATTGTTTGCGTTAAAATGCTTACGTTCGCAATCCCAATATGTTAATTAATAATTTTGTTCCAATATTTATGAAGACACTAT
>JAYFPG010000037.1:0-69689 GCA_034928085.1 Paludibacter sp.
GGTTGTACATCTACTACAAATTCGCTATCCACTTTATTTATGATTTAATGTTTTTGTTTTCGCTCAAACAAAAAACAAACTTAAAGTAAAAGTCTTTAAGTTTGTTTCCCGGACTTTAAAATAAAGACCAATTTAGACAATATTATTTCTTTTTATGCCTGTTTTTTCTCAGTCTTTTCTTACGCTTATGCGTAGCCATTTTGTGTCTTTTTCTCTTTTTTCCGCTTGGCATTTTCTATCTGTTTTAAAAATTATTTTACTACACTAACAAAAGTCTTCGCAGGCTTAAATGATGGAATGTTGTGTGCAGGTATGATGATAGTAGTATTTTTTGAAATGTTACGGGCAGTTTTTTGTGCTCTTTGTTTGATTACAAAGCTACCGAAACCTCTTAAATACACATTCTCGTTTTTTGCAAGTGAATCCTTGATTGTTTCCATAAAAGCTTCTACAGTTGCCAGCACAGATGCTTTGTCAATTCCTGTGTTTTTAGCAATTTCGTTTACGATATCTGCTTTTGTCATTTTAATAAGTTTTTTATTAGTTAATATTATTTTTATTGTATGATAATCTTTTTCGATTTTCGAACTGCAAATATATTGCTTTTATTCTGATTGAAAAACATTTGGCTCAAATATTTTCAAAAAAAGACTGTTTTATATCAATTTAAAATGAATTATGGAGAACATGATTCTTTTTTACATATTATATATAGGATAGTTATTTAAGTATCTGATGCTGATATGAAAAAAATGTATAAATTATATCACCTTTTATCAATTTTAATAAAAAAGCCGTACATTTGCAGCGAAAAAATGGTATTTGGTATATTTATATATACAATAGTATAGAAGATGAAAGAAATTATTGAGCCCGTAGATAGGGATGTCCTTAAGAGCGAACTTAGCCCGGATAAATTTTTAAGACCAACCAACAAATCCGGCAATCAGATTTATATTGTAACGGCGCATGACTCTCCTCATGTGATGCGTGAAATCGGACGTTTACGTGAATTGTCGTTTCGTGCAGGAGGTGGTGGAACCGGAGAAGAAATTGATACCGATAAATTTGATTATATGGAAAAACCATATAAGCAATTGATTGTTTGGGATCCTGATGCAGAACAGATTATCGGTGGTTACCGTTTTTTGTCGGGTGCAGATGTAAAATTGAAAGAAGACGGTCAGCCGGCCTTCGTTATGTCTCACTTGTTTAACTTTAATGATAAGTTCATCAAAGAATTTATGCCACATACCATCGAATTGGGTCGTGCTTTTGTCCAGCCGGATTATCAGACTACCAAGATGGGGATGAAAAGCTTATTCGCACTGGACAATCTCTGGGATGGATTAGGCGCGCTGATTCATTCTGTTAAAGGCGCAAAATACTTCATTGGTAAGGTTACAATTTACAAAGATTATCCTGTGAGAAGCCGGGAATTGATTTACGAATATCTGTCGAAACATTTTCAGGATACCGATGAGTTAATCAAACCCAAGAACCCGGTTGCTGTCAGTGCCAAAACCAAAAAGCTGGCCAAAACCATTTTCACGGAGGAAAAACCGGCTGATGATTACAAATTGCTGATTAAAGCAGTCCGTAATGAGGGTGAAAACGTTCCCGCGATGTTTAATGCTTATATTGGTCTCACCGACACCATGCGTTTCTTTGGTTCTATTCAGGATCATGATTTTGGATCTGTTTATGAATCCGGATTGCTTGTAATTATGGATGATTTACTCGAAACCAAGAAACAACGCTACATTCAGCCTTATGTTGAATACCTGCGTAAGTTGATGGATGAAAGAAAAGCTGCCCGTAAAATTGCCAGAGAAGAAAAAATGAAGCTAAAACAGCAAAAGGAAAAAGAAAAAGCAGCTAAAAAAGCTAAAAAAGCCAAGAAAGCGAAAGACCAGAAACCCAAGGAAGCTAAGGTTAAGGAAGTAAAAGTTAAGAAAGCCAAAACCCCGAAAAACTAATTAGCACTCCAACTTGATTCATAACTTGATTGTTACAATTAACTTCAGTGATTGCCCGATATCCCAACTTGATTCATAACTTGATTGTTACAATTAACTTCAGTGCACAAAAAAGCCTGATTCGATATGAATCAGGCTTTTTTGTGCGGCTGAAGGGAAACTAACCACACTTATTATTTGCCAGATTTTGAGCGTTTTATTTTTGTCTATTATTGTCTGATTATGTATTTCTGTTTATTTATGTCTGCCAATTGTATAATTAGATTTTATGCCTGTTCTTTTTACAAGATCGTCAATCGTTTGCATTAAAGTTTCAACTCTATCTGTTAATACACCATCATTATAGATTGAAAAATCAACAACATCATTATCCTGATGATCGTATTGGTTAATTATATCCGACAACTCAGATAATTGATTCTGAACACTTTTGATTTTAACTGCTAATTCTTTTTTAAGCATATTTATTTATTCAGAATTTCCAAATTATTCTCCCCAAAAACAAGTTTAAGTACCTGCTCTTTTTTATCAGATTGAAGCTTTATCTGTAAAATTGCTTCTACCGGTTCACGGTCTGACATGTCTTTTTTGACATATATATGCGGATATGTCAATAAATAAAGTGTGTCTACGCCAAGCGACTTTGCGATTTTCTCAAGTTCACTCACTTTTAGCTCACGTTTGCCAGTTTCAATATTGCTGACAACAGAAACATCTGCATCTAATGCGTCAGCAATAATCTGCTGATTTAAACCCTTTTCTTTACGGATTTCACTAATGTTTTTTGCGATATTCATATTCTTAAATTTAAAGTATTATAAATCAATTATTTGTGTGAAAAGAAAAAAATAATTGAGAAAATCGCAAATTAAATTTGTGATTATCGCAAATTAAATTTATATTTGCACATCAAATTTAATCAACAAAAATACATGCAAAAATGAAAATCAAAGCAGAAATCATGAGAAAAGTGCAAGAAAGCACAGAGATCAGAAGAGAATTAGCAAGACAATTAGATGTGTCTGAGGCTTCAATCTCTCGTTACATCAGAGAAAATGAGGATAATGGTGAGTTTACAAAAATTGTAGCCATTAAAGTAATTTCTTCTAAGTTGAATATTCCGGAGAAGTCAATATTGGTATAAACAGCTGCGACACTAATAACACTAATATGAAACGCTCAGATATTCAAATCATAATCCGCAAAGCATCAATAACAATATTGACTGCTGAAAATCAATTGACATTCTCTTGTTGTGCAGATGTAATTTCAGTCTTTTCGACGGCTGATTTATCAATGAAAATGCTCGATGAACTTGAATCTTCGAAAATTGTCGAAGTTGAAAGCTACACAAATAACGGAGGATGTAGATTGGTACTGAATGTAAAATTCGGATATACATCCGAAAAGCTAACTGACATACTATTAGATCTTGTAGAAAAACATAACTTATAAACTAATGATACAACCTGATATAATATTAGAGCAAGTTGCAAAAAGTTTTTTTGTAGAAACATCAGATATCACTGGTCCGAGAAGGGATAGAAATATATCAGAAGCACGGTTCTTTTACATCAAACTGGCGCGGGAAATCAATAGGATGACATACAATAAAATTGCATCTGATTTGAACAGAAAGGCTTGCTCCGCGATCAGTGGAGAAAACAGGGCAAATCAGTTAATTGAGATCTATCCCGACATGAAAAAACTATATAATAAGCTAAAGCATGAAATTACAATGGAATAGACTGTGCGATACCTTGACAACGTATGGTGATTTGATATCTAAAACATTAGATTTTTTACCACCCAACAAACAGTCATCGAAGATTCGGAAACATTTAGAAAAGGAGTGGGAGATATTAATCAAAATAGTTACCGAACTTGATGCCTTGATCGATCCAGTTAACCCAATTGAAATCAATTATCCCTTTCAATCAGAGAGATTCAAGGCAATGTGGAAGTATTACAAAGATTATCTCTCGGAGAGCCATAATATGACAATTTGCTCTCGTGTAGAAAATTCCAGACTCACGCAACTGTACAGGTTCTCAAGAAAAGACGAGGAGAGAGCAATGTTAATACTTGAACTCATGTGTGCTAATAACTACCGTAATATTATTTGCCCGTCCGAAAAGCAACTTACTGGTGAGGAAATGATGCCACAGGAAATGATTAGTACAAATTTATCAATCAAAAATATACCGGGAGAAATATGATTATAGATTATTCGGTACGATTAATAGTAATAGATAGCTTTTGCGGAGCTGGAGGAGTAACTGAAGGATTTCACCGCGCTGTAGATGAACAGGGAAACAAAATATGCCGGGTAATAATTGGAATCAATCACGACGAGGTTGCCATTAAAAGCCATGCTGCCAATCATCCGGACACGATTCATTTTGTAGAAGATTTTATACTACGGAGGAAAGCAGCGCCTTGCCCCGGAGATCATCTCCATGATGCCGGTGCATAAGATTTACGTTGAACCATTCTTCGGGGGGGGGGCAGTATTCTTCAAGAAACAAAAATCAGGCATTGAGGTTATTAACGATTACGACAACTCACTGATTAACTTTTATATGTGTGTTCAAAACAGATTTGATGAATTACAAGATTTGATTAAGAAAACATTACATTCAGAAGCAATGTATTATCATGCAAAAGACATATGGAACGAAAGAGTAGAAGCTACAGAAATAGAACAAGCCTGGGCTGTATGGCTTATAACTAACGGATCATTCGCCGGGTCAATGCATGGAGGCTGGAAATGGTGCAACGGAACTTCCGGAGGACATACAGGTACATTTATCAAAGGAAAACGTAACCAATTTTCAGAGTCTCTACATAATAGGTTGGATAATGTGCAGATTTCTTGCCGTGATGCACTTCGTGTAATCCAGGATCGGGATTCAGCAGAAACATTCTTCTACTTAGATCCTCCTTACCCGGGATGCTTTCAGTCTCATTATAAAGGTTATACGCATGATAATTTAGAAGAACTTCTTAAACTTTTAGAAACAATCAAGGGAAAATTCATTCTGTCAAATTACTGGTGTGATGAACTAACGACATATATTGAAAGGAACAACTGGAACTACCGGGAAATTGAAGTGGATATGAAGGTTACAAATTTAGGTAGAGGAAAGCGCGAGAAACAAACTAAATATAGAACTGAAGTACTCGTGTATAATTATGATATTCAGAAAGGATTATTTGATTAAAATTATTTGATATGAAAGTAGGAACAAAATCTGTATTATTTGGAGCACATTGTTTTTTTGTTCATCCGGTTTTTGTGGCAATTGCCTGGATTAAATTATTTGGATGGCCGTGGGATCCTCGCATTTGGATCGCATTTTTCGTACATGATCTTGGATATTTTGGAAAAGCAGACATCGACGGTAAAGAAGGTAAAAATCATGTAGAACTTGGTGCAAATATTATGAGATTGTTTGGTGAAAACTAGTATAAATTTTCTTTATATCACTCAAGATATTTTGCAAAAGCAAATGATGAGAAACCTTCAAAACTTTGTTTTTCAGACAAATTAGCATTCTCAATAACACCATGGTGGCTATATCTCACGGCAGTAAATTTCACCGGTGAAATTAAAGAGTATTTAATTCATGAACAAAAAGAAGGAATACTAAACTGGAAACCTGAATATGGACAGCGTGAATGGCATAAGCAATTATCTATATATATGCGCAACTGGGTGACTGAGCACATTGATGGTAGTGAGGACACTTGGACTAATATTAACAACCAAAATATCAAGTTGTCATCAGAATCAAAAAAGTATCAAAGCATTAGATGGAGTAAGATCGTATTTATATTAATATGCATAGTCGGCTCAATTGTTTTTTGGACGGGATTATTTTTGATTATAAACTCACTTTGCAAATGAATATACAATCAAAACAACAGAGAAAAATCAGCAATAAACCTGAATTCAGATCCGAACATAATTTACCTTTTGAAGTTGCTGAATATCCTATGAACATCGATCCGAAAACTAAATGGATGCTTTTTCGTGTAGGAACTTGCGAAGGTTTATGGACGAGCACTCAGCAGTCTTATGATATACTTGCCGTAACAAATAGAATACCGGGTAACGGTCATTTTAATGATGTTCTACAATGGTTCGAACAAAGTTGTCGCAGAGACAAAAAAGCATTACGAATACTTGAAGTTTGGAATAGTAATTTCAAAAGGCATCTGATAGAAAATCGTTCATTCCGGGATATTGGTGATTGTAATGTGTTGAAAAATTTCAAATAAAATACTTAATGGTATGAATATCAAGAATGAAATAAATATTGAGCAATGGGTTGAAATTTCATGGTATATTTTTGAATCAGGAATTTCTATACAAAATCAAAATGTGAAAGAATGTCATATTCATACTATTGACATTCCACGCTCAATGCTTGATAGATGGAGATGGTTGATCGACTGGAGAACATCAAAATATAAGTATTTAAATCCACGAAAAAATGTACAGCATTGGTATTGCTATTATGATAAAAAAACAGGTTTCAATTTAGCCTATAATTCAACACTAATAAAATTAATATCGGCAAAAGCTCAGGTTACAAAAGTTCAAAATGCAATCGAAAAATACAAAGATGAAATGTCAAAAACATTATTCTTCGACATGCAAAATGATGTTATTTATAGAAAGTTAATTATTAAGTTGAACGAAAAGAAACAAAATTTCTGTGACTTACAGATCGAACTTGAAAAAGAAAAACCAATTAAGTAATGGAAGTAGATAATAAAATATTATGAGTAATTACGCAATTTAAAAACAAAAGATTATGATAAACGGTGTTTTAGCAGTACCAGGATGTAGCCAATGCCCATATTTAACGATGCTTAATGATGGAAGCGGAAATTTGACATCTGGTGAATGTGGACATCCTATTCACAATAAAGAATTAGGTCGTCCGAAAATCGATTTGAAGATACTTCAGAAAGATTACAAAGAAGGGGTTAAGGTTGTGAATCCGGAGGGTCGCCCGGATTGGTGCCCACTGAGTTAAAGATATAGTTTGAATCGGTTTGCTGGGGGTGCGTTAAGAGAAAGTAAATAAAAGTAGACTATATGTCGAAATGGATGGGAAACCGACTACAATAGAGGCAAAAAACAACTCGAACCTCATTTACAGGGTTGTTTTATTTAAAATAAGATAAAATGAGTATGGAAAAATCTTAAACAGAGTACCAACACACAAAAAATTATTAAATTATGTCAGAAAACAATCAACAAACATCAATCAAAACCTGGGATGAATTCATTGAAATGTACAACCCGGAGAATTTGATTATTCAGTACTGGAGAGTGAGCAGCATTCAGCAATCGATATCAACAAAAAGAATCACTTTCCGTGAAATCAAAGACATGTTTGGCATGTACAAGCATAAAGTATTTGGTGAGTGCGACTGCGGGATACTCTACTATTACGAATGGCTCAATTATTTGAATAATATAAGCAATATCAACAAACCATTACCAACTAAGAACCTGGTGCAGCTATCGACAATATTATACACGAAGTATTACTATTTTTATCTATCAGACCTGAAGCTTATCTTAGAGAAAATACTTGAGGGAGAGTATGGTAAATTCTATGGCAGTGTCGATGCACAGTTAATTATGTGCGCATTTAAGGAGTATTCTATCAAGCGCAAACAGGTTGAGTATGAGATGAATTTAAAAAACAGGTAATATCATAATATTAATGAAAAACGAAAAAAAACTTCCCGCATCGCTCAAAAAAGCAGAGTCAGGCAAACCTGATCTATTCGATAGCCGTGGCAACATCCGAAGAGCTGTAGATTTCCTTAATGAGCATTACAATATCCATATACCGGCACATGATCCCGCTAAATTGACAATAGAATGCAAAGATCCTGATAGATACGCCGAATCTCCATCGCTGGATGAAATTTACCTGCATTTTGTCGAAGAATGTGAAATCCGTATATCTGAAACGATACTCCGGAAGATTATACGATCCAGGCATTATATCAAACCGTTTAATCCGATTACAACTTATATAGATAGCCTCCGGGGAAAATATTCCGGAGTAAGCCACATCGATCTGCTATGCAGCTTTTTAAAGTGCCGGGAATTTGACGAGGAAAACCCAACATATTCCCAGGAGCGAGCCGGCCGGATCATCCGCAAGTGGATGGTGTCTTCCATCGCGCAATGGGTTGATGAAATACCGAACGAAGTAATGCTTACATTCGTGCAAGCAGGAGAAGGATTTGGAAAGACATCTCTGTGTAAGTTCATAATACCTGAAGCTTTGAAAGACTATTCAGTTATTGCCAGTAAAAATGAAACCAGGTTCGATCTCGAAGATGCATACACGCGCCATCCATTTGTGCTCCACGACGAGCTGGTTGGAATCAACAAAGGATCGATAGAGACATGGAAGATGGTAATGTCGAACTCAGAGCTGCTTACTAAGCGCCGTGGCGAGGAATTTGCCATGAAACGCAAAAGAATAGGTGTGCCACTGGCAACATCGAACAGGAACCAGGAAAAAGGCGGATTCCTGGCTGAAAATTTTGGATATCGGCGCTTTGGGTGCATTGAACTTGAAGATATCTTCTGGGAAGAATATATAAAGACAGTAAATGTTGATCAAATGTGGGCAGAAGCTTTGATGTTATACGAATCTTCTGAGTACCCGTGGAAATTTGACCGGGATGATTTCTTCGAGTTTGAAACTTATAATGGGAAATATGCAATTGAAACCGATGCCATTCGTTACGCGCATTTATATTTGGCCCCCCCAACAGATAACGATGGTGAATGGATGAATCCAACGGAAATAATAAATGATCTCCGGAAAAATCGTCTGATTCGAGGGGAACATCTGACTTCAGTTAATCCAAGGACCCTTGGCATTGCTCTAACCTCACTGGGTTACGAATGTAGGAAAACAAGAAACGGATCTATGATTCCGCTTCAACGGTACTACATCAGACGTACATATATTAATAATTTATAGTGTTTAATTAATTTTTAAGAGGAAGAATTAATATAATATCATAATCAATTTAAGAGAAAAAATGTAAAAGTTTACATACTACATACTACAAAGTATTATAAACACATGAAATACAGTTATATATATGTAGTACCTTATCAATTTTTTAACACATACTACAATGTACTACAAGGTACTACAAAAACTATAATAAGTCATCATACTACACTGTAACAAATTGAATAACATACAATTAAACGGATGTAGCATGTAGCAAGTAAAAATACACATTGAAATATTATTACATTATTCATATATTACATCATAAATGTTTGTAAATTAAAGAATTATAAATTACATTAGCGCATAAATCACCCATTTTATTACCATTTTATGAGTATAACCACAAAAATTAAAATTAAAGAGCATCTGGCTGAGTATTGCTACGGAAAATTTTCAGGTTGTGATAAGAATAAACCGGTCAAATTCCCTTTCCGATTAGATGTTTATCATTTAATATGGAATCTTCTTGAAAGAAGTCCAACGACAGGACCGGTAATACACGGAAATCTTGAGATAGTACTCACCAGACGAGATAACCAGGAGCTGGGTAAGGATCCCCGGACATTCAACTATCTCGGAGAACGTTCGTGGAAACACATAGGAGCAGCTATTGAAGATTTATTCTACATGGAATTATATCAAATGATGAAAGAAAATAAAATCCGGAAAGGAATCCCGTACAACGAATCTATTTTCTTGTTTAAAAAAACGTACGCAATAACATCGATTGAGGATGATACTTTGTGGAAAGGATTCTACAGGATGAAGCGATCAATCATAAAAAGGGAAAAGAGATCCTATAAAATGCAGAAAAATAATAATTAATTTTCCGATTTGGTGCGGAAAAAATACCATTATTTTGCACGATAAGTGTACAAAAAACGTTAATATATTAATATATAGGTATTTAAATCAATAAAAATGAATAAGATAATTTGCAATAGCATCGAGTTTGTTTTTCTAAATGAAATCAAGCTATTCATTCCTGGTCAACAAGTACTCCTTCACCCGGGAATGGAATTTAAAAAATTACCTGTTACCGAAAAACCGGTTTACAGAAGTGATATTAAAAATGAACCAGCCGGAGCGGTGAATGATGAAATAATTACTGCCGTTACAAAGTATGATGAACATTCATTATTACGAAAGTTCATCAGCTATCCAATTGTGCTTCGAATGAAAACTGATAAAGAAACCTTCTATGTAGGTTCACAAAACTACCCGGTTGCTGTTGAGTTATCATCCAATAAGATATTCGACACTTATACATTTTCATGTAAATCTGAAGCATAATTATATTTTCTGTCACAAAATCACCTCATTACGTCAAAGCCTTGTATAAAAAACAGGGCTTTTTCGTCCTTTATATAGTTATAAATAAGGAATAACATTGCGTAAATTTTAACGCGCAATGCTTAGACGTTTATTCTTACAGGAAATTCAAGCTTCAAACCTGATGATTCATTCTTCAGGTTATGAAGTGCTGAACCATATTTCAAACTCAATTCTCAACGATACATTCAAACCTGATGTGATAGATATTCCAATTGTATCTACAAAAGGAGAATTATACGTTGAAAAAGATCAGGATGGAAATATTATTAACCCATTCGACAGCTGGCAGAGTGGATCAATTGCAATTATCCCGCTTACCGGAATCATGATGAAGCGTGGTTACTGGTGGAGTTATGGAATGGATGATGTGGCTGAAATCATTCGGATGGCCTATCAATCAGACAAGATATCGGCTGTGATCATAAAAGGTGACACTCCTGGTGGATCCACAGATTCTATATTCCTCCTGCAGGAAGTTTTATCTGAAAAAACAAAACCAACATATGGATTTGTGGATGGAATGTGTGCATCATGCGGATATATTGTTTTTTCCTATTTGGATAAAATATATGCTATCAACAAAATGACTCGCATTGGAGGCATTGGGGTGTTTGCCAGGATGATTGTTCCAAACAGGGAAAATTCAAATTATAAAATCGTTGAAGTTTATCCGGATGAGTCAAAGGATAAAAATTTACCTGAACGTGAAGCTATAGAAGGTAAACCTGAAAAAATGAAAGATGAGTTATCTAAATTGGCAGTGTATTTTCAGGATGTTGTGAAAGCAAACCGACCTAACATTGACCATGGAACACTCACCGGTAAAACTTATTATGCCTACGAGGCGCAAGGACTTGGATTAATCGACGGGATTAAAACATTCGCGCAAGTTATTAGTGAAATTGACAAGCTTATATCAGACCGAAAAGAAATATTATCAATCATTTAATTTATTCACAATGCCTACAAAAGTAAAAAAAACAGTAAAAGAAAGAATCGTTGCAATTTTCGCCATTTTTGGTTGGACAACCAAAGAACAGCGCGAAGCAATGACAAATGAAGACTGGAATAAGTTCAAAGCCGAATATAAAACAAAATACGGCGTTGACTTTCAGGAAGATTTGGAATCTCAGGAAGATGATGAACCCATACCAGCAGCAACTGAGGGTGCAATCACGCCTGAAATTCAACAGCAAATTTTAGCAGCATTGGAAGATGCCGCTGATACTACCGGCGGAGCAGCTCCCGAAAATCCTCCCACCACTATCGAGGGTGCAACCGGTTCCCTGATTTCCGCATTGAATTCTGCAACCAAAACAATTCGCACCATGGCTGGTAATCCTGAAGAGGGAAAACCGGCAGCTGTGATTGTTGGTTCCGGAAATGGAATGTCACCTCAAACGCTGGCCGTTGTGATGGGGCATGCAGCTCACACGAATACTCATTTATTTGGTATTGAATCAGATTATTTCAAACGTGGAAACTGGTGGAATGAACTGGTTGCTACCGGAAAAGGAAAAGAAAGTTATCGCGACAATGATGCTACTGATTTCAGGGCTGCATTCAACAATTACGCGAAAGATTTTCAGGCGCGTGCTGCTGAACTCGCTGAAACGAACCAAATCGGATTGCTGGATTACAGCAAGATGATCAAAGGTGAATCGTATCTGGACTATAGCAAGATGAATTCTAAACTTGGTGAATACGTTGTTCGCCGGATGGATACCATTATTGCCTATCTGCGTACGCTGAAATCTGTTGCCGGCATTTTCCCGGTTGTATCGAACGTTCAAAACAAGATGACCGCGCCAACAGCATTCTTCGAAGAACTATCTCAGAGCTACAAATCGGGTCACATCTTCAAAGGTGCGGTTAACTTCGACGGGGAAATCTATCATGTTGACGACGTGATGTTCAAATTCTTCTTCGATGATCCAAAGCAGCTGGAGAAAGAATACATCGGTTATAAAAACCGTGAAGGTTCTAACCCAATGAAATGGGGCTTGTTCGAGTGGTGTATTGTTCATTTCGGCACATTACTGTTCAACGAACAACAACGTCGCCGCGTGGTTGGTGTTAAGGTGCCACGCCAGGGTGACTTCCCACAACCTGCCATGTTTGGTGCCGATGGTGCATTACGTGCCATCCAACGTGTTGAAGAGGAATTCAAGGTGCTTCCTTTCAAGGATCTGAGATTGTACGATAGTTCAACAATTGTTGATTATCTGGAAGCGATGTGGGAAAAAGTATTGGCAATCTTGCCGAATACCGAAGGTTACCGCATTCATGCAAACGAGAAACATCGTCCATGGTACCTGAAAGGTTACCGCGCGAAATATGGCAAAGACGGCGACTTCACCGGCGTGAGAGATTCAATCGCCGATTTGTCACCTGAAGCAATTATATGGGTGCCGAATATGTCGATGATCGATTACAAAATATTGATCGCGAAACCTGGTAATGTGGAGAACTACGAAGACAAGCCAAATGAAATGTACGCGCTCTATTTCCAACAGGATCTTGAACAATTAATTTTGGCAAGCTGGTGGAAAGAAGGTTCTGGTGTGTTGGCTCCGGGCGTTCAGTTTGGATCTGAATCTGATCTTACTGCTTCCGGAAGAAAAATGCAGTGGTTGTTCACCAACTATCCGGTTGTATTTGTTGATGCTGATGCAACGACTGTGGATGGATCGCTGGCGTACGAATTCGAAACAGGTGCAAATACCGGTGCAACAGCCCTCACTGATATCACCAATGCATCCGTAGAACGTGTGTATAAGATCATTTGTGGTTCACTGACAAACAAAACCACGATTGCAAAATCAGGTAAGTTTGCCGGAATCAGTGCCGCATGGACACCAACTGCTGTTGGCGACTACATTAAATTGTATGCCGAGTTGCAGGAAACTACCATTACCGTAGGTGGAGAATCGAAGAAAGTTGTAACCCCAACCGGTAATTTCCTCGAGCTTGCAAGGAAGGTGACAGCTTAACATCAAGCTGAATAAATAGGGGTGTGAAATTCACATCCCTATATTCTATTAATCATAAAAAAATTAGCACTATGTTATTCAATGTAGGAAAACAAGATAAGGATTCAAAATCCACGTCTCCACAGTTTCGGCTGTATCTCGCGAATATAAAAGATGTTGACATCGAGAACTGGCCGGCAGCTGTTGATGCAACCATCACGGAAAATGTTTTGAAAGCCGGTAAAAAATTCAACTATTTGGACTCGGATGTAAAATCAATTAATCCAAATGCCGCTCCTGGTGAATCTCCATCCAATGGAGTGTTAACGCTCACACCGGTAATTGAAGGTATTTCAAAAAAATCACTTCAATTTATTTACGACAATGCCGGTGAGAGAATGGTATGCGTGTGGGTACGTTGTTCTGATGGTAAAAAATTTATTGGCGGTACTCCATGTTCAGATGGTTTGCAACTGACTTATACCAACATTGGTAAGTTGGAAAATGGAAATGCAGGTATAGCACTTCAGTTAAAAGGAGAAGAATGCCCGGAGCCATTCTACTTTTACGAAGGTACGCTCGAAGTTGAAGCGGATCCTGTAGAGTAATATTCATCCAAAAATCATGTAATTATGGATTTTCTTAAAAAAAATGACATTATTGTCAAGGAAAAAAAACCGGAACACTTTGATGCTGATCTTAAGTTATTCAAAGAGAGATGCCCGGGATCACCTCTTCATGCTGAATTAAGAAGATTAAACACCTTCAATAAACCCAAAATTCATGGGTTAATCCTCATGGAGCTGCTGGATAAAGTGTCGGAGGAAGAACTCCTGAAGAATAGATTACCGGCAGACACCACTGGCAACCCTGAAGGAACTGGAGAGGGTAATAACGACCCTGCAGACACCACTGGCAACCCCGAAGGAACTGGAGAGGACAAATCAGATCCGGCAGACACCACTGGCAACCCTGAAGGAACTGGAGAGGGTAATACCGACCCGGCAGACACCACTGGCAACCCTGAAGGAACTGGAGAGGGTAATACCAACCCGGCAGACACCACTGGCAACCCCGAAGGAACTGGTGATGACAAATCAGATCCGGCAGACAAAACGAAAAAAGGAACAGTTAAAAAAAAAGGAACAAACAAGAAGAGTTCCCCCAAATAAACTGGTCGGACAATACCAATCCCGACATCCAACTGTGCATTCTCCTGTATGACGAGCGCGTAAACACTTACCATCGCATGCAGGAGATTGACGTTATACTCGATGACAACCCGGAGCTATCGGTTGAGATGGTAGAGCTTGACAACCATAACCGGCAATCTCATGCAGAATTACAAGCATTCAATGAACACAAAGTATTTGTATATAAGCATCCGATAACCATACAGCGAAAACAATATGATGACATGCTGTCGGAGCTGTACGAAATGAAGCGAAACAACCCGGGAGCATTTATCAACGAAATAACAAACGTAACTCAAAACATTCGCCGGATACAAAGCAATATCAACAAAAAAAAGTACAAGACTGAAGACGAAAAACAATCCTGGGAACAAAATTTATCCCGGGCAGAAGTCAGAAAGAAAGTGTTGGAAGATGTTATTAGCAAATAATAAAAATCAGCTCTCAGAAATGAGGGCTTTTTTTTGCACCAAATCACCAAAATTTTACTTAAAAATTCACGGATTTAGTAAAAAATACATCCGTTTCGGGGTGTTTGATATTTTTTAGACACTTAAAATACTGATAATCAGAAAAAATTTTCTGAAAAATGATATTCTATTTTCGCGCATGTGCACCGAAACCCCGAGCCGCTGGATAGATGGCTTGCATTACAAGTGATCGAAATAGCGGTTATATGATTGGATACCTTTACTGGAAAGGATTTCAGGATGTATTCATTCATAAGAATCGGATGTGCAAAAAATAGTCGGATTTATTTCAAAACATAACCGTTTATAAAACGTCCTTTATTAACTATCGGGTAATAGATAGCTTTGCTCATATAAATTACTAAGCATATGAATGCACTAAAGTGGACTACTGAGCAAAGAATGGTTCGTGATCTAATACCAACAGATTACAATCCACGAAAGCGAAATGAGGCTAAGCAACAAAAACTACATGCGAGTATAGATAAGTTTAATCTTGTAGAGATACCGGTTATCAATCTGGATAATCATATTATTGCTGGGCAACGTAGATGGGAATCGTATGCCGACCGTGGTAGGTTGGATGAACTTATAGATGTCAGAGTACCATCACGTATGTTGACTGAGGATGAAGTAAAGGAGTACATGTTGATATCCAATACTCATGCAGGTGAATGGGATCTTATCAAGCTTGAGGAAAACTTCTACGACATATATAAGAATATCATTGTGGATCTTCCATCAATGGACGATGCATCACTACCATCTGCATCACAGCTTACACAACAGAAGGATTCAGAGCGTGTAATCATCGAAGATGAATTCAACGATCTGCCACCATCAAATCCAATCACGCAAAAGAACGATTTGTATGAGCTCGGGTTACACAGGCTTATATGTGGTGATAGTACCGATGTTAATGTTATTGGCAGATTGATGGCCGGTGCATTTGCTAATATGGTATTCACCGATCCACCATATAATCTCGCACCGGAAACATTCTCAGGATTTGGGAAAGCTAAGACTAAAAGCTTTGAAATGGGGGTAGGTGAAATGACAGAGGATCAGTTTATTAATTTTCTGCAGCAATGCTTTGAAATTTTAATCAGATACTCGGTAAAAGGATCTATTCATTACGTTTGCATGGACTGGAAACATGTATATGAAATAAGATGTGCCGGCAGGGTTTATTCTGAATACAAAAACATGATTGTTTGGAATAAATCAAATGGAGGTATGGGTACATTTTACAGATCGAAACATGAGTTGATATTTATGTTTCAAAATAACCAGGAGATTCCGGATAGCTTGTTAGAATCAAGAATTGAGGATATTGAAAAGCACGGTTATGAATCAAGTCATGAGTTGATTTTTATTTTTAAAAATGGTCGTGAAAAACACATTAACAATTTCATGCTTGGTCAGAATGGCCGATATCGTACAAATGTATGGGATTATCCCGGGGCAAATTCATTCAACAAATCAAATGATGTTAACACCAAGGACCATCCAACTCCAAAGCCCGTCAAACTTGTGGCTGATGCAATTATGGATTGTAGCCTTATTGGACACATTATTTTAGACGTTTTCTCGGGTTCCGGCACCACGATAATATCGGCAGAACAAACCGATCGATTATGTTATGCCGCTGAATTAGATCCTGCTTATTGTGACTTAGATATCCGCAGATACATTCGTTTTATGCGAAATTCAGGAAAAGATGTGACAATTAAGAGAAATGGCAAGATTCTAACCAAAGAGGAGCTCAGAGAATATGAACTACGATAACTCATTTATAGAAAAAGTTCGTGCATTTGGAGTGCTTGGTTACCCGGTGCATGAAATTATTTTTCTCGTGGATCCGGAAAATCCGGAAGAATTCAAAAAAGATATTCAGGATCCTAAGAGTGAATTGTATCAGGCATATCATAAAGGTAAGACTACCGGACAATATACGATGGATAAATCACTTTTTGACAATGCAAAAAACAGCAATATTGATGCAAATGAAAAGTTGAATCAACGTCAAAGCAAAAAACGTATTGATACACAAATACATGAAAATTTTGGATTATGATTGAACACCTTCAAAAGCTATCTCCCGAAATAGTTGAGAAATATTTGGAATTTCGCGATGCTAAAGCAGTCGGAATACCCCAGGCGCTTGCTGATTATATCCTTCAGATCAATGAGGCATCTAACCTGCATCGGACAACACATTCAATTACCGAATGCGCTAAGAAGCTGCAAAAAAGCTATCCCGAACTTTCAATACACACTTGTAAAAGTAGAATTTACGATGCACTGAATTACCTGAATTCAGATTGCAATGTAACATCAGAAGCGTGGCTGCTGTATTATGCTGATATGATGATGAAGCTGTTTGAAGTCAATTTGGTAGCTCATAATTTACGTGAAGCCAGAAATTGTTTGCTTAGATCGTGTGAATATCGTATCCGTGCATCTGCCAATGCCATTGATCCAGATCGCATCAAATTCAAGCCACAAATCGTGTCTCCGGATATAGAACTGGAGCGCATGGGCGTGAAAAGATCCGGAATTTTGAATGCATATCGCAAAGCGTTGAATATTATCTCAAAACAGGATGCTACAGATTCAGAAAAACAACGTCAGGTTGATGAAGTAGTTCGGGAGTTGAATATTAAAGATGTGGATTATGAAGAAATCTGAAATTGAAGCAATATTTCAGAAAGCTTACATGTCTGCATTGCAGATAAAGGTCAAATTAGCGGATCCGCAAGTTATAGTATGTGAACTTGGTCGTGGTTCCGGTAAAACAACACATATCATGGCATCGCGCATCGACCGGATACAGAATTCAATGCCCGGATCGCTGCTGGTGCTCGGAGCTGCCACGTATCGCGATATCTTTAGCAATATCCTTCCTGGTATACTTGAATATTTCACCGAAAATTATGAGCGTGGCATTTATTTTGAAATTGGCAAAGAACCTCCGAAACACTTCGCTAAATGCGTTACATCCATTTTCGACTGGAAACACACTATATCCTTTTGTAACGGGACTGTTGTCAAGTTCGTATCTGCCGACCGTCCGGAGTCTGTTTTGGGCATAAGTACCTGTCACGGCGTATTCGATGAGCTGCTGAAAATAAAAAAGGAGTTTATGTTGGAAAGATTTATGCCAACGCTTCGGGCCGACCGCTCCAAATTTGGTCATTCTCCATATTTCATGGGATGGTCCGGATTCACATCAACGCCAAACTTCGAGACGGATGAGGATTGGTTCCTGGATATAGAAAAAGAAATGAATCAGGAAATAGTTGACAGCATTATCGAAATAGCCTTCGAAATTGATTACCGGATACATGAACTTGAAATCGCTCGTAAAACGCTCGATTTTGAGAGAATAAAAAAGCTTGAGCGCTTCATTGATCGCTGGAATGAGCGATTGAATGAGTTGAGACGAGGACAAGTGCTATACATGCGTGCATCATCGTTCTCTAACTTGAAAATATTGGGCGTTGACTATATCGAAAATCAGATAAAATCGACCCGGGATAAAGATGTGCTATATACCTCCATTTTTGCAATCCGGAAATTGAGAGTAAAAGACATGTTTTTCGGCAGGTTTGGAAAGCAACATCTATTCAATGATGGATATGATTATCGGTATATTGACCTGATGTCGGCTGGTGAGAAAGTAGATGAATCGTGCCGGCATTTGAGATACTATGATAAAAATAAACCGTTGATAGCCGGTTACGATGCCGGTCCGTTTTCGTCGATGGTGTTTGCACAGCGGAATATTCAAAAAAAGGAATTTCGACTGTTGAAAGATTTTTGGATATATCATCCTGATCAACATGGGGAATTAGCAAAGAAGATTGATGATTTTTTCAGTTCAGGTAAAAAAGTAGTTTATATTCATTACGACCGTGCTGCTAATCAAAAGGATCCGGAGTGGAAGAAATACTATCCCGATTATAAAGAACCGGGAATCAACGATACGGATGCGAAACTGCTAAAAAAAGAATTTACTGCACTTGGATGGACAGTTCACTTGATGTCGCCAAAGCAACGGACAATTTATTATTCACAACACTACAGGCTGTTGAACTTGTTGTTTGGTAAAAATGATGGAAAAAGGGATGATATCTTGATAGACATGAATGAATGTGAAGCTACAGTGTCTTCCATCAATCATTCACCACTCAAGCGGTATGAAGGAAAGATTTTTCTTGATAAAAGTAGTGAGCGCCTACCATTTGAACAACAAGCATATAACTCTACCCAGTTGGCATCAGCTGTGATGTACTTGCTTTGGGGGGAATTCTCCAAATTACTGCCTGATACCGATCAGGGAAAAATCTCTCAACAAGGTTCCGGTACGTACACATCAGGCTGATTATTGTCCTTTATGCACATTTATCAATTGGTTTTATTTGTATATGGAAAGTCAGAAAACAATATCGGGATCCGAAGCTATTCGTCGTGCACGTAACCTGAAGTTTGTACCGGATGCATATTTCACGTTAGTACACTTGACATGTAATCTTACAACAAACAAATCCGGTCGATTGGTTAAGGTTGATAAATGCAGGGTGCGTCCGGCACTTCGAGAAGATACTTTTCAGTTGGATGGTGATTTGTATTTTCCGTATGAGGATTTAGATACTCAAGAGCCGAAAATGTGCTTTAAAAAGCTGATGAGATACATTGGTTTTCCTCCAAATTATGAATTATTAAAAATAGATTGGTTCGATGGATCAGAAAATTGAAATAAAAGCAGGCAGAGGATTTGCAACTATTCCCAAGGGAGGTGTGCTTACATTTGAAGTACAAGGAGTTGCCGAACGTGAAAGTATCGTGCAGAAAGAATATCAGAATATATATTCCCGGTATATTTCTGAAAATATGACCATGCGATTAGATGATTTTGTAATCCCGCTATGGGGTGATGGGCATAATCTGTATCCACAGGAAGTATATTCTGTTACTTCTGAAAATAAACTGCTTCCGGAGGTGATAAAGAAACAGGTGAAATTTCTATTCGGCAAGGGGCCGAGATTATATAAAGAGGTTATTCAGGGTGAAGGAGAAAAACAACGTCGTGTTCGTGTGCCGGTTGAAGATCCGGAAATTCAACAGGCTTTTGATAGATGGGAGAGATACGGCGTAGATCATCCCTGGGAATATCTGAAGAATATAATTACTGACTATTATTACGTGAATACATGTGTTAGTACGTATCATTTTTCTCTTGTTAGAAGATTAGGGCGAAATATTGGTGACAAGATACCGGTATTGGCGCTTAGTTATGTTGGGGCTGATGAAGCGCGGTTAGCATCCAAAGAATTGGATATCAGAAAACGCATAAAAAATGATGATTGCAAATACGTAGTTATCGCGGATTGGATGAACCCGGGACGGTATGATAAACTGGTTTATAACAGACTTGATCCAATAGAACCATTTAAATATCCTATTGCTATCGAGTTCAATACCGATAAAACATTCACAAAATGGGTGTACGCCTTCAACGACTGGTTTAAGGGTCTGTTTGAATGGATTCGCGCTTCAAATCTTTCTCCCCGATACTTGAACTCGTATTTAAAAAATGCACTAAACGCACACATCCATGTCGTGATACCGGGTACCTGGTACATGAAACAGCGTGAAATTCTCGAGAATATCATACAGCAAAACCTTAGCGATGAAGTGCCTGTACAAACTGAATATCGTGGGGTTAAATTGGTTGATGAGCAAGGTCAGGTATTGAATTTCTACGAAACCATGGTTGATCAGGTTATTGCGAATGAACTTCGCGTGATTACCAACCTGATGTCGGGCGAAGGTAAGAATCAAGGCAAAATGTGGGCATCAACCAAATGGGGTGAAGATGGTTGGGAGTTCAAAGAGTTCCCGGGTAAATTTAAAGAATATTTTGAGTCGGTGATAAGCCTCGACAAAAGAGCTGATCAGGTCATTCTGGCCGGAAAAGGAATTGCATCTTCTATCACTAATGTGGAGAATGATGGTGTGATCAGCAAATCAGGGAGCGACGTGTATTACAACTACCTGATATACGTCGCATCCCTTACCTGGGATGAATATGTGACCACCAAATCAATTAACAACTACATCCGGCTAAACTGGCCTGAGAAATACCAGGAAGGCATCCGGCTTGGGTTCTGGATCGATATCCCGGCAAAGTTACAGGACACAACACCAACGGAGCGGCCAGCCCAAACAGCAACAGCCGATCCAAAATCGAATGTTCAAAAAACGGAGGAACAAAAATGATAAAGTTACCATTCAATGCAGACAACTTTGCGAGCGAAATGAAGCCTAAAATATCAGGAATGAATCTATCGCTTGACTATTACAACATCGAAAGCAGCTTGTATAAGGTAGCCGCTAAGATGCCTGAAATAATATCAACTGAATTGTACGATCGACTTGCTGAAGCATATCCGGAAACAGAGAATGATAAAGAAAAAATGGCAATTGATTATTTGCAGCGTGCCATGCTTCATTTTGCTGTGTATGAACATATGATTTATCTGATTCTTCACATCGGCAATGATGGTATCACGACAAAAAAAACAGACTCGGAAACAACTGCATATAAGTATCAGACTGATGATCTGAATGACAACCTTCTATCAACCGCATGGTTCTGGATGAATCAACTGATTACATTTTTGAATAAAAACAAAGATGATTTCCAAGAATGGAAAGATAGCGACCAGAAGAAAGATTATGATTCCCTGCCGGTAAGATTGTCGGATTTCAACAAATGGGTAGGGGTGGAACTTACAGGAGGTGAATTCTTCATGCTGTCAGCCGGATGGATTATCAGAGAAGTTTGGATGGATTGCGTGTCTTCCCGGAAAAAGGATGCTGAAAAAACCGATTTAATCACCCGTGCTGTTTGTTACGAGGTAATGGGACGTGCTTGTCAGCGACTTGCATATTCGGCATTGCCATCACCGATCCGGCGTGATATCGACAACGAGATGAGTAAGAATCATCGTGCTCAGGCTGATAAAGATATCCGGGAAAGTGTGTCTGTGAAATTTCTCACTCAAGCATCAACGTACTGGAATGCAGTTGATATGGAGATTAAAAAAGCTCAAATAGCTGAACAAAAGAAAACACATTTAAGTCAACCGGTTATTGGTGAAAGAATAATCACTGAAGATGATAAATTTTATTGTTCATGATCAGCATTAAACTAAACGGTAAAGCTTCTATTGATATCCCGGACTCCTGGAAAGATCTAAATTTCAAACAGAAACTATTCACATTTGAAATGCTTTCACGCGTGATATCGGGTGATTTGAAAGCAGAACCTCATGTTGCCCTGGTTAAATTGCTCATCAAATTCACTAATTACAAACCCTCTAAAAAGTTTAATCGTCCGGATCCAAAATCTGAAGAATCTCCCCGGGATAACATCAATTTTAATTTACTGCGCCTGGCAGAACAAATAAAATTCATTTTTACCATCAATGAAGATGATCGGCAAATTATCCCGCGCTATGACTTTATAACGAACCCATTCCCGATAGTGAAAATCGGCAGGAAGAAATATACCGGCAAACGATTTGAACTTGATATAACGGCTAAAACTGATATCACAGCACGTGAATTTGTCGATTGCTTTGATTTGCTTTCAGCATTGGCAAAATTAGAAAATGAGGATGATAAGCAGGAATGCATCAATCAGATTTGCGCTATTTTGTACCCGGCTAATTTGAACTACACTCAAAACATGGTGTCGGGTCAAAACCGTAATATGAGAAAATTGCATCCAATGGTGAGGTTTGGCATTGTTTACTGGTTTACCGGTATCGTGAAATTCTACACCGAACATCCTACATACAGCATTCTGTTCAAAGGCAATCCATCAGAGGATGGAGCCGATAAAATTAAACTTAGCAACGAGGTAGTACTCATGTTGCAACGCGAGGGTTACGGACTGCCGGATCACATGAATTTGAACGATTATTTTGATGCACAGATAAAGCATCTGAAGGATGTTGTAAACAAAGCTATTGCTGAAGGTGTAACGGTGTATAAATTATCGGAGAAAACAGGTATTGACATATCAACAATTAATAAACTGACATGAACGAACTAATCATCAACTTATTACGCTATTTCTCGAAATTCGTTGGGAAAGCGGTCCTTGGTAAAATGTTTATTCAACCTGCCACGAGCCGGTTGACCGGGTATGATTCAATCAAAACAGAGATACTCGCGATGGGTAATGATGACGTTATCCCGGAAATTCAGAAATTTATTTTATCAATGAATGAGAATTACGTGTCTGAGAAAATCAAAAATTCAAACGAATTTATCTTGTTTGTAGAGTATGGTAAGATGACTGTGGATCCGGATTCACAAAATGAAGTGATGCAATCACTTGCCGTATCTGTTGTTCATAACTTGTCAAAAACAAACAACGACAATCTGAATGAAATAATTTTGATGAATAAGTGTCTGGAGATTTTAGACATCATCATACGGAAAATGCATGAGGAACAAAACGAGCTGAATTATTGTGCAAATAATGAGCTGATATCATTCCCGGCAGAACTTCAAATAGTAGATCCGCGCGAATTTTACGGATGTGGTGGTTGGTGCGCTATGTTTTCTAATTCAAATACTACGGAAAAATGATACTCCGGGAATCGCAAGATAACTTCATCGAGTTGATGAATTTGTTCGACAGCTGGCCGGATAAATTTGGACTGTTGATTGAGAAGTCAGCCATGCAACATGCAGAACTCAAGGAGGAACTGATTCCACACAGGATATTGAACTGTCAAAGCAGAACGTATTTCAATGCCGAAAATATCGATGGCATCATTCATATAACCGGATGGAGTAACAGTAGCATCATGGCTGGAATTATTGAAAGCATCAGGGAAATATTCAATTACTATTCCGTTGAGGATATCGAGAGCACAGAGGTAGATTTTCATATCAAATCAGGGTTAATTGATAATGTAACACCATTGAGACGTGCCGCTATATTGGAGATGGTTAACCGCGTTCTTGTCCTTTTCAAGAAAGAAAAATAAAGAGATTTTTGAAATAAATTATTACGATAATGGGAGATAATTTTGAAAAAACTAAAGAAATCTTAGCCGGGGTGAAGGGACCAACTGCCACGGCCCTTAAAGCGCTATCTATGGATCTTGACAACAAATTCGCCGATTTAGACAAAAAAAATGATGAACGTCACAAGGCAATATTAGAGGCAATTTCAGTGAACAAAAAGCAAACTGAAGAAAAAATCAGCGCTCTTGAGGCAAGTACTAATGATAGATTTTCGAAGTTGAAAGTCGTGATGTTCTTCAGCGAACATTACAAGTTGTTTTTGCTCATTATACTTGCAGCTCTCATCATCCTTGGCGCGATTCAAAATGACAAAGTACTCGATTTTTTCAGAACATTTAAATAATTCATTATGAAAACAATGCTTCAATTCTTCAAATCACATCCGGAATTTATTACCATTCCGGTTATTATTCTGTTGTGGATAATCAGTATCCCGATCTTGCGACTGGCTGATCCCGTGTCGGCAACCTTCGATGCCGGGGTGTTTCAGGTGCCAATCTTCACCGTCTTTCAGTTTTTGTTATATGTCGCTACAGCCTGGTACATACTCAAACTTCTATTCGGTACATTTTACAAGTACATTAAAACAAAAATGAAATCGGATTTTAATGAATTAACAGGATGGCAAAAAATAAAATTATCATACTCTGTTTTCTTTATATTATTAGCACTATTAGCCTATTTGGCACGAACACTGGTTGTGTCGCCAGTGCTGAGTTAGTAGCAGAAATTTATACAGGCGAACTTGGTGTGCGTGAATTAACCGGCCGTAACGACGGCAAAAGGGTAGAGGAGTATTTAGCAACAACAGGTCATAAGGAAGGCGCTCCCTGGTGTGCGGCATTCGTAACATGGGTGTTTATGCAAGCGGATGTAGAAGCCGTTCGATCGGCATGGTCACCCGCCTGGTTTCCGGCATCGAACACCATCTATACCCGTGGCAGTACTGGCAACAAAACCCCCGCTAAAGCTGATGTGTTTGGTCTGTGGTTCCAAAACCTGAAGCGGGTTGCTCACGTTGGTTTTGTACACGAATGGCAGCGCAATACACAGTATGTAATCACGGTGGAAGGCAATACGAATGATGCCGGATCTCGCGAGGGTGATGGCGTGTATCTAAAGCGCCGGTTAAAAAGTCAAATTTATAAGGTTTCAAGATGGATGGTAAAGATTACACGAACAAGTTAGCCGGACAAATTGATTAAATATAATATCATAATATGAAAAGAATATTAATGTTACTGGTAGTTATTACGCTGATCGCGTGTAACACGCAAAAAGTGAGTGAAAAGAAAACGCTGAATTCCCAAATCAATACCGAGGTGAGTGAAGATGTCAGTTCTCGGGAAGAAAGTAATGTTCAGGCTAAACAAATTGCCCGTATTGATTCGGCGATGTTAGCTCAAATCAATTATCTTTACAGGAAAGTTGTGGATCTCGAATCAGAAATAATAAGATTCGATACTTCAAAACCGGTTGATTCTATTACCGGCAAGCCTCCGGTGCAGGAAATTATCAAGTACCGTACACGTGAAGCATCAGAAGTGGACTATAAATCCATAACTGAAAAATTAACCAGCATGGAGTCGGAGCTAAATATCCTGAAAAGCGAGGTAAATGCATATAAAATGGAACTTGATTCGGTTTCGAATATCAAAGAAAAATCGACATCTAAAACCGATAATCAAACAAACAATGCTCTGAAATTATTACTTGCCGGGATTGTTATTGGTCTGCTAATCCCGGGGGCAATTTGGTTGATCAGGAGATTTAGATAAACAACATTTATAAGGTGATTAATGTCCCGGCTTACATATCTGTAGGTCGGGCATTTTTTTGTTAAAAATACAGGTAATTACATATTTTGTAATTTATATTTTGTAATTCAAAACAAATGTACTATGTTTGTGACAAAATAATATGCGTAATGAGAATAATTACCTACAAAGCAATTGAACAGTATTCTGAATTGCATGCAGCTGCAAAAATGGCATTAGACGAGTGGTATATTAAAACAGAACTTAGCGATTGGGATTGCTTTGCAGATATGAAACAAACTTTCAACAGTGTAGATAACGTAGGTAATAAACGTTATGTGTTTAACATCAAAGGTAATTCTTACAGACTTATAGCACTGGTGTTGTTTGTGCCGAAAATAGTATATATCCGGTTCATTGGAACTCACTCGGAATATGATAAAATTAAAGATTGTTCAAAAATTTAAAAGAAAAGATTATGAAACTAATTGCCAATAAATCAGAGTATGAAGCCATCATGGCAAGGGTTAATGAACTTGTTGAACTTGTTGACGACAATACTCCAAAGAATGATAAAAATTATATCGAACTGGATTTCCTCACCGACCTGGTTGTGGCATACGAAAAATCTCATTTCCCGATAGGAAAACCAGTTTTAAGCGATGTGATTAAAACCCGTATGAATGAAATGAATTTAACTCAAAAATCATTGGCTGAAATGCTTGGAATAAGCGCTCCGAGGGTTAATGAATATCTTAATGGAAAATCACTTCCAACATTGCAGGTAGCCCGAAAGATTCATAAAAAGTTAAATATTGATGCCAATGTCATTCTTGGAGCAATGTAAATTGCATTAATATAGATAAAGTATAATGAAATTAAGTTAACCCCAGCAATATTTGTTGGGGTTTTTATTTTATACAATAATAATTTTTTGCAAAAATGTTGTTTATATTTGCATTTCATTTTTAAATAAACTAATACATGGAGAAAATTAATTTTGTTGCAATCGATTTTGAGACAGCTACCAACAAAAGAATGCCCTGTCAATTTGGATTAGTTGTAGTACAACATGGGGTTATTGTTGATCAAAAGAAATATCTTTTTAAACCACCCGGTAATAAATACGATGATAATTGTGTTAGAGTACATAAAATTACTGCTTACGATACTAAAAACCTTCCAGAGTTTGATTATTATTGGGACGAAATAAAAACCATACTCAATCATAGTGTAGTTGTAGCTCATAATCTTGATTTTGACTACGATGTGCTTTCGAGGGCTTGCGAACACTATAATCTTGAATTTATCAAAGCATTAGCCTTTCAATGTACAATGAGAATATTCCGTGACCGTAGTCTTAAGGATGTTTGCAAGGCACTTAACATACAATTAAAACATCACCATGACTCACTTGCCGATGCAACTGCATGTGCTCAGATATTTCTGGCTTATCTTAATGGCGTTAATCCGGAAAGTTTAATTTTCGAAAGTAAAAAACCTAAATCAATCACAAATCACTTTTTTCAAAAACCAACTTCTGATCAAGTTGAATTCTGTAACTCTGTATCTGATGTTAATCCTGAAGATATTAGTATAAGTTCACTTTTCAAGAATAAAAACATTGTCATATCAGGCACATTTCAAAAAATTGACAGAGAAACATTACGTGATTTAATTGCTGATATCGGTGGAATTAGTAAGGGAGCAATAACCGGAACAACTGATTACATAATTGTTGGAGATAATTTTGGGCCTAAAAAAATGGAAAAGGTTATAACTTTGAGAGATCTGGGTAACGATATAAAAATAATTAACGAAACTACACTATACCAATTACTTGATAAACTAAAATAACCTGGTTATGGCAAAAAAGGAATACATTAAAATTACTCCGGAAGGATTGAATATGCTTACCATATTCACATATAGCAATCTGGCTGAGATGAACGGATTCTATGGTAAAGACGTTTTTTTTACTGAAAAATTTGCAGGCGATGTTCAGTATTTGTACCAGGCACTGGGGAATCTGGGAGCATACGTGCGCGAAAAAGACTTTGATAAAGATATTGAGGTAGTTGTGATAAGCAATCACATCATCGAAAGCGTATATTCCGAATCACATCTGAAATTTATTTCCGAATTTGAGGATCGACTTAACCAAAATAACTCTCCATACCGGCGGGTGAAGTTTATTTCAGAAAATCACCTGATTTGGTACCTCGAAAATAGAATAAAAAATACTAATGACGATCTGCTTGATGAACTTGTGAAAAAATACAAGAAAAGTTGCAAAGGAGAGATTCAACAGAATTTATTTTGAATCAGCATATTATAAATCTCAAAAATTAATTGTTATGAAAAAAATAATTTTTATTGTATTCATTTCACTTATTCATAGTAGCATTTTTGCTCAAGAACGACTCTTGTTTGATAAAGTGATAAGAGTTGATAGCGCTTTGAAAAAGAATGAAATTTATAATAGTATCAAAGAGTGGATGGGTATGAATTTCGTTTCTGCAAAAAATGTAATTGAAGTTGAGGACAAAGATGCTGGAATTATTATTGCCAGTCCATTGACTGATTATGATTATGGTAGCTTAGGATATTTGTGTTATAGCGGACAGTTAAAGTACACAATTAAAGTGCAAATTAAAGATGGCAGATTTAAAGTGGAAGTAACTAATTTTATTCATGATGTTAATTTGGGAAATTCCCCTTATTGCAAACTGGGATTAATTACAACAGCGGAAGAGCACACGACAAAAGGTATGCAAAAAAGTTATAATAATAAAGTTTGGGCTGATATCAAGAAAAAAGCTGAGCTTATTGCAGAAAATTATTTCACAAAATTTGAAAGTATTAATTTTTCAGCATCAAGTAGCAAAAATGCTGATGTATGGTAGAATTTTGAATTTGTAAATTAATATGAAACCTCGTTATTATGATTATGGCGGGGTTTTTATTTCTTCCTCAACTCCAACTCAGCCCCGCAGTTGGGACAGTTTATAATAGTATTTGATGGTTTGTCGAATAGTTCTGATATTTGAACTTCCAAAGCAGAGGCAATCTTTTCTAAAGTATTTAGTGATGGAGATACTTTGCTATTGACAATATTACTCATAGCCGGTCTGGATATTTCCAATTTATCAGCAAGCCATACTGTCGTAAGTTTCTTTTCTTTTATAATTTCCTTGATTCGCAGTTCCATACAATTATTTTTTATGCAAATATACTTTATTGTATTGTATTGCATTATTAAATAATGTTAAATGTAATCTATTAAATTACCAATATGTAGTTTTATGTAATTTATTACATTACATTTGTAGTGTTGTTTTAATGTAAAATAATACATAATTAAATAAATATCACTATGACAAACAAAATTATCCGCGTACAACCTCACGTACGCCGTCCCGGTAAGGGCAACCCGGTGGAGCTTTACAAAGAAAGCGAATCTCCACAAGTAATTGCACTTTTCAACCAGGTAGTGAACCAGGTGCGCAGGGAACTCCGGCAGCAAAGCCGCTTAATAGTGAAAGGTTTAATTACCGGTACCAATCTGGATCATGTAACCTTTGTATCCGAAAACGTGAGTGTAACAGTAGATTTGAAAGGAGATAGAGTGTGAAAATAATAAGAATTGAAATTGAATCGGATGAACTTCAAAAAACATGGGATAAGATTTGATCACTCATCAATTTTAAACAATTAAAAGGTCGAAACTATGGCACGCTTTGATATCACCCGAAAAAACACCAGTTACGAATCCGGTCGAATTAGGGAAGAATTTTACCTGCTGGCTCCCGGGTTCGTTAACACGGCCCTTGGTGTTCGTGTCCCGCTGGGTTCACGAAAAGATTTAGTTACTTTGCGCGATAAAATAAACAAATACTTAGAATCATGAGCGAGAGAATATTTGATGAAATGACATTGTCTGAATCCATCACCCGCTGTGGAGAACTACAGATTACGCTTGAAGATACAGTTCGTTTGATAGCCGACAAAACAGATCATTCACCTGCACAGCTGCTAAGTGCATTGCAAGATCCCGGATCAGATGAATATAAATGGTATCATAATGGCGTGGCTGAAGGTAACCTGAAATTGAACATTGACCTTGAATCCAATATTGGCGAAGTCAAGGCAAAAGATGCATATAAGAATCTCTCGGGCGAACGTCGCCGGCAGGCGATTAATAAAAAGCTTGATGAGTTGTTTGGAATATAAATAATAATAATAATAATCTATAAATATGGAAACTAATGTAGAATATTCCTCAAGCGACAAGTACGCTTCTTTACTCGAATTATTTCTGAAACCTGATGAGTTCAGAGAATCAATCAGAACCCCATTTGTGCAAGGTGAATTTGTGATTGCTACTGATGGTTACAGCATCATCATGTTTAATAAAAGTCAGACTAATGTAACCGAATTCGAAAAAAACACGAAACACCCTAATGCCTTATCTGTCATCCCTGAAGGTGAGAATATTAACGAGTCAATTAAATTATCAGACCTGCAATTGATGTTGTCAAAATCGAAGGATGCAGTGAATAAAAAATACAAAATCAAACTTCAAAAATGCCCTGATTGTTTCGGTTGTGGAGAGGTTGGTTTCGAATTCACGGATTACCGGGGTAATACACATGAACATGACCATGAATGTCCAACTTGCAAAGGTGAAGGTAAAATTGACAGGATTGCTGATATCGAAAATGGTGGATTTGTGAACGATTTCAAAGAAGTGATTTACTGGAATTCACCCTTTCAGGCATATCTAATCGAGAGGCTTGCTAAGGTCGCAGAAGCATTAAATGTAGAAACAATCAGGATGGTGCATAGAACTACACCATTATCAGCTCACAAATTTGTCGTGGGCGATTGCGTAATTGTTTTAATGCCGTTGCTAAACATGGAAGATCATGACGTTGTAACACATTGCGACCTGTTTTTAATATCATAGAAAAACAATATCTTTACAGTCGAGAATATCATAAAAATTACACACATCATGCTATTTTTATTTATAATAATCATTATTTCCCTCGTGGCTTCGCTGGTAAGCGTAATTCGTATTGCCATATACGGAGGTAGTGTTATTCGTCCGGATTTCAGGAAGGCACTACAGAGAATCAACCAGGGCAACATGTTCTCGTTTCTGCTCGAGAACCGGTTCTGGTATCGCTCGAACGTTGTGGGTTATTACCTTACCTGGTCGATGTGGCTTTCGATAGTTGCCACGGTTCTTTACATAATCATAAGGTAAGCAGGTTTCAAGCCGGTTCATTAAAGCTCGTGTAGTAATACTACACGGGCTTTTTTTGTCCTTTATTCCCATCTGCAAGCACTTTATATTCGCTGTATAATTCAATACAGCAATGATTTCAGAGAACATAACCAAACAGCAATTTATTATCGAGGTGTTGCAGCGAGACCTGAACAATATCTACAAAGCGCAATTGGCCATTGCCCGAAATAATACCTACATAGAAGGTAAGGGTTTAAATATAAAAAAAGGGCGTGATTCCAAAATTGGAGTTAGATCCGGCTCATTACTTCAATCACTTGAAAATCCCAATTATGTTATCCAGTCATCAGGTGAAAAATTTGTTGTTTCAGCAAACATCGTAAAAGAAATGAGATTTGTTGATATGAAGAAATTCGGCAATCTCCGGATCTATAACCGGCAAGTTTGGGGAATACTGTATAACAATGCGCTTCGTGACATTCGATATGGATATGGTAAAGCAATTACAGATGAATTAGGTGCAAAACTAAATGAAGCATTAAATCAGTAATAATTATGGCAAAATTAAAGGATGACAATATACGCTGGATTCTTGAACTGGATGCAAAAGGTGTGCAGGGAGAACTTAATACCTTATCTTCATCCACCGACCGGTTGAAGAAAGAAAACCGTGAACTATCGGTTGAGATGAAAAAAGCTGAGCGAAACATGCGCGATGCTGAAAAGTCGATGGCAAAAATGGAAGCACGCGGAAAAACCAATACAGACCAGTACCGGTATGCCAAAGAGGCGATGGAAAGCAACTCAGCGGCCGTGCAGGATTTTAGCAAGAAAATTCAGGATAACAACAAAGCAATTGATGATAATAATCAAAAGAAAGGTGAAATCATCAAAACCATGAAGATTGAAGATATGACCATGACACAACTCGAGCAACGTGCAGGTGACCTTCAAAAACAACTGAATACTACATCTGTATCTGCTGATCCAAAAGCGTATAAAGCGTTACAAAAAGAACTTGGTCAGGTTAACGAAAGAATGTTTGTCGTTGATAATTCAGGCAAAAACCTGATGCAGCAATTTGCAGCTATGCACAACCCTGTTGGTCAGGCAGCTAAAGGGGTGCTCGGAGTTAATCAAGCATTCAAAACATTGGCGGCAAATCCTATCGTGCTAATTATTACTATAGTTGTAGGATTATTCACTTTACTTTATAAAGCGCTGAAAACATCCGAAGAGGCAACCAACAAGCTCAATCAAATCATGGCTCCACTCAAAGTGCTTTTTGATGCCGTGCTGAATGTGCTGCAAAAAATAGTGATATCCTTGCTGGATTTTGCCATGGCGGTGATCAATGGATTTACAAAGGTTATTAGCATTATTCCTGGCGTGGGAAAAGTAATGGATAAAGTGAATGAGAAAGCCCGTGAAGGGATTGAGCTGGAAAAAGCAAAACAGCAACTGGCGATAAAATCACGTGAATTATTGGTTGTTAATGCAGGGAAGGAATTAGAGATATCCCGACTTCGGAATGAAGCAAAAAGAAAAGATACGCTTTCGGATGAACAAAGACTCGCGGCACTTGACAAGGCATTACAATTAGAGAAAGAAATTACTGAAGCAAAAGTTGACCAGGAAAAAGAAACATTACGTATAGCCGAAGCCGAAGCGGCCAGAGCCGGTAATACTAAGGAAGTTGAAGAAAATCTTGCACAACTGAGGGCTAACGTGCTCAGGGCAGAAAAGGAATTTTATGACAACACTCGCAGAGTTGAAACGGAACGTACTGCATTGGTCCTCGAAATGCAGCGCGAGCGCGAGCAAAAAGCAAAGGAAGCCATTGAAAACCGTGTAAAGAATATTGAGAATGCATTAAACATTGAGATCAATAAGCTAAAACAAGCACGTTCGCAAGGATTAATTACCGAAGCAGAATATAATCGCAGGGTAGAGGAGGAAGCCGTTAAAAGTCTTCAGAATCAACTCAAAATAAAAGGACTTGGAAAAGATAAACAAATTGCCATTCAGGCACAATTGTATGATATCTTAATTAAGGAAAAAGAGAAATACGAGAAACTTCTGGCCGATACGAGCATTGAAACATCAATCCTCACGAATGAATATAACAACAGGCTCAAACTCGCTGGTGTTTATAATGTAGAATTGAGTAAACTTACCAAGGACCAGCTTGCTGAAAAAATAAGGATTGAAAACGAGTATCAATCGAAACTCACTGATATTGCCATCAAGGGTGAGGATGAAAGACATAAAATTGCCCTTCAGGAAGCCGGGGTGGATGGTGATCCCGCTAAACTTAACGAAGAAAAATTAAGGGTTCTCGAGTTGTTGAATGCGCATCATAAGGCAAACCTTCAGAAAATTGAAGATGATTATGATAAAAGCTACATCGACCGGCAGAATGCTACTGATGCAGCTCTTATACAAAGCTTACAACAATCAGCCCAGGCGCGGTTCAGTGCCATTGATGCAATCGAAAATGCTAAGCTGGCTAAAGCAAAATCAGACCTTGCAAATGGTTTGATAACTCAAGAGCAGTATAATGCCGACGTCGAGAAAGCTGAAGCTGAATCATTGGAACGCAGACTCAAGGAACAAGAAGAATTTGTTAAAACACTTCAGGCAATCACTAATCCCACCGATGCACAGATTGAGGCGCTCGAAGCTGCCGAGGATGCATTGATGGATACCCAGGATAAAATCAATGATAAGAAGATAAAGCAGGAACAAGAATTTCAGGAGAAAAAGAAAGCAATTGTTCAGGGGTATATTCAAAAAACAGGTGAAATAGTTTCTGCGGCATCCGATTTTGTCCAGGCGCTTCAAAGTTCAGAAACATCCGCGGTTCAGGCAGATTATGAAAAAAGGCTCTCAGGGCTTAATCAGAGTGATGCCGATTACGCGCAAAAAAAAGAGCAGCTTGAGCAGGAAAGAGCACAAGCAGAACTTGATATTCAGAAGAAATTTGCGGATGCTCAATTTGCCATACAGGTCGCTCAAATTGGCGTGGCTACAGCAACCGGTATCATGAACGCGTGGGCTTCCTCGATGACGATTCCTCCTCCATTTGGACAAATAATGGCTGGGGTATTAACTGCATTGTTAGTTGGAACAGGAATTGCACAGGTTGCAGCTGCTAACGCAGAACGTCAAAAAATCAAGTCAATGACACTTTCATCTTCTGGAGGGGGATTTTCATCAGCATCCACCGGGCAAATCAGGCTCAAGGATGGACTTGCCGACGGTGGTTATAATCAGGATTTCTCGAAAGATGGTGGTTATACCGGACCAGGACAGCGATATGATGTTGCCGGAACCCTGCCGGTACATTCAGGTGAATATGTGGTTGCCGTTCCCGAGCTTCGTCGTCCGGACATTGCCGAAAAAGTTCGGTCGATCGAGCGCGTTCGCCGTCGTCGAACTTCCCGGAATCCGCTTCCTGAAGGATTTGCAGAAGGGGGTTCAAATACGCCATCGGGTAATACAAATAATCCTGATTCTTCAGCTGAATTTTACAGAGCAATAGCATATTTCAAAAGAGCGGTTGATAAATTCGCTGAAACAAAAATTGAAGCTGAAGTCAATTATTGGGAGTTCAAAAAAACAGAAGATATCGTTGAAAAATCACAAAATTTAGGTCGCAGATCATGATTCAAATAATTGACATTGAAACTAAAAAAAGATTTGATTTGCCGGACGGTATAAAAATAAGTATTGAGGAAACGAATCAATTTATCAGCGATAAAGGTTCCTCATCACTACCATTATCATTTCCATGGACGGACAATAACCTGAAATTATTAAATTTTCCTCATAGGTTTGATCGGATCGAAAAATACATCACGCGTCGTAATGTGATTGTTTCAAATGAAATGTTTCAAAAAAGCGGTATCCTGGTGATATCAAGTGCCCGAAAGGGGAAAAATATTGCAGGAACAATTTTATTCAATGAATCTGCTTTGAACTTTCTAATGAAAGATGTAACTATGCAGCAGGTATTCAGCTCGGTTGTGCGTGAAGATTATGACGGTAACCTGAATGAACGTGTTGAATCGTGGATTGACCATTTTGAAAAGGTTATGGCTGGATATTTAGATGATGATTTTCATGTGTTTCAGGTGTGTTTCAAGCTGTCGGGTGTGTCTGCATTCGAACATAAACTTTTGAACGAACAGAACCCTGATGATATGAATTCTGAACTTCCTGGAGTAGATCCATTCTACAGACTGAAAAACAGGATTGCCGGTTCTTTTGTCGATGAGGATAATGTTACAATTTATTATCCTGCTGGATATCGTGTTACAGGTTTCCTGAAACTATCGTATGTGCTTCACAGGATATTTGAATATTTTGGTTATAATCTAACTTTCGATTTTGATGCTGATACCTCCCTGAAGAGCACTGTAATACTTAATAAAACATCTGATTTGCTGTTGCCCGGGAAAATTAGATATGATCAAATGGTGCCAACGATGACAGTCAGTGAGTTTGTTAACATTATCAGAACTACTTACAATGTAGAATTTATTCCTTCTTCTTATAGTGCCGACATTGATATGGTTAGATTTGATGATAATAATCAATTAACTGATATAACACCATATCAATCTGATTATCCATTGATTGAATTTGAGCAATACAAAACACTAAATCTAACATGTGAGAAAAGTCTGGAAGTGAAAAATTCTCAACATAAAACATGGCAAGATTTCAACGCTTCATTTAGCAATATCATTGAAGAAAGCAGATACGAGCAGCTATTTAACCCTTATGGTCAGTATATTTTCATACGTTCTATAGGTTTGTATTATGAGAAGAAAAATACTGTGGATGGTTTGCAAATATCAAAATTAGGCTATAATAACTTTGATTATTGTGATAAAATTACAGATCATGTTCTGTATGAAAAAAAATGCGGGTTTGAATATGTTTCAATGATTATTTTGCAACGAGAAAATGTGAATCCATTGTTCAACCCATGGTTAATTCCAATCCCGTATATTGGAGCTGAGTTGTCATTGAATTCAACAATTAGAGTAGAAGGTAAGACTGATGCGGATAAATCGACAACAGATTGCCCGGTAATGCTTTGCTTTGCCATGGGTCGTGGTAATGGAACTGAATATAACAAGTATGCTTATGCCTCGTCGCAAAGGTATGACAATGCCGGTGTTGCTAAAATGGCATACAATCTGGCCATATCAGGTACAAATGGACTTTATGAAAAGAATTGGATCACCTTTAATGATATCTTGAAATATTCATTTCAACCAGTAACAGTGCCATTGAAACTGGATCCATATCAAATTCTCAACTACGAAATATCCAGGAAAAAACTTCTTAATGGGCAGCCACTTCTTCCGGAATCATTAAAATACGAAATAACAGAATCCGGTGTCAATATCATTGAAGCGAAATTTCGAACAATGAAATTATATGAATGATTGTCCTTTAAAACGTCTGAAACACTAAATAATTTTGGATTTATGATTAAGCAAACAATTATATCAACCCCATCGATTGCAGATACAAATGTTTTGTATGCACGCTGGATAGCAATTCCCGGAAATTCAAATAAATCTCAAAGTGAGTTTTATTCGTTCCTGAGAGTTGAGTCTATTGAGCGAAGTATTTTTTTATCAGACAATACAGTAGAATCGTTTGATGATGTTAAATACAATATTGTGGTACTTAAAGTTACTCCTAAATAATGTCAGGCACACTTTCATATAAAAAACAACCCAAGGAGGCATATTTGGTTAACAATCCAATCGCGTTTGAGTTGCAATCGACTGTACAGGAGTTGATTCATTGTAAGATTTCGATTTTTAATGAATACGAAATATTCTTTCATGGAACGTTGATTCCTTCCGGATCTGATGGTGAGTATGAAGCGAGTATTCAAGTATCTGACATTATCAAATCTCAGATGGAGAAATCTCAAATTGTCAGCATGTCCGTACTGGTAACTCAAATCGCAAACAGTCATGTGCCCATTTTGGTAGAATTCACGCAGGGAGAAGAATCTACTTTGAATTATTCCGGGAAGGTGTATAAAGGTGGAATTGGCAAAAAAATGATCAGGTATCTAAATACATTGAACACAGATATTTTTGCTTATAAGCTTTTGAATGTTGATAAACAGTTCTTCATGACAACACGCACTTCCGGCCGGCACATTGTCATAAAAGAAAACGAGTTGTTTCCGCTTTATTTTATCGCATCAAACAAAGCATATACTGTTGTTACTGAGTATGGTAATGTGTTTGCATTTCCAGCATTAACTGAGGGTGATATGTACGCGTTCAATGTTGAAGTATTACGAAACGCGAGCTACACAAGTTATGGTAAAATACCATCGTACATTGGAGTGCTTGTTGATGGAAAATTTGTTTTTGATATCATCATCAAAAAACCGGCTGTCACTCCGGATAAATATATTATTCGGTTTGCAAATTCATTTTCAGCATTCGAACAAATTGAAGTAACCGGCAAAGCAATTGCTAAACCTGAGTTAACAGACGATGCATTTATGATCTATGATCAGTTAACTGATGATTATATTGAACAAAACAACCGGTTAAAGATTCGTGAAATTATCAGTGCTGATTTCGGGTATAAAACATTTGATGAGTTTCTATTTATCCGGGATATGCTTCAAAGCGAGAAGAAATACCTTATAGATCAAACCGGACGGGAACATGAGGTTAGAATTAGCGCCGATGATTTCACGCATGATATAGTGCCAAGGGAACCTGGCAGCATAAAGCTTACAATCAAATATGTCGATACCGACATCAATCATTCTCCTGAAATAGATGAATCGCTGGTTGATTTTAATTTCGGCGAAGCAATTTGGGAGTCAGGAATTACGAATGGATACGGATTTTTATTTTCAGATCTAACATTAAAAACATCATAATTATGTCAGTAATAGGAACATTGAAGAAGATTTTCTCAAATTATAATGGTCAAACTCCATCTACAGGAAAGGAGATTGAAGATGCGTTTAATGATAATTTTGAGGATGTGAAAACGGCTGTAAATAAACTGAGTGATGACACATTGAAGAGTGAGATTTACAGACAAAATACTCCTCCGTTAATACAAGATTCAAGATTTGATCGTATCGTAGATATATGGTCTGCATCTTCCAATCTTATTGGTGAAGCATTCAAATTTGTCACATGTAATAAGGGAGGTAATGTGGCAATTAAGCATGAAACTTTAGGCGTTTTTCTTGCTGCTTCAACAAAAACATCTGGCCTTGAGTATGTGAAGCTGAAAAATGGAGCAAACACACATTATGTGATATTGGTAGTGAACTGGGACATAGATGCTGCCAATGTGAATGATCCGGATGGGTCTACAGATAGTGTGGTTGCAGGCATTCCACGAACTCATTACTTATTGAATGTACATAGCTTGATTGCCAACAACAGATATTTAGTTAATGGAAATATTGTATATAATAGTGATGAAATATTGCAAAGTTGCAATATTATATTCTCTAATGGAGCTTCCGGGACACTAACAAAATCTGTTTACGACAATAATGTGCTTGAATACAAAACGACCACTATAACTTATACAGATCAGATTATTGGGACATTAATTATAACGCAGTCACGTGAATTTAGTGACCTTGGAAATATTATCTCAGAAACATTAATTAATATCACGTATTAAAAATAAATGCTATGGCTATCAATAAATTATACAGAATAGTAGAGAATGTTAGTTCAACAAAAACATACTCAGTTAAAGGTTTTAAATCTGCAAAAATAATCATTGATGTATCAAACATCTCCGGCACACGTGATTTTGGATTCTATGGGGTCGCAAGTGGTACCGCTTCATCTTCATCGCCTCAGGTGCCAATATATGTCAATGGAGAATACATAGCTACTGGATTCAAGCGCCTCAGTGCTTCAGGTGTATATGTAATTGAGGTTGATACATCTAATTTGTCATCTCTGCATATTTTGATAGTTGATTCTGTAGGATTAACAATTACGTCTAAACAAACAATCTCTACTAATTATGAACCATTTGTTGCACCAGTTCTACCCTCCGGTGAACAGACAGTTGATAAGTTCTCATCTCAAGGCAGATATGTTATTGAGGTAAGAAATAAGAAACAGATGGAGTTTCACATATTCACAAATGAAGTAAGCCCAGCCAGCGGTTATGTGTATGTTGAAAAGTCAAGTGATGGCGTTGTTTGGGAAAATTTTGGATTTTATGATTTAACAAATCAAAAATTGAGAGCAACGAGCCTGAATTACGTGCAAATAAATCAGGATGAGCTTATAAGTCTGAAAGCATATGTAAATGTTGAAGGCGTTAATTTTGTTAGAATTAGATTCACATCTGGTGTAAGTGTTTCAAAATACATAAAATATGTACTTCATGAGTCATACACAAATAATTTGAAATTATATTATTGGAAAGATGGCGTGTCTGGCTGGAGTATTTACCAGTATCCATTTTCAAAAGGTTATAGATATGCAAAAATCAGATTCACAGCAACCGTAGATATGTGCAATGTGACATTAACCGCACAACCTATTGATGGCTCTGGTAATATTATAAGACATCGAGTGCTTGACAACAACTCTAATCCTGTTGATTTTGATGCTAATTTTGGGTACTTGAATGCACAAAGTTGTTCATTTCTATTAGCTGGTAATGTTGTTAATCAATCTGTATTAGTGGAAGTGCTTGATCATACAAAGGAAGTAGCTACATGGAAGCTTGATATTACTAAATCATCAATAACCGGACTGTCAGCGAAGGAAGTATACGTGCCAACAGAAGTGATTTTTGAAGGTTTAACGGAATTACCCGATAAGAATGAAATAATTGTAAGTGACAAAAAAGATTATAAAATTATCGAACTGCCGACTACCAATATCAACAGAGACGTATTCAACAATACTGTGGTTGAATGGTCGGATACGTCATTGACGTTTAAAGTTTTTGGTGATTATGGAGTTTTCTACACAATTCCATTTGACGTAAATTCATTCCCCGCGATTCAAGCCGGAGAAACAATATTATTTGCTTACCTTCTTCCATTCAATAAAACAACTTCAACTCAACGGGCTACTCATGGCAGGGGTATTCCTCGCTGCTGTATATTCACGAGTAAAAGTCGAGTATTGCACAATTTCCCTGATAGGTACGAAAATTCAACTAAGGTGGCATTCGTGTTGTCAGATATGCTCCGATTCGCAGAATCAAATGTAATAATTTCAAATAGTTCTTATAGAAATCTGGTTAATGACAAAGAATTAATTTCAACATATAATAAGTATCTGCCAATATTGTCTGAATACAATTATTTACAATTCAATGACAGACGTGATATTAATTCATATGGAGCACCAGGTTTACCAGCGGATAAACCATTATTAGAGCAAAAAGTTTCAAGTAGCGGCATATTTGGGCGTCTTACGTGGGCTAATATGGCAAAAGATGATAGATTGTGTGTGTTTGGAAATTACAACAATACCGCCGGACAAGAGCCATTTGTGATGGCTACGGATGACGGTGGTAGAATTTGGTATGTCAAAAACTTTTTCTCAACACCTGACAATTATGCATCAATTGTATATGGAAGTAAAATCACATTCACGCCTATAACTGATGTGACGGCATTCGAGCCTAATAGCATGAAATTATGTCGAAGAAAATACGTTTTTCCAACATCTGGTATAAAAGAACCTGCAAATCAATACGAAATACCAGTTGACCAACAAAGTTTGATAACTGCAATCGGTACAAGTAATGGAACTGTGAAAATAACGCTTGCTGAAGATTTAACTTTTGACAATGTTCTGTACCCGATTGTGTTCATAAAAAATGTATCTGCAACCGGTGATTGGCAGTATTTATTCAATGATGTGAAAGTGAATGGTTCAGATAATACAGGAGTATTCTTTCACGCAAAAAGAATATCTGCAAATAATTATGAATTATACCATTGTGTTGGTGATGTGTATGGTTCAAACACCGGAAGACACATGGCTCGTCACATACACTGTGTTAATCGTACCCCGGGTGGTTTTCTCGTGTCAACGGGAGAAACGCGTAATAGTGTAGCACATCAGGGTGGTGATTTGTTCTATTTGAATGATAACACTCGTGATGGATCTATTGCTGCAGATGCACAATGGTGGAACTCTGAAATGTTACGTCTTACATCAACCGTTAATTCAGTCAACAGATTATGCGGTGCATATTTATTCACAGATGCAAATAAGGATGCACAATTATTATTTGTGTCTGACTCAATAAATTATTTTGAGAGAGATGATTTTTATGTAACTATACCCGGACGTACAGAAAAGGTAAAATTAGTTCCTTACGGCATCTATTTAGGTAAATTATCCGATGTTGATGACTATTCAAAATTTAAATGTATTTGTCAAGCACGTATGACAATAATAGGACTTGTTGAGAATCGAGGTCATTTTGTTGCAGAGGGTCATACAAATGCCATCTATATTTCAAAAGATGGGTTGAACTGGGAAAATGAGTTCAATCTTGGTTATAAGGTTAATGGCATTGATGACAAGGGAAATATTTACGTAGGAAATAAGAAAATACTTTTCAAATAATTGATATTTTGTAGTATGTAGCATATCATATTTATATCAATGGAAAATTTTTCTTTATCATATCAGATTTTTGCCCAATTCTTTTCCTCAAATACTTCTCAGTAGTTGCCAAATCCCGATGCCGGAGATGCCTTTGAAGTTCATAGGTATTTGCTCCGGCATCGGCCAGTTCCTGAGCTCCGGAATGCTTCCAAGAATAATATTTTATATCTTTAGATAAATTCAAACGGTCCCGGATTTTATTAAATCGTTCTCTCATTGTATTTCTACCAAGCACTTCAGTACCCGGTTCACCATATTTGCCAAGCAAATATAATTCTCCATTATATTCCTGAAGCTTCCATTTTTCAGTTATAAGGTAATATAATTCATCCGGAATATCAATTGTTTCAGTTCTCCTGTTTTTAGATCTGTCATTGAAAACAGTTATTGTTCTCGAATCAAAATTTATTTGTTTAATTTTAAGATATCGAAGTTCTGTGCAGGGTCGGATAGCTGTGTAATAAACAAAGCAGCATGACATCCATAACTGAGGATATTCTTTTTCAATTTCACGCATTAAAATTCTGCGAATTTTCTCCGGAATGCCGGCCGGAGCCATATCAACAATCTTGCCAAGGCGTGGAATATTACTGTCAACAGGGTTTTGAATCTTAATTTTTTTCTCTGTTTTAAGAAAACCGAAAAATCCATGAAGTACCTGTTGATACTTCTGAATTGTTTTTCTTGATTTTGTTTCAGATAAAATCCTTAGAAAACGAATGATCACATCACTGTTGAAAGATGTAATATCCTTATCTAACAATTTATTGTGTTCAAGATACTGTGAAAACTGACGTAGTTTAGATCGATGATCCTCGAGCGTAGTAGTTGCCACAAATGGCTTTTTCCAAGTCAAATATTCAGAAAATAGAGGCTGAATAAAAGATTTGTTACGCGTTTTTTTCCCTTTGAAAGTGATAGAATTATAGTATGCTAATGCATCTTCAAATTCTACTTCAGAGTTCTGATCGAAAGGTCTCCATCCGGAGTCGAGTTTTTGAGTGTACTCTTTTATAATTTCGTCGGCGTAGGATTTTTTTTCCTGGTATGTTGTAAAATTGTCGAATCCTTCATAAATTCTCGATCTGACTTTCTCGCCAGTGAGCCTGTTTGTTACAGAGTACTCGACATACCACTTCCCATTCACATCTCCTTTGCAGTCGTTGAGATGTGGATAAACGATTTCTTTAGCTTTTCTTCCCATGATTTTTTTTGCTTTTTAGCTGCGACACTAATAACAAAAACAAAATGCTCAAGGAAGGAATAAGTGTCTATAGACATTAATTTCTATCTTTTTACAGACACTTATTTTTTTAGACTGTTTGCTATCAATTAATTAATGATAACTTGTGCGGCTGAAGGGACTCGAACCCCCACGCCTCTCGGCACCAGATCCTAAGTCTGGCGCGGCTACCAATTACGCCACAGCCGCATTGTGTGAAGCGGGTGCAAAGATAATCAAAATTTTCAATTTACAAATCTTTTAATTTGCACTTTGGTACATTTTCTTTAACTTTGCGATTCAAATTTTTAAAAACCATTTGTAAGGTTCATTTATGATAAAAATAACTTTCCCCGACAGTTCGGTGCGCGAATTCAACGCGGGCATTACCGGACTACAGCTGGCTGAAAGCATCAGCCCCAGGTTAGCACAAGAGGTGCTGGCTATTTCAGTAAACGATCAGATTTGGGATTTATCCCGTTCTATTAACACCGACGCTTCCATTAAGCTGCATAAATGGGATGATGAAGAGGGCAAGCATGCTTTTTGGCATTCTTCGGCTCACCTCATGGCAGAAGCCTTGCAGGAACTGTATCCGGGTATCAAATTCGGTATCGGTCCGGCGATTGAGAATGGTTTCTATTATGATGTAGATCCGGGTACTGCTGTGATTAAAGAAGGTGATTTACCTGCTATAGAAGCAAAAATGATAGAGCTGGCTGCCCGCAAGGAAGCTATCCTGCGTTCGGATATCACCAAAGCTGATGCGCTGAAGAAATTTCAGGAAAAAGGCGATGAATATAAAGTAGAACTGATAAGTGATCTCGAAGACGGAACGATTACGCTGTATTCGCAGGGTAATTTTACGGATCTTTGTCGCGGACCGCACTTGCCGGATACGGGTGCAATCAAAGCTATCAAATTACTCAGTGTTGCCGGCGCTTACTGGCGTGGTGATGAGAAACGCAAGATGCTGACTCGTATTTATGGTATCACATTCCCAAAACGTAAGATGCTGGACGAGTACCTGGTTTTGCTTGAAGAAGCAAAAAAACGGGATCACCGCAAGATTGGTAAAGAGCTGGAATTGTTTGCTTTTTCAGAAACTGTGGGTAAGGGATTGCCTTTGTGGTTACCCCGTGGTACAGCCTTGCGTCTTCGTCTCGAGGATTTCCTGAAGAAGATTCAACGCAGATTCGAATATCAACAGGTAATGACACCACATATCGGGAATAAACAGTTGTATGTTACATCCGGTCACTATGCTAAATATGGAAAAGATTCTTTCCAGCCGATTCATACACCCGAAGAAGGGGAGGAATACTTACTGAAACCGATGAACTGTCCGCACCACTGCGAAATATATAAGGTGAAGCCTCGTTCGTATAAAGACCTGCCTTTGCGTATGGCCGAATTCGGCACCGTGTATCGCTACGAACAAAGTGGTGAGTTGCATGGTCTTACCCGCGTTCGCTCTTTCACACAGGACGATGCGCATATTTTCTGTCGCCCGGATCAGCTGAAAAGTGAATTTCTGAAAGTAGTTGATATTATTTTCATCATTTTCAATGCACTTGATTTCAAGAATTTTGAAGTGCAGATTTCGCTGCGTGATCCTGAGAACAAGGAAAAATATATCGGCACAGAAGAAAATTGGGTAAAGGCGGAACAGGCAATTATTGAAGCCTGTCAGGAAAAAGGATTGAAAGCACGAGTGGAACTTGGTGAAGCTGCTTTCTATGGTCCTAAATTAGACTTCATGGTGAAGGATGCTATCGGTCGCAGGTGGCAGTTGGGGACTATTCAGGTTGACTATAACCTGCCGGAGCGCTTCGAACTGGAATATACAGGAGAAGATAATCAAAAGCACCGTCCGGTCATGATTCACCGCGCGCCATTTGGTTCTATGGAGCGTTTCGTGGCTGTGCTCATTGAGCATACTGCCGGCAAATTCCCCTTGTGGCTGACGCCAGACCAGGTGGTTATTCTTCCTATCAGTGAGAAATTTAATGAGTATGCTTATGAAATTGCCAAAGAACTGAATAATCAGGAAATTCGTGTGCAGGTGGATGACAGGAATGAGAAAATCGGACGCAAAATCCGTGACAATGAATTGAAACGCATACCTTATATGTTGATTGTAGGTGAAAAAGAGGCTGAAAACAAAGAAGTTGCCGTTCGCCGTCAGGGTGAAGGTGACAAAGGTAGTATGCCGGTTGCTGATTTTGCCAAGATGATTAACACGGAAGTGGAAAACATGATGAATCAGTATAATTAATTGATCATGCATACCCTGGAAGAAAAAAAGGAGCAGTTCGGACGGTTACTCAATATCATGTCCGAACTGCGCACCAAATGCCCGTGGGACAAAGAACAGACTTTCGAAAGTCTACGTACGCTTACCATCGAGGAAACCTACGAACTGGCTGATGCCATCCTGAAGGATAACAAAAAAGAAATCAGCAAAGAGCTGGGTGACTTGCTCTTACATGTGGTTTTTTATGCTGAAATGGGCAATGAAACCCTCGATTTTGATATCCATGATGTCATCAGCAGGTTGTGTGACAAGTTGATTTATCGTCACCCACACATTTATGGTGAAGTACAGGCCGATAATTCCGAAAAGGTGATGCAAAACTGGGAAGATTTGAAGCTGAAGGAAAAAGGCGGAAACAAAACCGTGCTTTCAGGTGTTCCAGTTTCGTTGCCTGCTTTGATTAAAGCACACCGGATTCAGGATAAAGCAAGAAGTGTAGGGTTCGATTGGGACGAGAAAGAGCAGGTGTGGGATAAAATCAAGGAGGAATTTGATGAATTACAAGCTGAAATTTCGGATATGAACCGGGATAAAATGGAGGCAGAATTCGGCGATTTATTTTTTAGCCTGATTAATGCCGCCCGTTTGTATAACATCAATCCCGAGAATGCCCTTGAAAGAACCAACCGTAAATTCATCGAAAGATTTAATTATCTCGAATCCAAAACGATATCGATGGGTAATGACCTGAAAAAGATGTCGCTGGAGGAAATGGAAGCCATTTGGCAGGAAGCAAAAAAAAATGACACCAGTCACCAGACGCCGGACACCGGACACTAGTCTGGAGTCTGGAGACCGGAGTCTGGTGACAAAAATTATAAGATATGAAACAACTAATCCCATTTATGATGAGTATCATCCTTTTGGCATCGTGTAGCCAAAATAAAGAGCAGGAATTTGTTTATTCAGTCGATAAGTTTGCTGATGTTGAAATACTGCGTTATAAAGTAAATAACTTCGATGCACTTACATTGAATCAGAAGTTGCTGGTTTATTATTTGTCGGAAGCCGCGTTAGAAGGTCGCGACATTTTATACGATCAGAACCACAAACACAACCTGACAATCAGAAGGTTGTTGGAAGCAGTTTATCAAAATTATGCAGGAGATAAAGAGGCTGCAGATTTTAAGAATCTGGAAATCTACCTGAAACAGGTATGGATGGGAAATGGAATTCATCACCATTATTCCGAAGATAAATTTGTTCCTGAATTTCCGGAAACTTTTTTGTCGGAAGCTGTAAATAGTATTGATTCTACCTTGCTGCCCCTGATGGATGGTGAATCTGTTGAGGCTTTTAAGAATCGTATCTTCCCGGTTATTTTTAACCCTGATTTATATAAGAAAAGAACGAACCAGCAGGCAGGAGTAGATTTAATAGCCACATCAGCCAATAATTTTTATGAAGGGGTTACCCAACCTGAAGTGGAGGCATTTTATGATGGTATGACTGATCCAAATGACAATACACCTGTGCCTTACGGACTTAACAGCAAAGTTGTAAAAGAAAACGGTAAGGTAGTTGAAAAGACCTATAAAATAGATGGTATGTATGATGCAGCCATCCGTCGCATTGTAGGTTGGTTGGAGAAAGCTGCTGGAGTGGTCGAAAATGAGCAACAGGGTGCGGTAATTAAATCGTTGATTGAATATTACCAGACCGGAAATCTGGAGAAATACGATGAATATTCTATCTTGTGGTTACAGGACGTGAATTCACAGGTTGATTTTGTGAATGGTTTTACAGAAAGCTACACCGATCCGCTGGGGATGAAAGCCACCTGGGAGGCTTTGGTAAACTTCAAGGATCTGGAGGCAACCAAACGTACCGAAATCATCTGTAACAATGCACAATGGTTTGAAGACCATTCGCCGGTCGACAAACAATTCAAGAAAGAAGAAGTAAAAGGAGTAAGCGCCAAGGTAATTACAGCTGCAATATTGGGTGGCGATTGCTATCCGGCAACCCCGATTGGTATTAATTTGCCAAACTCAAATTGGATTCGCAGGGATTATGGTTCAAAATCGGTCACCATCGAAAACATTACTGATGCCTACGATAAAGCATCGCAGGGAAGTGGTTTCATGGAAGAGTTCATGTGGAGCGCCCAAGAAATTGAACGTGCAAAAAAATATGGTTCGCTCACCAATAACCTGCATACCGATTTGCACGAATGTCTGGGTCATGGCTCCGGAAAGTTGTTGCCGGGTGTGAGTCCCGATGCCCTGAAAGCTTATGGTTCACCCATTGAAGAGGCACGTGCTGATTTGTTCGGACTGTATTACATGGCTGATGATAAGGTGGTTGAATTGGGTTTATTGCCTGATGAAGATGCCTATAAAACAGCCTATTATCAGTATATCATGAACGGACTGATGACCCAGCTTACCCGCATTCAGCCCGGTAAAAACATTGAGCAGGCGCACATGCGCAATCGCCAGTTAATTGCTGCCTGGGCATACGAAAAAGGAAAAGCCGACAAGGTAATCGAACTTAAGAAACGAGATGAAAAAACCTTTATCGTAGTCAATGATTATGCAAAACTGCGTGATTTATTTGCTGAATTACTGGCTGAAATTCAACGCATCAAGTCAACCGGAGATTTTAATGCTGCCAAACAGCTCATCGAAACTTATGCCGTAAATGTAAACCAGGAAATTCATACGGAAGTATTGGCCAGATACAAAGCGTTGAATATCGCGCCTTACCGTGGTTTTGTAAACCCGGTTTATACTCTGGTGAAAGATAATGCCGGTAATATCAGCGACGTGAAAGTCAGCTACGATGAAAACTATGTTCAGCAACATTTGAGGTATTCAAAAGACTATTCAGTGTTGCCAAACTACAATTGATTGCATGATATCTTCAGGTAAACCCTGATCGGTATTTATAATTAAATCAGATTTCGGTGCTTTCTCGGTATCCGGAATCTGATTTTTTATGCGCGATAAAACTTGTTCCCGACTGATCTTATCTCTTTTTATAACGCGCTGAATGCGAATGTCTTCCGAAGCAGTAACGAGTATAACTTTGTCGGTAAGTTGGTTAAAACCTCCTTCGAAGAGCACGGCGCTTTCAATGAAAATAAGGCCTTCGCTTTTAAAATTGCCTTTCCAGTTGATAAAATCCTCTTTGACAGCAGGATGAACCAAGGCCGTGAGTTTATGTAGTAATTCCGGATTGTTGAAAACTAATGCAGCCACAGCCGGCCTGTCCAGTTTTCCATCAACATAGCTATTTTCACCAAACAATGATTTGATTTGTTGCACGAGCGCCGCATCTTCATCCTGTAATCTTCGTGCTTCTTTGTCGGTATCGTAAACAGGATAGCCATGCTTTCGAATGAGTTCCGAAAGCGTTGATTTGCCACTGCCAATGCCGCCTGTTATACCGATTACCATCTCAAAATAAATTTTATAACCATATAAGTCACATAAGAAAACATAAGATTTAGCACTTTATCAGATGTCTTTTACAAGTAATTTTTGCAGGTTTTCATCAGAAGAAGATTTCGTTAAATCAAGGTGTTTTTGCCAGAACTCATCCAGTTCCGGGTTTTTATTTGACAGGAATAGTTCTGAACCTTTAGTTTCAAGTTTATCCGTCAACATGCTTACAGTTAGCTTGTTGATGTCTAATGCAGGTTGATATGACTTGGTTCGCAGATCATCATCGAGTATTTCGATGATGATGCCGGTTTCCGAAAGTTCAGTTAAAAGCTGATTGACTAAACGGATGGGTAACTTATAAATTGAAGCTATTTCATCATTTTTCAGCGGAGGCTTGCTGTTTTCAAATCTTTTTACAATTACATAGCTTAAAAACAAAGAAAGAAACTTCTTGTATCGTATGCTGATATTATTGCTATCTCCCTCATATTCATAATTCTGCAGGTTTTGCGCGGCATAAGAGATTTCAGCACCCAGTAATACAATCAGGCAAGATATCTGCAACCACAGCAACAACAACGGAATTGCAGCAAAACTACCATACACCACGTCATAACGTGCCAGGTAAACCTGTCCGGATATATACAGCGCCTGAAAAAACTGAAAAGCCGTACCGGCAATGATACCGGCAATCAAGCCATTGCTGAATTTAACGCGTGTATTGGGTATGACTATATAAATGACTGTAAATAATATCCAGCTCATCAGATAGGGGGCAAATCTCATCCCCAACTTCAGCAGAGGAGAAAGAATATTTAGAAATTGCAAATGTGCAATCAGGTTATTGAAATATATACTTAGACCACTTGTTAAAACTACCAGAATCGGAATCAGGAACAAAGCCGAAAAATAAGAAGTAAACTGCCGGAGAATTGAACGTGATTTTTTTACTTCCCAGATGCTATTGAAAGACTCTTCAGCCTGTTTGAAGAAATTCATGACTGAAGTGAGCAAAATAACAATACCAATACCGATAAATACGCCTCCCTGAGCCGTTTCGAGATACCGTTCCACAAAATCCATGATAAAAGGAATCAGCTCTTTTTGTGCTATCAAGGCTTCTTCCAGCCATTGCCGGATCACGTATTCGACACCAAAACCCTTACCTATTGCAATAAACAGGGCTATCAGCGGCACGATCGCAAACATAATTGAGTAGGTGAGTGCCGAAGCCCTGACGACTAATTTATCTCGTGTAAGTCCGCGGAAAGCGATGATGATCACTTTTACCAGTTTATATGGAATTCGTTTGCCTCGCGACAATTCGTTTTCAGTAATCCGCCAAACATCATGTGCGATAAAATGATATGCTTTTTTAAAAAAATCAGCTAATTTTGTCATGGCTTTGTTGTTTTATAGTCGCTCTAATGCAAAACTTTTTATTTACAGTACATTCAATACCTGTTCCTTGATTTGTTCCAGATCATCTTTCATCAAAACAACGATTTTCTGCATTTCACTGTGATTGGACTTGGAACCAAGCGTGTTGATTTCCCTGCCAATCTCCTGGGTGATAAAACCAAGTTTTTTACCGGGAGCATGCTCTTTTTCCATCGTTTCGATGAAATAGTCCAGATGTGTTTTCAATCTGATTTTTTCCTCGTTGACATCTAATTTCTCGATGTAGAAAATCAATTCCTGCTCTAAACGGTTCTTATCATAATCAAATTTATCGGAGATATTCTGAAGATTTTCTTCTAATTTGGCCTTGATTTTTTCAACCCTTTCCGCTTCATAAGGTGCTATTTCGCCCAGTAAATGACCGATATGGGCTATTTTACTTCTGAAAACCTGTTCCAATGATTTACCTTCCTGTATTCTGAAGTTCTTTAGTTGCTCAATCGCCTCCGCCATGATTTTCCTGACTTCAATCCATTCGTTTTCATCTAATTCCGTGGTTTCTGTTTTCATGACTTCCGGTAACCGCAATAAAATTTCGAACCAATTGGTTGGTATTTCGATGCCGGTATTGGCTGAAATGGCCTGTATCTGATTGTAATATGCTTCTACGACCGACTGATTGATCTGCGTATTGGTTTCCTTTCCGGAGTTTTCGATATACAAAGATAAATCAATTTTACCCCTCTCCAGTCCTTGCGATACCTCATTTCGAATCTCGATGTCTTTATCCCGGTACAGTCCCGCAAGTCGGGTGGAGATGTCTAATTGTTTACTGTTCAGCGATTTTACTTCAACAACGATCTTTTTTCCATTGTATTCACCCGTTGCCTTACCAAAGCCGGTCATAGATTGTATCATAATAATGTTGGTTTTTTAATTCACACAAAATTAGGACTTTTTTAAAACATAACAACATATACGGTTAAGAAAACCATATTTTCAGCTTTTTCTAATGTGAATCAGGGGTGAAAATTAGATCCTTCGCAGCATTCTCATAGATCCCTCGTTACACTCGGGATGACAATTTTCACTTTATTAATATTGTCCGTCGGCACAAGTCTGCAAAAACTATTCTATTCTTGCAACGACGGGCGCTAAGGTTGCCGAGCCGTCGCTGTCAAGAACTGAATCATACAGAAAAAGATGGTGCGACGGTATTTGACCATACGGAATCGTTGTCATCCCGAACGGAAGTGATGGAACTAATTTTCAACTCCTGATTCGCATTATATATTAAAGTCTATATAATTGACACCAAATAATAAAAAATTATTTCATAATAGTAGAAAAATGCCAAAAATAATTTTAATCTTTCATTTCTATTTGTTAACTTTGCGGTAATTATACAAAAACCACATAAAAACATACTAATAATGGGAAACAAAAAGTTTTTGCTCTCTGAAAAAGAGATGCCGACGCAATGGTATAACATTCTCGCTGAGATGCCTAATAAACCGATGCCTATTCTGCATCCGGGTACTAAACAACCTATGAAACCTGAGGAATTATATCCCTTGTTTGCCAAAGGGCTGGTTGATCAGGAAACCAATATGAAAGATACCTGGATTGACATCCCGGAGGAAGTACTGGAAAAGTATAAAATATACAGACCTACGCCTTTGGTGCGTGCCACTAATCTTGAAAAAGCCCTGGACACCCCTGCCCACATTTATTTCAAAAACGAAAGTGTGAGCCCGGTTGGTTCTCATAAGCTAAACTCTGCTTTGGCACAGGCTTATTACAATAAAATAGAGGGAGTAACCAATATTACCACCGAAACAGGCGCCGGTCAGTGGGGAACAGCCATGTCGCTTGCCTGTAAAATGTTCGGACTCGAACTGGCAGTTTATATGGTGAAAATCAGTTACGAACAAAAGCCTTATCGTCGTTCGCTCATGCAAACCTGGGGAGCGCAGGTAATTCCTTCGCCTTCTATGTCGACCAAAGCGGGAAGAAAAATCATTACAGAACATCCTAATTATCAGGGTAGTTTGGGCACAGCCATTTCTGAAGCTATCGAGTTGGCCATGGGTACACCCAATTGTAAATATACCTTAGGTAGCGTGTTAAATCATGTTTCTCTCCATCAGACTATTATTGGTTTGGAAGCAGAAAAACAAATGGAAATGGCCGGTGAATATCCCGATGTGGTCATTGGCTGTTTTGGTGGAGGCTCTAATTTCTCGGGTATATCTTTTCCTTTCATGCGTCATAACTTCAGCGGAGAGAAAAAAACCCGTTTCTTGTCGGCTGAACCATCTTCTTGTCCGAAACTGACACGTGGTATCTTCCAATACGATTTCGGTGACGAAGCTGGTTATACTCCACTGATTCCTATGTATACGCTGGGACACGATTTTGCTCCTGCACATATCCACGCCGGAGGTTTACGTTACCATGGCGCCGGTACGCTGGTTAGTCAGCTGCTGAAGGATAACTTTATCGAAGCTTGCGACATCAAACAGCTCGATTCATTCAAAGCCGGCGTATTGTTTGCCCAGACCGAAGGCATCATTCCTGCTCCGGAGTCGGCACATGCTATTGCTGCTGCTGTTAACGAAGCTTTAGCAGCTAAGGAAGCCGGAACACCAAAAGTAATACTGTTCAATTTATCGGGACATGGTTTGGTGGATATGGCTGCTTATGACCAATACTTAGCTGGCGATTTGGTAAATTATTCTCTTTCTGATGAAGACATTGCTGCCAATGTAGCCAAACTGGAGCAACTGGTGTAATAAGTTTTTAAATCTATTTGATCTCGAAAAGGGTGGGAGTGTACTCCTGCTCTTTTTTTATTCATTAATCCCACCTGATTGCTTTACTGATTGAAATATATTCTTACATTTGCAACAATTAACATATTTATACGCATATACAATTCGAAACACAACCTTATGGAAGAGCATAAACACATTTGGCAGTTTATACGCATCGGCGGCGTGAACAGAGTGAACCTCGAATCGGGTGCTGACCTGCAACATCTTGATGAACTGGATCAGAAACTGTGGACTGTACTCAGCTGTCCGGTACATGGACTGGAAATTGATTCTAAAACGCTGGAATTAATTGATACGGATAACGATGGCAAGATTAAGGTGCCTGAAATACTGGCTGCTGTGAAGTGGATACTTACGGTAATCAAAAATCCGGATGACCTGGTTCGACATAATAGCTGCCTGCCATTAGCTGCCATCAATGATGGAAATCCGTTGGGTAAAGAATTACTTGCTTCATCAAAACAAATCCTGAAAAACTTAGGTAAAGCTGACAGCGAAGTGATAACCGTTGAGGATACTTCTGATACGGAAGCTATTTTTGCCAAAACACAGTTTAACGGGGATGGAATCATTACAGAAGATACTGCAAAGGATGAGGATCTTAAGCAATACATTCAACATATCATCACTCATATCGGCAGTTTAACCGACCGGAGTGGAAAACCGGGTGTTTCGACTGAACAAATCGATTTATTCTTTCAACATTGCGAGGATTATGCTGCATGGCATGCTAAAGCGGAAAACAACAGTCCGGTCATCTTGCCGTATGGCGCTGATACCCAAAAGGCTTTTGATGCTTTTAAAGCGGTACGTACTAAAATAGATGATTATTTCGTGCGCTGCCGGTTGGCTGAATTCGATCCGGCATCTGCTGATGTATTGAATACCCTGACAGCCCGTTATGAGGCAATCAGCGCGAAAGATTTATCGGGTTGTATGGATGAAATCGCCGAATTCCCGCTGGCTAAGATTGAAGCAAACAAACCTCTGAACTTGAATAAAGGTATCAACCCGGCATGGGCAGGAGCGTTGACTTCGTTCAAATTGCTGATAACCGAACCGGCAAAAATCAAAAAAGAACTCACGGAGGATGACTGGCAGCAGATTATCGCCGGCTTTGATGCCTATGTAAGCTGGCAGGCCGAGAAAGCGGGTACAGCTGTAGAAACACTTGGTCTGGAAGTGGTACGTGCAATATTGTCGGATGACTATAAAAATAAACTGCTCACGTTAGTTGAAAAGGACCAAGAACTGGAAAAGGAAGCGAATAACATCATTCTGGTGGATCAATTGGTTCGTTATTACAGGGATTTATACCAAATCCTCAATAACTTTGTGACTTTTGCCGATTTTTATGCTCCGGATGCTGAAGCGGTTTTCCAGGCCGGGGTTTTGTATTTCGATCAACGTAGTTGCGACTTGTGTATTAAAGTTTCTGATATGGCCAAGCATAACAAGATGGCTGCTTTTAGCGGTATCTGTTTGGTGTATTTTGATTGTCTATCGAGGGGAGCAAATGAAAAGATGACGATTGTGGTCGGGCTGACGGATGGCGATGTGGATAACCTAACAGTAGGACGCAATGCTTTGTTCTATGATAACAAGGGACAGGTATGGGATGCTTCCATCATCAAGATTATTGATAACCCCATCAGCATCAGGCAGGCGTTTTGGTCGCCTTATCGCAAGGTAGCAAAATTTATTTCTACCCAGATGGAGAAAATTGCAGCTTCAAAGGACCAGGAAGTCACCAGTGCTGCAACATCGGATATCGAAAAGACTACCACTAAAGTTGATACGGGCGGCATAGCAGAATCAGCAAAGGCGAATGCAGTACCAAAAACATTTGATATAGCGAAGTTTGCCGGTATATTTGCAGCAATCGGACTTGCATTCGGAGCTATTGGTTCAGTATTAGCCTCGGTTGTGGGGGGATTTTTGGCGCTTACCTGGTGGAAAATGCCTTTGGCTTTTCTGGGGTTGATATTAGCCATTTCAGGTCCGAGCATGTTGCTGGCCGGGCTAAAGCTGCATAAACGCAACCTTGCCCCGGTGCTCGATGCCAATGGTTGGGCAATTAATGCCAAAGCAAGGATTAATATTCAGTTTGGCAGGACATTGACGCATTTAGCTGAATTACCAAAGAATGCCAAAGTCAATATGGTAGATCCTTTCTCTAAAAAGAAAAATCCGATTCTGCCTGTATTAATTGTAATTGCAGTATTAGCTTTTATCGCGTATTACCTGTTGAAATATGAGATTATTAAACTATAGATTAATTCACGAACTTCTACTGAATTATATATGAGATACCTAACATTTTTTTTAATAGTTTTTACTGCAACGATATCTTCCTTTGGTCAGAACTCTTTTTATCAAACTGACAGTGTAATATATCATGGTTATATGATTGTTGATAATGGATTAATTGAAAACGCAATTAGATGTGAAGTCGAACATAAAACAAAGAATATAATTTACTCGCCTGATGAAGTAAAAGAATATGGTTTTAACGATGGAAGAGTCTATGTGTCAAAAGAAATACAGATAGGCGATTCAATTAAAAAAGTATTCTTATTGGAGTTAGTTAAAGATGAAACTACTTTATATGTCTATCATGGAAAAGGTCATAAAATATTTTATATTGAGAAAGACAGTACTTTACTCATTGAGTTACCAAAATACAACCATGAGAATAAAGAAGTTGATTTCAGAGAAAAGTTATCAGCTATAACAGCTGACTGTCAAAATATTAGTGATGCTATTAAACTTGTAACATATAATGTAAAACCGCTGTCGAAATTAATTAAGAACTATAATAATTGTAGTGCCGAACCCCTTCCGTTTCTTAAATATGGATTTATTTTAGGTTGTGGGGTTCGAAATATTGAAATTACTGGAAATAGCTTATCTGAATATAAAGATTTCGTAAACAATAAATACAGAAGCAGCGTTTTGCCGGGCTTTTTTATTGACATCCCAATTGAAATGAGTAATTTTTCGTTTCATACTGAAATGTATCTATCAAAGTACAGGTATTCAATTTCCAGTGCTTCAACATCAAATGTTCTGGATTTCGTTGCTAACACTACCTCCCTTCACTTACCTGTATTATTAAGATATACTATTCCTCAAATGAGTCTAAGGCCATTTGTAAATGGAGGATTAAACGTTATTTATAACATGCAGAATAGTACTGTTTTATACAATACATTAATTACTCCAGATTATATACAACTGCAATCAGTTGATAAAAAATCGTATATATCCAAATTTCAACCCGGTTTTTCTTTAGGAGCTGGTATTGAATATAAACTTAACTATAAGCATTCGGTTTTTATTGAGTTCAGATACAATAAACAACTGAGTTATTCTAATAAGAAAGCATTCAACAGCACTCAATTGGAACTATTAACCGGATTAAATATTTAAGCAATGAAAAATTACTTTTCTATTTTAACTATCATTATTGGTTTTATTGGTGGATGCAGGGATGCCGAAATTCTACCGAAAGAATACCCATTAATAATTACAAAAGAAGTAACGGAAATTAATTCCGAAGGAGTAACTCTGGAGGCCGAAATTGCAGTGGCAGGAACCGATAATATTAAAGACTTCGGATTTATAATAAGTGAGGGAACAAACACGAATAAAATAAGTGCTTTTAACTCAAACAAGTTTAAAATAAGATTATTGACTGATTTGAAGCCAAATATTGAATATGCTTGCAGAGCTTATATTACCACTAATGACCATTTAGTTTACGGAAATGTTGTTAACTTCGTAAGTTTAGGCTCAACTTTGCCTCAGATTTACGACATGAATCCCCAATCGGGTTTTGATGGAGATACAGTAAAAATAAACGGAAAATATTTTAGTTCTTTTCCTGAAAACAATAAAGTTTATGTCAACGATAAAGTCGCAAAAATCGTCTTAAGTACTGATAGTACCATTACTTTTATAACTCCATCTCAATCTTTTTCAGGATCTGCAGATATCACGATTGAAGTTAACTCTTTAAAAGTCAAGTCAACCCAAAAATTCACAATTATTGGACCTCAAATAAGTTCCATTTCTTCGTTAATTGAAACACCCGGTAAAGTTATTTCAATTAACGGTACCAATCTAATTCGCAATGGAAGTAACATTGCAATCTCTTTTGGGCAGTATAATGCAGAGATTTTAAACAGCACCAATACCAGGATTGACGTTTTAGTTCCCATCCCAACCTTCAATTTACTTGCAGATAATTATGCAATGATAAAATTAACGAACGGTTTAAAAACGATAACCTATCCTGCAGCTTTCACAATTAAGAAATCCTGGGTGCGCAAGAGTCCTCCACTTAAGTTTGACTGGCCTACAAGATATCAGGAGGCTTTCTCTTATAATGGAAAAGGCTATATGCATGATGTAAACTATGGCAATATGTATGAATATGATCCTCAAACAAATAGTTGGGGGCAGTTCGGAACTTCTGCTTTTCCTTCCGTTATTTATGATAAAAGTTTATACATACCATATAATGATATGGTTTTCAGGGTTGGAGGAATTGATTATTTATATGCACCTTTAAAGAAATTATGGTCATATAATATGGTTTCAAATCAATGGACAATGAAAAGTAACCTCCCATTTTCGTTTTCGAATGCCGGGTATTTTATACTTGAAAATCAAATATATATTTTAACGTATGAAGGGCAACTCTGGCAATGTGATTTTGAAATGGAACAATATATAAGATTAAATGATTTCCCCGTAAAGATTGAAAATTTCTTTGTATCTGCCTTTATTGCAAATGGGAACGCATATGCAGTACAGTATGGTAAAACATGGTTGTATGATAAACAAAATGATAAATGGATACCTAAAACAGCAAATCCATTTTCCAGGGGATATTACAGTACCTACGCTAAATGCATATCATTTAACAATACCGGTTATGTATTGAACAATGGAACAGATTTATACAAATATGATTATGTGAATGATAAATGGATTCTTAGATCTATGTACCCGGGTGAATGGGCAAGTAATTCAGAAAAATCAATATTTATACTTGGAAATGAAGCCTATTTTGCTGCTATCTCCTCAAATTATGTTGGAGGAGCACCATTGATGTTCTTATACCAGGAATAATCACTCTATTTAAATCTTTCGTGTTACTCCATAAACCGGAACGCTTTCTTTTTTGTACCGGTTGATGGCGGTCACCACAAAGGTGTAATAGCCTTTCAGATCGGGATTCAATTTCATTAAATCAAGATATGCATCCGTGGTGAAGGTAAGGATGTTGGCCGGATCTTCCATGTCGCCGACTTTCTTTCCTTTAAACGCGTACACCACGTAGTAGGCAATTTTCGATCCTTCGGTTTCATGTACAGGATCCCACATCAGGATGGTTTCTTTGTGGTCTTTGAGTATCCTCAGGTTTTGAGGTTGCTGCGCCAACATGCCCATCACATTTTTGTTTTCGGGACAAATAGCCTTGTATTTGTAGAAATTGGTTTGCAGACTGTCATTCAGTCCCTGCAAATTCCTCAGAAATGGTTTGGCGCTGAAAAACATGGCGCCGCCTACTTCCGGGTATTTTAAATTCAGTCGCAACTGACGGGCAATTTCGTTCGGGGTATTCCATTCTGCCTCTTTCTTCAGTCCGCCCAAAGCGGAAGCGTACAAACCAATATACAGATTCTTGTTGTAAGAGTTCTTTACCCACCAATCAATTAACACCTGATAATCTGCTACCTTTTTACCAATTTCCCAGTACAATTGAGGCACAACATAATCGATGCTTCCTTCCTGTAGCCATTTCAGAATATCAGCGTATAAATCATCGTAATTTTGTACGCCGGCACGGGTGGCTGAACCTCTCGGGTCCGCGTTGTCGTTTCTCCATACGCCGAAAGGCGAGATGCCAAAGTCAACCCAGGGTTTTGTGCTTTTAATAGTATGCTGTAATTCAGCAATCACCATATCCACATTGTTGCGCCTCCAGTTGGCTTTGTTTGTAAAAGACCTGGGATACTTGCGAAATGAAGCTTCATCGGGAAATTCTTTGCCAGCAAGGGGATAGGGATAGAAATAGTCATCCATGTGAATGGCATCGATATCATAACGCTCCACGATGTCTTTCACCACCTTGTTGAGAAACTCCCGTGTTTCATCCAATCCGGGATCGAAATAGTATTTGCCACCATATTCCACTACCATCTGTTTGTTTTGCTGATAGATATGGTCTTTACTTAGTGATGACAGTTTATCTCCGTTCAATACGCGGTAAGGATTCAGCCAGATATGTACTTCCATGCATCTTTTATGTGCTTCTTCTGTAATGAATTGCATGGGATCAAAATAGGGCTCCGGCTTAATGCCCTGCTGACCGGTCAGGTATTTCGACCAGGGTTCGAGCGGGGAGAGGTAGAGTGCATCCGCGGTAGGTCGCGCCTGAAAGACAAGGGTATTGATGTTGTTTTGCGCGAGCCCGTCGAGCATTTTGATTAACTCAGCTTTTTGTTCTTTTGTATTGCTTCTTTTCGATGGCCAGTCGATGTTTTCGACAGTTGCAATCCATACAGCACGCATTTCGCGTTTCTTGTGTTGGGAAAAACCTTGCAGGTTGAATAAAAGACTGAAAAGTAGTACGTAAATATAAACCGGTGTTCTCATGTGAAACAAATGCTTGAAATTTTGTTTACAAAGATAAAAAATTATCTCATATTCCACGCTTTCACGGTTGTTATTTATCCACTACTTTGTCTTTTTCGTAATCAATATAAGTGATTAATCTCAACGAGGTATCCTTGGTGAAATAACTCCATGCCCAGTTGAAGAAAATCACCAATTTGTTTCTTACACTTAGTATCAGCATAAGGTGTAAGAACATCCAGACATACCAGGCCAATGGACCTTTAAACCGGAGAAACGGCAATTCTACCACCGCCTTGTGTTTGCCGATGGTGGCCATCATTCCCAAATCCTTGTATTCATAAGGATTAAGGTTCGCGTTTTCATCCTTCAGCATGGCAAGTATGTTTTTACCGAGGTTTTTTGCCTGATTGATAGCCACATTGGCCACCTGAGGATGTGCTTTCGGATACAGCGGGGTTTCCATATAAGCAACGTCCCCGAGCGCGTAAATATTGTCGTAGTTTTCAAGTCTATTCTGGCGGTCGACCACATAGCGGTTGTGTACCAACTGTGCTTTATCAAGTCCCTCAATCACATTTCCCGTAACACCGGCAGCCCAGATTACATTTCTGGATGGGATTTCTTCTCCATTACTCAATACAGCTACCTTGCCATCGTAGCTGTTGAGTATGGTTTCCGTCTTCACGATCACGCCCAGTTTTTCTAAATACGCACGGGATGCAGCTTTGGATGATTCTCCCATGCTGTTCAGCGTGTTTTTACTCCCTTCAACCAAAATGATGTTGAATTTCGAAAAGTCCACATTATGATAGTCCTTTGGAAAAACATCGTTTTTCAATTCGGCAAAAGCCCCTGACAATTCAACGCCTGTTGGTCCCGCGCCCACGATAATGATGTTCATCCAGGCCTGTTTATCCTCGGGACGGGCGAAAATCTCTTTTTCGAAACTGAAAAGGATTTTATTGCGGATGTCAATCGAATCCTGTGTTGTCTTCATCGAAAAGGAATTGTTTTTAATCTCTTCGTTTCCGAAAAAGTTTGTTTTACAGCCGGTTGCAATGATAAGGTGATCGTAGGTTATGGTACGGTCGTAACTGGTAACCAGCTTGTTTTCTTCAGGAATAATCCGCCGTATATCGGTCATCCTGAAATCAATATTTTTATTCTTCTGAAAGATTTTCCGGAAAGGGAAGGAAATACTGGAAGGTTCCAACCGACCGCTGGCGACTTGATAAAACAAAGGTTGAAACTGATGGTGATTTTGTTTGTCCACAAGCAAAACCTTTATATCTGCCTTGCGCAGGGTCTTCGCCAGCTGTAACCCGGCAAAACCACCTCCCATAATTACAACTTTATCGCCTTTCTTAATTTTCTTCATAATCACATGTCGTATGTTATCTTAATAAACAAGATTATGGAGCTAATGTTTGAAAGTTCTCCGTTTTTCCGTAAATTTGTACCGTATAAAAATAATAATATGAATAAACAACTTACCATCGCGTTAGTAGCACACGATCAGCGCAAAGCAGATATGGTTGAATGGGCGGTTTATAATGCCTCCATGTTATCAAAGCATAAACTGATTTGTACCGGGACAACCGGTAGCCTGATTCTGAAAGCTTTTGAACAAAAAGGAATTGAAGCGGACATCAGTTGTGTAAACTCGGGACCCATGGGTGGTGATGCCGAGATTGCAGCCTTAGTTGTACAGAAAAAAGTAAATCTGTGCGTGTTTCTGATTGATGACCTGAATGCACAGCCACACGAAGCTGATATCCAGATGTTGTTGCGTCAGTGTCGCGTGCATAATATACCTATTGCCTGTAACCGGTACAGTGCTGATTTGATGATTACCAGTCAGTTGTGGGATGATGATTCTTATGTGCCGACTCCTCCCAATTATGTAAAATTCAACAGGTAATCGTATTTTTGAATCCTATTAGAAAACATTATTGAATGATAGAAATAATTCCCGCTATCGATTTAATCGATGGTAAGTGTGTGCGTTTATCACAAGGTGATTATCAGCAAAAGACTATCTACAACGAAAATCCACTTGAAGTGGCTAAGATGTTTGCAGATGCAGGTATTCGCCGCTTGCACTTAGTTGATCTCGATGGCGCGAAAGCACATCACATCGTGAACCATAAAGTGCTGGAAACCATTGCTTCTAAGACCAATCTCATCATCGACTTTGGCGGTGGATTAAAATCGGACGATGATTTACGGATTGCCTTCGAATGTGGCGCTTCTATGGTTACGGGTGGAAGCATCGCCGTGAAGAATCCGGAGGTTTTCGCATCCTGGATTGAAAAATTCGGAGGAGAAAAAATTATCTTAGGCGCCGACGTGAAAGACGAGAAAATCGCCGTTGGTGGCTGGATTGAAACGACCGACCTGGAATTGATGCCATTCATTCAAAACTACATGGGCAAAGGCATTTCCAAAGTGATTTGTACCGATATCAGCAAAGATGGTATGCTGTCGGGACCGGCAACCGGTTTATATAAAAAGATGCTTGAGCAGGAACCGTCTCTGTACCTCATCGCCAGTGGCGGGGTTAGTTCTATCCGCGATATCGAAATACTGATAGAGAACAAGGTGCCGGCTGTTATCACCGGCAAAGCCATCTATGAGGGTAAAATCAAACTTCCGGAATTGGCAAAATACCTGTAAATCTATTTCTTACGGAACAACCTGGCAACCGTTTTTCCAATTTCATCTAATTTTTCAATGGGTTCCAACAGAGACGGGTTGATGTAATTTTCATTGTCGAAGTCAATAACACCGGCTTGCATCGGATAAATAAGAATGAAACTATTGGGATGGAAGTATTTCTTCAGGTATGACGGTATTTTCTCCATCTTGCTGTGATAAGACAAGGATTTGTCTCTGCTTAATACAACAATCAGGTTATCATCCGATTTAATTTCCCTTGATAAAATCAGGAAATCATCCCAGTCTTCAAATATCTTAAAATCAGCTTCAATGGGGTGTTTCTGATGAACCTCTTTAATCAGGTTCAGGGTTTTCTCGTGCCCGTAGAATTCCATCACAGCACCCGAATTCTTCGCGATATTCCAGACTTTAATCAACCAGAAGGGAAAGCCGACTTCGTATTCAGCATTATTGGGTATGATTACGATGTGGCGTTTGATGGTAGATATTGGCTGTGTAGCCCTGTAAACAAAAGTGGTAATGTTACTTTTAGTCAGAATTCCTTCGGTCAGGTTGCCAAAAAATGAATCCGACATACCTTTTTTCTCGGTAATGCTTAAGATTAAATCAGAAATATTGTGTTCCTTGATTACACTGGTAATGCCATTCACGATATTCACGTCATATCGGAGTAACTTGTGCATGTTTACATCAACAGACGATGCTGATATCAGGGCTTTATCCAATAGTTTGTGCGCGAATTTCAGACTGTTTTCTTCTTTTGATGCGTTGTTGATGATATTCAATCCATATACACCCTCCCGATTTTTCTTCGATTTCAACAAAGAACTCAGGTTTATGAGTTCGTCAACAGTCTCCGGATAACGCAGGGGAATCAGTATTTTTTCCACATTATCTGTATCCTCCGTTTCCACATGGGTATTTTCTGCCAACGATATATTAACAGCTGCTTTTTGCGTGACCAACGAGGCGATTGTGCAAGTAACCAGAATCATGATGATGGTTCCGTTTAAAATACTGTCATTCAGCAGACGAATCGGCTCACCGGCTGGGGTATAACCCAGAATCACGTTATATCCCACCAACACAACAGCCAGGGTAGCAGCAGCTTGCGCATTACTCAACCCAAATATCATGTTTCGTTCATCAGCGGTAAACCGGAATGATTTCTGGGTAATCCATGCAGGAATAAACTTTGATACAGTAGCTACGACCGTCAGAATTCCCGCTACATACAAGGAATTCCAGTCACTGAAAAATGCCTTGTAATCAACCAGCATACCGACACCAATCAGAAAGAACGGGATAAAAATAGCGTTTCCAACGAAAGCAATCCGGTTCATCAGCGGAGAAGTCACCGGCACCAACCTGTTTAATGACAAGCCGGCAAGGAAAGCCCCGATGATGCCTTCTATACCGGCAGCTTCAGCCAATACAGCTCCCAGAAATACAAGTACAAGCACAAATATATACTGTGATACACTATCGGAATACTGTTTAAAAAACCAACGTCCGATTAAAGGGAACAAGATTAAAACGATGGCTGAGAAAATGATTAACGATACTGAAAGTTTTGTCCAGAATACATTATCAACTTCACCGGTTGCCATACCAATGATAACCGCGAAAACAAGTAATCCCAATGTTACCGTGATAATTGTACCCCCAACAGTAATGACAACCGCCCGGTTTTTAACTACATCTAACTTGTTTACTATAGGATACGAAATCAGGGTATGAGAAGCAAACATGGTTCCGATGATGATGGATGTCGGCATGGAAAAATGCAACAAATAATATCCGCTGATAATTCCCAATGCCATGGGGATAATAAAGGTCAACAGTCCGAAAAAGATACTTCTGAAACTGTTCTTTTTTAGATCGCCCAAATCAATTTCCATCCCTGCTAAGAACATGATATACAGCAACCCTGCCGTACCGGAAAGAATGATACCACTGTCCCGTTCCAGTAAATTGAATCCATGCGGTCCGATAATGACACCGGCTATAATCAATCCTAAGATATGTGGAATTTTTACCTTATTCAACAAAATAGGCGCAAAAAGTATGATGATAAGTATCACCAGGAACTTCAGTACCGGATGTTGCAAAGGCAATGTAAAATCATTGATAATTAGTGGTATCATAGGTAATTATTTGGATTAAACCAGCAATTCTTTTAATTTATCGAAATTCAGGATTTGGTATTCGCGACGTGTAACCCGGATGATGCCATCGTGTATCATTTCCGATAAACTCCGGGCAAACGAAGGCCGGGCAACGGCAAAAAACTCGGCCAGTTCGCCCTGACTTTTATTGATTACAAAAGGTTTCAAAGAACCCTGAGCCTGTTCCAACAGGTAATGAGCTAATTTCCCTTTGATGGTTTTGATGGACAACAATTGCAGCCGATTCGTTAAAAACTGCGTCCTGTTGGCATTGTGTGTCAGGTAATTCTGCATGAAATGAGGATTACTCATCATCAGCCGCACGATTTCCGACTTGGGTATTTTGATGATTTCTACTTCTTCGAGTGCCGTTACGTTTACCGGTGACTGGTTATTATCCGAAAACAAAAATTCTGAAACCAAGGGCCTGGGCGCTTCAATTGTTTCTATGCTGACTAAATTGCCGTTTTCGGTGATGATTTCAGTTTTAACAGAACCTACCGTCAGGATGTACAAAGCATCACATACTTCTCCCTGTCTGATGATCAGTTGATTTTTGGGGTACGCCCTGATGGTGCACTTTAAATCATCGAGAAAAGCCTCTTCGTCTAATATATTTAAATTGCCACAAACGGGACAACTCTGAAAATCACCATGCTTCATATCTGAATTTTATGGATGTAAAAATACTTTAAAATAATTATTTCACCAAAATTACCACGTACTTGTAACAACTGTTACAGATTGATTGTTTTAGCATCACTATATTTGTGTTCAAATTTAAACAACAATTAAAATTCATTCAAGATGGCTGATTATAAATTTGCTCCGGGAGTACAAAGTAAAGGTTTTCCAAAAGCTGAGAAATTCAGTTTTGCTGAAAGTGTATCGTATGCCGATGGTTCCATCGTAAGTAAGATTTTACTGAGAAATGAAAAGGGAAATGTAACGCTTTTTGCCTTCGATAAAGGAGAAGTGCTGAGCGAACACACTGCTCCTTATGATGCTATTGTACAGGTGCTTGACGGCAAATCAGAAGTAATTATCGATGGTAAACCGCACGAATTAGTGGCAGGCGAAAGCATCATCATGCCGGCTAACATACCGCACGCGTTGACCGCAGTAGAGAAGTTCAAAATGATATTAATCATGATTAAAGGGTAATCACTCAATATCAAATAAAGAAAAATGAAAAGAACCATCATAAAAATCGATGAAGAGTTGTGCAACGGCTGTGAGTTGTGCGTACAGGGTTGTCATGAAGGAGCGCTACAGATGATTGACGGCAAAGCCCGGCTGGTCAGCGAGTTGTATTGCGACGGACTGGGAGCTTGCGTGGGAGATTGTCCGGTAGGCGCCATTACCTTAGAAGAGCGTGAAGCAGTGCCTTATGATGAAATTGCAACCATCGAAAGGATGATCCCGAAAGGGGAGAAGACCATCATCGCGCACCTCAGGCACTTGAAAGAACATGGTGAGTTCGGATACTTAAAAGAGGCAGTAAGCTATTTAAAAGCCAACGAAATACCGGTTGATTTTTCAGTTGTTCACAACATGCCCGTTCCACAACATCAGGGCGGTGGATGTCCGGGAAGCAGGGAAATTAGCTTTACAGCACCCAAACCGGTGGCTGCCGGCTTTAAAATGGTGCATCCGGTACATACCGACGAACCCGCTTCTCAGTTGCGCCAGTGGCCGGTACAATTACACCTGCTGAATCCGCAGGCCGGATATTTCAAAGGAGCTGATGTGGTTTTAGCGGCCGATTGTGTGCCCTTTAGTTTCCCCGACTTTCACAACCGGTTTTTAAAAGGCAAGACATTGGCCATTGCCTGTCCCAAACTCGACAGCAACAAGGAATCGTACCTGCAAAAGATAAAATCCATGATCGTGGATTCACAAATCAATACGCTGCAAGTGGTGATTATGGAAGTCCCCTGTTGTGGTGGTCTGCTGAGTTTAGCCATGCAGGCGGTCAAAGAAGCAGGAAAGAAAATCCCGGTTAAACTGTCGGTTGTAGGCATCAAAGGAGAGGTTTTGCAGGAAGAGTGGGTATAAAAATCCCGGACCGGACATCAAATGTCCTGTTTTGGTCATTATATGTCCCATTTTCGTCAATATAGGTCAACTTTATGTCAAAACTTATGTTTAGGTTTGCATCGCAATTCCCGATCAAATCAACATAAACGAGAACCAATATGAAACGCTCAATCAATCCTCATCCTGTGAACCCATTCAACTACGATTCATCTACATAGTAGCATATTAGCTACTAAATCTTTCAAAACATACAATCAGGAATTATTTCTCTGTGAATATTACCTAAAATGGTCGGCTGAATAGCCGTATAGCCGGCTTGTAGATAATGCGTGTTAAGTAATTAACGCGCATTATTTTTATGCAAAATAAATTCATTTTACGCCCTACATAAATTCATTTTATGCCCTACGTAAAACAATTTTATGCCCTACATAAAATGATTTTACACCCTACGTAAATTGAATTCATGCTTAGCATAAATTTAATTCGTGCTTTTAGCCACAAAATTTGACTAAATATCGAGCTTTTTGGGGGAGGAAACAGGGGAGAAGCGTAGCTTATTATCTATTGATTTGTAGGGGTAAAGAATAACTTGGTTTGATGGGATGTTGTAAAATATACGGCATTGGTATAGATTGAGATTTTGTTAAATTGTTGTATTGTTTTTCTAAAATTTGTTATTATATTTGGGAAATTTTTATCACACTGCGACTGTATAAGTCCTTAAATTGAAATATTGTATGCGAAACACCTCTGTTTTCTCGCCATTTTCTATTTCATTAATTTTTAATGTTTTGATGATTTTTTCTTCAAAGTTAAGGCGGATGTATGCGAAACATTGGTTCGCATATAGAAAAGGGGTTCGTGGAGTTAGGTGCAAGTGTAAAATTTAAAAAGATGTTATGATACATAATAAAATTCTGAATTTCATATTACTTGTAATGACATTAACCTGTTTTTTTGTTCCTGCAAAGACTCAGATACTAAAAAAATCTTATTTCAGAATTTACAGAGCTGAGTTTGTTTTAGGTACTGTAACACAATTACGTTTTAATTCTGACTCGACTTATCAAATGAATATAATCCAAATCAATTGCAGTTTATGCGACCATAATGAACTTTATAATGCCATAAATACAAAAGGGAAATGGATTCAAACTAAAGACACTTTGTTCCTTGACAATAAGAAAAAACTTTTAGTCTTAGATGACAAAATTATTCGACCTCTTTATGCTATTGGAATAAATACTGACACCATTCTGATAGAGAGGCAAGAAAAAAATATCGACAAAATTATTGGTGGTGGATTTAATGATTTTCACTTGGTTTACGATACTTATTCAAATGGAATTGTAAGACAAATCCGTGACAAATACAGAATGAGCAGGAATGAATACGAAATTGAATTTGATTACAATGGTTCAGTAAAAGAGGTGAAGTATTACTGGGATAATAAACGAAGAAAAAGATTGAAATAACACATAGCACCTAACACGCACTATGTTCCACCCATTTGGGTGTACAAATAGTGCTTCTCGTTGCCACACATTAAAAAATAGATACTACATATTATAAACGATAAAAATTAAATTATGAAAGCAAATACACAATACAACGACTTTATTGGAACATCTGCTGCAGACATTAGTGACCATACTGACTTACGGAAATTTATTAGTTCAAGAGGAATAGATACTGAGAAATATGAGCCAATTGGAGCTAGTTTTTATCACGGTTATTCAGACTTTTTTACTGCTTCAATTATTTGCATTGACAATGAGCAATCTACAAAGGATAAGCCATATATTGTAAGCCTAAGTTTTGAAGAAGAATTTACACATGAGGAGTTTTTTAATCTTTTCAAAAGATTTGATGTTGTTGTCTCAAGAAAACATGATGGCTTTCAGGATTACGAAATAAATGAAGAAATTACAATTGATGATAGAGAAGAAAATGAAGAATAAAAAAGGATAATGATTGTGAAATCTGAATTTATTGGGAGTGGTGCTCATTGGAATGTGGAAAGGATATATTTTAATGAAAATGGGATATTGAAAACAGTTATTCATAAAAAGGCTAAATCACTAAATCGATTAGATATTGATGACAATCTAGCTAAATATGATTTAATAGCTAGAAATGAGTTGCCTACATTATCTATGTTTTTATTCCATAATTCTGAGGTCTCAGACTTTATAATAGCTGAAGACTTAAATCCTCCACAGAGTGATGGACTTTATGTCAGCCCCAATACTGTTAGAAATGCCTCTAGTTATGCAAGTTTAATCGTTGATTATTTAAATCCAAATAAAGAATTAAGTATAGAGAAACTTGAAAAGTTTAATTTAATAAAGTATTTGAAAGACCCAAAAAAGTTAAGTAATCTAAATGATGAGAAGATTCTTGATGGAGCTGAAAAAGAGATTTATACAAATAAAATTGAGACAATATCAAATTTGAAAGAATTTTGGGCTAATTCAATGAATGATATGATAAATGCATCTAAAAATAGAATTGAAATATTTAGTGATGCATTTTTTTTTAGAGTGAGAAAATCAAATAATGAAGTTGAATACAAAATTGCAGATTTTGATAATATTCAATCTCATCATGATTCTGAAATGAGCATGGAGGATTTGATTAACTTGAATATGTCTCATTTTGAAACATCATTCGGAGAATTTATTGAATTCTTTGTCGTGCATCAAAAACAAGAAATTTTAAGGTATGAAATAAAAACGTGTGGCAACACTTTGTATAAGTAATGGCAGGCAAAGTAGTAAATATCAAGGTTTGTAGCCCGCTCAAACTGCATAGCGGTTTGACAGGAAAGTACCACGCAATCTGCCACTACTCATACAATTTACCGTCAGACTGCGCAAAAACCACCTTCATTTCTGAAACATTATTTTTCAACCTAAGCTAAGAAAAACTTTTTTTTTACTTGGATGAATGCGCTAAAATGCTTATCTTTATTCAGTTAAAAAATCACATCCCCATGCATCACGTAATAAGCGAACCCCGGAATCAAATTCAATTTTACTGTTTGGATCAACTGGTGGAGCCCGACAGTTTCGTGCGCATTATCGATTTTTTTGTGGATAGTATTGATTTAAAAAGCTTCGGATTTAGGCATGTTACACTCAAGAGTGA
>JAYFPG010000031.1:0-54189 GCA_034928085.1 Paludibacter sp.
CCGAAGTGGCAACCTGCTTCTAATAACTGATCAAAATTTGTTCTTGACATTTGTTTTGTTTTAATTTGTTTACTTTCTGTGAAAATCAATTTCCGGGTAGCCATCCAGTGTCTATGAGTCCCGGGAATTTAGATACTAAACTATTTATTAATGTATAAATTATCTAATGTGCCAAGATGCCAATGTGAACCTGACATATTTGAGCTACAATTGATACATTTTAAAATTCAGCAGATTAATTAATTGGCACATTGGCAAATTAATTAATTGGCATATTGAAAAATTATCGTTTTGAGAACTGGAATCTCTTACGGGCTTTTGGCTGACCTGATTTTTTACGTTCCACTTCGCGTGGGTCACGGGTCATGAAGCCTTCTGATTTCAAAGCGGGTTTATCTTCCGGGTTAATTTTAACCAAAGCACGTGCAATTGCTAAGCGCAATGCTTCTGCCTGTCCTTTAAAACCACCACCATCAAGGTTTACTTTGATATCATATTTTTCAGCTACTCCTAATTTATTCAGAGGCTGTTTCACTACATACTGCAATATCGGTGATGGAAAATAAGTGTTCAAATCACGTTTGTTGATGGTAATCTGACCATTTCCTTCGCTTACGAAAACACGTGCAACTGCAGCTTTTCTTCTTCCTAAGGCATTTACTACTTCCATACTGATTATTTAAGTGCGTTTAAATCGATTGTTTTGGGTTGTTGAGCTTGTTTGTCATGTTCCGGACCGGCATACACATACAAGTTGCTCAAAATCTGAGCTCCGAGTCTGTTTTTTGGCAACATACCTTTCACTACTTTCTTAATCAGTTTTTCAGGATCTTTTGCCATCATCTTGGCCGGAGTCGTTTCACGCTGTCCGCCGGGATGACCGGTATGACGAAGATAAATCCGGTCGGTCCATTTATTACCTGTTAACACTACTTTTTCAGCATTGATAATAATCACATTATCTCCGCAATCAACGTGAGGGGTGAAACTTGGTTTGTATTTTCCGCGCAAAAGTTTGGCAACTTTCGAGCTCATACGTCCCAACACCATTTCGGTAGCATCCACTACTACCCATTCTTTCTGCGCAGTTGCTTTATTGGCAGAAATGGTTTTATAACTTAACGTATCCACTTTATAAAAATGTTTTTTAATTAATAACTGTCGTTTTTTCACTGGTTTTCCCGCTGAATCTGAATGAGGCTAATCGGCACAAATTCAGGATATTCACACAGAGAACAACGAACTATTACACTGGGATAATAAACGGACTGCAAAGATAAGATAATTCTTTTATTTACAAAATAGCTGATAATAAAAAATTTAGTACGCATATGAGGGGTACCTTATATCTCAAACAACTTTCCTATTATGACCGCTTTTGAGTATTAAAACATTTTATTTACTTTGTTGTCTGGAAACACGCAATACAATCAACTATATAATACACATGAGAAAAATCTTCAACACAATCATTTTCACACTGATAATCAACTGCCTGAGCAGTCAAAACACAGAATCAATTTCCATCACACTTGATTCTGATCAGTACAAACAACTTGAAAAACATTTCACTGAAAAAGAAAAAACAAAAATGAAGTCGACTGACTGGGCTCGTTTTTATCGTTATGAAGCCATAAACGACACCATGCAAAAGCCGGCAAAAGTCGTTTTTCTTGGTAACTCAATCACTGATGGCTGGTACAAACAACATCCGGAATTCTTCATTGAAAATGGTTTTACCGGTCGCGGAATCGGTGGGCAAACAACCAGTCACATGCTTACCCGTTTTCAGGCTGATGTCATTGATTTGAAACCCAAAATGGTTGTTATCATGGCCGGAACCAACGACATAGCCCGGAACAACGGCATCATCACGCATAAACATATCATGCAAAACATCAAATCGATGTGTGAACTGGCTCAGTTTCACAAAATCAAACCGGTTTTGTGCTCCATACTACCTGCTTATGAGTTCAGGTGGAACAAGGAGCTAACTCCTGCAGCTGATATCAAATTGCTGAATGAAATGATTAAAGCATATGCTGAGGCCAACAAGATACCTTTTGTTGATTATTACTCAGCATTGGTCGATGAACGTGGAGGTTTACCTGCCGAAATTGCTGCTGACGGGGTCCATCCCAACATGAAAGGCTATGAAATTATGGAGCCGATTGTCTTGAAAACCATTCGTAAATACGTGAAATAACAACGAATTCCTTTGGGTTAATTCTCTGGAAATTCTACTGATTTAGTTTAATCTTAACAACAACAAATCATGATCAGGTTAATCAAAAGCATGCTACTTCCGGCTGGAATTGCCACATCTCTTTCTGTTCAGGCTGTATTAACCAAACCTAACATCATTGTATTTATTGCCGATGATCTGGGCTGGGAAGATTTAGAACCATACGGGAATAACAAGATTCAGACACCCAACATCAACAAGCTGGCAAAAGAAGGCTGCCGGTTTGATAAGGTTTTTCTTACCGCCAGTTCAAGTAGTCCGAGCAGGGCAAGTATACTAACAGCTTTGTATCCATCGGAAACCGGAGCATCAGAATTACACCAACCCTTATCATCGGGTCAAATTGTCGCCTCCACCCCGCTAAGAAATATTGGGTATTATACTGTATCGGCAGGTAAATGGCACCTGGGTGATGTAAAAGACCAATGGGATCAGGTAGAAACCGTACCCGGAAACAGCGCACATAAAATAGGTGACATCTGGATAAATGCGATTCAGCATGTCCCCGAAAACAAACCTTTCTTTATATGGGCTGCTGCCAACGACCCGCATCGCCCTTATGACGAAACAACCCCAAAAGTCAACAATCCGGATTCGTTAATCCTTCCGACTTATTTACCAGACTTATCAGTCGTTAGAAATGATTACGCTGACTATTACAATGAAATAAGCAGATTCGACAAGCATATTGGAATGGCTATTGATGAATTGAAGCGCTTAGGTTTGTATGAGAACACGATTATTGTCATCATGAGTGACAATGGAAGTCCAATGCCAACTGCTAAAACCCGAACCAACTTACAGGGGATGAAGACACCTCTGATTATCGTCAACGCAGCAAGGATTCAGCAAAATACCTGCAACAGGGCTTTAATTTCATCGATTGATATTATGCCAACCTTATTAGAATGGGCAGGTACTCAATATCCCAATGCAGTGAGTGGAATAAGCTTTGCTGACATTTGTCACGACAACAAGCAGATTTTTCGTGAATACGCTTTTGCAGAACACAATTGGCATGACTTTATGGCCTATGAAAGAGCTATCTACTCGGACAGCCTGATATTAAATGTGAATTATTTACAACACTTACCAGCTACTCCTCCCAATGATGTCGTTAAATCAAATGCATACCAGGTATTTCGCCGGGCATTCGAAAATGGGGAACTCAATGGAAAATATCAGGAAACATTTTATAGTCCCCGTTCCGAATATGAATTATGGAATTACGAAGAAGACCCTCACTGCACTGTAAATGAAGTTAAAAATAAAGATTTCAGTGAACAATTCAAGAAAATGAACCGGACATTAAAAACTCATTTAAAACAAACACGAAGTTATCGGGACATAAAATATCTGACAAAAGACAAATATGACCGCAGGACAGGTGCTTTAATAAAATAGAAACTTTTACCAAAATCACCAAAACTGGTCTCCCCTGCCAATTTGTTTTCCTTTCACCTGATGCAGGAAAAGTGTCATCAGCTCGTTTGGTTGCGACTGTTCTTTGTTCTTATCCTTTTTATTCAATTCCAAACGGGTTGCCACCTCGTCGGCAATCAATACCTGTTTTGCCGGATCAACTGTTAACAACAAATGCAGTGTTATCCTCAGTAATTCAGCATCTTCCTGTTCAAGTAAAGTACGAATTTCTTCCAGATATTTCCTATCCTTACTGTTTTTAAAAAGGGTAACTGCCAGATTTATTTTTGCCGGAGGATAAGATTCGTTTTGGAAAAGTTTATCGAGTGCTTTAATCTGACTATTTAGTCCCTCTGTTTGAGTAAATAACCCGATTGAAGCCCAGTACCGCACAAACGGATTTCTGTCCTGCATCAATTTCAGTTGAGAGTTCTGCACTTCTTTTCCTTTCCCAACCAACAAAGCAGCATCTAACACTTTTTCAACAGGATAGAAATTGTTATCGGCAGCCAGCATAACCGGCATCTTATTTTCAGTTTTAAATGTATATTCCGGCATAAAGTGAGCATCTCGTTCTTCAATCAGTTTACCTTTCAGCACCTGCCGTAATTCTTCAGCTTTGGCTTTCAGCTCAGGTTGTTCAATCAGGTTAACCGTTTCCCAGCAGTCCTTTTTCAGGTCATAAAGATATTCGGCACTGCGTGGTTCGAGCATAGCGCTTTGCACCGGGGTAAGTAAACCGTTTCTGTAATCAGCACGGATGGTTTTCTGCAAATCACTCACATCATAATACATATTCCACCTTAAAAAAGGCTGAAATGGCAAAAACACCCGTGTATAAAGATAATGACCGTCGGTTACCGAACGTGACAGTTCACTGCTGGCATCGGTACGATCCAGTGACGAAAACACATATTGCTTCTTTGGTTGTGGTTTTTCTCCCATAAAGACCCGTCCCTTCATATAATCAGGAAGTTCAATACCGGCCAGTGTCAACACCGTCGGAGCCATATCTTCAAAACTCACCAGCTCATCGGTTATCACCCCATCACCCCAGGGTGATAAATGTTTATACATGGGTGGAAACCAGGCTACAAATGCCACCTGATACCCCAATCCAAGCGCGCTGCCCTTCCCGCGGGATATTCCCTGACCGTGGTCACTGAAACAAAAAATGATGGTACTGTCTTTCAAACCCTCTTTTTCGAGCCGGTCAAGCCACTCACCAAATTCTTTATCCATCAGATGAATGGAATTATACACCCGGGAGAAATGTTTTTGCATTTCAGGCGAATTCCGGTAGAATCCCGGCATCTGTAAACTTCCCGGCTGAATTATCTCATTCTCCGGCAACTTATCAAGCACCAACTCTTTATATTCCGACCACGGATTGGTCATGGTACGTGACTGGTGACTGGAAGTGCTGTTATAAACCGCGAAGAAAGGTTGCCCGGGTTTCCGGTTCCACCACCCTGCCTTGTTCGATGACTCATCCCACGCTTCTTTCACAAATGGTTTAACATTGGCAATATTATAGTCGGTTTTAACATTATTTGAAGTGTAATATCCGACCTTACGCAGATAGGACGGAAAACCTTTAATGTCATCCGGAATTGCATACTGACTCCGGTGATTGCCGGTACCCATACCCATTGTACGAATACCAGTGATGAGACAGAACCGACTGGGAGAAGAAACAGCACTGGTAGAATATGCATTATCGAAACGCACGCCTTCTTTTGCCAGTCTGTCAATATTGGGTGTACTTGCCTGTTCATTGCCATAGCAACCGATAAAATGCGGGGAAGTATCTTCATAAGTGAGCCATAATATATTGGGGCGTTCTTTTGCCTGACCAGTAAATGTTGCTGTCAGCGTTAGGGCTGCAATACCAAAATATGTTTTCATGTTTTTATCTTTTTGGGGGTTAATTATTTACTAAAACTGAAGTTTTCATTATCAGTCCGTTGTGCAGCCATTTCGGCACGGAGTTTTTCTGCAATATCAGGATATTGTGTAATCACGTTGGCCAACTCTCCGGGGTCAAATTTGAGATTGTAGAGTTCCTCATACGTCTTTTTGGGATTACTTACCTGCAATCGAATGAGTTTCCATCCATCGGCACTGAGAATGGATTGTTTGCCTCCCTGCTCATAAAATTCAAAATAAACATAATCATGCTTTGACTGAGAACGGTTGTCATGCAATAATTCAGGCAAAAAGGATATACCATTTACACCTTTTGGAGTTTCGCCACCCACGATATCGCAAACCGTCGGAAGAAAATCCCAAAACGCTGAAATATGGTAGCTTACGAATGGTGTTCTGATTTTATTTTTCCAGGATACGATGAACGGGGCACGAATGCCACCTTCATATAAATCTCTTTTGTAACCCCTGAACGGCCCGTTACTATCAAAGAAATCCGGGTCATTACCTCCTACTTTATGAACGCCATTGTCAGAAGAAAAAATGATAATCGTATTTTCATAGATGCCCTTCTTTTTCAGGAGTTCAATTATTTGTCCCACATTCCGGTCAAGTTCCGACACCATAGCCGCGTAAGCAGCTTTGGGTTGTAACTGGGTTTTATATCCTTTGGTTGAATTGTTGATATGTGGATTCTCAGGAAACTTATTATTGTAGATACCCAAATCAGGAATATCCAGGTCGGCATGCGGGGGTGTGACTGCAAAATAAGTAAAGAAAGGCCGGGCTGCATTCTTTTCAATGAACTCAAGTCCTTTTTGCATGATAAGAGTGTGACTATACTGACCATTTAAAGGATACTTCGATTCATTCTCATATAAAAATTCAGGATAATACCGGTGTGCTGCACCCTGACTCAGATAACCGAAGAAATAGTCGAATCCCTGATTCACCGGAGAACCATTTGACTGCGGACCACCTAAGCCCCATTTCCCTACACAGGCTGTTGCATATCCTTTCTCTTTCAAAATCTCCGCAACTGTTATTTCTTCAGGAGGCAACGACAGGTCAGCATCTTCATTTCTGACAGCACTGCTTCCATTTCCACGAATGGCTGCCTGTCCTGTGTGTTTCCCCGTCATCAGTGCACAACGGGAAGGCGCACTCACGGTAGAACCACTATAATGTTGCATAAACTGAACACCTGAACTGGCAAGTGCATCAATATTGGGCGTCTTAATTATTTTCTGCCCGTAACATCCGGCATCTCCAATACCCATGTCATCTGCAAGAAAGAAAATAATATTGGGTTGATTCTTTTCTACAGCCGGGATTGGCAGGCTCATTAACCCGAGGGCTGCTGTAATCGTACTTGTAAATAGTTTCACTTTAATTGTTTTTATGCTTTAAATATTCGGTCGGACTCATGCCCGTTTCTTTCCTGAAAATGGTGCTGAAATATTTGGGATCACTAAATCCCAGATCGTATGCCACTTCAGATATATTCAGTTTTTTCTCCTGCAACATGCGACAAGCCACCTGAATCTTTACTTTACGTATCAACTCATTCGGAGATAAATTAACAAGCGATTGTAATTTTCGGTACAAGGTAGACTGACTCATATTCAACTCGAAATACAAATCATTGGTGGTGAAATTCTTACGAAGCACATTCTCTTCTATCAGACCGATGACTTTTTCCAGAAAAAATTTATCGGTATCGTTATGGGTATATTTCGAAACATCCATCAACTCCTGATCTGTGGCAAAGGACTGTGCCAACAGTTTACGGTTTTTCACCAGACTCCTGATATTGGCAATCAGGGCAGGCATCTCGAATGGTTTGGTAATATATGAATCTGCTCCCGCCTCGAAACCCTCCACTTTATGCTCCACATTCTGACGTGCCGATAACATCAAAACCGGGATATGAGAAAACTCAACCACCGATTTCATTTTCGCGGTTAGCTCTATACCGTCCATTTCCGGCATAACCACATCAGTAACGACAATATCTATCTCATTTTCGTTCAGAACTTCCAGCGCTTCTATGCCATTGTTAGCCTGAAAAACTATGTAATCACTTTCAAGCGCATCAGATATCAATGCATTCAGTTCCTTATTATCTTCCACCAGTAACAATTGCATTTTTTCATTCACTTCAAGTGCATCCATAAGGAATTTATTACCCTTATCAGACTGTTTCTCGGGACTTACAATCTCTTCTTCCGGCTCATATTCCTGATAAATCTCTTTTGTTTCATAATTATCTTTTTCAATAGGTAATAAAATACTAAATGTCGTACCCTTACCTTCCAGTGAATCTACGGTTATATCACCTTTATGAAACTTCACCAAATCATGCGTTAAAGACAAGCCAATGCCAATACTTTTCACTTTAAAATTACGAAAATTACCTTCGTAGAATCTCCTGAACAGGTTTTGTTTAACATCCTCGGGAATGCCATACCCCGTATCAGAAACAGAAACTGACAAGTTGCGATTTCCGGGCTCGCCTGTTTCAGCAATTGTAACTTCAACTGAACCATTTTCTTTATTGTACTTAAAGGCATTCGACAAGAGGTTGTACATAATCTTGTCCAGCTTATCACGGTCAATGTAACCATTGATTTGCTCACTCTCAGCATGAAACCGAAGGGCAATATTATTTTGTACTGATAAGGGTGCAAAATGAACATCACACAATTCTTTTATAAACGATACAATCTCAATTTCCGACACTTTTAACCTGAGGTTGCCGGTTTCAACTTTTCTGAATTCGACGATTTGCTCCAATAACCTCACCAGTCGGTCCATGTTGGCTTTCATATTTTGCATAACACCGGTTTCTTCCGGATGTCGAACCTTTAAGCCGTCTAAGGCACAATTGAGGATGGTTATAGGCGTGAAGAATTCATGTGAAATATTCGTGAAAAATTTTAGCTTTGCCTGATGAACTTCTTCCGACTTTTCTCTTTCTATTTGCTCTATTGCCAGCATTTTTCTCAGGCGAACCCGGTTAACCACAAAACGGGAAATCAGGTAAAATAAAATTAAAAAGATGACTGAATATACTAAGTATGCATAAACCGTATTCCAGGGAGCAGGTTTAATTTTTATCTTCAACTGAGCCGGATTATCACACCAGACTCCGTGTCCGTTGGCTGATTTAATTTTAAAGATATAAGTACCCGGAGCAAGATTATTGTAATTGACAAAACGTTTTTTTGAATCTACATAAACCCAGTCTTTATCAACTCCCTCTAACTGATAAGCATACTTTACAGCCGAGATGTTTTCAAACAAAAGAGAAGAATATTCTATCAGGATATTCTTCTGGTTATGCGACAACGTTATTTGTTCAGCATAAGGAGTCTGTTTCAATGTTATCTTTGATTTCTCCTCCTGTGGCAAATTATCGATAAGTTCATTCGCTATCGAGATACCTGTAATGACAGGTTGCGGAGCGAATGATTTTTCCTTGCTTTTTTCCGGAACAAAGGATACAAAACCATTGCTTCCACCGAAGAACAATTCATTCTTATTATTTTTAAATACGGCATTCGGATTAAATGTATTAATTCTGATACCTTCTTTTCCTGAAAAAATCCTGATTTTCTGATCGTGTGGCAGATCTTCATTGTAACTCACCAATCCGTTTCCTGTTGCCAGCCAGATATTTCCCCAATGATCTTCTTCCATGGCATAAATGGCATCGTCAGGAATCAGATTCATATTATCGATGATATCAAACCGATCTGAATCAGCATGATACAAACTCAACCCTCCCCCTTTGGTTCCCGCCCAAATCCTGTTTTTATAGTCCTGGAGCAGGCATATTACTTCATTGTTATTGAGGCGTTTGTTTTCAAAAGAGAATGTATCAATCTTTAAATCCACTTCATTCAGAACTATTTTAAACAATCCCAGATTCTGGGTTCCTACCCAAATATTCTTGTCATTATCAATCAATACTGTATTGATTATCTGATTGGCGAATTGTTCCGCGATTTTCTTTTCAGTACGTACCTCATATTCATTTACTCCATTCCAGATTGCATGTACCAAACCTTTACTGGTTGCTATCCACAAGTGATTTTGCTCATCCTCGATAACCATCTTAATCCCCAGACTTTTGGGATCAATACCTTTCAAATCAACTTTCCGAATCGATACTACCTTTTGTTGTTGTAGTGTTACCGCGTACAAACCGTCATAACGTGTACCTAACCATAATTCATTTTTCTTTTGAGGTTTATGAAAGCTCAGAATGGAATTTGCCCTGCTTGAAATTTTATTCAACACGGGATGACGATTGTATAAAATGAGCGAGTTATCAGATTTATTAAATAAACCCAACACAAAAGATTTTATACCTAACCAGATAATATCACCATCATCTTCGTAAATGCCGGTTACTGAGGATAACCAGTTCTCCTTATCAATAAGACCTGTCATGTTATATTGTTCGAACTGAACCCGGTTTGAACTAAGTGCATTCATACCAACCCCATAAACCGAATACCAGATGATTCCGGTCCGGTCGCGATACAGTGAAAAAATCTCATCACTGGACACTTTAATGGTGTTTGATGCGCTTAGTTGTACCTCTTTCTCAAATTTGTACGGTTGTTGAATGATTTGCAAACCATTGGAAGTCGCCAACAAAATATTTCCATTGTTGCGATCCTGGTTGATACTGTATACAACCGGATAAAAGGTGCTTTTTTCATTCCGTTTCGGGTAGAAAACGGTAAGTTTACTTTGTGAAGGTTGATGCGGATTTTCGATTCTGAACACGCCAAAACGATCCCAGGTTGAAAGCCAGATATTATTGGCTTCATCTTCGAAAAAAGAGTTCACAATCAGCAGTTTTTTATCCTGTAGATAAGGATAATCCGCAAATAACCGGGTATTCAGATTATACACATCATATCCGGTTTCCCAGGAACCAATCCACAGATAATTCTTTGAATCAATCAACAAACATCTGATGGTAATGCTGTTAAACTCACGACCTTTTAGATCCTTTTCTATCTGAATAAACTGTTTCAAATTTCGGTCATAATAAAACAAGCCGTTTGTTGTACCTAAATAAGGTGTATTATCATCTGCAATAACAATCGAATTTATAGCACTATGGTCAAGGATTTCATGACTAAACCTGATTACTTCTCCTGTAAGTAAATCGATAAAATTTAAACCCATCAGTGTGCCTACCCATAAACCGTTTGTCTGATCTTCGGCTAAACTTCTGATGGCATTATTCGTAAAAAACAAGGGGTGCTGATAGTTGGACTTGTATTGCTTGAAAGTATATCCATCATATCTGCTCAACCCATTATTTGTACCAAACCACATAAATCCTTTGGAATCCTGTAAAATACAATTTACCTCATTCGAAACCAGACCATCGGCCACACTAAGCGGGCGCTGGTATTCATTTTGATAAATACCCGGCAATGCACACAACGGATGACTCAGTATCAGTATGAATGCAAGCGTAAGGATAAATGATTTCATTAAATACATGGTATCAGACTATAAATATCGTTAATGAGTCAAAGATACAAAGAGTTTTCAGTTCACAATTACTTTTCGTATTACACTTCCCGACACACCGGTAATGTTCAGCAAAAACAAACCTTCACCGGGCGCAGTAATCGTACAGTAGGTATTACTATTAACTACAGAAGAGTGCATTTGCCCTGAAACGGCATACAAGTTAACGCTCAACATTTCATTGGCATCAATACTGATTTCTCTGTTTCTGACAAGAATCTTCAGATTTCTATCAAATACAGACTTACTGTCAGAAGCAGGGTCTACTGTTACATTCAGCCAAATTGTTCTGACACCATAGTCCTCACCTCCATCAACCGACACACGCGCGGTATACGTTCCCGGCTGTTCCGGCGCATTAAACACAAAGTTTATCTGGCTGTTATTTATTTCATCACTAAACACAATGACTGATTCGCCGGAAATCGAAAACAACTCATTATCGGGCTCTTGAAAACTAACCGTGCCATAACCATTCTGCACGCTCACCGGCAAACTATAGTTAAGCTGGTGCCCGGGTTTTACATCTCCCATGTCGACAACCTTACTGTACGGTATACTGAGCGTAGGTTCATCGGTATAAGATACCCGAATGCTATCAATGCAAATATCATTGGAAGCAATCTTCGTCCCGATAAAACGTACGCGCGATTTATCTCCGGCAATAAATGGATTACTTTTTCTGGGAGATATCGTATTATTCGGGTTCATTACATAAATAATTGTATCTCCCCCAACAACACCATAAAGCGTACCTTCACCCTCCTTCGTCCATTTTTTTGATTCAAACTCCAGGATTATCGGTTTCGACAAATCCAGTTCCGGTGTTTCTATCCAGGCGAGCGTATTTGTTGTTGATGATAAACGTATACCACCTGCCAGTGTACTGGAATTTTGCGCAAACACACCGGTTGGTGAACAAAGCCAACCTGCATTATCAGTTTTACCAACCATCTCTGTAAGAAGCACTTTACTCTGCCCATCAATCGGCTTAAAGTTCTCTAAAAAAAAATGTTCGGAAGTTGAAGAACCTCCTGGCGCCGGATTCAATGGCCTGCGGGTCTTATTGACCGATAATCCCTCATCGTAAACCGGTTGATCAAATATCTGGTTTGCCGGATACTCTTTCAAATTTGCAAGAACGCCCCTGATCATGATACCAAGGTCTTTCTGACTTCCATAATTCTTTACAGGTGTATAGGTTTTGAGTTCTGAAATAATTGCAGGCGTAAAAAACTCATTTGCTCTTTCATCCAATGCCAGCACTTCAAGCATGGATACTGCATCATGATAATTTTGCCTGCTTCTTACCAGATTCATATAATAGGACATCGCTGTTTCCTGTTCTCCCAGATAACACAGCGCATAAGCCGCTTCAGCAGCAACTTCCTGAGAAGCATCGTTTAGTAAACCAATTAATCCTGTCGGCGCTACATTAATTTTGCCGGTCACAGCCAATTGAGCAATATTGACAACTGCCCAAAAACGGATTTCCTGATACGTACTGGTCAATGCTGTAGTTAGTTCCGGTAAATCGGAGGTTTCCACACGACAGGTTAAATTTGCCAGGCGATGCAACTGAGTCAGAGGATACCCCTCAGCACGACATAAGTTATAATTGTTTTTCTTTTCGCGCTGCATGGGTAACAGATAACCTAAATCTACGGTACCGGTAACAAACTCGTCAATTTTCTGACGCATACTTTCTTTTTCCGTTATAAAATCAGGATGATACGCCAGATTATTCGTTTCAAAAGGATCTACCGAGAGGTCAAATAGCTCTTCTGCATATTTGTTTTGAAACGGTAAAGCCGTAATATTATTCGTCTGGTTCTTCTGATAGATTGAATCCCAGGCGATATTTGCCGGCAAACCCCACTGATAATAGTTTCGTAAAGCATGTTGTTTGTAAGGAATAAACCTGCGAATATATTTCCAGCGACCATCCGAAACCGAACGCAATGGCTGAAAATGAGTTGCCTGATTACCACAGACACCATACTGATATTTGGTTCTGCCATCTAATGGTTTAAAGAAACTTTCTCCCTGATAACGTTCAGGAGCCTGAACACCCGCTATTTGCAAAAATGTGGGGGCTAAATCTACAAAACAAACGGGTTTGTTCATAGTTTCACTATCAATACCATATTGTTCTTTGTATTTTTCAGGCACATAAACAATCATGGGCACACGCAATCCTGTTTCGTACAAATAACCTTTTCCGCGTGGTGAACAGCCTCCATGGTCACTAAAGAAGAATATAATTGTATTTTCATACAGCCCTCTCTTTTTGAGATCGTTGATAAACAAACCGACCCAGGCATCCACATCTTTCACGCCCTCAAGATGGAAAGCGTAATCGGAACGCACTTCCGGGATATCGGGCAAGTGTGCCGGAAGCGGGGCATTGTCGACAAACACTCCTTCTTTCGTGAAATCACGTCTTCCGTCGGTATGATACGACCTGATTCGCCCCATGTGTGTTATACCCGAATTATAAACCGCGAAGAAGGGTTTATTTGCAGGGCGTGCAGCACTGTTGTAACTTGCTTTATTATTACACTCATCCCAACAGATTTTATTATCGGTCGTTGTATTGTAATCAGTTTTAGCATTGTTGGTACAATAATAACCCGCATCCCGCAATAATTGCGGGTAGAAAATCCCTGCCGGTGTTGCCGGACTGGAACGATGTTGTTCCATGGCATAGGTAGATGCATACGCACCGGTTATCAGTCCAGAACGTGCAGGTGAACTCTGCGGACCGTTCGAATAGGCATATTGAAAAACAACGCCATCGCTTGCCATTTCATCCAGATTCGGAGTTTGCACACACTGATTACCATAAGCAGGAAATTCAAACCAGCTGGTATCTTCAATACTCAACACGAGAATATTGGGACGATCCTGTGCAAATGCTGCCAACACCACGTTTGACAGCATCAAAGTCAATTGTTTTTTATTCATAATTACCATTCTTCAAAACGTAAATCATTCTCAGGGTCATTGCGTTGTTTCATATATTCATCTACCCGATAAGTTTTACCTCCTTTGGTATATTCATATTGAAAATGATAAACTCCATCTGCGTATGAACATCCCAGATCAGTAACAGGAATTGTAACAGTTGAAAGCGTAACGGCGTGATCAGCGCCAAAAGTCACTTTTACCTTATCTGAAGTCTGAATACCTATTCCGGTCATTTCACAATCATCTAATGCAGCCGTAGTCAATACACGTGTTTTGTTTTTAATCCAATCAACGTGATAGTACTCATTCCTTGTGGTTTCCACAGGATTACCATTGATATCAAGTTCAACCTGCTCACCCCTGACATAATAGGTCCCCGAGAATTCATTGATGTATTTTACAACCAGGATGGTATAATCCCGCCGGGCAACCACATCATTGCCCCGCAACACGGAATCAGCAGATGTTTCGATCAATCTCACCGGAAGTGCATAATTTTTTGTAAGTGACAGTGGATCAGCCGTAAACTTTGCTTTATCAATGCTGATGGTGAAGTCACCCAAAAATTTTCCCTTTGGAATCTCAATCTTATTTTCTGAGATACTGAAATTATACCAATCAGCCGGCAGCAAAGTGAATCCTGAGGCACCGGGAATAGAATCGATTAAAACAGTATCAATCTCAAATGTTGCCCAGTGTCCGTTTTTATTTTCACGTAAACCGGCAAGTACCACACCCAGCTTAAATTCGAGCTGATTTTCATCCTGTCTGGTAACTAAGGTACGCAATGGTTTTTGAGTCCCAAAATATACGGCTGAATAATCAAAATCTTTTATATAGTCTTCGTATGGCTCACAAGCTACAAACGACAACAGCAGCAGGGCCATTAACAATGATTTTACAGGCTTTATTTTCAACATAATGTATAATTTTTAAAGTTGCAATTACCAACCTTTGTTTTGTTTTAGATTTGAATTTGTCACCACTTTATCGTAAGGAAGTGGCAGATAATAATGTTTCGGATCATCCAGTTTTCTTACTTCAACCACTACAGGAGTGCCGGCAGGATCAGTCCCGTTAAACACCAATCCCGTAGCAGTTTGAGTTATTTCAACACCACGGATGGGCTCATTCAGCGGTAACAAACATCGCCTCATATCAAAGAATCGTCGGTTCTCGAAAGCGAATTCAATTCTTCTTTCGTTATAAATCATTGATCTGAACATATCTTTATCTGCAGCCATTTCATCTAAATAAGTTGTAGCTGTGATCCCGTTTTTGGTTCGGATATCCTTGATAATATTATAGGCAGTACGGGTTGACCCGGTTACTGTTCCGTTTGGACCAGCCAACTCATTCAAAGCCTCCGCTAAGTTATAATAAACTTCGGCCCTGCGCAATAGTGGAAATTGATGGAAGTCGTTCACTGCACCTAAGGTTGCCGGATTATATAACATATCTTTTTTATCGGAAAGAAATTTCTTCAGATAATATCCTGTTACTGTATTCTGATAATCATAACCTGCAGCATCTCTCATTTTCACGCCATTCGTATCGGTATATATCTCCAACGCACGATCTGTGTTGAAAATTTTTCCGTTATAATACACCGTTAAATCAAAGCGATTATCCCTGTTGACATAAGGATTTTGGGGATTATATCCGGAACGCGGATCAGATATCGGGAAACCATTCTTTGCAGGATATGCATCAACTAAATTTTGAGATGGATTGGTGCGACCCTGTCCATAAAACATGGGTGGAAAGTTTTGTTTTTCAAGTCCATTGTTATTAAACCATTTGCGGAATAAAAATTCGGCATTTGTGCTTCCGTTTACCGTTGAACCGACATACATACTTTCCGTAAGGGCGGCATAATTACCCAATAAACCTACTGTCAGGGCTCTTTCCGACAAGGTGACTACCCGTTGCCATTTTTTGTTTATTGAATCAGTACTGATGGCATACGATCCTGTTGGTTGATAGGCCGGTGAAGCCCCAAAAAGAGCAACCCTTGACTGTAAAGCTAATGCAGCCTTGCCGTTGGCACGTCCATCCTGTTTCACACCGGTTTCTTCATCAGAGCTAACATAATTCAACGGCAGGTATTTGAAAGCGGAATCGCAATCCGCGATGATTTGCTGTACGCATTCCTCATAACTGTTTCTGCCCATCAAATCCATGTCATCCTGATCTTCTTTGGTCAGGTGTTTGTTGATAATCGGATAGCCCATTGCCTGACCGTCGTCGGTAAGTCCACCGAAAACCTGCAACAACTCCATCCCCCACCAGGCTCGCAGGAAATACGCTTCACCTCTCGAACGATCACGGATTTTCTTGTCTTTGATTGAGTCCGACAAACTGTAAACAATGTTATCACCCAATCCATTCTCAAGGAAAAGGTGGATGTTCCGGAATTGTGTATACGCAGTTCCCCAGTTATCAAGGGGGTTGATAGTAGGAGAAACACGTCCCATCACGTATTTGGAGAGTACTGAGTTTTGTTTGTTACAATAAGCGTTGTCAGTTGCAACATCCAGCAAATCATTATCAAAACTATTCGGCGTCTGAGGAATATTCGCATACGCATTCATCAGCACTCCCATAGCATAATTGGGTAGTTTCCAGGTAATTTCATCGCCATAACTGTTATCCAGTTTTGTTTCCAGTGCATCTTCGCACGACCAAACTGATAGCAACAGAACAGCGAACATTATATTGATTATTTTTTTCATATCTGTATTCTTTAATGGTTGAATCATATTTCTGATTTATTTAACAATTTTACTCAATTTATCAGAAGCTCAGTGAAACACCTCCCGTGATATTCATCAGTACAGGATAATTAGTTAGCCCTGCATTTTTTGCCTCGGGGTCAAATATTCGATTCTTTGTAAGTAGTAACAAATTACTGCCCCTGGCAAAGAATTTCACTTTTCTAACCACATCAGTTTGTTCATTGTTAATCGTATAACTCAACTCTGCATTCTTAATTCGGAAGAAATCTCCACTTTCAATCCAGAAAGTTGAGTTTCTGAAATTATTAGCTCCATCGGTGGTGGTCAGGCGCGGATAGGTTCCATTCGGATTATTAGTCGGATGATACCTGTCCAGCGTAATGGCCGAATATTTATCTTCTGCCCTGTTCCAATAGTAACCCGTATTCATCCAGTTACTGAAACCTAACTGCGACGTACCCAACACATACAACCCGAAACCTTTGTAATTCAGATTGATATCAAGACCTATATGTACACGGGGGAAACTGTTCGCTAATACCTTTCTGTCCAGGTCATCAATCAGGTTATCATTATTCAAATCTTCATACGCAATGTCACCCACCTGATAAGGACCAAAGGCCTGAAACGCGTGAGGAGAATTTATATCTACATCCTTACCGAACAACCCCCTGGCTACATAACCATACATCACATCCGAAGCTTGTCCTATTATTTCTAGGTAATCTTCCGGATAATCCGTATAATCTGTCTGTAGCACTTTGTTTTTGGAGTAAATCAGGTTTGCACCCACCTGATAGAATAATTGATCCACCCGGTCCGAATACTTCAGTTCTACTTCAACTCCCTGATTACGGACTTTGCCCCAATTTTCGAAGGGCAATAATGTTCCATACATCATGGCATTGATTTGGTCAAGTCTTTGTACGATATCGTAACGCAGTTCGTTGAAATAATTGGCTTCAATCCATAGCTTTTTATTTAACATCAATGCTTCAACGCCAATATTGAACTCGCTTGATTTTTCCCAATTTAAATCCGGATTACCAACCTGTGCAAAATTCGTACGTTGAAAAGTCAGGTTGTTATTTAAGCGTACAGTACCGTTATCATTCCAACGGTCTCTGTACAAATTATAAGATGTCTGACCATCATAAGGCAGTAAACCTACACTGGCTTTTAACTTCAAAAAATCTATACCTTTGAGCTTATCCTTAATAAAAGATTCTTCTGAAAGAATCCAGCCAAGTCCACCGGCAAAAGAAGCTGCATATTGATTCTCATTTATGAGCTTGTTAGTTCCCATATAACCGGCACTGGCTTCTACAATATATTTATCCTGATTAACCAAATGCAGACGCAACACATTGTTTACAAATTTGAGATCCTGAGTTTCACCTGCCGATTCTGCCAGATAATAATTACTCAGAAAATCAGCCTGTAAATTGTTATTGCCAAACTTCCGCTGATAATTTAATGTGCCAAGATAACTGGTAGTCCGATATGACCTTGTATTGGTGAGAATCATATCATCTGTTTTATTTCCCATTCTTTTCATAATCAACACCAGTGAATCACTCCCGTCAGGAGCTTTAATCCAGCGCTGGGCATAAGTTGGAGCCTGTGTTGTTAAGGTTTGTGCCCCATAAAAATAATTATCAAAAGAAATCTGGGCTTTTGCTGTCAGACCCTTTACCAACTCATTCAAATCAAAATCCAACCCGAAATTCAGCTGACCGTTAATATTCTGGTCTTTCCTGAAACCACCATACTGTAAATCGGCATGCAGGTTTTCCGACATGTAAAGACCGGTTCCAAAGGCCGGATAACCGGCTGAGTCGGGTTGCAGAACCGTTTCCGGAATATAAATCGGATATTCGTTGGGGCGATGGCTACTCAATGCTGAAAACGTCTGGCTATGATCCAGTGAGCTCCGGTTTGTAATATCGAATACTCCGGCGATATTGAGATAAGCCGCGATGTAATCATTCACTTTCACATCCAGATTTCCACGGGCTGTCATTCTGTCACGCTGAGGCGTTTCGCCAATTTTCTGAAGACCACTATTTCCATTATAAGAACCAATAAACAAGTACTGAGCATTGTCATTCCCTCCTGAAAACTCAAAATCGAACTTACGGTATTCCGTGTTTTTCTTCAGGAAATAGTCATAATAATCGATATCGGGATATCTGAAATCATTTGCCCCCGTACTGTTCTGATAACCTTGCAAATCAGCATCCGTATAAACCGGCAATAATCCATCATTTACCCGGGCCTCGTTGTACAAACGTGCATAATCATAAGAATTTACGAACTCAGGCATTATGGCAGGGAGTCCCGCACCATATTCCGCGTTTACACGGATTACCCTTTTGTGCTTTTCACCTCTTTTAGTCTTTATCATCAGCACACCGTTAGCAGCCCTGGGACCGTAAAGAATTTTTGATGTAGCATCTTTCAACACCTCTATTGTTTCAATTTCTTCCGGAATCAGGGTATTAATATCCCTTTCCACACCATCAACTAATGTTACTATCCCATTTCCCCCTTCACGTTGTAAACCTCTGATATATAAGGTTGCTGCATTATTGGCTAAACCTCCGGCATTCATAATGGAAATCAATCCAAGTATTTTACCCTGTAAAGCGTTGTTGGTTATCATATCCGGATAAGTCTCGATGGCAGCACCACTCGTTGAGCTAACAGCACCAACCTGATAACGCTTGGCATTCTTTATCCAACCCGGTAATTCCAACATATCTTTTTCTCCGGCAAAAAGAGGCTTGCGGTTAACCACCACCTTCATATCCTTTGAAACTCCTTTAGAAGTATCAATCACCCGGGATTCGAAACCCAGCGCTTCTATGATAAGCGTAGAGCCGGATTTTACTTTGACTATAAATTTCCCGTTCTGATCTGTATAGTATGTCATGGCTCCTTCACCAACAACAACGGCGGCATTGGGAATGACATTTCCTTTCTCATCAGTTACCACGGCGCTGACTTCAACAGCAGCAACCTTTCTGGCTTCTTTCTGTTTCTTATTTTGAGCATCCAATGTATTCAGACCCATTGTGAGCAAGATGATAAAAAACAGTGTGATTTCTTTTATTCTACTTTTATTTCTCATTTGTATCCTTATTTAAGATCATAACTAATTACCAACCCGGATTCTGTTTAAAATTCACCATGCGGTTTGCTTCATCTTCGCCCACAGGGTACCAGTAATGCCTGCGTTCAAACACACGCACTTCTTCCGTTACATCCAAGAGTTCATAGGTGAACACATTACCCGGATTAGGTTTTAAGGCGGTTGCATTGCTGGCCGTCACTTTTACACCCTTGATGGGATTCGGCACATTCAACACTTCTTCGGCAATCATCCACCTGCGCAAATCGAACCAGCGATGGTTTTCAAACAACAATTCCACGGCTCTTTCATTTCGCAACAACTCTCTTAACTTCAGTTTATCTCCTGCAATTTCAGCTCGCACGTCAGGCATTCCCACCCTGTTTCGAACCATATTCACGGCGTCGACAGCCGAATAGGTATAACCAGCAGGCTTGACTGCCGGACCATAAGCTTCATTCATGGCTTCCGCGTAGTCCAACCATACCTGTGTGGTTCTGATGTGAATGGTGTTGTAGTAATACAACCCATATCCATTATCATTACTCCTGTCAAGTTTAACACTCTCAGGCCATTGCCATTTTTTTACCATATAACGGGTACGCACCATTTCGCTTGGAGCTACTGAAACATCTCTCCCTCCTTCCCACGTGCACACATAATTCGGAGAGTTATCAGAGAAAGTTCCATATTGTTCGCCCGGATACAGGATAAATGCATCAAATCTCGGGTCCCTGTTTGCATAAGGATTAGCCGGATCAAAAGCAGGATCATCACTCACCCATCCTGTAGCAGTCAGTTCGGCTTTGTAACCATTGATGGTCTCGAATTTATTCACTAAATTCTGGGAAACACTTACATTGGCCTGCCCGTAATTACCGGCCCGTTTTGACCAGTGTATATTCTGCCAGTGAATAGGCAAATCCGGTTGACCATTTCTGTTCTGTCCAACAGAATTCAGGTACCACAAGGATTCGTCACTGTAATAATTAGGAAAATGGTAAAAAATATGTTTATACTGATTCCCGGACATCATTTTATGCTTAGGCACCGTATTATCAATATATTCGAGACACTCTTTAGCATATTGCGCAGCTTTTTTAGCTCTTTCCACATCGTAACCGTTGTTTTCAATTTTATCAATAGGGTTACACATCAGTGGACTGGCGGCATACAATTCGGCCATTGATTTGAGCGCGTAAGCAGCTGATTTATTCGGACGACCGACTTCCTGACTTGGCCAGGCATCCGGCAACAGCGAAATAGCGATATCTAGTTGGTCGATAATCCAGTCGGTCGACTGATGGTAAGTCAGGCGTTCCACGTCAAAATCGTCATCACTGGAGAAAGCCTTGTCGAGTAAAGGCATACCTCCGACCCTGCGGATAATTTCAAAATAAAACCAGGCTCGAAAGAAATGCGCCTGACCAAGTAATTGAGTTCTTTGGGCTTCAGTCAGATTCGACATCAGAGGGGCTTTCTGAACAACCTTGTTAGCCACCCGCAATGCATAAAAAGCATTGGGGATGACATTTCCTCTGGGTGATGCAACATATTCTTCGCCCCAACCCACATCGGGAGCCTGTTTGTTTGCCAGCCACTGTCCTTTATTCGTGAATTTCGCCATGTTATTTGAATAAGGATTTGCACCTTCATCCGACATTTGCCCCATATGAGCACGTTCCAGTCCATTTGCCCTCCAAAATGTGTAGTCGAGTACACAATTATAACATTGATCCAGATAACCCCTTACTGTAAAAAAGTTGCTGAAGACTTCTTCTTCCGACAATCCCAAATCCGGTGATTTATCAAGGTATTCTTCACAGGACGAGAATGAAATCAGACTTAGCAGTAAGATGATAATATATTTATATTGTTTCATATGTATTATACTTTTAAATGAGTTAGAATGTGATTCTTGTTCCAATATTATATCGTCTCACCAAAGGATATAAAGCCGAAGAGTTTCCTTCGGGGTCCAGCTGCCGGTTAAAACTCGTTATGGTAAACAAGTTATTGGCATTCGCATAAATTTGCACATTTTTCATTCCGACCCTGTTAATCAGCTTCTTATCAAGGTCGTATGCCAGTTCCAGATTTTTCAGGCGCAAATAAGATGCATTCTGAAAGCTATAAGTAGTTCCACTAGTCATGCTATAACCACCAAAATCACTGTGCAGTGAAGGCTTAACAGCGTTAACTGCATTATCAGCAGTCCACCTGCCGGTCACATCCGGATTGGCAAAATAATTATAATCGTTACCCTCACTAAGATCCCACAACATCAACGCATCAACATCTTTATACACATTCACCACGCCATATATCATCGCGTTTACCTGAAATGATTTATACCGGAAGCCAAACGTAGTGCCATAAGTGTTTTGGGGATAATTATTATATAAAACCGGTATCTTATCCAACACATTATCAATTTTACCATCGGCATCATAATCCAGATACATAAAATCACCCGGTACCAATTTACTTTGTGTTGAAGAATTATTTGCTGTTGCATAGTTAAAAATATCATCCAACGACTGATAATAATCTGTAACCTGTAATTTATTGATAACCCCGATAGGTTTACCGGCATATTTACGGTAATCAGGAAAATCAGCGGCATCATTTCTGTAAATTACCATGTTTTCATTGATGGCAAAATTTACTTTCACCCAATAGCTCCAGTCTTTATTAATATTTTCGTTCCAACCTACTTCCATTTCTATTCCCCTGCTTTTGGTTTCACCAACGTTTCCGTCGGGTTCTTTAATACCAAACCAGGCTGGTGTAGCCACGGTCATCAGGATCCCTTCACGTCTCTCACTGTACATGTCCACCGTAGCAGTCAACTTATTGAAAAGCATCAAATCAAATCCCAGATTCTGCTTGTAGGCTGTTTCCCAGGTTGCATTTGGATTCGCAGCTTTATCTTCTGAATATAGCGGACCGTAATTCGTTTTTTCCGTTTCACCAAAACTGACATTACCACCAGCATTTTTATATAACTGAATATAGGTATATGCATCTGCAGATTTATCGTAACCAACAATACCGGAAGAATATCTTATTTTTAAATTATCAAGTGATTCTCCGGCAATTTCTTTAATAAATGGTTCTTCCGAAATTCTCCATCCCAAGGAATATGATGGAAAAAACTGGTATCTTAATCCACGGGCAAACTTTTGTGAACCAGTGTACGCCCCGTTGAATTCCATTAAATACCTTTCTTTCCAGTTATAGGTAACACGGGTGACCCAGGCTTCATCATTTTCTTTAAACTTCAACTTTGTATCACTACTACCAGCCAGACCTTCAATCTCATTCCGACTCAACAAAGCCAAAGCTGTCACATTGTGATTGCCAAAGCTTCGATCATAATTGAACGCCAGCTCATAATACAAACGTTTATCAAACCCGCCATCAAGAATTAAATCATAATTTGCTTTTGGTTTTTCTCCCTGAAATTCAGAATCAACCCATCGTTCCTGCTTCACCATTACGTATCCTCCATCAGGCAGGGGTTGCGAATAATCATATTCCCGTGAATATCCTATGAAATTCTTCTCTCCAAAGGGTCCTCCATTATCATAACGCATGAAATCATCCCTTGATCTGGTGGCCACGTTATAACCGAATTTTCCATTGAATTTTAATCCTTTGGTTATAAAACCCAGATCCTGATTCAAGGTGGCATCAATAAAATTCTGATAGTATTTATACAAACGTTGTCCCTTGTCAAAAAGAATACGCAAATTCTGAGATGATTCTGCGCTTGGAGTTAATCCATAGCTGCCATCTTCCCAGGTTATCGGGAACATGTTTCGCGGTGCTGTATAAAGCATTCTGAAAAACTGCGGCTGACCAAAAGAGGTGTCACTTTCGTTATTATCATTGATCCGGTATCCGGTCTGACTGCGGTATCCCTGCCTACCTGAGAGATTTAAAGAAAGCACCGTTGATTTTGTCAGATGAAAGTCAAAATTGCTTCGCCAGTTATACCGTTGATATTTGAAAGTGGGATCGAACAATTCATTTTTCTGTGTTTTGAAAATATCTCCATCATTGAGGTAACCAATTGATGAGAAGTAACGCATGAAATCGGTACCACCGCTGATATTGATATTATACTGTTGCTGATATCCCATATCATTCACCATCTCATCCCACCAATCGATATTGGGGAAATATGGATTGTACGGTCCAACATTACCAGAGGCGAAAGCGTTCTGCCAGGCATTAATCTTAGACTCCGGGATTAACTTGGAATATTGTAAATCGTTCGTTGCAGCTTCATTCCACATATTCATGGAAGTAACATAATCGGCATATTCAGGTCGGGTCAATGGTTCCTTGAAACCAAAGTTAGCACTGAAAGAAATCTTAGGTTTCTGATTCACGCCTCTTTTCGTGGTAACCAAGATTACACCATTCGCACCTTTCACACCATAAACTGCTGTTGCAGAAGCATCTTTCAACACCGACAAGGATTCTATTTCATTGGCATCGATGTCGTTCATATCTCTTTCAATACCATCCACAAGCACGAGCGGTTGAGAAGAACGCCAGCTTCCTTTCGCACGGATGATGATGTCAGCTTCATCAGCACCGGGTTTTGCATCGTTCATGATAGATACCACACCGGGCATCATTCCCTGCAATGCTTCTGATACTGAAGTCACATTTCCTGTCTTCAACAATTCTTCGCCTTTAGCAGCAGATATGGAACCCACTGAAGATACTTTTTTCTGAACACCATACCCTACCACAATTACTTCATCGAGTACTTTTGAGTCTTCCCGCATCAGCACCTTCGATAAATCGGTACTGCTTCGGAGTTGGATACTTTGCGGAATATAACCGACATACGAAAAATTCAGCGTCTGGTTCACTTCTGCCCGAATCCGGAACTTACCATCAAAATCGGTAATGGTTCCTGCCGAACTTCCCTGCACCGTGACACTCACTCCAATGAGCGGTTCATTGAGTTTTTCATCCCATACTTGTCCCGACCACTCCCGTTGTTGCGCTTTAAGCTGAAACGAACAAATCAGGAACAGAACCAAACAAGTCAGTTTTAGTTTGTTTTTCATTCTTTGCATAGATTTTTTGGTTGATATATTCTATTTTTTAAAATTCCAGTATGGATTGGTAGTCCGTTGACTATCCATCAGTTTCTGCAGTTCTTTTACTTTCGTGGGGTATTGCAGGGCCACATTGGCCATTTCTCCCGGATCCTGAAAATAATTATATAATTCAAGTGTTGATTTTTCCGGATTATTTGCATTCAGGCGAATGAGTTTCCATCCGTCCTTCATAATACATTGCCGCCCTCCCTGTTCGTGAAATTCGAAATAAAGCGAGTTGTGCTCTTCTTGTTTTCCTTTGCCAGTGAGTGTCGGTAGATATGAAATCCCATCTGTACCTTTCGGGGTATCAACACCAATCAACTCAGCCACCGTCGGCAAAAAATCCCAGAATGCGGAAATATGATACGACACGCTGGCTTTTGGAACAACTGCCGGCCAGTGAACAATAAATGGTGTACGTATCCCGCCTTCATATAAGTCACGCTTATATCCCCTGAACGGACCGTTGCTGTCGAAGAAGTCAGGGTCGTTTCCACCCTCTTTATGCGGACCGTTATCAGAAGTAAAGATAATCAGGGTGTTATCCAGCACACCCTTTTTTTTCAGCAAATCCACCAAGCGTTGTATATCCCGATCGAGCCGGCTGACCATGGCTGCATAAGTTGCTTTGGGCTGCGCCTGCGACCCATAGGAGCCAGCTTTACGAATAAATGGTTTTTCAAGAAACTGACCTTCATAACCCATCAATTCACCATTGGGGACAACCAGTTCAGCATGCGGAATGGTTGGTGTCAGGTATAAAAAAAATGGTTTCCCTGCACTTTTCTCAACATAATTCAGGGCTTTTTCCATAATCAAATCATGGGAATAAACCTTGCCATCCAGGGGGACAACCTGATTATTCTCGAATAATTGTTTCGGATAAAATTTATGGGCGTTCCCCTGCCCGAGATAACCAAAGAAATAATCGAAGCCCTGGTTGTTGGGATGTCCGACAGATGCCGGTCCTCCAAGTCCCCATTTACCGACACAAGCAGTTTGATATGCTTTTTGCTTGAAAATCTCGGCAGCAGTTACTTCCTCGGCTGCAAGCGGGGTATCGTAATCTATGCCATCGGTATGCGTATACCCCCTGTTTCCCCGCACATACGTATTGCCCGTATGTTTTCCGGTCAGTAAAGCACAACGCGAAGGAGCACTGACCGTGGACCCGGCGTAATGTTGCGTAAAACGCATCCCGTTGGCAGCTAAATTATCGATTGCAGGTGTCTTGATGAGTTTCTGTCCATAACAACCCAGGTCACCTATTCCCAGATCATCTACTAATATATAGATGACATTGGGAAGATCTGCTGATAAACTATTATTGATTGCCGATGTAGTTTGCAAAAGTGGCAACATCAATACACTGGAAGAAATGAGCACACTCCCCGAACGCATATTTAAATTCATGATGATAGATTTAATAAATGTTACTTATCATCACAAAAGTATTTATTTAGCATCTACATGGGGGTATAAAAATTATGCAAACAAGGTGTGAATTTTATGCAAGATTACATTAAATCCTACAATAAATGCTTTTATCGTACCGTTGGCATTTGAGCATTCATTCGCAACTTCCAGTTTTCCAGCTCTTTCTGTAACCGGACTTTAACTTTCGGATTTTCATCAATCAAATTTCGTTGTTCCCCGATATCATCTTTTAAATTATACAATTCATAGCTATCGGTCTCCATGATATGAATCAGTTTCCAGTCACCATTGCGCACAGCACTGTAAGGTGTCGCACCTTCGGAATGATAATGGGGATAATGCCAGAACAGCGATTTTCTTTTGAGCTTATTCCTGCCGGTCGTCAGCAATTTCTTCAGACTGATTCCGTCGATTTCTTTTGCAACTGACCGGTCAATTTTTACTCCGGAAATATCAGCCAGTGTTGGCAATAAATCTATTGACATAACAGGAGTGTCGCTTACTGTTCCTCCTGCCTGCTGATTGAGGTTCTTGATCATGAAAGGAACCCTTACACCTCCCTCATACATGTGGCCTTTCCCTTTTCTCAGGGGAGCGTTATTGGTTATCTTGCGTTCTCCCTTTCCGATCAATCCGCCATTATCTGAAGTAAAAACAATAATCGTATTATCGTATATTCCTGCTTCTTTTAGTTTTTGAATAACTTTGCCCACTGCATCATCAACATGTTCCACCATAGCAGCATAAATCGGGTTTCGCTGCGGATTTGTGGAATCTATCAACGCTTCGTATTTGTCTATTTTATCCTGCTTAGCCATCAATGGCATATGGACATTATAAAACCACAAATTCAGGAAGAACGGTTTTGTTTGCTTTTCAATAAACCTGCAGGCTTCATCGCCCAGGCGTTCTGTCAGGTATTCTCCTTTCGGACCGTCCTTTAACCTCGGATTACCATAAGGTGAAAAATACCCGTCGGGACCTTTGGAGTTTTTTGCACGGTTCAGGTTGGGTGCACCTTTGGCCCATCCTCCTATATTGATATCGAACCCATGATGCTCCGGCCAGTATTTTTCATCTTCACCCTGATGGAACTTACCGATATGTGCAGTTGTATAACCTGCCGATTTAAATATTTCAGCGATGGTTGTCTCCTCGTGAGGCAGGTACATGGTCCATTCCGGCACCTTTAACTTTGACTGTGGAAATTTCCAGCCTTCAATCCAGTCGGTCAAGTGCAATTTAGCCGGATATTTGCCTGTCAGAATACTTGCCCTGGTCGGAGAAGAAACCGTACAGGCAGCGTATCCGTTGGTGAAGCGTACCGCATCCTTTGCAAATGCATCAATCTGAGGGGTCTGATAATACTTACTTCCGTATATTCCTAAATCAGTCCATCCCATATCATCAATCAATATCAGCACAACATTGGGAGGAGTTGTTGTTTTAGCGGCAGCAGGTACCGTCAATAACGACAATAGCGGTAAGGCAAGTTTGTGATTCATCATGTTCATGGTATTTATTAATTAAAAAATTCCACCCTGACAGCATCATCAGTGTGGAATTTTATTATGACTGTATTTTATAATTTAATTTTTTCAGGTAACGAAACCTGCTTGCCGTTATCAACATAATACATCGGAAGCGGTTGAGTAGAATCAATCCATTTCCGGAGGTCTTTCAGCAATTCATTTCCAATCTTCAGGTTCGATTTCGTTACATTTCCTTCCAACAGGTTCACTGTTTCGCCCAAATCATCCGTCAGATTATACAACTCATGCGTATCATATTCATAACAGTAACGATATTTATAGCGTTTCCCATCCACCCTTTTATTGATGACCGAAGCCGGGATTCCTCTCTCATCCATATACCCGGGGAAATGCCAGAATATTTCATCACGTTTCAACTGTTTTGTTTTCCCACTAAGTAAAGGAACGATAGATTCCCCATCGAGTTTATGCTCTTTATTGGTATATTTTACTCCTGCAAAATCGAGAAATGTAGGGAGAAAATCAATTACATGCACAGGTTCATCCGAAACAGCACCATTTTTGATGACCTTTGGATACCGCACCATCATCGGCACACGGATGCCTCCTTCATATAGCGTACCTTTTGCCCATTTCAAAGGTGCATTTGAATGATTTCCACCATGAACACCTCCATTGTCAGACATGAATATCACCACTGTATTATCCCGCATGGAATCTGATTGATCTCCATCTCCATTCGGATCATCCAACGCAGCCAGTATCCGGCCTACCGTCTGATCCAACTGTTCCGTCAAAGCAGCATATTTAAAATTCTCATGCCTGTTATCAAGCATTGTACGCTCGCTGTACTTGGCATACAAGTCATCGCGACCAACAATAGCCGAATGAATCGCGTGAAAAGCCACCCACATGGAGAATGGTTTATTTTTATCCGCATTGGCGATTTCATTAATCACGACATCCCCAATTGCATCGGTAAAATGCTTCTTAGTCCCTTTTAGCGTGAGTGGATTATTACCATTTGCAAACGGCAGCAGGTTTTTCCGGATATAATTTTCGGTATAGGGAGCCGCAAATTGATTATAAAGCGGATTATCGAATATCCACTTTCCATCTTTCGTCTTGAAGGCGTAGTAATTCGAGGCTTCTTTCTTATCCTCCTTCACTTTTTTACTGCACTCGAAATTATGGGTAAATCCGCAGTCGTCTTCTTCATTGATTTTAAATCCATGCACTTTCCCGAAAATATAGGTATTATACCCCGCATCGCGTAGTAAACGCGCATAATTCAAGGTTCCCGGTTGCAGTGATTCTTTTTCCTGATTAGCAGGAACAATACGGGCTTCCTCCTTTTTAATACCCGCTTCTTTACCTTTTGCATAGCGATCCAGCCCCCAAACATTATACACATGGGTTCTGTTGGCATACTGACCGGTTAACAATGCCGCACGGGTTGGCGCACTGTTTTGCTGGGTGTAAGCATTTGAAAACACCATACTTTCCTGAGCCAGTTTGTCGATATTCGGAGTCTGGTGGTTTTTGGAACCATGCCCCAGTGTGGCTATCGGTGAAGATATGTCATTCCATCCCAAATCATCAGCAAAAAGTAAGATGATGTTGGGCTGTTTCTCCTGAGCTGTCAGTACCGGCGTTAATAAACCGGCAGCCATTATCGTGAAAATTGATTTGTGTTTCATGATTTCCTGCATTGATATTATTCAATAATTGAGATTTTATAGCTGAATTGGTAATCCTGATTTTGATACCGGTACTTATCCAATGGTAACTGTCCCCATGAATTGGTACCTCCTATACCCCGCTGAAACAAATCAAGCGAAAGCACGACTTCTTTACGGGGATAAATATCATTGATATGCATGTGTTTTTTGGTAAAACCGGGATCAAAATCTTCTGAAGCATTATGTAAAGCTGTAACACCCATCGGCTGTAATCCTTCTACTTTCAGACCGAATCCTTCACCATCGGTAAGTGTAAGCCAGCGCACATCCGTCTTGTTGCCATTTTCCTGGGGGCGTAAATAGGGCACATACTGATCTTTCACCTTGCTTTCGTAAATTCCTAACTTGGCGGCATCACAACGATCCACGTAATTCTCAACCGGTCCGCGACCATAATAGCGGTAATTATCTAAGTTTACCGGTAAAGTAAGCACATTGCCAAAGCGAGGGATTTCAGTAATATCTTTGTTAGTTGTTTTATACTGAACATCAACTATAACCGAACCATCACCCTGAACTGTGTAGGTTTGCACATAATCAGCTCCTATATCAGTCAACCGGTATGAATACACAATAGCCACCTGATTGTTTTCTTCTTTCACATCAAGCTGTTTCAATTCACGATTATAGCCGGCAGCCCGCCAAACGCTCAAACGTTTTTGAACCATCGCACCAAAGTCATTATCAATTGGTGCCCGCCAGAAATTAGGCTCCACAGCTCCCTGTAACACAACCTTACCGTTCTTTTGATAGCTCTCCAGGCCAGAGTTGTCTTTGGGTCGGAAATGTTTAGCCACATCGAAAACGACTAATACATCCCCGGCTTTCACCTCAATTTTATTATTTTTCTTTGTTACAGTTGGCTTTGAACCTGATTTATCTTTCTGCATAACAGGGAAATAATTATTCCCGTCGAAAGCAAGTTGTTCGTATGCCAGCAAATGTCCCGCCGGAACAAGGTCGGTACTTTGAATGGAGTAAGCATATACATTCAGGTAATACTCATTTCCTTCCGAAACTTCAACATCAGGGAGATTGAGCATAACATCCTGATTGCTAAGCGGTGACGACACAACACTGAAATCACCCTGTTTGATTTTCTCTCCATTCCGGATGATTTCCCATGTAAATTTAATATCTTTCAGGTTAGTAAAAGCAAATTCATTGGTGATATTGATTATTCCTTTTTTCAGGTCAACCGCTTTAAAATGAATATTCTGATACACCTTTTTAACTTCGAAAAGCTGTGGATTTGGACGGCGGTCGGGCCAGATTACACCATTCATACAGAAATTCTCCTGATGAGGATATTGTTTCGCATTGAAATCACCTCCATAAGCAAAATATGGGTTCCCGTTTTCATCCTTTGTCAGGATTCCCTGATCAACCCAGTCCCATATAAAACCTCCCTGCAGGGCACGGTGGGCACGGATAGTCTCCCAGTATTCCTTAATATTACCGGAGCTGTTACCCATGGCATGGGAATATTCACATAAAATAAGCGGACGGTATATACCTGATTTTTGTGCATACTCTGCAATTCTATCGATTGAAGCATACATGGGGCAAACAATATCAGTTCCTTCAAATTCTTTTGCCTGTTCATACTGTACCGGGCGGGTCTTGTCGCGTTCTTTAATCCATTTATATGTCTTGAGAAAAACATCACCGTTGCTGGCTTCATTACCCAGTGACCAAATGATAACCGACGGATGATTTTTATCCCTTTCGACTAAGCTGTAGGTTCTGTCGAGATGAGCGGCATCCCATGCCGGGTCAAAGGCCATGTTTTCTTTTCCATAACCCATCCCATGCGATTCGATATTAGCCTCATCCACCACGTAAATTCCATATTCATCACACAGCTTGTACCACAAGGCAGCCTGAGGATAATGGCTGGTGCGAACGGCATTCACATTGTACTGTTTCATCAGCTTCAGGTCTTTTATCATCGTTTCCCTGTCCACCACATGTCCATTGAGGTGATGATGTTCGTGCAGGTTTACCCCTTTCAAATACACATATTTTCCATTCACCAGCAATACACCGTCTTTGATTTCCACATTCCTGAAACCAACTTTATGTGAAACATATTCGATTACTTGCTTCTGTTCATCAGAAATTTTGATGACAAGCGTATACAAATTGGGAGTTTCGGCACTCCATAAAGCCGGATTTTTCACTTTTTGCGAAATTGACTGTTCAAGCGTCTGATTGGCATTCAGAGTGATAGTATGAGATTTTGAAGCCACAACCTGATTGGAAGCATCGAGCAGTTCAATTTCCACATAGGTCTTTTTCGTTTTTGAATCAACGTTTTCCAACTTCACATCAATGGTAAGTTCACCTTGCTTGTAACTCTTATCAAGTTGAGGTCTCGCGAAGAAATCAGCTATTCTGACTTTATCGACACTATACAAATAGATTCCCCTGTCGAAACCAGAAAGACGCCAGAAATCCTGATCTTCCAGATAGGAGCCATCACTCCAGCGATATCCTTCGATAGCAATCTTATTTTTGCCCTTGCGAACAAATGGAGTGATATCAAATTCTGCCGGATTTTTCATGCCTTGGCTATATCCGACTTTCTCTCCGTTTACCCAAATATACATGGCTGCCAGTCCGGCCTCAAAATGGATGATTGTCCGGCGCCCTTCCCAGGATACCGGCAATTCAAACTCTTTTATATAAGAACCGACCGGATTATCATCATGTGGTATAAAAGGAGGATTTACCGGAAATGGATACACAACATTGGTATAAATGGGCGTACCATAGCCAAGAATTTCCCAGTTTCCCGGAACAGCAATTTCATTCCAGCGACTGCAATCATAATTCATTTTATAAAAATCAAGCGGACGGTCGGCTGGTTTCGGAACCCAGTTAAATTTCCACTGGCCCGATAAGGACAAATAATAAGGAGAACGGTAGTAGTTATCCTGAATGGCCGCCTCCCGTTCAGGGTAAGTCATAAAAGTAGCCCGTGCCGGCAACCTGTTGATTTGAAATACTGCCGGATTTTCCCAGTCATTTACTTCACCTTGTACAAATAGCGCCGAAAGCGCGAGAATCATCAATAAAAAGTGTTTTCTCTTAGACATATTGTTAGTTTTAATTATCTAAAACCGGCAAATCTCATTATTAAATTCAGGAGCATTTCCCTGTTGAGATTTCATTAACCTTGTATTTATTTTATCAGTTTAACTTCAAATTCAGGTTTATCCTGCTCATTCAGCACCTTAACCTTTAAACCTTTTCCATCGACATCAACCCTGACTTTGTTTTTATTTGCATTCACGAGTACCGGGAAACGGCAACCACCGTAATTCATTTCATGATAATAATGTCGGTGTTGATGCCCACACAACATCAAATCAATTCCCGCTTCGTTCAATACAGGAACATAAAGCTGATTCACCATCCAGGGACCGTGCCAGTGATCCGGCATAGGAGGCATGTGTACAAACACGATTCTGTTTTTGGCAGTTCTGAAAGCATCTGATTTTACAACATCTTTCAGCCATATTAACTGCTCTGCCCTAAACTCGTCAAAAGCAGCAAGTCCGCCATATTCAATATTACTGTCCGGTTTGTCTTCTCCTGAATCCAGCACGATCATAAAAGTATTTCCATGGTGAATCGTATAATAAGGCTGACCGGTTGAACTCGGGAAGTAATCCATAAAATTAATTGCATAAAGTCCCCGTGTTTCATGGTTTCCCCTCACCATGTAAAAAGGCACTTCTGAAGCAAACAACTCTACTGATTTGTTCAGAAAACCAGTTGGAATTTTTTCGGGCGAGCGCATATCATGCACCATATCGCCATTATATACCACAAAATCAACCTTTTCGGTTTTGACATTCTTCAACAAATTAGTCAATAACTCGTTATTCTCATGAATATCATTGACCATCAAAAAAGAAAATGCTTGTTTACCGGCATCCAGTGTTCTAAAAGTCAAAGGAGTTGATTTGAATATCTTTGAAGCTGCAATTTTACCATACTGCGTTGAAGATCCGGTTCCACCCAGTACTTCATGTGAATAAACCCTATACCGGTATGCTGTACCGGCTTGAAGGTTTTTTAAGCGGATGGCGTGATTTCGGGTGACAACCTTTTTCCCAATATGGGTTTGAAAATACTGCGGTCTTTCCACCCGGAAAAAATGCGTGGAATCATCCGGAGCAAGTTCAACCCACGACATGGCATCGCCTGTAGTTTGCCACACGATGGTAGCCTCATTTTCAGTTACATTTTGCAAATACGGTCCTGTTGTGATTTTAAAATCTGTCTGGGAGAAAGACTCTATCGCAAAAAACAACGTAAGCAGTAAAAAAAAGTGTTTCATTAGGAATATAGATTTTGAATGACATATTGATTTGGATGTAACCCGTAGGCACACCATATAAATTGCAAAAATAGCATATTGAATCAGGAAACAATAGGTACTATTTATTCAAATAGGGTAACAAATTAATCAAATTTATCTATTTCCTGCCAATCAGGTTAAACTCAAATGCAGATGGAAGTCCTCCTCCTGATATGGTTACTTTTCCGGTATGGTCACCGGAAACAGTTGGATTGAAAGTGATTGTGAGATTATAACCATTCTCAGCAGATGCCTGTAGAATGGTATTCGTCGACACGGTATACATTGAACCGGTAACTTCAACCGATAAATCTCCCTGAATTGAATTGGTTTTTATCCTGAAAGATTTTTGTACAGCATTGCTGACGGTGCCAAAATCGATAGTCTGTCCCGTGTTTACATTTTTACCTGTCAATATAATTTCGGGTTGATTTACGGGAGGTTCTGGCTCCTGATTCACATAAAACAACTCCGAAGTCTTATTTCCCCAGATATACTCTTCCAAACCCGGAAAATCGATAAAAGGATTGCGGTTGTTTTGTTTTAAGTATACAGCTTCATTCCGGTTGATTTCTTTTTGACTGACCGGATCATTGCGACTCCAGGTCAGAAACAAATCGATGGCATAGGGTGTCAGTCCGTTAGTTGCATGATATACGACCTCCACTTCAGTACTTGCTGAATTAGAAGAAACCCATGTTGAAATATTATCTGCGTAACGTGTTGCCATATACAGAACTGTTCTGGCAAAATCTCCTTTATATTCATCTATCGGTTCAAAAACCGTCCCGGAGTAACCCGGAAAATCGGAACTACCTCGTTTACTTCCGTTATAAGACGTGTAATCAGGACTACCTACCTCTCCATAAGGAAGATTGCCGCGAATTCCATTAACCTTTCCATCAGTCGGATAAACATTAAACAAATCCGAATACATAGGGTAAGCATCACTAAACCAACTGGCGGGAGTTGTATGTTCGCGGTTATAACAATCACATTCATTGGAATAATTTCCACATTGAGCCGAATCAAGCACAAATGTACAATCAGAATACATGTCCCATATCTTCCCGGTAGCAGGATTGATGTCCGTATCGGCGTATGCTGTCCAGAGCCCTGTGTATGAAACTCCGCTAAATCCCTGTGTAGTAATTTCTTTTAAAGCCAACCGCAACTGATTGGTGTTTTTTGCATCCGCAGCATCGTAATAGCCTGTAGGTACAGCCGCCAAAACACCAACTGAAAAAAACAGCATCACTAAAAAACCAAGTGCAAAAAATCTTTTCATTTATCTATATTTAAAAATTCAACAGCCCAAACCTGTATAAAGTTTACAAAAATATAAATTTATTCCGATTTGACTGCCTGTTTATCAACAATCACTGCACAAGCTGCATCTCCGGTTATGTTCAGGACTGTACGCAACATGTCGAACACCCGGTCAAGTGCATATAATAATGGTAAGCCTTCAATCGGGATACCGGCTGAAACTAACACGGCAACAACGAGCAGCGTTGGTCCCGGCACACCGGCCTGACCGACAGAGCCAACACTGGCCGTAATCGTGATAGCAACATACTGAGCGAGTGTAAGGTCGATATTATAGAGTTGTGCGAAAAACAAAGCTACCAAAGTATAATAAATCGCATTTCCCGTCATGTTGATGGTTGCGCCAAGAGGCACTACAAACGAAGTTGTTTCCTTGCTTACGCCAAGTTTCTCCTCACAGGTTTCCATGGTAACTGGTAAAGTAGCCATCGAAGAAGAAGTAGAAAAGGCCACAACCTGCGGACGAATCATCGACCTGAAGAAATGTGTTAATTTTATTTTCGAGAACAGTTTCAGAGTGAGAGGATAAAATAACAAAAGGATGATAAAGGCTGCAATCAGATTCACCCAAAACAGATTTCCTACTTTCAGCAACATATCAAAACCAAAGGTCCCGGTGGCGTCGGCCATCAGTCCGAACACCCCCAACGGAGCTACCAGCATCACTTTCTGAATACACCAAATCAGCGCATCCAAAAACGTATTAAAAGCATTCAAAACAGGTTGTTTTTTTGGAAGAGGCAATGCACTCAAACCAAAGCCAAAAAACAGCCCGAAGAAAATCAGTTGCAAGATATTGCCATCAGCCAGCGATTTAATGGGATTGGCGGGTATGATATCCAGCAACATCGGCCAAAACTCCATTTTTTGCGGAGTCGCATTGTATCCTTCAGCAGGTAAAAATGACTTGATGGAGTCGACCGATAAGCCAGCTCCCGGTTTAAACCATTCACCCAACAAGATTGCAAGAATGACTGCCAGCATGGTAGTGATAAAAATATAAGCAATGGTGGTAATACCGATTCTACCTGCCGATCTGGTTGCACCTAAGGAAGCCGATCCGGCAACGATAGACACGAAAACCAACGGAATAACCAACATACGAATCAATTGGATAAACAAACTACCCAGGGGTGCAAACATAGATGCGGACTCCCCCATTAGCTTTCCTGCAACAACACCAATTACCATGGCAATGATAATCTGCACACTGAGATCTGAAATGATTTTTTTAAAAGATTTCTTCATTATATTTGATTGAAATTTTATGTCAATTTATGCCGCCGGTCTACAGTCTACGGTCTGTCATTGCGAGGAGTTCACGAAGTGAACGACGTGGCAACCTCATATATGTCTGCACATGGCCATTTAACCTTCAACTTTCCGTTTTTCGCTCTCCGCTATTCGCTATTAACAAAGCCAACAAACATATACCTGCTATCAAGCCAAACACTACCCGGCTATTATCATCTGTTAACAACATGGTAATTGAAAACAGGACTGAAGCTAAGAGTACAAAAATAAAAATAACCAGATTCATGTAAGCCAGCAACTGGCCAAGTTTACTTCCGGCATCAGCCTGTTGTATCACCGTTAGATTCGGCACCTGAAACAACCCACCAAAACTGGCCGTTAAAAAAATCAGCACCAAAAATACTTGAAAATCTATTGGCAAAAATACAATAACCAATAAATTTATCAACATGCCGGTTAATCCATATAACATCAGTGTTCTGCCCTTTACTTTCGATGCCAAAATACCGGCCAACCAGGTACCCAAAGCAATACCTATGGCAGCGAATGCCATTACAACACCTGTCGCCGTATTGGAAACCTGATAATATTTACCAGCATGAATAACGATATTCATCTGTAATAAAGCACCAATTAGCCAAAAAACAGAAACACCGAAAACAGCGGCATTAACCTGTTTAAAAGATTTTGCCAACTGATAAGAATCACGCAGGAATCGCCAGGGAAATAAATTAACCTTCAGCGAGGCTGCCGTATCAGGAGATGGTTCATCGGCTTTGATGTATAAGCTGGTTAAATACCCTGATGCAGCAAGCAACATGAACACAGCCAAAAACACCCATACCTGATAAGCATCACTCAACCAGGATGCGAGCACAGTTCCAAACAAAATACCAAGAAATGCCATGGTTTCGAACATACCGCTGCCTAAAGCACTCCCCTCAATGCCTCCAATATCTCTGATCAATCCATATTTTGCCGGCGAATACAAACAACTCTGAATCCCCATCAGCAAAACAGCCAATACGGCAATCACCACCCATTCATACCAAAAAGCAATGCAAGCAATAGCCATGATGGGAAATTCAAGCAGCTTAAAAAAACGAAAAACCTTTAGTTTTGAATAATGAACCGCTAATTTTCCACCCAGCGGGGATAAAACCAGATAGGGTACTACCAAAGAAGCTGAAACCAATGCAATAAGCTGTGACTGGGAAAGCCAGGAAGGTAAAGTCCAGCCAATGGCAACAAAAATAATGGAATTTTTCAGGAAATTATCATTGAATACCCCTAAAAAGTTTGCTGCCAGCAGGCTTGTCCATTTTTTCATTCTTATTTATTTATGCATGCAAATGTAATAAAATTATTGAGAGAAATTAGTCTATAGAGACAGACAGAAGACTGGTGACTGGCGACCGGCGACTGTTCACCATAATTAAGATTCATTTACTATATTTTCTAAACAAGAAAACATTCTTTCCTTATATATTGTTAAATATAAACCCAATAAGAATTTTAACATTTAAATAAGTGATATATTTGCAACATTATGAAGCGCAGCACGATAATCATATTGATTTTGTCCATGGTTTTTTCTTTTGTCGGACTGATTATCATCCAGGCAAGATACGTAAAAGTAAATGCCGAGATGATTGAAAATCAGTTTGATGAAAGTGTTCACAGAAGCTTATTGAGTACTGTTATACTGGTAGAAGAAAATGAAGCGCTTGAGTACTTAGCTCAGACATTAGAAGTATTGGATTACAATAAGAATTTGAATTTTCTCCCCAATATGGCGCAGATGGACTCAGACAATCTGAACCAAATTGACACCACGGGTCGCGGACTCTCATCATACAATCAGAACCTGAGCAAACCTGAAATCAGGATTTCAACGCGGCACGGGAAAGCAACAATTGAGGAGACCTCCAAATACCTGCAGGATAAATTCAGAAAAGAATTTTCAAGATCGAAGACCATATTAGACCAGGCAGTTTTCCGATGGCTAAGAGAGAGCAACAAAAAAGACATCAGTGAACGTGTTGATTTTGTAGAACTTAACAACATACTCGAAAAATACCTGCTTAGCAACGGAATTGATTTACCTTTTTACTACAGTGTCGTTGATAAAAGAGGGCGTGAGATATTCAGGTGTAACAAGGACTTTCATTCCGACCACAATGAAAGTACCAGTAGCATCTACAAGCAAAAATTTTTCCCATTAGGGGAAAGCACAAATGAAATTTATTTACAAGTCACCTTCCCTACCAAAAAGAACTTCATCATCAGTTCAATGTACTTGTTATATCCCACTATTGTGTTAGTAGTGTTAATTTTAGTCATTTTTGTTGTTGCATTAATTGTTATTTTTAAACAAAAACAGTTGAACAATATTAAGAATGATTTTGTTAATAACATGACACATGAGCTGAAAACGCCAATTTCCAGCATCTCACTGGCATCGCAAATGTTACAGGACCCTGGTGTAGGGAAAACCCCTGAAACATTAAAACACATATCGAAAGTAATCAGGGATGAAACCGCACGCCTAAGCAGAATGGTTGAAGAAGTATTGAAACTATCGCTCTTTGAAACAGAAAAATCGACTTTTAAAATGAAGGAGATGCATGTCAATGAGTTAATTGCACATACATCTGAAATTTTCTCGCTGAAGGTAGCTAACAAAGGAGGGAAGATTACAACAATTTTAAAGGCTCAGGATGACTTAATTATGGCTGACGAAGTGCACTTCACCAATGTAATTCACAACTTGGTCGACAACGCCCTGAAATACAGCGACAAACCTTTATTGCTAACGCTGGAAACCTGGAATGAAAAAGATTTTTTGATGATTAGCATTGAAGATAACGGCATTGGCATACAGAAAGAGGACCACAAAAGAATTTTTGAAAAGTTTTATCGTGTACCTACCGGAAATAAACACAATGTGAAAGGGTTCGGACTTGGACTGGCTTATGTAAAAAAAATCATCCAGGAACACAGAGGAACTATCAAAGTTGATAGCGAATTAAATATCGGAACAAAATTTATTATTGCATTACCAACACTTAAATATACTGAATATGAATGATGAAAAAGTAAAAATCCTGTTATGCGAGGACGATGAAAACCTCGGCATGTTGCTAAGAGAATACCTTCAGACAAAGGGCTATGATGCAGACCTGCAACCAGATGGAGAAGCCGGATACAAAGCATTTACACGTGGAAAATATGATTTATGCGTTTTGGATGTTATGATGCCAAAAAAAGACGGCTTTGCGCTGGCAGCCGATATCCGCAGCATCAACACCGACGTCCCGATTATATTCCTGACGGCAAAATCCATGAAAGAAGACATTCTGCAGGGCTTTAAACTGGGTGCCGACGATTATTTGTCGAAACCTTTCAGCATGGAAGAATTACTTTCCAGAATTGAATCTATCCTGAGAAGAGTTAGAGGCAAAAAAGTTAAGGATGTCGTTGTATTTAACATTGGCGCGTTTATTTTTGATGCACAAAAACAAACCCTGGCATTTGATGGCGAAACAAAGAAATTAACCACCAAAGAATCTGAATTACTCAGGCTGTTAGCTTCGAATGCGAACAATATTCTGGAAAGAAACTACGCCTTGAAATCAATTTGGGAAGATGACAACTATTTCAATGCCCGTAGTATGGACGTGTACATCACCAAACTTCGTAAATTATTGAAGGATGACCCGAATGTGGCCATCATCAACATCCACGGAAAAGGTTATAAACTGATTACACCACAAGCGGGGGAAATGTAAATTTTCACTGATTGAATTTTAAATTTAGCCATACTAATAAAATAACCGGAAAAGAAAATTTCCGGTTATTCTATTATAGATACATCCATAAAAAGAATTAGTTTATCTTTTCATTTCATAGTCAGATGGGTTAACCCATTTGGTCTGCTCCCATGGCTCTGTAATATCTCCACTCATGATTCGCTCATAGAGATTCCAGTTTGACTGTTTACTGGTAGGATAGGCATCAAAAACATCACCATCTCCAAACATACGGGGATCTTGTTGCTTTCTAAGTGTTTTCAACAACTGTTTCCTTAAGTCCTGTTTTCTTTTGATATATACCGGGTGTGAAGCAAGGTTATTAATACAGTCTTTATCCACTGAAAGATCATACAGTTCCTCTTCCAGACGGAGATTGAAACTCATATTATAGTACCAGATATTATCTCCATCGCGGTCCATTTGTAATATGGATGTTTTTGTGGGTGAACCATCTGCATCCAGATAACCTGTCTCGGGATTACCAGCAGGCCATAGATGCGGTTTCATATTGTGTATGTATAATAAATCATCTTTAATGATAGCCCTGATGGGATATGACTGATTACCGGGTCTGCCATTATCATGACGCTCTCTTCCTAACACAACGTGATCTCTGTCTTTATCTACAAGCCCTCCTTTTTTACTCTTGAAGATGCTTAGCAGACTTTTTCCGGCGGGCTTATGCATGTTATATTTTCGGTAATCTGAACGCGTGAGTTCGAGTATCGTTGGAGCAAAATCGACAAAATTAACATAGTCATCTACTGTCCTGCCCGGATTTACGATACCATTCTTCCACATCACAGCCAAAGGCATGTGGTTTGATATTTCATAATTATTTCCTTTACTTCTCGGAAAAGGCATCCCGTTATCTGAAGTTACTATGACCACTGTATTGTTTAACAATCCCCTTTTCTCCAATTCATCAACATATAATTCTATTTGGCGGTCAAAATACTCAACCTCAAAGGCATAATCAAGCATATCAGTGCGTACGAGCTCATTATCCGGCCAATAGGCTGGAACACTATCAATCATTGCAGTAGATTTTCCACCCAATTTTTCACCGGAACCAAGTTTATAAGACCTGTGAGGTTCAAAACATCCAAACCAAAAGAACCAGGGTTGAGTCTCATTTTGTTGATTCAGAAAATCCCTGAAATTTTCAAGATAATCATTGTTACTAATTGCATTGGTTGGAGGTTTAAGTTTATTCTTCTGAAATGGTTTTCCAGTAAGCAGTCTTGGTTTTCCATCAACTTTTCCTTCATCACCAGGCCCCCATCCTTTTCCTGTAAAAGCAATCTCATACCCATTACGGGCAATTACCTCTGTAAACACCATTAAATCCGAGGGAAAAACCGGTGAATGATTCGCCGCTGCGCCCGATTGCCAGGAATACAGGCCAGTCAGGATTGAAGACCTGGAAGGAGCAGATTTGGCGTTGGGGGTGTAACAATTTCGAAAGAGAATTCCTTTCGATGCAACCCTGTCGAATCCAGGAGTTTTCACCCACACTGAACCATTTGCACTGAAATGCGGGAATGAGGCGTCATCAGCTATGATGAAGAGGATATTAGGGCGATCATCTTTCTTTACATGGTCTTGCTGTGCCCGTACATCAAAAATTCCAAGTAAATTTGTTGCTAACAAGGCCGAAGAAATTATGTAACTGCGCTTCATGGGTATTATTTTATATAGCTTGCTAAAAGCCAAACTCTTATTTAAACCTCGCCTGTATCTCCTCCTGTGTCCAGATGGTCATAATCGACTTACCATCTGGTGTATGATTATGCATCGGACAAGCAAAAAGCTGATCGACCAAATCAGTCATTTCTTCTTTTGTCATCGTTTGACCGGTTTGAATAGCCGCTGTTTCGGCCAACGACAAAGCTATCAGCTCGTGAATTACCGACAAAGCATCTCCGGTAGCCTGTTTTACCCGCTCAAGCATATCACTCAATAAGGGCAATACACCTGAAGAATTTTTCAATTGTGCCGGTATTCCTTTAATTTGGTACTGATATGTTTTATCCGCCTCAAAGTCAAAGCCCACATACCGAAGTTCTGTCTTAATCTGTTCAAAAAACAGGTAGTCGTCAGGCATCAGTTGCAGCACCTCCGGGAATAACAGTTGTTGCGAAAAACCTTTCTTCTCGCCTATTTCCTTCATAAACTGATCAAAAAGGATGCGGATATGCGCCCGGCGTTGATCAATCATTAACATGCCCGATTTAACTGAAGTTAGGATATACCTGTTTTTCAGCTGAAAATAAACGCCTGAATTTTCACTGTCTTTGTTCAGTTTCGACTGAAAGATCTCGACTGGTTGTTCCGGCTCTTTCTCTTCCGTATCTGAGGTACCCGATTGCTTCTCAAAACCTTTATACAACTCCTCCCATTCCATTTGCGGACGCTTATAAGTTGAAGTCCCAAACGGATTATAAGAAGGATTAAAAGAGGTTCTGGGCGGTGAAATAACGCTATCGGCTTTCTGAACAGGAATCTCAGGTACACCTTCTCTGTCGAAATCAATAGAAGGAACAATATTGAATTTCCCCAGTGCTTCTTTTACTGTAGCCGATAAAATAGACCAAATCGCCTGTTCGTTTTCAAATTTAATTTCAGTCTTGGTCGGATGAATATTAATATCGATGGTTTGCGGGTCGACTTCAAAATAGATAAAATACAACGGATTATCAGTTGGCTGAATTAACTGGTTATACGCCAGCATGACGGCTTTATGAAAATAGGGATGTCGCATGTATCTCCCATTTACAAAAAAGAACTGATGCGCCTGTTTCTGAGCATATTCCGGTCGCCCTATAAAACCTTTGATGGCAACCAGGTTGGTGTCAGTTTCGATGCTCAGCAATTGCTGATTGAGTTTCTTTTTTGCGGAACCAAAAACCTGCTCGATTCTTAGTTTTGTATTGGATACAGGCAACTTGAAGATCTCGTCGTCTCCGTCATAAAAAGAAAATTCCACATCGGGATGCACCAGCACGATACGGTAAAACTCCTGCAAAATGTGGTTTTTCTCAACACTGTCACTCTTCAGAAAACGACGGCGGGCTGGTACATTGAAAAACAAATTTTTAATCTGGAAAGTGGTTCCCCTGTCACATTGAACCGGCTCTTGTCTGAAAACCCGGCTACCGGCAATTTCAACCAGCGTTCCAAGTTCATCCTCTTCTCTGCGTGAACGCATTTCCACCTGAGCAACTGCTGCTATCGAAGCCAGGGCCTCACCTCTGAAACCCATCGTACGAATGGAAAACAAATCCTGTGCATCCTTAATTTTGGAAGTAGCATGACGCTCGAATGCCATACGGGCATCCGTTTCGCTCATCCCCTTTCCGTTATCAGACACCTGAACAAGAGTTCGTCCGGCATCTTTAATGATTACCCTGATGAAGCTTGCTCCGGCATCAATGGCATTTTCAACCAGTTCTTTCAACACAGATGCCGGTCGCTGAATTACCTCCCCGGCTGCAATCTGATTCGCAACTGAATCCGGTAATAAATGAATAATATCACTCATGTAGTTGAAATGTAACCCTTTAATCTCTAGGGTAATAAAGTTTTATCTTACTAAAAAATAGGCAATTAAAAGTAAAATCAAAATAATGATAACCAGACGGATATTCGACTGACGGGTTTGTGCATGTTTTGAATTTCTGTTTTTATCGGCCATCTCCCGGAAAGAACCCCGTCGAAGCACTTTAGGTTCATATCCTTCTTTTTTTACTTCTGCCTGTCCTTCTTGTTCCATTTTTCTCATACGATCTTTTTGTGCTTCCTTCTTCGGATCGTAGTATATCGGTTTGTATTTATAAACCAATGGCTTATGTAACTTAAAAAAACTCATATCTTCAGATTTTATCGTACGTATCTCAAAAAAACGTAAAAACTATGTTCAAAACTAACCACTGACCACTCCTATATAAACTCTCCATCGAATGAAACAACGGCATCATTCACAAACTGACGGATGCGTGCTTCTTCGTCTTTCTTACAAATCAACAACACATTATCGGATTCAGCGACCAGATAACCCGACAAACCTTCAATTACTGCCAACTTATTCTGAGGTAACGCTACAATATTGTCGCTGCTTTCGTAATACAATGTTTTACACTTTAGCGTGACATTTTGATACTCATCTTTGTTTGACATTTCATACAGAGAGCCCCAGGTTCCCAAATCTGTCCAGCCAATATCGGCACAAAGCACATACACATTATCAGCTTTCTCCATGATTCCATAATCAATGGAAATATTCATACAGGTTGGATAAATCTCGTTGATAAAAGCCTGCTCTTCAGCTGTATTGTAAATCATATTCCCAGCACTGAATCTGGATGCCACGTCGGGTAATAAAGTCTGAAAAGCCGAATCAATTGTTTTCAGGTTCCAGAGAAAGATACCTGAATTCCAGTAGAACTCGCCAGTTTCATAGAAAACCTGCGCCAGTTCTGCATTTGGTTTTTCTGTAAATGTTTTAACCTTGTGTAAGTTTCCGGCTCCTTCTTCAACCTGAATATATCCGTAACCCGTTTCAGGGCGACTGGGTTTTATCCCGATTGTAAGCAAAGAATCGTTATTCTCTATAAAATCTATTCCCGTCTTCAACACATCAATAAAATCATTTTCTTTCAGAATCAGATGATCTGAAGGTGCAACGATTATATTTGCCTGTTCTGTTATGGCTTTTATTCTGTTTACCGCGTAAGCGATGCAAGGTGCAGTATTTCGTCTGTGGGGCTCGAGCAACACCTGGTTCTCCTTTATTTCGGGAAGTTGTTCGAGTATAGTATCTTTATAAATCACATTGGAGACAATGAGGATATTCTCAGCCGGAACCACATTTCTGAAACGATCGTAAGTCATTTGCAGTAAGGAACGTCCGGTTCCGAAGAAATCGAGGAACTGTTTCGGTCTGTTTGTTCTGCTAAACGGCCAAAAACGGCTGCCGACACCTCCGGCCATGATAACACAGTAATTCGGATTCATGATATATTGAGTTAATTTATCTGCTTAAAACTTCATTTATTTGAAAGCACTAAGATAGTGAGATTATTTTGTTGCGACAAAAAACGGGATAGCTTTTTCAGCTATCCCGTTTAATTTATCTGACAAAATGTTTATTGTTCGTTGGCTTCCATATCCAGCACATTCTTTCTGGCGTCAACCTTTTTGTCGTATTCATCTCTCGAGTAAACCACGACCTTTTCGATTTCACGCTGACCGGTACCAGCAGGAATAAGGTGACCACAAATCACGTTTTCCTTCAAGCCTTCGAGACGGTCAATCTTGCCGTTGATAGCTGCATCGTTGAGCACCTTGGTTGTTTCCTGGAAGGAAGCAGCCGACATGAAACTGCTTGTTTGCAGCGCAGCACGTGTAATCCCCTGCAGAATCTGGTTGGATGTTGCAGGTACTGCATCACGGGTTTCTACCAGACGAAGGTCACGACGTTTCAGCGCGCTGTTTTCATCGCGTAGTTTTCGTGGTGTAATGATCTGACCTGCCTTCAGCGTTGCTGAATCACCCGGATCCACAATTACTTTCTTGCCCCAGATGCGGTCGTTCTCTTCCATGAACTCGTTCTTATCAACAATTTGTTTTTCGAGGAAGCGGGTATCACCCTGCTCCAGAATTTCTACCTTGCGCATCATCTGACGTACGATAACCTCGAAATGTTTGTCATTGATTTTCACACCCTGAAGACGATATACGTCCTGTACTTCGTTCACAATATAATCCTGAACGGCAGTCGGACCCTTAATCATCAGGATATCAGTTGGCGTGATGGCTCCGTCGGACAACGGGGTTCCGGCACGTACGAAGTCATTTTCCTGCACCAAAATCTGTTTTGAAAGCGGAATCATGTACTTCTTCACCTCTCCTGATTTGGATGTCACACTCAACTCACGGTTACCACGCTTGATTTTTCCGAAGTTTACTTCTCCATCAATTTCAGCTACAACAGCCGGATTCGACGGGTTACGGGCTTCGAACAATTCAGTTACACGTGGAAGACCACCCGTGATGTCACCGGTTTTACCAACAGCACGCGGAATCTTAACGAGCATCTGTCCTGCCTTGATGGCATCACCGTTCTCAAGCACTAAGTGAGCGCCTACGGGAAGGTTGTAGGTACGAAGTACTTCTCCGTTCTTATCCAGGATGTGCGCACTCGGCACTTTATTTCTATCTTTCGATTCGATGATGATCTTTTCACGTAAACCGGTTGCCTCATCGACATCGGTTTTGAAAGTCACGTTCTCAATCACATCTTCGAATTCGATTTTACCTTCAATCTCAGAAATGATCACAGCATTGAACGGATCCCATTCGCAAACAACTTGTCCTTTCGTTGCATTATCACCCTGTTTTGCATACAGTTTTGATCCGTAAGGGATGTTCTGGGTTGTCAACGTAATTCCTGTGTTCGTATCGATCACACGCATTTCGGCCAGACGGCTAACCACCACCTGATAAACATTATCCTTTTCATCCTTCACATCCACCGTACGCAACTCATCGAATTCAAGACGTCCATCATAACGAAGGGCAATCTTCGATTCTGCTGCAATGTTGGATGCGATACCACCGACGTGGAATGTACGCAGTGTCAGCTGAGTACCCGGCTCACCGATAGACTGGGCAGCGATAACCCCGACAGCTTCTCCCATGTGAACCATCTTTCCGGTGGCTAAGTTACGTCCGTAACATTTAGCACAAACACCTTTTTTTGATTCGCAGGTAAGCACTGACCTGATTTCAACCCTTTCGATTGGTGAATCCTGAATTTTCTTAGCCAATTGCTCCGTAATCTGCTCTCCGGATTCCACAATAAGTTCACCGGTAAGCGGATGATAGATGTCGTGTACAGAAACACGACCCAATATTCTTTCATACAAGGAAGAAATAACCTCCTCGTTATTTTTCATTTCTGTTGCCACCAAACCACGCAGCGTTCCGCAATCGTCTTCCGTGATAATCACATCCTGCGACACGTCAACCAAACGACGGGTTAAGTAACCGGCATCAGCCGTTTTCAGAGCCGTATCCGCCAAACCTTTACGGGCACCGTGGGTAGAGATAAAGTCCTCCAATCCCGACAGACCTTCTTTAAAGTTCGACAAAATAGGGTTTTCAATAATCTGACCGCCTTCGGCACCTGATTTCTGGGGCTTGGCCATCAAACCACGCATACCGGAAAGCTGACGAATTTGCTCTTTGGAACCACGGGCACCTGAATCAAGCATCATGTATACCGAGTTGAAACCCTGGTTATCACTTGCAAGCTGTTTCATCAGGATATTCGACAGTTTCGAGTTCACATGTGTCCATGTATCAATAATCTGGTTGTAACGTTCGTTGTTGGTGATGAATCCCATATTATAAAGATTCATAATTTCCTCAACTTCGGCATTACCTTCTTTCACCAGTTCTTCTTTTTCTGCCGGAATAATAACATCATTCAGGTTGAAAGACAAACCTCCTTTGAAAGCCATGCTGTAACCCAGGTCTTTGATATCGTCGAGGAACTGGGCAGTACGGGAAACTCCGCAAACTTCAATCACATTTCCAATGATATCACGCAGTGATTTCTTCGAAAGGAGTTCATTGATATAACCTACTTCAAGTGGAACACATTTATTGAATAAAATACGGCCTACTGTTGTTTCGATAATTTTCTGAACGTATTCACCCTCTTCATTGAGATCGTAAATACGAACTTTAATCCAGGCGTGCAGCGCAACCTTTTTTTCGTTATATGCTATTTCAGCCTCTTCAGCAGAATAAAAAATCAATCCTTCGCCTTTCGCTCCCTGACGTGGTTTGGTTATATAGTACAACCCAAGCACCATGTCCTGTGAAGGAACTGTGATAGGCGCACCGTTTGCCGGGTTCAGGATATTGTGTGCCGCGAGCATCAACATTTGAGCTTCGAGAACCGCTTCGTTACCGAGAGGCAAATGCACCGCCATCTGGTCACCGTCGAAGTCGGCATTGAAAGCCGTACAGGACAGTGGGTGTAACTGGATTGCCTTACCTTCAATCATCTTCGGCTGGAAAGCCTGGATACCAAGGCGGTGAAGTGTCGGAGCACGGTTTAGTAATACGGGATGTCCTTTCATCACGTACTCTAAAATATCCCAGATTACCGGGTCTTTGCGATCCACGATTTTTTTCGCTGACTTCACCGTTTTCACGATTCCGCGCTCGATGAGCTTACGTATTACGAACGGTTTATAAAGTTCGGCAGCCATGTCTTTTGGCAGACCGCATTCATGCATTTTCAATTCAGGACCAACGACGATAACCGAACGGGCTGAGTAGTCAACACGTTTACCAAGCAGGTTCTGACGGAAACGACCCTGTTTACCTTTCAACGAATCAGAAAGTGATTTCAGCGGACGGTTGGCGTCAGTTTTAACAGCGCTTGACTTACGACTGTTATCGAACAGGGAATCAACGGCTTCCTGCAACATACGTTTTTCATTTCGCAGGATTACTTCCGGCGCTTTGATTTCGATTAATCGTTTCAGACGGTTGTTACGGATAATCACACGACGATACAGGTCATTCAGGTCGGAAGTAGCAAAACGACCACCATCAAGCGGAACCAACGGACGCAATTCAGGTGGAATAACCGGAACGATTTTTACAATCATCCATTCCGGTTTATTTCTTTGTTTTGAGGCACGGAACGACTCCACAATCTGCAAGCGTTTCAAGGCCTCATTTTTACGTTGTTGCGAAGTGTCATTACTGGCTTTGTGACGCAAGTCATAAGACAACTCATCTAAATCAAGACGCATCAGCAAGTCATAAATAGCATCTGCGCCCATTTTAGCGATAAACTTATTCGGGTCAGTATCCTCCAGCATTTGGTTTTCACGTGGAAGCGCTTCCATGATATCTAAGTATTCTTCTTCTGATATCAGTTCGCCATTAACGATGTTTTCACCGTTATCAGCAGCTCCGGCCTGAATAATCACATATTTCTCGTAATAGATGATTGCATCTAATTTTTTGGTTGGCATGCCGAGCAGGTAACCAATCTTGTTGGGTAACGAGCGGAAATACCAGATATGCGCAACTGGCACCACCAATTGAATGTGACCAACGCGTTCGCGACGGACTTTCTTCTCGGTAACCTCAACCCCACAACGGTCGCAGACAATCCCTTTATAACGGATGCGTTTGTATTTACCACAATGACATTCAAAATCTTTTGTCGGACCAAAAATGCGCTCGCAGAACAAACCGTCACGTTCAGGCTTATAGGTTCGGTAGTTGATGGTTTCAGGTTTGAGTACCTCACCGCTTGATAATTTTAGAATTTCTTCGGGAGATGCTAATCCGATAGAAATTTTATTAAAATTACTCTTTGTTTTATTATCAGTTTTAAAAGCCATAACTTTTTTTTATTTACAATTTAATAAATTGACAATGGACAATTTACATGAAAAATCAAAAAGACACCTCTATTTCCCCCTCTATCAGAAGGGGATTAGGGGAAAGTCTATTCCAGATTGACACTCAGACCGAGACCTCTCAGTTCATGCAGCAATACATTAAGTGATTCCGGAATACCGGGAGCCGGCATGGGTTCACCTTTAACGATTGCTTCATAAGTTCGGGCACGACCCAGCACGTCATCCGATTTCACGGTCAGGATTTCCTGCAGGATATGAGCTGCACCGAATGCTTCGAGCGCCCAAACCTCCATTTCCCCGAAACGCTGTCCACCGAACTGAGCTTTACCACCAAGCGGCTGCTGCGTAATCAATGAGTACGGACCGATTGAACGGGCATGCATTTTATCTTCAACCATGTGACCCAACTTCAGCATGTAAATAATACCTACCGTTGCTGTCTGGTCGAAGCGTTCACCGGTTCCACCATCATACAGGAATGTTTTACCATATTGAGGTACACCGGCTTTGTCTGTCCACTGATTCAGGTCTTCCAGGTTTGCACCGTCGAAAATCGGCGTTGCAAAACGAACACCCAGTTCTTTTCCTGCCCAACCCAGTACAGTTTCGAAAATCTGTCCTAAGTTCATACGGGAAGGTACACCCAGCGGGTTCAACACGATATCTACCGGTGTTCCGTCGGCAAGGAAAGGCATATCTTCCTGACGAACGATACGCGACACAATACCCTTGTTACCGTGACGACCGGCCATTTTATCCCCTACACGAATTTTACGTTTTTTGGCAATATAAACCTTTGCTACCTGTACGATACCGGTTGGCAATTCATCACCGATGGTAATATTGAACTTCTGACGCTTAATCTGCGCATCCAGTTCTTTGTATTTTTTCAGGTAGTTCAGAATAAGTTGTCTGATCAACTCATTTTTCTGTGCATCCTGCGTCCATTTACTTAACTGTACTGTTGAGTAATCAATTTCACGCAATCTTTCTTCCGTGAATTTGCTATTTCTGGAGATTAAATCTGTACCCAGAAAATCTTTTACACCAGCCGAAGGTTTGTCGGCAGTTAACACCAGCAACTTCTCGATCAGCGTATTTCTCAACACATTGGCCTGTGCTTCGAACTCTTCATCCAAACGGGGCAACACGGCTTTATCAGCCAATTTTGATTTCCTGTTTTTCTGTGCTTTCGAGAACAGACGTTTACCAATTACCACACCCGATAATGACGGGGTAGCTTTGAGTGACGCATCTTTAACATCTCCGGCTTTATCACCGAAGATAGCCCTGAGCAGTTTTTCTTCCGGAGAAGGATCTGACTCCCCTTTCGGCGTGATTTTACCGATGATGATATCACCGGGTTCAATGCGGGCGCCAATGCGAATGATACCATTTTCATCCAGGTCGCGGGTTGCTTCCTCACTTACATTCGGTATGTCAGAAGTAAATTCTTCCACACCCCTTTTGGTTTCACGCACTTCGAGCAACTGTTCTACCACGTGAATGGATGTGAACACATCGTCACGAACAAGTCTTTCGTTAATTACAATCGCATCCTCGAAGTTGTAACCCTTCCAGGGCATAAATGCCACTTTCAGGTTTTTACCGATTGCCAGTTCACCTTGCTGGGTTGAATATCCTTCTGTAAGAATCATACCCGGCTCAACACGGTCTCCCTTGCGAACTAAAGAACGCAGGTCGATCGTTGTATTTTGATTTGTTTTCTGGAATTTCGGTAATTTATATTCTTTTACAGCCGATTCGAAGCTGATAAATTCTTCTTCTTCGGTTCTGTCATATTTAACCTTGATACAGTCAGCATCCGTATAAACCACTTCACCATGTCCTTCAGCTGTAATTTGCGTACGGGAGTCGCGGATCAACTGACCTTCGATTCCGGTGCCCACAATCGGAGCATCGCAACGTAACAGCGGCACCGCTTGGCGCATCATGTTCGATCCCATCAACGCACGGTTGGCATCATCATGTTCAAGGAATGGAATCAATGCTGCCGCGATAGAGGCAATCTGTGACGGCGAAACGTCCATCAGGTTTACCTGATCAGGAGCTACAACGGGGAAATCAGCGCCTAAACGTGATTTAACCTTTGAACGGATAAATGAACCATCGTCATTCAACGGGGCATTACCCTGTGCTACCACGAGGTCTTCTTCCTCTTCTGCTGTATAATATTTAATACCGTTCTCGCTGGTATCAACAACTGCGTTGCTAACCGTACGATAAGGTGTTTCAATAAATCCTAAATCGTTAATCTTCGCGTAGATACACAAAGAAGAAATCAAACCGATGTTTGGACCTTCAGGTGTTTCAATCGGACAGAGACGACCATAGTGTGTATAGTGTACGTCACGAACCTCGAAACCGGCACGTTCACGTGACAAACCACCGGGACCGAGTGCCGACATACGACGTTTGTGTGTAATCTCAGCCAGCGGGTTCTGCTGGTCCATGAACTGCGACAAGGCATTTGTTCCGAAGAATGAGTTGATAACCGAAGAAATGCTCTTCGCATTGATCAGGTCGATGGGTGTAAACACCTCGTTATCGCGCACGTTCATTCTCTCGCGGATGGTACGAGCCATACGGGAAAGTCCGACACCAAACTGGTTGTACATTTGTTCGCCAACTGTACGAACACGGCGGTTACTCAAGTGGTCAATATCATCCACCTCTGCTTTCGAGTTAATCAACTCGATAAGGTATTTGATGATTTCGATGATGTCTTCCTTCGTCAACACTTTAACGTCGGGATTAATCGACAAGTTGAGTTTACGGTTGATACGGAAACGGCCTACATCCCCTAAATCGTACCGTTTTTCAGAGAAGAACAGGTTATTGATAACCTCACGTGCAGTAGAGTCATCAGCAGGAACAGCGTTACGCAACTGACGGTAAATGTAAACGACTGCCTCTTTTTCCGAGTTACTCGGGTCTTTCTGAAGGGTATTATAAATGATGGCATAATCATTCTGATTGGCATCACCCCTGTGTAACAGAATTGTCTGAGTTCCCGACTCCAGGATATCATCAATGTGTTTATTTTCAAGAACGGTTTCCCTGTCGATTACAACCTCGTTACGCTCGATACTTACCACCTCACCGGTATCCTCATCCACAAAGTCTTCTACCCAGCTTTTCAATACACGGGCGGCAAGTTTCTGACCGACTGCCTTTTTCAGGCTGGCCTTACTTACTTTAATTTCTTCAGCAAGATTGAATATCTCGAGAATATCTTTATCACTTTCGAATCCGATAGCACGCAGGAGCGTGGTTACCGGCAATTTCTTTTTACGGTCGATGTAAGCATACATCACATTGTTGATGTCGGTTGCAAACTCGATCCAGGAGCCACGGAAAGGAATGATACGCGCCGAGTACAGTTTTGTACCATTGGCATGCATACTCTGTCCGAAGAACACACCCGGAGAACGGTGTAACTGGGAAACAATCACACGTTCAGCACCGTTAATAACAAATGTACCTTTAGGAGTCATGTAAGGAATAGGTCCCAGGTAAACATCCTGGATAACCGTATCAAAGTCCTCATGATCCGGGTCGGTACAGTACAGCTTTAATTTAGCCTTTAAAGGAATGGAATAAGTTAAGCCCCTTTCGATACATTCCTCGATGCTGTACCTGGGAGGGTCAACATAGTAATCGAGGAACTCAAGGATAAAGTTGTTTCGGGTATCTGCAATTGGAAAGTTTTCCATGAAAACCTTATACAGACCTTCGGTTTTCCTTTTTTCAGGGGAAGTATCCATCTGAAAAAAGTCATGAAAAGATTTTAATTGAACTTCCAGAAAGTCGGGATAATCAAACTGGTTTTTTATGGAAGCAAAATTGATTCTCTGATCTTTATTTGATGAAGACATTTTCAAAGAGTTTATTGTTGATGCGGTGAACTTAACTGTGGTGAACCCACGGAAATGAGTTCGATATTAATATAGACATGAAAAGGTTTAGAATCCCCCTTGACGAGGGAATCTAAACCATAATCCTGATTATCAGGCAATTTTTATTTTTACTTAAGTTCTACTTCAGCTCCGCCTTCAGTCAACGCTTTGTTCAGGGCATCTGCTTCGTCTTTTGTAACACCTTCTTTGATTGCAGAAGGAGCTGCGTCTACAAGGTCTT
>JAYFPG010000013.1:0-130303 GCA_034928085.1 Paludibacter sp.
TACGGGAAAATTATAAACGACACAACTATTTTATGGTATAAACAAGAGAATACAAGAACTGGAACATATGAATATAATAGTGTAGTCAATTTTCGAAAATTCAGCCCCAAACCTGATAGTACTAATGTATTTATAAAATAACCAACTTAATCATTTCATGTTTATGAAAAAGCACCTATTATTTATTTGTATATTAAGCCTGTTTGTCAGTTGTTTCGAATTAGAAGATAATGATTCGGTTTCAGTTTCGTTTTATGTTAAAAATACAGCTGAAAATCCGATTTCTTTTAGTACAACGATATGGAAATTTTCGCAAATCAACGGGATGTACAAAGTGACAAGTGATTATACAGTTAATTCGGGCGATAGCGTGCTGGCACGAAAAGCAACATATAGTATTGATGAAATTGAACCCACCAAATGGTTTGAAAGTTTTGTAATAACGCCGGTTGAAGGAATTGAGATGAATAACCCGAATCTGACCGAAAATTGGGTTAAGTATATTAGAGATGGATCGCCGGTTTATGTATTTACATTAAATCAATAATAGTGCTTTTTGTTCGCAAATTCACTACCAAAGACATGGCGTTAAACTACTCATAAACAACGGAATATCGAACTGTGTTATGAAAAAACATAAGCTTATAATTTATCTTACAGTTATTCCATTTCTGCTATTTTCTCAGCGCAATAAATTATTTGATTACTGCACTGTTGGACTAACTTACGGTTTAGGAAATACATTTTATGCAAACACCGCACTAAATACTTATTTGATTGAAAAAGGATATTTTCCTGTTTATGATAACAACAACTTTGAAAGCCCCCCGAACACAATGAATATAGGGGTAGAAATTTACAGTAAGAAATCATCGCAATATTGCAGGCTCTCTATGCTGAAAAGCCTCAATATTTCGGACAAAGAAGTAAATAACAAATCTTTCGTTAACTACACCGGATTAAGCCTCGATGTATTAAATGATTTCTGTAAGAATGACAAATGGGTATTAGCCCCTATGGTTGGAGTCAGTGTGTTTGATTTTTATATGTCGGCAGTATCATCCGGTTCGATATCAAACCTGACTCAAACATATTTAGAAGAAGGTTTCTATAAGAAAGGAGTATTTTGTTTGAAACCGGGAGTAGAAATAAAAAGAAAATTTCAGATAGGATCTTGTTTAGTAGGGGTTGGACTAAACGGCTATTATCAGTTCGAACTGGGTAATGGGAAATGGGGTAATTTATCTGGAGAACAATATGGCAATTTTACCGCATCAAAAATATCCGGATTGGTTTCATTTATAAATTCAACAGTGTATTTCTGAGAACAAACCGATTATTCTAATATGAAATCAGCACATGTATTATTCGTTATTATGATTTGCATTTTATTTTATAGTTGCGAATCATTAATTGAAACATTATTTGGTAAAAATGAAGAATTGACGTTTATCAGGGCTGATTATGTAGGAACAGAATTAAGAACTGATGGCTATTATTATTTTAAAAACAAAGGTTCTGATTCTACTTATAAATATAATATTTACTTCTTATATAAAAATGGAGTTGTTTTATACTGCGGGAATCCTTCTGAAGATGAATTAATTACAAGAGAAGAAGAGTTTAAAAACGGACAATTTAATAAATATGTACGAAAAAGTGCAAGTTCCTGGGGCTTATTTAAGATTGATAGTACAATAATTCAATTTGAAACCTTACAAGGTGGTCCATTTCGAGCCTATATTGATTCTGGAAGAATTATCAATGACACCACTTTTGTGTTAATAAAAAGAAAATCATCTTATGGCTCTTACGAAATAAAATTACAAGGCACTTATAACTTTAAAAAATTTAGTCCCAAACCTGATAGTACGAATATTTACATCAAATAAAAACCCTTGTTCGGCGTAGTCTCCAGACTACGTCGTGCAAGAAACCGGCCTCCGGCTGGTAAAAGAAATGAATATTAGAAAGATTAGTATAACCAACCAAATCTTAAATATGAGTACAGGATATCAAATTGTTGAACAAGAAACCATGCATTATGTAACTTTTCAGATTGTTGAATGGATTGATTTGTTTACAAGAAAAGTATATCGGGATATCATTATCGATAGTTTGAGATTTTGCCAGAAGAATAAAGGATTGGAGATTTACGCATTTGTAATTATGAGTAATCATATTCATCTGCTCATAAGTAGTAATACAGGCCGATTAAGTGAAACTATAAAGGAATTTAAGAGTTATACTGCAAAACAAATTCTGAAAGAAATAGAGCTTGGAATTGAAAGCCGAAAACAGTGGATGTTGAATTTGTTTGAGTTCGCGGCTAAAAAGCATAAACGCAATGAAAAGTATCAGGTTTGGACACATGAGAACCATGCAGAGCAGATTTATAGTGACAAATTTATATTACAAAAGATTCATTATATACATGACAATCCAGTAAGAGCGGGGATTGTTGAAAAGCCGGAAGATTATCTGTATTCAAGCGCACGTGCATTTGCTGCAAAAAGTTGTGTGCTTGACGTTGTCGATATGATTTTGCCGATAGATAAGTTGCCGTTGATGCGTACAATAAAATAGATGCTGTAAATTTGAAAGTCAGGAGACTTTCTTTTAGCACGATGTAGCCTGGAGGCTACGCCGAACGTGGGTCATACTGTAAACGTAGTATCCTTTAAAGTAGCAGATAGACTTAATATGTTCGGAGGTGGAAACACACCATTTTTAAAGACCTCAACTATGCAGGTATGGAATCCAATATCGGCAACAGTTCATAGACTATCGCAAAGTATTTTAAAACTTGAATTTATAAGATATTAATATGATACAAAAAAATATTATTTTATTATTGTCTGTATTTACAATAAACTGTAACTTATTTTCTCAAGGATGTATTTCAACTTTTACAACTGAACTGAAGAATCAACTTCCAGTAGTAAAAAAGAGGGAATCTAAGACTATTAAGAATTTTATGAGGGTAGGTTATAAATTATATCCTGAACTTAAAGAGAAGAACGTTATGTCCATCCCAATATATTGTTTGCTTAAAAGTAAACATTTTGAAAACGATGCAAGAAATGTAAAAGATATTTTATGCTATATCAACACAAAAAGGTTTTACATCGATGAGATTTATTTTTATAAAGATTCAATATATTATGGCTCAGCTTATTCAAATTATTCAAATTATTATAATCAGCCATTTGGAAAGGGTGTTTATGACACATTACTGGCAAGAATTATTTTGAATGAAAATCCCGATTTGATAATTAAAATTGGTCAGTCAAATAGTTATTATTTATTTCTAAAGAATAATAGTTTATTTGTATACTCGATGTTTTATAATCCTGAGAAAAAGTATTTAAAGTATCAAATAGATGATTTTATAAATAATTATTTAAATGATGTTGACTTAATTTTTGATACAAAATATTATCCTTCAATATATGCCAAATAGTTTATGAGTAAGCTCCCCCAAAAATAGTCAAATTTAAAAGTAGACAAAATAGTTGATCACCCCTTTTTCCAGTCGGTTATTCCAAACCACTATGTCTTAGAAAAACCCAATACTTAGTATTTGATAAATTGCCCAACTGTCAGATGAAGTCTTAGCTAATACAAAACCATAATGTTCAACAACAAACTTTGTGGTTTTATTTTTTTGATTTGTTCTTCTTCTGAACATGCTGTTCCGGCTTCGGTTCTGATATCAGATTTGTGGCCGAATACAGGTCTGTAAACTGATAGCCGGCATTCTTTAAGCTTCCGATGATGGTTGAAAGGCTGTTGTATAACTTATCTTTCCTTCCCGGGTTGGTTCCAAAATGAAATTGCAGGATATATCCGTTTAATCCGTTTGATCTTTCTACCTGCATGATTCTATCCATAATTTCTTTGGTGGAGTAGTAATTCTCTCTCATTTCGGGAAATGTGTAATCGAGATTCGAGTAGGTGCCCGGTGTAGAGCGAACCAGATAGATGCCTGCATCTTTACACCATTTGCTGATACTGTCGTTGTATAATTCAAAAGGTGGATTGAAAAACGGTGCCTGTTGTTTGCTGATTCCCAGTTTTTTTAACGCTGCATAGTTTTCTTTCAGATCATTCAGAAAAGAAGTTTTACGCATATTTGCTGACGGAACTCCGTTCCAGTCGGCAAGTTGCTCGTAATGGTTGGTGGCCGGCCCTATATAATGCCCGTCGTCTTTAAGTTTCTTGATTTTTCGTGCATTGCCCGCCTTTCGCATAAAATCTCCCGAGAAAAAGAAGGATGCTGTAACCTTATGCCTGTTTAGTGTTGATCTGATTTTCTTATATCCATCAGCATACTGATGACCGGTAAAAATGATCGTGATTTGTTTGTTGTCAGGATTGAAACGGTTGATGCCACCCCGGTCATATTGATTTTTGTCAAAGTACTCCTTCTTCTCCCCATTGGCCTGACGAAGGGCTAACAAATGCAATAAAGAAGTTGTAGCATCAATATTCGACTGGTTGGTAACAAAGTCGTTTACATGATCGCGGTATATTGCCCATTCGGTCTGATACCGTTCAAAAGGACTGTCGTATACCTGACCTTCAGCGTCTGTTCCTTTGAGACAAAGATTGCTGATTGCACCGTTTACCAGTGCTCCGGATAGTATGTTGTCGGATTCGATATATGCTTTTGAATGCGGGTGCTGCGGAGTTAACCCGTTTTCAGGGAGGTCTGTAACCATGGAAATTCCCCAGGGGTTACATCCGAAAATCCAGTTGAAAAGCGCTTCTTCCATGTTGACAAAGGTAGTGTCGCCTGTCTGCTTCCTGTATGTAAAACACAGGTTATGTAATGCTGTAATTTTATTGTTTGAATTTTCAGAAAGGCTTATTCCGATGTTAAACGGATTCCCCTGAGCGGTTAGCTTTGCCCTGAGTAAGGCAATGTGCATGTTCTGCTGATAGTTCTTCTTAATAAATGGGTTTTCAACCTGCATCAGCAAAAACGGACTCCAGTTCAGATAAGGGTAAAACAGCAGGGGTTTGTCGCAATTTGAAAAAATCCACTGAGGGACAGGTTCTGCAGCGCCAAATTCCATGGCATCCTGCAAATATTCATTGTTGTAGTTGTTAAAATATAAATGTGTCGCTGCTAACTGCATGTCATCTTTCCAGTTTTCCTCTGTCAGGATGTCTTCTCTGTTATTTGAAGTTGTCGGGTTGACGTTTTGTTTGGCAAACTGATAAATCTCCACTGCCTTTGTGGCATAAGTTGTTGATAATTCCGGAAAAAGGTTCTTGAGTACATCAGAAGCAAGTGCAAAAGTTGCCGCCAGTTTGCCGGTAACAACAGGACTTTCCGATTTGTAATTGACCTTTGAAAGCCAATCCAGTCCCCATTTGGCCTCGTCTATTATATCAGGAATGCCATTAGGTTGTTTTTTGCCGTAAAAATCAACCAAATCGCTGAAGACTTCCGTGTGTTGATTGTAAGTGTAAAGCAACTGATACGTCACAGCCGCATTAACTACTGCGCTTCTGTTTTTATTGGATGCATCGTACCACCAGCCTCCTGATACGTCGTCGCCGAAACGTTGTGAGTGAATATATCCAATAAGCTTGTCAGTAGTGTTGATAAATAGGTTTTGGTTGATGTATATCGTTGGCGAATAAGTATCTCCCGCTTTGATATAAAAAGCTCCTTCCTGTTTAAACGAACTGAAATCAATAGTATAATTACTGTTGAACTTATCAAAACTTCCCCATGGTTGAACTGTTTGCAGGGTGGCGCAAAGCTCATTTGTCAGTGCATCGTGTATGGTGAAAACCTGCAATTTGGTGTCTGACTCGCTGATAAATACAGCCTTTTTTGTTGCTTCCGGAAGGTATCCCAATTGATTGATTCTGATTCTGGAACCAGCTCCAAAAACAGGAGCAATCGTCATAATCAAATATAGAAACAGGTATATTCGTTTTTTCATCATATAAAGCAAGCTATTTACGGCAAATTTAGATAAATTTCGTATATAAAGCAAATGCTTATATATTACAAAAAAAAGTATTACTTTTGCAGACTGAAAGATTATAAAGTCATTAATTTAGAATGCTTCGATGTAACGCGAGTTCCATCAGACTTAAAAAATTTAAATTTATCGTATGAAGGTATTAAAATTCGGTGGAACATCCGTAGGTTCTGCTGCACGAATCAAAGAGGTTGCAAAGTTGATTTGCGATGGGGAACAAAAAATTGTAGTTTTGTCGGCCATGTCGGGTACAACTAACAGTTTGGTTGAGATAGCTGATTATTTCTACAAGAACAACGCGTCCGGAGCATTGGAACGCATCAACGCGCTGGAACAGAAATATGAAGATGTTGTGGAAGAATTGTATTCGAAAGCAGCTTCAAAATCCGATGCACTGGAGTTGATAAAACGTCATTTTGATTATTTGCGTACTTTCTCGAAAGCTGTATTCACGATTTTTGAAGAGAAGGCGATTCTGGCACAGGGAGAATTGATTTCTACCGGCATGTTCCAGATTTACTTAGAAGAACAGGGTGAAAGTTCTGTGTTGCTTCCTGCGCTTGACTATATGAGAATAGATAAGAATTCAGAACCGGACACCGCTTACATCGCTGAGAATCTGGCTAAACAACTGGAGGTAAGTCCCGGTAAAACTTATTACATTACCCAGGGTTATATTTGTCGTAATTTCTATGGTGAAATTGACAACCTGCAACGTGGTGGCAGCGATTATACTGCTTCTTTAGTGGGCGCTGCAATCAAAGCTGCTGAAATCCAGATCTGGACTGATATTGACGGAATGCATAACAACGATCCGCGTTTTGTGGAAGGAACAAAACCGGTTCCATATTTGAACTTTGAGGAGGCTGCTGAATTAGCTTATTTTGGAGCTAAAATCTTACATCCAACCTGTATTCTGCCGGCCAAACTGAATAACATCCCGGTGAGGTTGCTGAATACCATGGATCCAAATGCGCCCGGAACTTTAATATCTTCAAAGAGCAATAAGTCGGCTATACAGGCAGTTGCTGCAAAAGATGGTATCACAGCCATCAAGATTAAATCCGGCAGAATGCTGCTTGCTTACGGTTTCCTTCGGAAAGTGTTCGAAATTTTTGAATCATACCAGACTCCGATTGATATGGTTACTACATCTGAGGTGGGAGTTTCTGTTACAATTGATAACACGAAGAACCTGAAAGAAATTGTGGATAATCTGAAGAAACTGGGGACTGTCTCTGTTGATGAAAACATGGTAATCATTTGTGTGGTAGGCGATTTGCAACCTGTGAATGTTGGTTTTCAGTCAAAAGCTGTTCAGGCATTGAAAGATATACCAGTTCGGATGATTTCTTATGGAGGCAGCAATTATAATGTGTCATTCCTTATTAATGCTGATGATAAGAAAGCTGCACTGAAAGCTTTGAGTGCTTCTTTGTTTAATTAACTCTTTTAAACCATATAAGTCATCTAAGTAACATATAAGGTTGAAGAATAAAGCTTATATGTTACTTAGATGACTTATATGGTTAATATAAAATATCATTATGATAAAAGCCAAATACCCTGTCAATAAATTCAGTGATATACCCACTCCGTTCTATTATTATGATCTGGACGTGTTACGTGCATCGCTTGCTGAAATAAAAAAACAAGTTGAAGGACAACCTTTTGTTGTACATTATGCTTTGAAAGCCAATGTAAATCCGGAAGTGCTGAAGACAATCAAAGAGGCTGGTTTTGGTGCTGACTGTGTTAGTGGCGGTGAAGTGCAGGCTGCGCTGGATGCTGGTATTGTTCCGGCTAAAGTTGTGTTTGCAGGAGTAGGAAAGGCCGATTGGGAGATTAACCTGGGATTGGACAACAATATTTTCTGCTTTAATGTAGAGTCGATTCCGGAGCTTGAAGTGATTGATGAACTGGCCCGGGCAAAAGGTAAAACGGCGAAAGTTGCTTTACGTATTAATCCCAATGTGAGCGCCAATACCCATCATTATATTACCACCGGCTTAAATGAAAATAAATTCGGGATTAATCTGACAGAGCTTGATAAGGTTACGCAAATTGTCAAAAACCTGCAAAATGTAAAATTGATTGGAATTCATTTCCATATTGGTTCGCAAATAACCGACATGTCACCTTTTCAGGATTTATGTGTCAGGATAAATGAATTGCAGGAACATTTTGAAGCAAACGGGATAAGTCTGGAGAATATCAATGTTGGTGGTGGATTGGGCATTAACTACGAACACCCGAATCACTTTCCGATTCCGGAATATGAAGCTTATTTCAAAATCTTCCGCGAACACCTGACTCTACGTTCCGGACAAACCCTGCATTTTGAGTTGGGCAGGTCTATTGTGGCTCAATGCGGAAGTTTGATTTCCAGGGTGCTTTATGTAAAGGAAGGTACTTCCAAAAAGTTTGTAATCCTGGATGCCGGCTTTACCGATTTGATTCGCCCGGCTTTGTATCAGGCTTATCACCGTGTTGAGAACCTGTCTTCTGATTTACAGGAGGAAACGTATGATGTAGTTGGCCCAATCTGTGAGTCATCCGATGTTTTTGTAAAGGATTACAGGATGAATCAAACCAAACGTGGCGATATCATTGCACTTCGTTCTGCTGGTGCTTATGGTGAAATTATGGCATCACAATATAACCTCCGAAAATTACCGAAAGCCTATACTTCGGATGAGTTGAAGTGAATAAATAAATGTATAAAAAAAAACCGGTTTTATAACCGGTTTTTTTTGTTAGTATATGATTCGTCTTTAATCTTTGAATTTCGCACTCAGGTATTCCCTGTTCAACCTCGCGATGTGTGAAATCGAAATTGCTTTAGGGCATTCTGCTTCACAAGCTCCGGTATTGGTACAGTTGCCAAAACCGAGTTCGTCCATTTTGGACACCATAGCCTTGGCGCGTTTTGCTCTTTCAACCTTTCCTTGTGGCAATAACGCGAACTGACTCACTTTTGCAGCTACGAATAACATGGCGGAACCATTTTTACATGCGGCCACACAAGCACCACAACCGATGCAGGATGCTGCATCCATCGCTTCTTCCGCATTGTGTTTCGGAATTGGAATCGCATTTCCGTCCGGAATGCCTCCGGTGTTAACTGACACATAACCTCCGGCCTGAATAATTTTGTCGAAAGCGCCGCGGTTCACAATCAGGTCCTTGATTACCGGAAATCCGGTTGATCTCCAGGGTTCAATTGTGATGGTGTCGCCATCTTTGAATCTGCGCATGTGTAGCTGGCAGGTAGTGGTTTCACCATCCAGTCCGTGCGGGTGACCGTTGATGTAGAGTCCGCACATACCACAAATACCTTCGCGACAATCATGGTCAAATGCAATAGGCTCTTTGCGTTCGCGAACAAGTTTTTCGTTCAAGACGTCCAGCATTTCGAGGAAAGAGCTGTCGGTTGAGATATTATCCAATTTATAGGTCTCGAATTTACCTTTTACTTTCGGACCAGCCTGACGCCATATTTTTAGCGTTATATTGATGTTTTTTTCCATGATTTCTGATTATGCTTTGTAATTACGTTGTTGACGTTTCACGAACTCATATTCCAGCATTTCTTTAAACAATGTTGGTTCTTCTCCTTCTCCGTTGAATTTCCAGCAGGAAGCAAATGCAAAGTCATCATCATTTCTGAGTGCTTCGCCTTCTTCTGTCTGATATTCTTCCCGGAAGTGCCCTCCACAGGATTCTTCCCGTAACAAAGCGTCTCTGGCCATCAGCTCGCCGATTTCAATAAAGTCGGCCACACGTAATGCCTTTTCCAGTTCATTGTTCATGTCTTCGGACTTACCGGGAACATATACATTGCTCCAGAATTCTTTGCGGATCTCCTTGATTCTTTCTAACGCGTGTTCAAGACCTTCCTTGTTGCGACCCATGCCAACAAAATCCCACATAACCAATCCCAGTTCGCGGTGGATGGAATCCACGGAACGTTTTCCCTGAATGGACATGATGCGTTTGATTTTTTCGCTGATTTGTTTTTCTGCTTCTTCAAACTCAGGCAAATCTGTGCTGAAACGTGGAACCCGGATTTGATCTGCCAGATAATTCTGAATGGTGTAGGGCAGGATGAAGTATCCATCGGCCAGACCCTGCATCAAGGCAGATGCACCCAACCGGTTTGCTCCGTGGTCTGAGAAGTTGGCCTCACCAATACAGAACAGCCCTTTTACAGTTGTCATCAATTCGTAATCTACCCAGATACCTCCCATGGTATAGTGAATGGCAGGATAAATCATCATGGGCGTCTTATAGGGGTTGTCGTCCACGATTTTCTCGTACATCTGGAAAAGATTACCGTAACGTGCACGAACTACATCTTCTCCGAGTCTATTGATTGAATCTTCAAAATCAAGATAAACTGCCAGTCCCGTATTTCCAACGCCATATCCGGCATCACATCTTTCTTTTGCAGCACGTGAGGCTACGTCGCGGGGAACTAAGTTTCCGAATGCCGGATATCTTCTTTCAAGGAAATAATCCCTGTCTTCTTCTTTTAAATCGGTAGGTTTGAGTTTTCCCTGACGGATGGCTTCGGCATCTTCTTTCTTTTTGGGAACCCAGATGCGACCATCGTTACGCAATGATTCCGACATCAGAGTTAACTTTGACTGGAATTCACCGTGCACAGGAATACAGGTCGGGTGAATCTGCGCAAAAGCCGGATTAGCAAAGAAAGCACCTTTTTTATACATTTGGATGGCTGCAGAGCCATTGCAGCTCATTGCATTGGTCGAAAGGAAAAATGCATTTCCGTAACCACCTGAACCAACTACAACTGCATGAGCTGAAAATCTTTCAACCTTACCTGTTACAAGGTTGCGGGCTATAATACCCCGGGCACGACCGTCAATAACCACTACATCAAGCATTTCGTGGCGGGTGTATAATTTAACGCTGCCTTTGCCTACTTGTCTGCTCAAGGCAGAATAGGCACCCAGTAGTAACTGTTGACCAGTTTGGCCGCGGGCATAAAATGTACGGGAAACCTGCGCACCACCAAATGAACGGTTGTCGAGCAAACCACCATATTCACGTGCAAATGGAACACCTTGTGCAACGCATTGGTCGATAATGCTGTTTGAAACCTCAGCTAATCTGTATACGTTTGCTTCACGGGCACGGTAATCACCTCCCTTCAGGGTGTCGTAGAAAAGACGATACACTGAGTCGCCATCATTCTGGTAGTTTTTTGCCGCATTGATACCTCCCTGTGCAGCAATTGAGTGTGCACGACGAGGTGAATCCTGAATACAAAAATTTAACACGTTGAATCCTAATTCAGCTAATGAAGCTGCCGCAGAAGCACCTGCCAGACCGGTTCCCACTACAATGATGTCTAATCTGCGTTTGTTCGCAGGGTTGACTAATTTCTGATGTGCTTTATAATTAGTCCATTTCTCCGCTAAAGAACCTTCCGGAATTTTAGCATCTATGATTGGAGCTTCTGTTTGAGAAGTTGCTTGTTTCTTAGTCATAATAATTATAAATTTGGAAATGGATGATAAGTTGAATTCGGTGAAAACAGCGGTCCGGCCTCCAGCAATCCGCAAACCGGGATGGCTATGAATAATAAAATGATTATTGTAGCAACCACGTTAGAGATAGATTTAACGCGTGGTAACCATTTTTTATTGTTTAATCCGAGTGACTGCAATGAACTCCATACGCCATGTGTGAGGTGATACCACAGAGCTACAAGCCATACAATATATAATATTGAATAAACAGGCTGGCTGAAATAATATTGCACCCAATGTGCTCCTTTAGCTGCGAGTCTTACTGCTTCTTCATCGCTATGTGCGCCTGCTTTATGCATTAACTCAACTAATTGCATTTTGCTCCAGAACTGGAATAAATGCAAAGCAAGGAATCCAAGTATAACAGCTCCCAGAATTAACATGTTCTGTGATGCCCAGCTCACTCCCTTTTGTTTTGATGTTACCGCGTAGCGATCGTTACCACGTGCCCTCATGTTTTGTAATGAGAGGAAAAACGCATACAGGATGTGGATTACGAAGCCAGCGGCTAATCCTGATGTTGCAACTAATGCATACCAGTTGGCTCCCAAAAATGCACAAATTGCATCGTAAGCATAAGGATTAATGATCGCCACAAAATTCATTATGCTGTGAAACAGCAGGAATAACACGAGCATAGCCCCCGTGATACTCATGATTAGTTTTCTCCCGATGGAGGAATCAATTAGCCACATAGATTTTTGTTTTATTATTGTTTAATTAATATAAATTGCAGATTAACAGCTGTTTCAGACTGTGTTTCTATCGCTCTTTCCAGCACACAAAAGTAGTCATTTCGTTTCAAAACAACAAAGCATTGCGGAAAAATTTCTTTATTTATAATCATTCAGATTAATAATGATGAATGTATTGTGTATCAGTTAGATTCTAAAACCTCTCCGATCAATGTTGCTGATGATGCAGATAGAATTCTTACTTTGATGAACTCTCCGATGCGTCTTCCTTCTCTGGGGAAAATGACTACCTTGTTTTGGGAAGTTCTGCCAAATAACTGTTCGTTTGACCTTTTTGAAAATCCCTCCACAAGCACTTCATAGATTTTACCTACATCATCCTGGTTGCTTTTGTTCGATATCTCGTTTTGCAGTGCAATAATTTCATTTAATCGCCTGATTTTAGTTTCTTCCGGCACGTTGTCGGGCATGCGTTTAGCCGCAATTGTTCCCGGGCGCTCAGAGTATTTAAACATAAATGCCTGATCGAACTTTACCCTGCGCATTAAATCGAGCGTGTCCTGATGGTCTTCTTCGGTTTCATCGCAAAACCCGCAAAATATGTCAGTTCCAATAGCACAATCGGGGATTATCCTGCGGATGGTGTCAATCCGGTCGAAATACCATTCGCGGGTATATTTGCGGTTCATCAGTTTTAATATTTTGTTGCTTCCTGATTGAACGGGAAGGTGAATAAAGCGGCAAATGTTGGGATAGCGCGCTATCATTTCAATTGTTTCGTCGCTCATGTCTTTGGGGTGTGGACTGGTAAACCGGATGCGCATATCAGGTACAGCTTCTGCCACAATTTGTAATAATTCGGGAAATGATACTGTTTTGCCGTCCTTTTCGTACTTATATGAATTGACGGTTTGACCGAGCAGTGTTACTTCTTTGTAATTTTTTGCCTGCAAGTCTTTTATCTCATTCAGAATGCTGTCGACATCGCGACTTCGTTCTCTTCCTCTTGTATATGGGACTACGCAATACGTACAAAATTTATCGCATCCGCGCATGATGGATACGAAACCGGAGATCGAAGCGCCAATTCTTGTTGGCATTACATCGCGATATGTCTCTGTCTTCGATAGTTCTACATTAATGGCCTTTTCTCCACTTTCAACCGAATTGATGAGGTTGGGGATGTCAAGGTACGCATCGGGACCGACCACCATATCTACTCCATGTTCTGTAATTAGATTTTCCTTTACTCTTTCAGCCATGCAGCCGATTACACCGATTACCATTTTTTTCTTTTTTCTCTTGAGCGAATGATAATACTTTAATCGCTGATAAATTTTTTGCTCTGCATTGTCTCTTACTGAGCAGGTGTTTACGAAAATTGCATCTGCATCGGTAATCTTGTCTGTCAGAGCAAAACCATCCATCTCCATGATAGATGCTACGACCTCGCTGTCGGCTACATTCATTTGGCAGCCGTAGGTCTCAATAAAAAGCTTTTTGTCGTTCAGCGCGGATTTAGAGTCCGCTGAAACAACATTTGTTTCTTCTTGTTTCATGATTATTATTGTTTGTAAATGTATTTACAAAGGTAATGGATATTGATTAAATATGGAAATGATATATAAACTACAAGATTAATAGGATTTAACAATTTAAATTTCTGTTAAGTCAGTATTTTAATGGATTGATAACCAGACAAAGGTGAAATGTGAAATGTTGGAAAAAGTTAAATGTTTACCTTTTGCGTGTTTTTTTTGTCGAATTGTTTGGTGGATTAAACAATGAGATATATCTTTGCAGAGTAAACAAACAGATAAATTTTTCATAGTTAAGGTTTAGGTTAAAATGTGCAATGGGTGGCTGTGAAGTTACCCATTGTTTTTTTGTGTCTGTTTGTTTCGTGAATCAAAAGCTTTGCGTATATTTGTCGGAGTAATACAAAATGAATGGACAGCTTAGGTGATTACATATATCTGATCGTGATTTTGATTGCCGGTATCAGTAGTATATTAGGTAAACGGAAGAAAAAACGGGAAGCGGAGGTTGAAACCACTGATTTTCCGGATTTGGAGGATATTATCCCGGAGTTCACGGAATATGTTAAGCCAGAGAAACCTGTTTATCAGCAGATAAAGAAGAAAGAGGCGAAAACTGAAATTCCAACCTACGATACTGTTAGCGATATCTCGGTTATGAAGGCTAAAAGACAGGTTAAACCGGTCAGGTCATTCAACGAACTGCAACAGGAGGAACCGGAAACATCCAATTCCTATGAAATAGAACTGGATAATATTGATGAGGCAAAAAAGGCTGTCATATATTCAGAGATTTTTAATAGAAAGTATTGATAAATGTTGTTTAATAACATATAAAAGATTTTTTATTTCGGAAAAGTTAATCTATATTTGCAACAAATAATCAGGGTAAAATTAAGAGTTCCGGCAACGTTAGTCGGAATTCTTTTTTGTTTGAATTAATTATAAACGTTTTTTGAGGAGGATTTATCATGGCAGTGACTTACATGACAGAAGATGGGTACAAGAAGTTAAAAGAGGAATTGAACGAGCTTGAGCGGGTTCAACGACCGGCAATTTCTAAACAAATTGCTGAAGCCCGTGACAAAGGTGATTTGTCGGAAAATGCTGAATATGATGCAGCCAAAGAGGCTCAGGGCTTACTTGAGATGAAGATATCTCAATTGAAGGAAACCCTGGCTTCTGCACGCATGATAGACGAATCGAAAATCAATACCAATGAGGTGCAGATTCTTAACCGTGTTAAGATAAAGAATCTTAAAACGGGTCAGCTAATGTCGTATATGATTGTTTCAGAAAGTGAAGCTAATCTGAAAGAAGGAAAACTTTCGGTCACAACACCAATTGCAAAAGGTCTCCTGGGAAAAAAAGTCGGAGAGAAAGCCAATGTACAGGTTCCTTCCGGATTGATGGAATTTGAAATTGTAGATATTTCATTATAATATACAATGCTATGACTATCTTCAGCAAAATAATCCGGGGTGAAATTCCCTGTTACAAGATTGCAGAGGATGAAAACTTCTTTGCATTTCTGGACATCAGTCCCATGACCAAAGGACACACATTAGTTGTTCCCAAAATTGAAGAGGATTACATTTTTAATCTCGAAGATAAAACGGTAGGTGACATGATGATTTTTGCCAAAAAAGTTGCAAAAGCAATCCGGCAGGCTGTTCCATGCGTGCGAATTGGTGTTGCCGTACTTGGTATGGAAGTGCCTCACGCACACATCCACCTGGTACCTATCAACAAAGAATCGGACCTGAATTTTAAGAATCCGAAATTAAAGCTCGAAAAAGAAGAAATGATTGCTATTGCTGAAAATATAAGTAAAAACGTAGCATTGTAATGCTTAATTTTAATTAAGCAAGCTCTTTTTCATTCAGGACAAAGCATATCAGTACTTACTCCTTGATAATCTTCGCAGTGTATGTTTGTTCCCCTTCTTTCAACTGAAGCAGGTACATGCCCGGATTGAGGTCTGAGAGGTTAACGTATCCATCCGGCGCGATTTTTCTGACAACTGTTTTTCCCGTCATGGAATTGATATAGAGGGTTTTATCAGCAGAGCTGTTGTGCTGAATGTGTAAGATATCCTGCACAGCAGCCGGATAGATTTTCAAGTTCTTTTCAACCGGATTAGACAGATTGGTGGTAAAGTTCAAAGTCTCTGAAAACAAAGAATAATTACCCTGATAATCCTGTGCCCGCACCTTGATGTTGTATGTTGCCATATACTGGGTGTCAATCGTCACGAAGTTATCCCAACGGGTGGTAGTCAACAACTCATTTTCGTTCCAAATTTCATATTTGGCAACAACATAGTTATCATTTGATTTTGCCCAGTTGAGGCTGTATTTATTGTCATCGATAGCAACTAGTTGAGGAATGCCGGGTTTTGTCGGAGCCGAAGTGTCTTTAATAATCGTGCCGCGGTTGAGGTGTATCCTGCTGCAATCAGTGTAATCATGCGCGGTTGCCAATATCATATTGTCGCTGATAGGGATGATGCAGGAGTAAAACGTATTGTAATCATTGCTGAATGGTCGGGCAACTTCCACACTGTTTTTTCCGTTAACATCAGCGACGAATACCCGTATTTTCTGATTGGAATTTTGGGAGTAAGCAATTCGACCATTGGGAAGTACGCATGTAAAGGGAGCATTGCCATACACCGACGACATTTTCCACAAGTTCTGGGTGTTGTTGGGGTACACGTTGGGATCAGGAGTGAGTGTAACACTTGTGGGTATCACGTAACCATCGTTGTCGTAGCTGGCCCGACTGATGTTGACATTATAATCAACACTACACCAGCTACCCTGAATATTGTCGAAGTCGTAATCGTGTGGGTCGCTTGCTGTTACCCAGGAGGCGAAAGCAATGCTGCTTCCTTTAGGCGCTTCAGCAACCACCGCGATGCGGTGATTCGGTAATTCGACCATGGTAGGCATACCTCCCTGTGAATCGGGTTGTCCGTTATAGTTACGGTGAATGATGCGGCCGGAGAAACGCTCGTTGCTGTTGGTGTGCCAGCTAACCCCGTTATCATACGAAACGATATAAGCTACAGCTCTGCCCAGAGAATATTGTTGATTGCAATGCTCCGGACGATAGAAAGTGGGGTTTACTTCCTGCGTGTAATAGATGTAAATATCGTTGTGACCATCTCCGTTTTTGTCGCTGTTGACCTGAATAGGTCTGGCTTCCCACACACAGGTATTTGGTGTTTTTTGTTCTTCACTCCATGAATAACCGCCATCTGAACTGTAACGCACACCGGTGTAGGATTGGCTGGCGATGGTGCCCGGATCCCAGCGGTGCTGGTAGCAGAGCATCAGCCGGTCGTCCTGCAGTTGAATCATGTTGGCATTAAAGATGTATTCGCCGTCGGCAATGCGGGGTGATTGCAACAGTTTGACCGGATCATTCCAGCTTATACCGAGATCGGAACTTCGTATCATCCAGATATTGCCCCCGTGCTGGCGGTCTGAGTAGGTTAGTAATATATCGCCGGCAGCCGGACCCCGTTCTATTTTGCAGGTACGAATGTATTTAGAGTAGGGCGTGTCAATGGTGCGCGGTGTTTCCCAGCTGATCTGGGCAAACAGATTGGCAAACAACGCCAAAGAAAAGAACAATATACACCGGATTCTCATGCGGGTAATCTTTTATTTCTTGTTTGACGGGTAAGGCTGTGGTGTAACGGTTGGTCCGAGTATTTGGATCGTTCCATCAGGTAAAAATACCATGCGGTCGATATTAATTTGGCGTATGCCATTATTGGATCTGTTTAATTTACCGACATGCACATGGGAATGGTACACACAAAACCATTCTGTTTTGTCGGGCGATTGCACAACCGTGTGGTGTCCGGGTCCGGATACACTGCCCGGAATTTTGCTGTTGTTGAGAATGGGGTTGTGGTCGTATTTTTTGAATGGACCAAAAGGAGAAGTAGCCGTAGCATAACCCAGACCGTAGGTCTCACCACAGAAACAATTGGCCGAATACATCAGGTAATAGGTACTGTCTTTCTTGATGATTACCGTACCTTCATTCCAGTATTGGTTTTCATTCGGATTAAATTCCCATTCCTGCTCCGGCCAGGTGAGCATCACCGGTTCTGAAATGATGCCCGATAAATCAGGTTTAACTTCCATTACCCAGATTTCACTTCTTTTCTTACCACCCAGTTCAGCCCTGGGGTTCGTATCCATGGCATTGGTGTAATACATGTAGGTACGGCCGTCATCATCCACGAAAACGTGTGAGTCGATACTGCCTTTTTCACCGCGATCCAGAAATGGTTTGTCGTCCACATCGGTAAAAGGCCCGACCGGAAAATCAGATACAGCCAGTCCGATGCGTTTAATATTATCTTGCCTTGCTGCAGTATAATGCAGAAAGTATTTTTTGCCGATTTTAATCACCTCGGGTGCCCAGAAACTCCTTACAGCCCATTTACTGGATTGTAAATCCATCGTTTTACCTTCGTAAGTCCAGTTGACTAAGTCGGTAGACGAGAAGCAGGGAAATCCATCGCCGGTAACATACATGTAGTACTTCCCGTTATCGGTTAATATAAACGGATCGGCCATGGATGCAATATTATTTCCATTGAATTTGCCCGGTTTGAGAATCGGGTTTGTATAGGTATGGTTAATGCTTTGGCAAGCGCTGAATAACAGGTTGATTGCTAATAATAACCAGAAATAGGGGATATAACGCTTCATGTTGCTTATTTTTTGATAATTCTGGATCGGTATTGTTGTATGCCGTCGGTCAGCATCAACTGATAACATCCGGCCGGTAAATGTGCTATTGCTATGGTTGCATTCGACTGAACAGGAAACCGCGTGGTATGCCCGGTGATTGAAGTCAGCGTAACAAATGCATCGGCATGATGAATTATGTGATTGACATTGAAAACATCTTCAACGAGGGTTGGATAAACACGCAATTGCTGATAGGAAGTTCCTTTCAGCCCGGTTGGCAAAGCAGGGTAGGGTTGCGGGGTGATAGTCGGGCCATCCACCGTGATAAGATTAAAGGGATGGATGGTCATTTTATCCACATTGATTTGCCGGATGCCATTGTTTGACGAATTCAGATTACCCACATGCACATGCGAGTGGTAAATCATATACCATTCATTTTCTCCCGGAGCTTTCACCACGCTGTTATGACCAGGACCGGAAACGGCATGACTTACGCCTGAATTGGATAAAATCGGGTTATAAGAGCTTTTTGTGAACGGACCGAAAGGTGATGATGCATAAGCATAGCCAACCGCATAATTGGCGGCACAGTAGCAATTGGATGAAAACAACATGTAATAAGTTCTTTCGTGTTTAATAATCACGGCGCCTTCGTTCCAATAGCTGTTACTGCTGGCTTTATATTCCCAGCTTTGTTGCGGATAAATCAGCATTTGCGGTTGTGACCGGAATCCGGAGAAATCAGGTTCAATTTCAACTACCCAGATTTCACTCCTTTTTTTACCGCCCAGTTCCGGCACCGGGTTGGTTGACATGGCATTGGAATAATACATGTAGGTACGGCCATCGTCATCGACAAATACATGTGAATCGATGGTGCCTTTTTCCCCGTTATCAATAAAGGGTTGATTGGTCAAATCAACGAATGGTCCGGTAGGACTGTTTGCAACTGCTACACCAATGTGTTTAATCTGGTCGTCACGTCCTGCCGTGTAATGCAGGTAATATTTTGAATCTATTTTTATCACCTCAGGAGCCCAGAAACCATTGGTTGCCCATTTACGGTTAGTACCCGTGAATACTTTTTTTTCGTATTGCCAATTGATGAGGTCTTTGGATGAGAAACACGGATATCCGTTACCGGTTACATACATATAATAGGTACCGTCCGAATCCCGGAATACATGCGGGTCGGCTAAACTGTTAATATTGGTACCATTAAAGTTGCCCGGTACCAAAACCGGATTTGTATAGGTCTGGGACCGGGCACTAATAAGTAATAAAAATAGAAAACTAACTAAACAACACTTCTTCATATACCTTTTTTTAGTCAGCTCCGGATGAGTCGCCCCATCCGGAAACTGGCATCACGCAGTTTGATGAAAACATGACTACTCTTTAGCAACTGTTTTAGTTATAATTTTTAGCTGATGAAAACTTTGATTTTCAATCCAGCTGCCATCCTGTTGTTTCAAAGTTCCTTTTTTGTTCTGGACAACACCGATGTAAATTAAACCTTTATCAGTATCATTTTCATAGGCATAAACCTTTGAAACCTCTGCTTGAATTGCTGTCTTGGTCGGTGTAGCCAGCGCCCGGATGGCAGCGCCATCGGTAGCAGGAATAGCATCGAAATCCGTTTTATTCAGGGTAGTAAGCTCAAATGTACAGGCTTTGAGATTAGCAATAAAAGGTAATCCGAGTTCTTCCCTTTTGTCAGGTGAAACCAGAGCTGCAACGGTATCAGTTCCGTTCAGGGCCAGATTCCCAAATGAAAAATCAATTTCATTCACATACTTAGGTGCTTCCAGACTGATGTAAGAACGTCCACCTAACCAGGAACCAAAATATGGCCCGAAGAAAGCCTCAGATGATTCAATGGTTACGATACCCGACTCAAATACGTCTTTGGTGATTTGTACCAAAAGTTTTTTGCTGAATGACATCAGGTTATCGTCTTCCACTTCTACCAGTATAGCCTTGTTACTTGTTAATCCGGTAAAATCAAATTCAAAAGAATAAGAATCCAGAGAAGGATTAAACAAGGTGTCGTTGCCAATCATATTGCCTTTGGCTCCAGTTTTTACATCCGCTTCATATAAGGCCAGCGAACGGATTTTTGTAGAGCTTTCAATGTTGATTTTGGCTGTGTATGTCGTGACTCCTTTATCTACTACCACAATATTGCTCTCATCCACATTTTCGAATGCAATGGTTACTGGCGGAACATAATCTACTTTATTCGTGTCGTCGCAGGCTACTGTTACGAATATAAGTGCTGCCAGGAATATTTTTATTAATTTTTTCATACGATTATTATTTTAAATATTTTCAAGATGCATCAAGCAATGAATTAATAGCCTTCATTTTGATAGATTAACGGACAGTTGTTCACATCCGATAGGGGTATCGGCATGAAATACATGCGTTGGTTGAAAATTCTGTCTTCAATTTTTATCCTCACATACTGACCATTGTCTTTGGCAATTCCGACGGCTGGTTTGTTCAATACATCCATAGCAATTTCCCAGCGACGGATGTCGAAGAAGCGGTGTTCTTCGTATGACAATTCCACGCGGCGTTCTTTGCGGATACGTTCACGCAGTTTTGCCTGTGTGAAATCAGCTGCATTCAGGGTGCCGGTGATACCAGCACGGTTCCGGATGGCATTCAACTGTGCCACGGCAAGTTGACGGTTTTGGGCATTATCGGCAGCCTCGTTGATGGCTTCTGCATAGTTGAGCAATACTTCGGCATAACGCATCATCTGGAAATTCATAGAAGTTTTACCTCCTTTCAGGTGGTCGATGCGGTCATCTAAGTATTTAACCAGATAGTATCCTGATAGCCATCTGAAAGGTTTGGATAAATCCAGTTTTTTATTTACCACATCGTTTACCCTTGGCCAGGTTGCACCATCGTGCAAAATAGACTGAGCCAGACGTGGATCTCGGTTTGCATACGGATTTTGTTCATCGTATCCTGATGCCGGATTGATGATGGGTGAAAATGCATCACCGTTATATCCCAATATAGGTTCCGAACCATCTAACATGTCGTAGCAGTCAATCAACTGTTGCGTTGGGATGGTTCCCACTTCTTTGTTCACATTCCAACCATCTTCTGTCGGAAAGTTATTATACAAATCATTGTCATCCGGACGCAGATATTGTAAAATAGTTTCGTTATTGGCCCGCTCGTTGAACAATCGTGAATAACTTTTATTTACATCTACCGCGTCATAGTACAACTGATACACGTTGAGATCCATGACCTCTTTTGCAGCATCTGCAGCTTCCTGCCAGGTAACTGTTGTGCCGTTGTTTTTGTAAAGCGGACTGGCGCCATACAACAGGGTACGGGCTTTGTAGGCCAGTGCAGCTCCCCTTGTAATACGGCCATAATTTGAATCATCATCCCAGGTTTCGGGCAATACTCCCGGTTGTCCCACTGCATCAAATTCAGCTGCAATAAAACGCACGGTTGTTTCCAGGTTCTCGCGTTTGGTTGTTTCAAATGCAAATGGATCCAACACATCAGTTGTGATAACCAACCCACCAAACCAACGCATTAATTCGTGATAGTACAGGGCTCTCAGGAAACGGGCTTCAGCTTTGGCATATTTTTTCTCCGTATCACCCAGTGGCGAACGATCGACATTGGCTAAAAACTGATTCGCGTTTCGGATGGCCCGGTAATACCAGTTCCACGGATTTGTAAATGCGAGGAAATTTACCGAAGAAGTAATACCCCCGGTTACCATGCGGTTAACAGCGGGTAATGCTTTTGATTTACCAGCCATGCCACCACCATCATCAGTTACATTGTCGAGTAGTGAATTGGTGGTGCCCATGCTTTCCATACGGGAAAATGTGCCGCTGGCAGCATTGGTAAGCTCACGCATTCTCGCGTATAAGTCCATCAGAACCGCACGCGTACGTTCCACGTCGGAATACACTTTCTCTGTGTCAACCTGATCCAGATCCGTTTCTTCCAGTAATCCTTCTTCACTGCAGTTTGTCAGTATGAAAGTACTGAAAATCAGCAAGAATATATATTTAAACTGTTTCATTGTGTTATTATTTATATAGTTGATACGATTACTTTTATTATCAGAATGTCACATTTATCCCTACGTTATACACTTTTTGTTGTGGATAGAAGAATCCGTTACTCTTATTTGGATCCATTTCGGGATCGACATAACTCACATGACTCCAGGTGTACAGGTTAAATCCGTTTGCATAGAATCTCACTGAATTGAGTGGAGTTTTCTTCAGGACTTTTTTAGGAATCGTATATCCGATTTGTAAGTTTTTCAACCGAAGATAGGTGCCGTCCTTTAACCAGTAACTTGACCAGTAATAGTTGTTGGTATTTGGCAATGAAGCTTTTCTAAGTCTTGGATAAGTAGCCGTAGCTGCTGTTTCAGGTGTCCAGCGATCCAGGTGTTCTTCGAAGAAGGCACCAAACCGGTTGTCCCATCCAACTTCATTCGTTGGGTTCACGGATACATTGGTAGCTCCCTGTAGCAGTACGCTCATGTCGAAACCTTTGTAGTCAAATCCAAATTGACCGGAAAAGGTGATTTCAGGAACCGTACTGTAACCTATTGGAGTTTCATCGTTTTGGTCGATGATGCCATCTCCGTTGATGTCTTTATAACGCATGTCACCCGGAACCACATTGGTCAGACCGAATTGTTGAGGTGCTGCTGCAATTTCTTCTTCCGACTGGAAGAATCCCATGAACTGGTATCCGAAGAACTGTCCGATTGGATGTCCCTTGCGATACAGGTATTCATAAGGTTGAGCTTCCTCGCTACGTTCAATTATTTCATTGCGGGCAAAGGCAAAGATACCTTTTGCATAATAGCGTAATTGCCCGACTTTGTCATTCCAACCCAGTTCAGCCTCAAAACCTTTGTTTTCAACTATACCCAGGTTTGAAGGAGGTAATCCCAATGCTCCGGCAGCCATGATAAAACGACCCGGATTAGTCAGGATATCTGTTCTGGTTTCCTGGAACAAGTCAAGATTGAATGAGAGTTTAGATTTCAGCCACTGTGAGTCAAACCCGATATTGTATTTGGTAGCTGTTTCCCAGGTAATGAGGTCGTTTGCTAATGATCCCTCAATCAGACCGTTTACATAAGGGTTGTGCGTGGTGCCGAATGAGTATTTGGTAGCATTTGTATTGTCATAACTGGAGCGGTAATAATAGGAAAAGTTCCCGATATTATCATTACCCACCTGACCTGCAGAAGCCCTCAGTTTGGCAAAGTTTAAGATGTCGTTTCTGGGAATGAATTCTTCGTTTGAGATTACCCAACCTGCCGATGCAGCCGGGAAGAAATCATAACGATGTCCTTCTGCGAATCGGTTGGAGCCGTTATAACCCATGTTAAATTCAATCAGGTAACGTTCGTCGTATTCGTAGTTAACACGACCAATCAGGGCCTGATACACGTGAGGTACATAAGAATATTCTCCTGAACGGGCTTTGCTGGATCTGAAGTTGGTTAATACGACACCCGATACTTTGTGTTTTGAATCAATAGTGGTATTGTATCTAACTGCAAATTCAGCATATTCATTCGAAACAGGTGATTGTTTTGAACTTTCAACTTCCGGTAAAAATCCTTTCAAACCTTGTGTATATGTGTCGTTAGCTGGATTATAACTGTAAACGAACGGACGCCATCCCATTCCTCTGAAGTTACCCCATGAATTATCGAACGCGTATTTTCCGTCAATCGAAAGACCTTTCACCAATTTTCTAAAGTTATATTTAAAACTGGCAGTTAATTCCATGTCGTTATCCGTGTCGTTGCGATAACCCGTGTAAGAAAGCGTTGTGAGCGGATTTTGTCTCCAGCGGGTATGTGCAGCTGAAGCACTACCATTGGGTAAAATCAGCGGGAATGCTTGTGGCGGATTCCTGATGAACATGGCAAACAAACGTAAATCTTCTCCGTCACCACCATCGATAATAGAATAAGCAGCTGGTCTGTTTTGATTCCCGAAGCGGTACGACATATCGATACCGACTGTGAAATCTTCGTTAATTTGAATGTCCAAATTCGAACGGGCTGTGATTCTGCGATAACGATATTCCGGGTCGTAGTCGGGATTCACCAACGCTTTATCAACTTCAGGTGACAGGCTTATCAATTTGGCAAAAGTTGGGTGTTCTCTGAGTTCATTCACATCGGTCTGGAACATCCCGGTTTGTTCGAGATAACCCAAACCAACGAAATATTTCAATACCTTGTTACCTCCACTGATATTCAGGTTGTGACGTTGTCTGTTACCCGGTTTGGTGAAGATGTCGACCAGGTCGTTATCCGGATGGGTAAACGGACTCAGTTGCGTTCTGTACAGGTACATATCATATTCTGATGCAGGGAAGTTATTGGTGTTGGAAGATTGGGTAATATCCAGCCCGTCGTTCCAGGAACCTTCCCGTTGCAGTCGGGCTGTGTTTTCGGCATTCAACTGTTGTGGGATAGCCGTGAAGTGAGTCACCCCGAATTCAGAAGAAAGAGAAACTTTCGATTTACCTTCTTCACCACGTTTGGTGGTAACCAGGATAACACCATTGGCACCCCGTACCCCGTAAACGGCCGTTGCAGAGGCATCTTTCAGCACGGAAATGCTTTCGATGTCTTCCGAGTCAATTTGGTTGAAAGAACGTTCAACTCCATCGACCAATACCAGCGGAGCGGTGCTGTTAAATGAAGCCTGCCCACGGATGAATAGCTGGGCAGCATCGTCGCCGGGACGACCGCTGACCTGACGGGTTACCAAACCTGAAATTTTCCCTGTCAGGGCATTGCTGACGCTTGTTACAGGAACATCTGTTAAATCCTTACTGCTTACGTTCGAGATAGAACCTGTGATGGACACTTTCTTTTGTGTGCCATAACCTACTACTACCACCTCATCCAGGGTAATTCTGTCTTCCAGCAGGGTTACATTGATATTGGTACGTGAACTGACATCCACTTCCTGTTTCACGTAACCTACCGAAGAAATCACTAATACTTTTTCAGCATTAGGTAATAAGGTGAGATTGAATTTCCCGTTTATATCGGTAATCACCCCATTGGTGGTACCTTTCTGGACAACACTGCTACCAATCATTTCCAGTCCGGTTGCATCTACGACCGTCCCGCTAATCCGGGTTTGGGCAAATGCATGCAGTATTAAAAAGTTTATTAAAGCTATTATTACTATTCGTTTCATTCGATTAGATTTTAATATATGTATAGTATAAAATTAAATCTTGCAATTACCATCCGGGATTTTGTTGCAATGCAGGGAATACCAGAATCTCGTTTTTAGGTATCGGAGCAAAGTACATTTTCTCTTCAAACACCCGTTCATTGTCTACCGTAATTTCAGTATATGTCAGATTTCCGGCATTGTCATCAATGCGCATACCTTTAATCGGTTCAGCCAGTTCAGCGGTTTTCATCCAGCGACGTAAATCGAAATAACGGGCTTCTTCAAAAGCCAGTTCAATGCGTCTTTCATCATATATTTTCTGAAGCTGTTGCTCTTTGGTTGTGGCACCAGCAAAATACTGATCAGTAGCGTTGTTGAACCCGGCTCTTTTACGAACCATTTCAACAGCTGCCTTCGCTGTCAGTCCGTAACCCATCGGGTCATTTTCAAAACCATAAGCCTGTGTCATGGCCTCGGCGTACATTAACAGTACATCAGCCAAGCGGATGAATGGAAAGAGGTGAAATGTAGTTGTTGGAGAACCAACACTGAAGTTGATACCGGTATCCATGAATTTACGCAGGTAATACCCTGTGTTAGTAGATAAATCTTTCACCTTGTTCAGACCATCATCAGTTCCACCAGTCCCCAGACGGGTGTAAATGGTTCCTCTGGCTCCGTATGATGCACCATCGTATCCCACAATCATGTTGAAACGGGGATCACGACCGGTATAAACCGGAGCAGCACCGGCTGCACGGGTATAAGTTGTTCCATCCACGTTGGTGAATGCATCCACGAATTGCTGCGAAGGAACAGTACCGCCACCAGAAGTAAATGAAAGGGTAGGAGGATACTGACGTCTTTCGAGTCCGTTGCTTTTGCCGGTAGCATAGAATACTATATATTCGTTGTTGGGAGAAGCATTGAACAAGGTCGCATAATTGCTGTGCAGCGCATAGCGGTTTGTAGCTCCGTTCTTCAGGTTGATGACATCCGCCAGGGCAGCAGCTGCAGCTTTCCAACGGTTTTCAACCTCAAGCGGTGTAGCATTCACATAACCCACCAGAGGATTGGTGTTGCCGGGTCTGTTGTACAACGCACTTGCCGCGTAAACCAGGGCTTTGGCTTTAATAGCCAGGGCACTTCCTACTTCCATGCGACCAAAATTGGCATGTTTAACAAAAAGGTACTGAGCAGCTGAATCACACAAGGCTACAATATTATTAATACAAGTTTCAAACGAATCCCTTTGCAGCGTGTTAAAGCGGGGATCTGAAATTTCCATGTAGGTGTCGATGATAGGATAACCTCCATAATGCATTAACAGGTCGAGTTCATAGAAAGCACGCAGCGCTCTCATCTGGGCTATCCCTTCTCTTTTGATAACCATGACATCGTCAGGTGTTTTACCATTCATAAACAACGGAACTTCCGTGAGGTATTTTTCAGTGAATAATGTTTGTCTGATACCCGTATAGGAATTATTCCATATATTCAGAATTGGTGACTGAGCATTGTAAAATCCTTGCGCCAGTTTATGGATATTTGAATTCTGCATGGTTGCCGATGCGTCGTTTGTCGCAGCATCCAGAAATGCCCCGTTGATGCGGTTGTAGCCGTTTCTGATGTAGGCGTAACCCTGATTGATATTGCCTTCGTAAGTTGATTCCACTTGGAATACATCTTCAGGAGTATGCCAGTCGCTTGGTAATTCATCCATGAAATCGCAGGCAGGGATGAATAGCAAGGATATAAAGGTGATGATATAAAAATACTTTTTCATGTTCGATTAAATTTTAATGGTACAACCAATACTTACGTTTCTGTTGATGGGAAAAGTTCCCGGATCCCATTCCGGATCCATAATTTTCAGTTTATCCCATGTTATCAGATTGTATCCGCTGAAATATACCTGAACACCTCTGAATACACTGCTGTTTCTGAACCACCTGTCGGGCAGGTTGTAATATATCTGAGCTGTTTTCAGGCGAATGTAATCAGCATCACGAATCCAGAGGTCTGAATTGCGGACATTGTTCACGCCGGAGGCATTGTTTACCGATAATCGGGGGTATTCAGCTGTAGCCGCTGTTTCTGGAGTCCAGTAATTGAGCTGGTGTTCGAACATATTGCCTTCACCATAGAATGGTAATGCCAGATAACCGCCTGCTGAAATGTTACGAGAAATACCGGCAGCTCCCTGGAACAATACGGTGAAACCAAATCCTTTGTATTCTGCACCAAGATTCAGCGCGAATATATGGTTAGGTGTATTCCCTGAACCCATGGGCTGATTGTCTAACGCATCAATTACACCGTCTTCATTTAAATCTTTATAACGAATATCTCCCGGTTTTACGGTACCAAATGTATGTATAGGTATCGTCGGATCTGTGAAATTACCGTTAGCATCAAAATCTTCTTCTTTAAAGAATCCGACTACGGTTAATCCGTTGTGCAACCCTATCGGATATCCTTTGCTGTATAACCAGGGGTGTTCTTTATCAGCTTCCCCGAAGTCTTGTACCATATTTTTTGACAAAGAATAATTTCCACCGATGTTGTATGTTACTTCACCAATTTTATCAGACCATTGGAGACTGGCGTCAATACCCTGAGAATACATGGTACCAACATTTTGTTTGATAGTTGCAGAAATACCATATAATCCACCGATTCTTTCGTTTGTCAAATAAATATCACTTCGTTGATCGCGGAAGTACTCAGCCATGAAGCTTAGTTTTTCGTTAAACATGCGTCCTTCGACACCAATATTGTAGATTAGCGCTTTTTCCCAGGTCACATTCTCGTTGGCAATTTGAGACTGAATGTATCCACCAACGCCACTCATGGCATTTCCGAAGTTATATACACCACCAACCTGTTGGAGTGCCGAAAGGAACTGATGGGCAGCTATCCCGCGGTGATCGCCTACCTGACCAATTGAGGCGCGCAGGCGGAGGAAAGGGAATAGTTCTTTGGAGTTTTCAAAGAATTCCTCGTTGGAGAGTGTCCAACTGGCTGCTACCGATGGGAAGAAACCAAAGCGTTTTCCCTTGGCAAATTTATAGGAACCATAATAGGATGCCATCAGGTCGATACCATAACGTTTGTTGTAGTTGTAACCGAACCAACCACTGAGTCCCTGTAAGCGTACTGGAATGGATACCTCATCGGCAGATTCATACTGATTGTAACCAGCCATCGCATAAACATCATGTTCGCCGAATTGTCGTTGATAACTCAGATTCATGTCGATGGTAATCCTGCGGTTGGAGTTTTTACTACCCACACCATTGCTCATGGTACCATCTGTGCCTGTTTTTACTAAAGTAGAGTCGTTCATCAATTCGTAATATGCGAATCCTTTTGTACGGTTGATTACCCAACTCATCTGAGAGTCCATCGAAATGTCTCCTGAGGCTTTCAACCCGGGTAAGATGAATTTCAGATCCTGTTCCAGTTTTACACGGAAAGAACCATAAATCTCATTATAATTTCCATAACCACCTTTGTTGATTTGTGCCCAGGGGTTGCTGTATTTATTACTTCCCGCAATGATTTTGCCATCCGTACTGGTAATCTTCTCATTAGTAGTGGTTCTGTAATTACCATGATCCACATAGAAAGGAGGAAATGCACTGGCCGGAGTTTGAACCATAGATGTAAAAGCATCAATGGAGCTGTTATTCGGCCGGTTTTGTTTTTCAACCCAGCCATACACATCGGCAGTCAGCAGGGTAGTGGGAGTCACATCTACCTGGAAGTTGGAGCGGATGTTGTAGCGACTGATTTCATTGTCGGTGCTGTAGGTGGTAGCTTCATCCGTATTGTACATGCCTTCATGTGCCATTGCGCCAAAGTTCACGAAATAGCGGGTACGGGCAGTACCTCCCGATACATTCAGGTTGTATCGTTGTAAAAACTGGTTGGTGTCGTAATATTTACCTAACCAGTCCATATTTGGATATAATTCCGGATTTGCCGAATTCTGATATAATGAGGGGTCTTTAAATGGCAGGTTATCCGGAGTTGTCAATGGATAATCGTTCAGATAGGCTTCATTATATAATCTCGTGTAATCGTATGCGTTGAGGGGTTTGGGTACCCTCAGCGGTTGCTGTGATGCCAGCTGTGCCGTGAATTCGATACGGGGTTTCCCGATATTGCCACGTCGTGTGGTGACTAAGATGGCACCATTAGCAGCACGCATACCGTATAATACCACGGCAGCGGCATCTTTTAAAATGGTAATTTTATCAATCTCGTATGTGGAAAGTGAACCGAATGATCTTTCCTGTCCGTCGACCAACACCAGCACACCTTCGGAGACCGTACGTCTGCCGCGAATCCAGTAGTCAGGAGCTTCGTTGATTACACTTCCGCTTGTCTGGCGGGTAAAGAAACCCGGTATGATACCGGTCAGGGCATTTGCCAGGTGGGTAACCGGCAGGTTCCGGAACATTTCACCATCAATGGTATAACTGGAGCCATTGTAGGTGTCAGGATCTACTTTTTTGAAATTCAAATCCAGTAAATCTTCGTTGTGGCTTTCCATTTGCTGTGCGAGCACAGGAGGCTGGATGCACAAGCATCCTCCCAGTAGTAACGCACTCATGAAAATCCTCGTGAATCTTCTTTTTTTCATCGTGTTTAATTCAATTTTCGGGTTATCTGATAGTTTATATATCGTGTGTGTTTCTCTTTGTCCGGAAGTAAAAATGCAGCAGACAAAAGATTGATGCTTCTGTCTGCCGCGAATAAACTTTATTACAATACAATTTTCTGATTACCTTTGATGGTTTTCAGCACAAAAACACCATTTCCAAATTTAGCAGGAACTGAAATCTCATTGGTAACATATTCATTCATGATTAATTTACCCAGCGTGTTATAAACGGTTATCTGCACCGGCTCGTCCACTACAATGCGGCGGCCGATTTGTTTGATGCCTTCAATTTGTAAAACAGGAACTGCACTTTCAGCATATTCTGTAACTTCAAGGCGATACATGTTCATAAAGCGGGTTGCTAATCCATCATCATATTTAACATTATTCAAGCGAAGTTTGATAGGAGCATTTGAGTTGATGTCAAAAGAAACAACTTCATCCAATAATGGCTCCGAATTTTCGTTTAATAAATCATTTCTTTTTCTAACCAGGAATAAATTAATGCGTTCCCATGTGTCAGTTGAATAGTTGTATTTTTCTAAACCTAAATTGGTGTCATTTGTATTGTTACCATTCTTAATATGAACCTTAATTGTTCCTGCAGTAGGTAATTCAGGTAATTCAAATACACCTGTTCCGTTTGCAAATCTGAATGCAACAGCTAATCCTGTAACAGAATGAACGTGGTTAATTCCCTCCTGGCAAATTCCAGCATTAAGTACTTCGATTGCACCCACAATACGGTATTTGTCGAAATAAAGGTCTGTGCTATTCAGGTTGTTATACGCTCCACCACCACCTGTGGTAGTCGGGCTGCTATAAGGCAGTGGGTTGATTGCATTGGGATTGATAGGCACTCCAAATTCGTCAGCTCCGGGATTTAAGCGCAACAATTCGGCATCCCATGCATCGCTGGAGAAATCTTCTTCCACTAATTTGGTTTGTGCCTGTACTGTAATCATTGAACCGGCGATTAACGCGGCCATTAAGAGTAGTTGTTTTGTTTTCATGATGTTTGTTTTTAAAATTAAACGTATTTATACATTGTTTTATATGCAAATATAGGCAGATGCCAGTTTGGAAATTTTCAATCTTGTACATAAAAGCGTCACTTATGTTCAGATAATGCCTGAAAACAGGTGTTTGTTTATGTAAACCAGCCAACAAACTGGCTGGTTACTAAACTTCGCTTCCGCAGGAGCTGTAATCTGCAAGATATAGCATATCGTTTTACTCCCCAAAATACATTTTCTGTACTCCCGATTTTGATTTCACTAAATATATCCCTTGCCGGATGCTTGCCGGAACATCCATAATTTTGACATTATCCTGCTGATACAAAAGCGAGCCATCGACATTGAAAATGGAGATGCGGGTAGCTTCACTGGTTACCAGTTTTCGTCCGTATTGTTTGAGGGTGGTGGTATTAGCAGGGTTGAAGCCGGTGCCGACATCTATCATGCTTGCTTCAAAATCAGCAATTGCCGTGTTCAGCGCTAACTCAGCATCTTCTACCTCTGTTTGGGTGGTTTCTGTGTTGTCAAATACGGTTGTGGCATCAGCAATTGCTGTTACAAAATCATCGTATGCTGCTTGTGGGTACTGACCAGCAACTGTTCCGATATTATCGGCATTGTCGTTTTTAATGACCGTTGCGGAGTCGATGGAGTGTTTGAGGCCGGCGGAGAAGTGTTCTTCAATTTCAACTTGATACATGCCGCAAAAAAGCGAATCTGAACCTGTAAGTTGTACTCTAATAGGTGTTCTTGAATTAATATCAAATGTTAGTATTTCGTCAACAGAGGTATTCCAAAAAACATCTCTTTTATCAAGTTTAAAAGCATTAATCTGATTCCAACTTTCTGTTTCTGAATCCCACTCTTTCAGAAAAATATTGGTGTATTTAGTGTTATTGCCACTTCTTACGTGTAAAATCATATTACCGGCACTTGTAATTTCTGGAAATTCAAAGAATGAAGAATTGACATTATTAAATCTGAAACACACAGGAACAGAATCTCCGGGCGCCACCAAAATATTATGATAATCATTTCCTAATGCACATACATAGTTTATAGCCTGACTAGTATATGATCTAATAAATTCTACAGCTCCACTTAAATTATATTTTCCAAAATATAATTCAGCACTACTCAATGGACTAAAAGCTGCACTTTTACTGCCAGTAGGTGCAGTGACCGCTGCCGGTACTTTTGTAGTATAAGTTGGATTTATTCTCAGAAATTCCGCCTGCCATTCAGGACTGTTAAATTCCTCCGAAATTAATAATTTTTGCGCATTCATACACAGCGCACTTGCAGCAAAAATAGCCATTACAAGTAAAGTTCTTGTTTTCATAACATTTTGAATTTAAAGTTAGTAGATAGATTGTGAAATTGATTAAGCAAAATTAGATAGAAGCTTGTAAAGTGACTTTCAATCATGTTATTGATATATGCAATTATGTTCAAATATGGGGGGATTGTGCGTAATATTGAAACAATGATTATAAGCTTCTGTAGGAAGCGAAGTTTTGTAAGCTATAATGTATCCTCGATAAATCTAATTCGTAATAAAAATCTTTTGAGTTCCAAATTCTGATTGAATAAAATATATTCCATTTCCAAAGGAAGCGGGCAATTCCATTTCTGTTTCAATTTTTTCCTGATACAGCAATACGCCCATCGTATTGAAGATTGATATGCTCATGGGACTTGGTACCCTGATGTTGCGCCCCTGCAATGTGATTAAAGGAGCAGGGCGTTTGTTCAATCCCGAAGTGCTGTAGGGTGTCACATCGAACCGGAAAATCTGTGTAAAGCGGTTACCTCCCCTGATGCGAAGTTTTACCTGTTCATTGATGTTAACCGGATAGCTGATGATTTCATCCATTGCATTTTGTGCATAAGTATTTCGCCCGCTGGTCGTGAGTATAGCCATGTTTTCCCATTCCACCCCGTTGAACTGTTGCAAAGTTAGATATCCGTTGATGTCGGTTACGCCACTCCTCACATGCAGGGAAAGTGTACCTGCATTTTCAATCGTAGGTAATTCCAGAAAGCCTGAACTGTCGTTTTTTAACCGGAAACCAAGAGCTGCTGTGAGGTCACCATGCATGATGTTGTCATCCACGCAGTTGGGAGAGCCTGCGTTTGTTTTCAGGGCGCCTTTCAGCCGGTATTTGCCGAAATACAAGTCGGTATTGTTGATGTTATCGAATGTCGCTTCGATGGCTGGTCTGGTGTAAGTTGGGTTCAGTCGTTTGAATTCAGTGTCCCAGGCTGTTGAAGAAAAATCTTCAGAGATAGAATTTACAACTACTTCAGGCGTACCGGTGTACCAACTTTTCGGTACATACTGGTCGAGTGAATCCAACATATACTGGTAAGCATTCTTGCCGGCTAAATTCTGAAATTCATTTTCATCTGATTCAAGGTTATAGAGTTCCTGTGCTCCATTGGCATAACGGATGTAATTCCATTGTTGCTGGTGCACGACAAAATTGCCGGGTAGATAATTAGTCACGGCAGGCATATGCCTTGCTGATTGTGTGTTTTCAATCAATGGTGTCAGACTAATACCAGCCAGTTGATTGGGGACAGTTGGTAGCTCACACATTTCAATCAAAGTCGGGTATAAATCGAGTAAACTCACCGGAGTGTTACACGTAACTCCCCGTTGAATAGACGTGTTGCTCATCGGAGGAACAATTACCATCGGGACATGACTTGCTTCCCGCCACAAGGTTGATTTACCCCAGTGGTTTTTGTCGCCGTGGTGGTGACCGTTATCCCCGATAACCACGATCAGGGTGTTGTCGGCATAAGGTGATGCTTCGAGAGCATCTAAAATTTTGCCTATACGGTCGTCAGCAAAAGACACACAGGCCAAATATGCACGTACCATTTCTTTCGCGTAGCTACCGGTGGCAAAGAGTTTCTTTACCCACTCCTGATCGTTCAGAAAGTTTGAAATGGCATAAGCCGGCAAATCATCGAGGTCGTTTGGGTCGATATCGGGCAACTGAATAGTGCTGATATCGTACAGGTCGAAATACCTTTTGGGAGCAGTATAGGGTGTATGCGGCCGATAAAAACCCATCGCGGCAAAGAATGGTTTTTCGTGCGACTGACCCAGGTACTGAATGATTTTATTCGAGTTTTTTACATCCGGAAAATCGGTGTCGGGACCTGTCCATGCTTCATAATTTCTCCATTTGAGTTGTAAATCAGGAGGCAGGGATTGATTCTGAATCCAGGGGCCATATCCGCCATCCATATTGGTCATGTCGTCCCACATGTTATTGAGCACGGTAGCCGAAGGTTTGGTGTGAAATACTTTCCCCGACATGATTGTTTTGTAGCCATTGTTTTTGAAATGCTGTGGCATGAACAGGCTGTTGTTGACTATCGGGTAGTCACTTAATTCGTTATTGTTGTTGTAGACTCCCGAGACAAACGACGGGATGCCGGTAAGCAAAGCTGCCCTGGAAGGGTTAGAAAGTGGCGTGACCGTATAGGCATTGGCAAAGTTTATTCCCCGGTCGGCTAACCGTTGCAGGTTGGGGGAGATGACCTGATTGTGACCTCCCAACATGCTGGCCCAGTCGCACATGTCATCCATGATGATGAAGAGCACGTTTGGTTTTTCTTCCTCCACATTCTTATTCTCAGCCAACGCATTTTGCATCGGTAGCAAAGGAGTAAATCCCAAACAAAAACACAATTCTTTATACATATTTTTTAAATTAACCACTAACCACTAATTTACAATCACCTTCTGCGTTCCACCAGGATACTTAACAACATACGCCCCCTCTTTGACAGAAGCAGGTATTTCAGTGTCCTTTTCAATAAAACGACTGAAAACTGTCATCCCCAGGGAATTGTAAACACTGATGTGCATTGGTTCAGGCACGATAAGTTTACGATTTTTAATTTGTAACACCGAGGCATTGTTGTTTTCAATTCCGCTGGCACTAAACGCTTCCGCATCTATTCTGTAAAGCTGGATAAAGCGGTCGCCACCATGAATCCGTAGTTTAACTGTTTCATTGATGTTTACGGGATAAGTGATGATTTCGTCCATCGAAACAGCACTGAAATTGTCAGCCGGTTGTACCGGTAGGGTTCTGATGGTTGTCCAGTCCTCCAGGTCGTATCGTTGCAGTGTTAATGTTGAGGCTAATGTAGCGTTTCCGTTGCGCACATGCAGGGTGATGTTACTCACTCCGTCGTCCATTGTTGGCAACTCCAGGTAACTTTTATTGCCCGAACTGGCAAAGCGGAAGGCAACAGCCCGTGTTTCATTCCCGTGTGAAATAGTTGGTTCTGCACAGTTAGGCGTATTGGTTTTGGTTACGATACCCCCGCTCATCAGGTATTTATCGAAATAGCGAATCGTGTTGTTGATGTTGGTGTATGCCTTTCCGATAGCAGGTTCCACGTAATTTGGATCAATGCGTTTCAATTCCGCTGCCCAGGCATCTGACGAAAAATCTTCAGAAATGGAGGTGACCGACACTTCCGGCGGACCGGTAACCCACTCGGTTGGTAAGAATTGAGCCAAAGAATCAATCATATACTGATATGCTGGCTGCGGGGCTAAGTTGGTATATTCGCTCTCATCCAGGTCTGTGTTGTATAATTCGTAGTCACCATTGGCATATTTCAATAAATTCCAATTGTTGTAATGAATTGTGAAGTTGCCGGGAAGGTAAGTTGAAATAGATGGTTTATTCCATTCTGCAGTCTTATTTTCTATCAGTGGTTTCAGGTTGTTGCCCTGTAACTGATTTTCAATCGGAGTCAAACCACATAAGTCTATCAGGGTAGGATAGATGTCAATCAGACTCACCGGAGTTTTACACTCACCAGCCGTGTATGTCGTGTTTCCTTTCGGAGGAACAATCAAAAACGGCACATGATTGGCTTCGCGCCAGAGCGTGGTTTTGGTCCAGTGTTCTTTTTCTCCGTGGTGAAATCCATTGTCACCTATCAACACAATCCAGGTGTTATTGGCATAAGCCGAATTATCCAGTGCGTCGAGAATCATCCCGATGCGGTCGTCGGCAAAACTAACACAAGCCATATATGCCCGTAACATTTGCTCATAATAATTGCCCGATTCGCTCAATAGTTTTGTGTATTCACGCAAATTCAGGAAATTATTGAGGGCATAGGCAGGAATATCATCCAGGTCATCGGCAGGAAAAACCGGTCGTTGAATGTCTTCCAGCTTGTACATGTCGAAGTATTTTTGAGGAGCCGTGTAGGGATTGTGCGGACGATAGAAACCCATCGCTGCAAAGAAAGGTGCAGTATGTTCCTGTTGCAGGAAATCGATGATTTTTTGCGAGTTTCTTACATCCGGGAAGTCAGTTTCCGGACCCGTCTTGGCTTCAAAATTCCGCCATTGATGTTCCAGTCCGGCCGGCAATACATTATTGTCAATCCAGGGACCGTACCCTCCATCAATGGAAGACATGTCATCCCACATATTACTCATCACCGTTGCAGCCGGTTTCGTGTGAAATATTTTACCGGCAGCCAGGGTTTTGTAGCCATTGTCCTTAAAATGTTGCGGCATAAATACACTGTTGTTGGCAACCGGGTGATGTTCCAGTATATGGTTGTTGTTGTAAACGCCTGTTACAAAAGGTTGTATGCCGGTTAGAAAAGCTGATCTGGAAGGATTTGACAATGGTACAGCCGTATAGGCATTGGAAAAATTGATGGCACGTGATGCCAGTCCATCCAGATTTGGTGATATTACCTGGTTGTTTCCTCCGAGATAACCCAGCCAGTCGCACATGTCATCCATGATGATGAAAAGCACATTGGGTTTTTCTTCCTGTTGTTTTAACTCGTTGGCCTGAGTCGATGCCAGGGTGAGGCAGGTGCCAAGGCTGCATAAAAGGGCGGATTTGTTGATGATTTTAGTCATGGTGTTGATTTTTGGGTCTACGGTCTGTCGACTTATTGAATAATCACTTTCCTTGTCATGCTTTGTTTTCCGCTTTTCAATTGCAGGATAAAGGCTCCTTTTTCAGGAAGTATGATTGTTTCAGAATGGCGTGTTAGTTTTATTTCTTTCACAAGCATTCCGCTTGTATTATAAACCAGTAAATGATTATCAGGATAATTTGTCAGTGTTATTTGATGATTTGTAATACTGATATTTGCTGCGGGTATTTCAGGTACAGCGTTAGTTTCTTCAACCATCGCTTCTACATAGACTTTTCTGGTCGAAAAATCAGCACTGTTAATATATAGCGAGTCTGTATACAGACCTGAATTTACCGGAGCAGTAAATAGAATGCTGATGTTAGTTCCATTTGTAGCATCAGTCTGCGTAACGGTTGTGCCGGAAGATATTTGGAAATGCTGACCACTTACTAAGCTCAATGTCAGGTCACTTGCTAAATTGTAACCTTTTACAGGAATGTTTATCGTTTTATTTCCTGATGGGTTTATTTTGCCCATTTCCACTGTTTCATTCCACGCGATATTAAGGGCTGGTTTGTTGGTCTGATAAATAATTACGTCATCAATCATCATGGAGCTATTTTCCGTTTTAGGCACCGTAAACGTAATTCTACTGGTAGTTGTTCCGACGAAAGCTTCTGTTTCGTATGTAGAAAAGGTCGTCCCGGATTTAGATCCATGCCATATCAACTTGGTGTCATCGAGCATAATATCCATTGTTTTAATGGGATTATCTCCGTTACGATTTCTGAATCCAAACCCGATATGGAATGGTTGAGATAAGTCAATAGCCGGAAGTTTGATGAAGGCTGTGTCAGCGACCTCAGATCCAATCCGTAAGCGGTTGTTACCCCCTGCTACTTGTAGATGGATGTTATTACCCTCCCAGTCGGGTAAAATTGATTGCAAAATTGCAGGCGTTATTTCTTGATTTACAGCTTCAAATGCTGAAAAATCCTGCGAGAAAATCTGTGTTTGTGCCTGCATCTCGATAGAAAATAAACAAGAAAATGTTAATGTTAAGAAACCTGATAATAACAAATTTCTTTTTTCTTTCAGTAGTAAATGTGTTTGTTTCATCATGATACTAATATTTTAAATTGAACGAATTAATTTTTGTTCCTGTCTTCGGTCTGTGAGAGTGGGAAATCCTTGAAGTGAACGATATGATAACTCCTTTGAATCTGCAACCCTTTATTGCCCATATTTCCCTGTCCGGCATCTTATTGAACAATCACTTTCCTTGTCATGCTTTGTCTTCCGCTTTTCAATTGCAGGATGTAAGCACCTCTTTCTTTTAAATGAACTGTTTCAGTATTACCGGTACCATTGATGGCAGCAACCGCGGTACCGGTTGTGCTAAAAACCATGAGTTGATGGTTGGAAAAACCGCTTAAAGTGATATTTTTGTTATGAATGCTGATGTTTCCGTTAATCATATCAGCCTGCAAGTCATTGTAATCTTCATCCACAGCTTTCAGGGTCATGATTCTGGGGGTAATCCCAAACCCATTGATAATAAGCGTGTCGGTCAGAAACCAAAAAGATTCGGGAGCGGTAAATTGCACAGTCACAGTAGTACCGGTAGTTGCAGTAGATTGCGAAACCGTATTTCCGGTTGTGACGGCAAAATGCTCTCCGTTTTTCAGACTTAATTTGATGTCGCTGTGCAGGTTGTAACCTTTCAACGGGATGTCGATTGTTTTGCTGGTGGAGCGCGCTACTTTTCCGAAATCGAGTTCACCTTTGAACGGAACGGTGATGGCAGGTTTTAAAGAACGATAAATCACGATGTCATCCACCATCATGGCGCTGTTGGCCATTTTGGGCACTGTCATGGTGATGCGACTGTTGGCTGTACCTACAAATGCATCTGTTTGATAGCCGGAGAAAGTGTACTGCTCATTAAAGCCCTGCCAGATCAGTAAATTATCATCCAGGTACATGTTCATGATGTCGACAGGATTTTCTCCTTTGCGGTTGCGGAAACCAAAGCTGATGTGAAAGGGTTGTGACAAATCCATGACCGGAAGTTTGATGTATGCCGTGTCAGCGCTTTCCGAACCAACGCTCAGGCGCTTGTTGTCTCCTGCAATTTGAATCAGGGTGTTGTTGGCTTCCCAGCCCGGTAAGGTTGATTGTAAAATTTCGGGTGTAATTATCAGTACATCATCATTTTTGACCAGGGATGAGCTCGTGAAACCAGAAAAATCTTCACTGAACATAAAGCTTTCTTTTGGATTTTCAGGAGCCGGGTCACCTCCCAGACTGATTCTGTAAAGATTAATGTAACGGGTTCCCATGTTGCGCAATCGCAGCTTTACCGGTTGGTTGATGTTAACCGGATAGGTGATGATTTCATCGCGCGAGGTACGAAGGGCGTTGCTTGGCAACAATTCCAGTGAAGTGATGAATTTCCAGGTGTCTTCTTCATATTTTTCCAATGCCAGCATGGTTGTGTTTTCTCCATTCCCGTTTTTCACATGTATTGTCAGTAAACCGGCTTTGGGGACTTCGGGCAATTCAAAGATACCGCTTGCATTATTTGTAAATCGGAAAGCTACGGCCTCTCCATCGTGACTGTGTTGGATGTTTTCGGTGGAAGCACAGGGCAAAACTGCCAGTGATTCAATGGCACCCGAAAGTTTGTATTTATTGAAATATAAATCAGTGCTGTTCAGACCTGTGAAGGCATTACTACCACCTGCTGCCGGGGTTTCATAAGTCGGATTGAGTCTTTTGATTTCATCTTCCCAACTTTGGGTTGAAATTTCTTCTGAAAGCACATCGGTGGGTTCTACAATAGGTTGTTGTGCCGGACCATCCTTAATAAAATCCACATCTGTATAATAATACACCTGATCCGTTTTGGTGTTAAACCTCTTTTGATAATCAGAATAGGTTGTTATGGTAAATCTGCTGTGTTCGGGTTCAATGTCCAGTATCCGGTTCATGCCGTTTCTCTCATCCTGTGTTCCGTCAACACCGCCCTGATAGTTGGCGATAAACTGATACACCTTGTTGCCGTTTAACCCGGTACTGATTAATTTTCCGGCGCCATCACCCAGTACGTGACCGGAAAACACAAACCGCACATTGGCATATTGTCGCACTAATTTTTCCCAGAGGTTCTTGCCATCGTTGGGAGCTTCATCGCCGGTAGCTTTCAGTTCGTCCTGCGGAATACCTGTGTTCAGGTTGTCGCCCGAACCTAAGTATGAGTGGGTATTGATGATTACATTGTGTTTGGGATGAGACGCTATCACTGTTTTAGCCCAATCAATCACCTTGTTACGGGGTAAGTATTCAAGCGAAAGAATCAGGAATTTATAATCTCCTTTCGAGAAAGTATGCCAGGTGTTATCCACTGTGCCCGGTTCGAATGTTCCACCAAAATAATCATAACGGCTGTAGCGGGAGTGAGGGAGAAATGTGTTCATGTTGGTGGTAATCCTCGAATCACCATGGCGGCCCATGTCATGATTCCCGGCGCAAAATGTGAACGGGATATTTCTCCCTTCAAGTAAATTGAAGGCACCGGCTGCAATCGACCATTGAGCGGCATTGTTTAACTGGGTAATATCTCCCTGTTGGATTACAAATTTCACATCGTCGGCCATGCTGTTAATCCATGCTCCTATATTTCCGTAGATATGGGTTAAGTGAGACTGGTTGGCATAGGTTTGCGCATCCGGTACCAGGATTATGCGCAGTGGTTTTTCTTTGGGGTAATCAGGATGATAGGCATGCGCCCTGATTTCGTACACGTGGATATTTCGGTTTGAACCGGTTAATCTTAACTTCACAGGTTCATTGATGTTCAAAAACTCTTCTTTTTGAATTTCGAAATTCTGATCGTGATGGGGTGGAAGATAGACTGTTTTGATGGTTTGCCAGGTATTGTCGACAAAATGTTGAATGTTCATAGCAACCTCATTGCTGGTATTGGCATTTTTGCAAAATATTGTGAACCGTCCTATGCTGCTCAATTCGGGTAATTCCAGATACGAACTGCCATCGGTTCCAATTCTGAAAGCCCAACGACGTACGTCCTTCATGTTTTCAATGTAGAGCGGTTGTGCCATGGTACCCGATCCGGCATTGAATTTTCCAAAGGCACCGTTGAATTTGAATTCGTCAATCTGCAGTTCGGTAACATCTGCCTGATAAACCGTATTGTTTGTATTCCAGGTGGGTGTTGGGAATTTTGTTTTCCATTCAGCTGAGTCGCGTGTAAAATCTACGTCGAGCAGTACGGCCGGATTTGAAAAGATTAAATTGTTTGTGAAAAGTAAGAATAAAAGAATACTGAAATGTTTAAAGTATTTGTTTTTCATTTGAGATAGATTTAATAATGAATAGTTTAACAATACAAATGTATAAGGTTCGATTCATTCATTCTTTCACTTTTGTTAGTAATATGTGTATTATTGTTCAGAAATAAAACAACCGGTATCGGCTTGTTGGATACCGGCTGTTTTCGTCATTTAAGTAATTTGCTGTTATTGATTTTGAGCTTGCTTTTTTTGTTTGTTTCTGCTTCCGACTTTGCGCTCAATGGCTTTCATTTCGGTTTGCTGTCCCTTGTCACCCTGTTGTAACATCCAGGCATCCAATGCTGCCGATAGTTCTTTCTTAACGCCGGCGTATGGTGGATCGTCGGCTAAGTTGTTTAGTTCCAGCGGGTCGTTCACAAGGTCATACATTTCTTCAGCCGGACGATGTTGGTACTCCCGAACACGACGGGCTGCCCATTCGTTGGTTTGGGCTGATTTTAACCAGGATTGCCATACCACATCTTTCTTGCCGGTAGCTACATTTTCGAAGGTAGCTTCGGGCGTCAGGTTGCGGATGTATCGGTACTCTTTTGTTGCAGCCGAACGGATGCCGTAGTATTCAGCTCCGGCAATAATACCTCTCGTGGTTTGAATGCCAAATGTATATTGCTTATGCTCATCTGTCTTTTGTTTCAACACCGGATAAAAACTTTTACCATCCAATACGCCCGGCTCTGTTTTGATTTGCGCAATATCAAGCAAGGTGGGGATGACGTCCACATATTCAACAAGGGCATCGCTCACCGACCCGGGTTTCACTGCTTTCGGATAACTGATAATCATGCCACTGTGCAGTCCCTGATTGTAGCAAGTCCATTTGGCAAAAGGGAATGAATTGCCCTGTTCGCTCAGGAAAATAAGGATGGTGTTGTCGAAAGCGCCTTCACTTTTCAGTATTTCCATCATTTTACCGACCTGTTCGTCGAGGACTTCCACTTCGGCTAAGTATTTTACAAATTCTTCCCGGGTTTCTTTGGTGTCGACTAAGTGCTCGGGGAGTTTAATTTTCGATGGATCCCATTGTGAAGGATCCCCGACGGTAAACGGACCGTGTGATTCATGAGAACCGACCACCAGAAAGAATGGTTGTTTTTTATCTTTACTGATGTATTCCCTGATGATGTTATAGTTCATGTTCCCATCCGGATAATTACCCAGGTAATCGTAACTGAATACCTCTTTCGGAGCCACGTGCTCTTTGCCGTATAACCCTGTTCGGTATCCTGCCGGTTTGAAATACTGTACAAAGGATTTGATATCGTCATCTACATAAGTGTGATTTGGATAGGCGCCGCTGCGCACGGGATATACGCCGGTGTATAAATTATGCCGGGTTGGAGAACTCATGGGTGCGGCCTGGTAACAGTGGTTGAAAATCATACCTTCCTTCGCCAGAGCGTGCAGGTTGGGAGTTTTGGTATTCGGACCGCCATACACGTTGAGGTCGGAATAGCTGCAATCGTCACCAATAATGATAAGCACATTTGGTGTTTGTTGCGGTGCCGGCATGGCTGCCTCAGCAAGGGGGTTGCTGAGGAGCGCCAGACTTAATATCGGGAGTGTTTTGTTCATGTTTTTTATTAATGTCGCCAGACTCCAGACTCCAGTTTCATGATATCTGTCTGGTGACCGGTGTCTGGTGTCCGGCGTCCGATGTTAAAAACCAATTAAACCAAAATCAAACAACATATTTCTACCGTTTTCTTTTTGTGTCACTTCAATTTCCAGTACATTTTCGCCTCTTTGCAGGTAAGAAGCAAAGTTGCTGATGTTGTACTGGTTGTAATGACGGGTATAGCGAACGGGTTGGTCGAGTACAGTTACCCCATTGAGTTTTACCTTTGCATAGTCATTTACATTCAACCACAACGATAGATTTTTATACAATTTGTCGGCATTGAATTTATGTACTGCTTTTACGGTGGCATTTCCCTTGATTTCGAAGGGGGGCTGTACCGTTTTTTTAACACCGTTCACTTCAATCTCACGTTTAACTTTTCTCCCATACTGACCGTCGGCTATCAGTGTTTTACCAGTTGCCGGAGTCACGCTGTACAACTTACTGTGCAGGATGTGCATGAAGGTGGGTGGTATTTTGGTGACTTTACGATCGTAGGTAATGAAACCGTTAACCTCACCTTCCACATCGGTTGTCTGTGTATAAATAGCGGCGCTTAGTCCCTGTGCAATCAGGGTTTCAAGGTCGTAAATCAGGCGGGCATAGTCGTTCACGAAGTCCATGCTACCATCCATGTTTTTATAGCCCCAGTTGCGCATGTTCGGGTTCCACAGATGTCCCTGTACCGGCAACCCCAGTCCACCGAACTCACCCAACACTGAGATGCGGTTACCGCAATGCTCCGGAAGAATCATGGAAGTTGCCGGATAGTTATGTATGTCGTACATATTGCCCACGAACCTTTCTGTCCAGCCACTAACGCCATTAATCAGCCGGGTCGGGTCCTTCTGCTGAGCCCAGGCCACTACTTCTTTGGTGTTGTGTTGTCCCCATCCTTCGTTGAAAGTTACCCAGGTGGTAATGCTGGGGAAGAAGCGTAACCAGTCGATCATTTCATTCATTTCTTTTCTATACTGATTTACCACTTCTGCCGGTGCATCCCAGTCTTTCTCCGCGGTAGCAGAAACATGTTCAACGTCTCTGCGTTCTGTCGCAAAACCCGAAGGCATATCCTGCCACAACATCAGCCCGAGTGAATCGGCATAATAATAATACAAAGCCGGTTCTACCTTGATGTGTTTGCGGATGGTGTTGAATCCCATGGCTTTCAGTTGAATCATATCCCAGGCCATGGCTTCTACTGAAGGAGGGGTCAGCAAACCATCGGGCCACCAGCCCTGGTCGAGTGTTCCCCATTGGAAGATAGGCTGACCATTCAAACCAACGCGGCGGAATCCTTTTTCATCTGTTACGGTAGATACTTCGCGCATGGCGAAATAGCTTTGTACCTGGTCAACTACCTTATCTTGTTGTTTTAAGGCAATTTCCAACTGATAGAGTTTGGGTGTTTCGGGGGTCCAGCGAACGATGTTGGGTAATGCCACCGGAATTTGAGCGGCGATTTGCTGTGTAAGAGTCGCGATAGTTTTACCATTATCCAGTACCTTGATTTCTACCGTTTCTTTTCCTTTTGAATTGGCTATGTCGAAATTCAGGTTGATGATGCTTTTTTTGATGTCGGCCTGTGGAAGTATACTGCGGATGTGTGTTTTATCCACCGTTTCCAACCATACTGTTTGCCAGATGCCGGATACCGGTGTATACCAGATGCCCCGTTGATTGAGTTGTTGTTTGCCACGGGTAATAGATTCGGTATCGGTTGGGTCAACCACACTCAATTCAACTACCTGCATACCTTTTTTGTTCAGGTATTTGGTGATGTCGAACGAGAAAGGGTTGTTTCCGCCTTTGTGGCTGCCAACTAATTTGTCGTTTACCCAAACATTACATTCGTAATCGACTGCGCCAAAATGCAGGATGGTCACCTTGTTTTTAGATTGACCGGCTACCTGAAATTCCCGGCGATACCACAGTTTCTCTTCGGGTAAAAACGAACGGGCAACACCCGACAAAGAGGACTCAATGGCAAATGGCACAAGTATTTCACCCTCAAATTTCACCTGCTTTTTTTGTGCGTCCATGTTGGTTACGGCGTATTGCCACAAACCGTTCAGGTTGGTCCATTCAGCTCTTTTTAACTGCGGACGCGGATATTCTCTCCACGCGTTTTCGGGCGTGATTTTATCTGCCCATGGAGTTCTGATTTTATCTCCTTTCGGTGCCCAGGCAGATGCCTGTGTGGCAAGCGTGATAATCGCCAGCGCGATAAGCATTACTTTCTTCATTTCAATATTTAGTTTTTATGTTTAATTATTTAAAAGTTTAATTGTTTAAATCGGTCGGGCTGCACGGGGTTTTCGTCTCTGAGCAGGTGCTTTCATCGCTGGCCTTCTGGCTGGTGACTTCATTTGTTCTGGTGATGATGTTTGTGCACCAGGGTGCCAGCTTGTCGGCAGGTATTTGCTCAGCGATTCAACTATATGTTTATAGGCCGGTTTGTCAGCCAGGTTTTCCCATTCATTTTCATCGGATGTGAGGTTGTAGAGTTCATGACTGCCATCTTTATAGCGGATGTAATTCCAGTTGCTGCTGTGCACTACAAAGTTGCCGGGCAGAAAAGTTGAAATGGCAGGTTTATCCCATTTCATAGCCGGTTTGTGCAACAGTGGGGTCAGGTTGTTGCCTGCCAACTGATTTTGTACCGGAGATAATCCGCAGAAGTCAACCATGGTAGGGTATATGTCGATGAGCCCAACCGGACTTTCGCAAACAGCTGGTTTAATTTTGTTTTTGAGGCGGGGAGGGGCGATGATAAAAGGCACGTGGTTGGCCTCGCGCCACAGGGTTGTTTTACCCCAGTGCTCCTTTTCTCCATGATGAAATCCGTTGTCGCCAACCAGCACGATACAGGTGTTATCGGCATACGGAGATTTCTCCAGCGCGTCTAAGATTTTGCCGATATTGTCATCAGCAAAACTCACACAAGCTAAATATGCCCTCACCATTTGTTCGTAATAATTGCCTTCTGCCCGCAGTAATTGTATCTGTTTTCTGTCTCTTAAGAAATTGTTAACCGCGTACTCCGGGAGATCGTTGAGGTCATCAGGATTCAATGCCGGTTGTTTGATTTCTTCAAGCGGATATAAATCGAAATATCTTTTTGGAGCGGTATAAGGGCTGTGGGGGCGGTAGAATCCCATCGCAGCAAAGAATGGCTTTTCATGTTTTTCTCCCAGGAATTCGACGATGCGTTGTGAGTTTATGACATCCGGAAAGTCAGTGTCTGGTCCCGTCCAGGCTTCGTAGTTTGTCCAGCGTTGAGTCAGGTGTTCCGGAAGTTGGTTGTTTTTAATCCAGGGACCGTAACCTCCATCGATGTTTTTCATATCATCCCACATGTTGTTCAAAACATCATTGGAAGGTTTGGTATGAAATATCTTACCGGCGATGATGGTGGTGTACCCGTTGTTTTTGAAATGCTGTGGCATGAACAGACTGTTGTTCGATTCGGGAAACTTGCTCAGTTCATGTTGGTTGTTGTAAACCCCGGTCACAAACGGTTGTTTGCCGGTCATTAAAGCAGCCCGAGAGGGATTCGAGAGCGGTACCGCAGTATAGGCGTTTGAAAACACAACACCACGTGCTGCCAGTCTGTCTAAATTTGGTGTTTTAACCTGGTTGTTTCCCCCGAGCACACCTATCCAGTCGTTCATGTCATCCATGATGATAAACAGCACATTGGGCTTTTCGTCAGCCTGCTTGTTTTTAGCTGCCTGGAGTGGTGACAGCGCCAATCCGGCGCTAATTCCCAAATACGTGATTTTGTTGTAGTTCATGGGTATTTGCAGTTAGATTATTTACCTGCAAATATATTCAGGAGAAAATTCACAGATGCGTACAAATGTTCTGTATACTTGTATTTTTGTTCAGAATAAATATTTGTTCGTGTAATTCAGCCATTTCATGTGGCTCGAATACCCTTATTCGAACGATTCTAATAGCGGTGTTCGAACGATTCTAATAGCGTTATTCGAACGATTCTAATAGTGGTGTTCGAACGATTCTAATAGTGATGTTCGAACGATTCTAATCGTTTAGCTTAAACGAGGTGTAGAGACGTTGCATGCAACGTCTCTACGGAAATTCATGCAACGCCTCTACAACGGTTGTATCATTATTTTCCGTGAATATTGTTGATTATTGTTGCCGGTAATGCGCAAAACATAACATCCGAAACCAGGCGCATTTATATTGATTTCATCACCTGAACCCCTTTCTTCACGCAGTAAAATGCCGGTTAAACTGAATAACTGTACCTTACTTATCCCCATATCCCGGATATTTATGGTATTTCCACGAATGGTAATTTGTCCGTCGAAAACCGATTTGGTTACATTGTAATATTCATAAACAGCTCTCAGGTATATTGCCCTCGAAGTCATATTTGCAGTTCCAACCAGGATGGTGTCGACATACAAACCAGGTAGGGCAGGTGGGTTGAAAGTCACCGAAATGTCTGTTCCGGCTTCGGCTTCGACTGTCTCAATTTCTGTGGCAGAAGTAATTTGAAAGTTTGCTCCTTCACTCATTACAACCGATAGTTCTCTGCTGAGATTTGCACCAACAACTGGAATGTGAATCGTTTTGCCGGTGTTTAACGGAACCACACCTAAATCAATGGTCTGATGCAGGGGCAGGCTTAATGCCGGTTGTGACGATCGTACCACGCTGACGTTATCAATCATCATTTCATTACCCGCAATTGTCGGTACAGTAAAGGTAATTTTGCTGTCAGCTGTTCCGATAAACGCGATTGAACTGACATTTTCCATGGTTGTTTGCGTGGATTGTCCTTCCCAAATCAGTAAACTGTCGTTGAGATACACATTCAATCTGCCATCCGGATTGATATCATTTCCCATCCGGCTTCGATATCCGAAGTTCAGTAGGAATGGTTGCGATAAATCCAGTTTTGGTGATGTGATGAATGCCGAGTCGGTACTTGTCGGCCCCAACAGTAAGGTGGCAATATAACCGGTTCCTGCCTTGAAAGCATATATGTTACCAGCCATCCATCCGGGTTGTTTGCTGAGCGATACATCATCGGGAATGCGGGGCATCTGTGTTAAATCACCGCTGACAGCCACGGCATCATAAGCCGAGAAGTCTTCTTCTAATTTAGTTATAATACCATACACTTTGATATGATCTACAGTAACTGTGTCGGTAGGCAAGGCAGAACGGGTGCCGAAAGCCAGATAGAAAGGATTGTTGTCGGTGACTGCCGGAGTCGCGGTAACACTGTTGCCTACGCCCTCCTGCATGACCACAGTCATCAGCGTATCTTTGCTGATTTGCATGGTGTTCAGGTTGGAGGTGCGGGTGCCCGAATTATAGGCTGCTCCGTAATGCAATACGATGCCATCGGATCCACGATGCCGGATGGATACATCTACGCGGGTGACTTTAAACTGATTGACTGTAACTCCTTTTGTAATCGAGAATTGCACGCTATTCCCTGCTGTCATTTGGAAGCTGGTACTCCAGTTGCTCAGGTGTAACACATCGTTTTCAAAACTTGCTTGTAATAAATCAGGTTCAATATACAGGTCGGAAAGCAGTAATCCGGCTTCTGTCTTGCTTGCTTTTTTCTCATTTTCCCCGGTCGTCAGTGTGTATTCACCCAGCAATACCTCGTTTGATTTAATCCTGGGAATCACCACCTTGTTAGTCAGGATGGCTTTAACCATCACAGGCAGGTGGTCGGAAGGATATGCATCGGTATAATATTTCCGGGTGATGCAGTGATACTCATGTATATCTACCTTATCGTTTACGAAGACATAATCGATGCGGTTGGTCAGATTCGCCGGATCTTTGTTCCACCCGTTTGTGGTGCCTACCGGTCCGAAGATATTCTTTTTTAGGGGTAGGGTACGACTATCAATCATCCCACCATTGATGATGTTGGAGATGGGTGTTTTATCCGGCTGACTGTTCAGATCTCCCACGAAAAACACCGGTAAATTATCTGTTCCATTTATTTCAGCAATTTTGGCGAGAATTAGTTTGGACGATTGTCTTCTGGCTTCAACCCCTACATGATCGAAATGAGCATTGAAGAAGTAAAATTGCTTGTTGGTAACATTGTCGAGCATTTTGGCCCATACGCAGATGCGGTTTAGTTTGGCATCCCAGCCAACACCAGCCACATCAGGCGTTTCAGAAAGAAAGAAACTGCCACTGGTGAGCAGGGTGAGTCGGCTTTTCTTGTAAATGATGGCGTTGCGGGTTCCCGATGTCCCGGCGGTGTTGCCTATGCCTTTCGAAAAAACATTATAGGTGTCTGATAAATAGGCCATCAGATCGTTGAGTTGCGTGGAACTTGTCAATTCCTGCACACCAAAAATATCAAACTGATACAGGTTTTTGATGATGTCGGCCACATGCGCTTTGCGTTTGTCCCAATCCCTGTTTCCGGTGTCGCTGCTGGTGTCGACCCGCACGTTGTAGGTGGCCAGACGCAGCGTATCACCCGATTGAGAAACCGTTTGCTGATGAAGCCAGGGCAAGCTAATCAGAAAAATTACGAGTAATTTTCGAAGTTCTTTCATTTTTGTTTTTTTTTATGTCAACAGTCAACAGTCAACAGTCAACAGTCAACAGTCAACAGACATTAGAGACCGTAGACTGTAGACTGTAGACCGTAGACTGTAGACTGTAGACTGTAGACTGTAGACTGTAGACCGTAGACCTTCGACTATCTAATCACCACCTTCGTAGTAGCCGGAAAGCTATTATTCCCTTCTATCTTCAGTAGATACACACCTTTTGCTGGCAGTGTAAACACAGCATTGTCGCTGATGTTAGCCTGTACAAACAAGGTTGCACCCGATAAATTGTAAATGCTTGCTTTTTTGCCGGCGTGTCCGTTGATGGTTAATTGATTGCCTGTAACAACCAATGCCCCGTCGGTTAAATTAGTTGTTGCAGTACCCAGGTCAGAAGTAGCCGACAATACAACCAGCCGGTCGGTAGTGCCTGTAGCACTGATGGTCAGTGTGTCGGTATAGGTACCAAGTGTTTCGGGAGCAATGAATGTAATGTTCAAATCTGTTCCTGTTTCAGCAGTGGCTTGAGTGATAGTACCACCATCAGGCAATACGAAATTCGTGCTGTCTTTCAGCGTCAGCGTAACATCGCCGGTTAGGTTAGCTGCCTTCAATGGTATGGTAAATGCCTTTGAAGTGCTGAATTTTGCTGTACCCAGGGCCTTGTTGGTTAATATCCCATAACTGAGAGCTGGTTGAGTTGATGGTTTAATGACGATATTCTCAATAACTTGTTCACTGCCATCTGTTTTAGGAACTGCAAAAGTGATGTTTTCTGTGGCTGAACTTATAAAACTTCCTGTGGTGATGGTGGTGAAAGTAGTTGCTGTGTTTGTTCCCGTCCACAATAGTCCACTGTTGTCGCTAATATTTAAAACACCATTATTTGATGCAGCTCCTACACGGCTTCTCGTTTCAAACTTTATTTCATAAGAACCACTCAAATCAATTGAGGGTGTTTTGATATATGCTGAATCAGTAGCAGTTCCACCCAATAATAAATTTGAAATGCGATAATTAGGTACGTAAAATGCGTATAAATTAGCCCCTGTCCATCCGGCAGTCTGAGTACCGGAAGTTATATCAATTGCATTGAAATCCTGTACAGTTGGTGCACTCCCTAAAGATAATGAATAGTATGCATCAAAGTCTTCCCATAAAATTTCATTCGTGTAGGTCGGGATGTCAATCTTTATTCCAAACACATCAATTCTGTCAATAAATACTGTTTTTGTGTCAGCTGTAGTTGTTGTACCAATATAGAATGTTTGTACATCACTGTTCTTTACGGGAGGAATTAACTTGTTAATATCTGATAAACTATAGGTAGTTAAACCATTTAATGTTTTTGTTTCAGTTGCAATTCTCGTTTCAGATCCAAAGTTCAGGGCAAAATCCACATCAGAAGGATTGTCTTCATGTGTAACGTAAATATCCATCTTAGTAATAACAAATCCAATGTTGGCATTACTGTTACTTATGCTGATAGAAAAACTTTTGTTAGGAATATCAAGGCTTGTTCCCCAACCTTGTGTGTTTATGTACCCGGCGGTTTTTGTTGTCACAGTGTTTCCCAATGTATAACTGTGTGTTAAACCATTAATTGTAATGTCAGAAACATTTAAACTGTAGAGATTTGTAGTAGGATCAACAGCATATGTATAAGTGTCATTAACCTTAAAGCGAAAAAGTTGTTCCTGTCCCATTGCATTATTAATTGCGATACTCCCTAAAAGTAAGCAAATAATAATCACACGTTCAATTTTCTTTGATAATAAAAGTGTTGTTTTCATAATAAGTAAAATTTTAAGATTAGTATTTGTGATTTAATATCATGAACTTAGTAAAACCCTCCGGGTCATGTCAGCAACCCGTAACAGAAATATACCATTTCCAACCGACATGGGTATGCTCACCTGATTTTCGACCTCGGCCTCAAATACCTTGATGCCCATCAGATTATATAATTTTATCATGGTTGGAGTCTCCACTTGCAAGGTTCTTCCTGTTAGCCGCACAGGAATGGTTCCCGGATTTTTCACGGAAGTTTCACCGAAGGCCGTTACTTCCACCTTGAATATACTGATGAATTTATCGCCCCTGTCGAGTTTTAGTTTGATGGGTTCCTGCGAGTTGATGTCAAAGCTTACAACTTCATCCACAGATGCAGCAGTATAGCTGTCGTTCCTTCTCAAACTGAAATCATGAATTTTTTCCCAATTTCCATTCACCAGTTTCAGCAAAGGCATGGAAGTTCCGGCAGTTTTGTTCCCGTTGCGCACATGCACGGTAATGGTTCCGGCATTTTCCATCTCAGGAAGTTCGAGGTACGAAGTGCCGGAGTTCCTGAGCCGGAGAGCAATCGCTGCATTGCCAATACTGTGACTGCTGTGTCCATCAGCGCAATTCGGATTGTTTGATTCAGCCACAAAACCTCCTTCAAAAGCATATTTATCGAAATAGAAGTCGATATTATTGACATTGGTATATTGGTTGCCGGCTGTCAGGGTAGTGTAAGCCGGGTTCAATCGCTTGAGCTCTGCATCCCAGGCTAATGAAGAAAAATCTTCCGAGATGCGGCTCACTCTTTCCACCATGTTTGGATTGACGATTGTCACCCGGATTTGGGTTGTCATATCTATATACTTAGCTGTTATCAATCCTGTTCCTGAACCGGTTGCATTGAATGTGTATGTTTTAGTGCCGAATGTATTGATTGTAAAACTTCCTAATTCCGGTGAACAACTTAATTCCACATTGCTTAAACTTTTGCTCAGGATGTTTCCATGTGCATCATAGCCAATGAATTTCGGAGTTATTGATTCATCCGATTTTAACCTGATACCCGAATTATAGGGTTTTATAAAGGCAATGGTTGAGGATACCGGAGCTGATGAAACTGCATACAAACTGTTGCCCACCGAACGTTCGGAACCGTCGCTGGTATTGTTAACCGGGCCAAATTCTTTGATATACATGGCGCTCGAACCACCTCCATCCATATTGAAGGCTGTATGGGCACCGGCGCTTTTCATCAGTTGGGCTAACTGTAAGGTCGTTACGCCAACGGATGAGGTGCTTCGCCCGTCCACCACGCAGAAAATAAGCTGTTGCTTGTCGTGCGAATAACCCACGGCTGTACGGGGATGCAATTCGTTCCAAACACTGGAACCGGTTTCTACTTTACCATCATATAGCATCGGTATCCGGCCGTCACTACCCACCATCTGAGAAACAGCATATTTACGTCCATCCATTTCCATGTTCAGCGTAATCTGAATTTCATCATTAGCGGCCAATTCGTTCAATTGTGTGGCTGCAGTGCCGTTTCCTGACAATACGGCATATCCTTTTGGAATAGGCAGGTTACCTTTGTTTTTGTGTACCGATTGAACAACAGCGGTTATCGCTTTGCTTACGCCCCAGCTTTCGCCGGTTTTTAGTTTTACCAACACTTCTGTTCCATCGTTATTCGTTCTTGTTACCTTACCGTTATGTTGATTAAACAGGATGAGCTGATTGGCTTCCCGAATGTGATTGATGCCGTGTATCGTCCAGACAGAGGTGCCGAATTTAATATTCCCGGTATAATTCACGAGCCCGATGGCCGGAACTTTATCTCCTTCAAAAGCGATTACCCTGCGTGCATTCGGGACTCTGGCGACTTCATTTTCAACCACGCATCCGCTGAGTGGGTAACCGTAGTAAGGTTGATTTGCTACATCGAAGAAGTCGGCATTTGTTCCTGCAAAATAGATGCTTCCGCTGCTACTTTTCCTTGCTGCAGTAGTTGAAGGGCGTTCCCTTCCATAAATGGAGTCGAGTCCCAACGCTGCTTTAAATGTAATATAAGGATTTGTCGCGTCAACTTTCAGGAAAAATACATCTAATTTGCTGTCGCCCGTTAATTTTAATTGTATATGCTGCGTGCCCGGACCAGCCTGGAAGTTGTTAATAGTATCAACCTCGTAGGTTTTACCATCGATTATTAATGTTTTGGCTCCAACTTGCAGAACTATCAGAAGGAGAAATGTCAGGATGTATGTTAGTCTTTCCATAGTCTTCCTTTTGTGCCTTTTGTGGTTTGATTTCATTAAATTATTTATTTTATCACCGGTTTAATAATTTTATCTGCTTTCACTTTTATATCATAAATCCCCGTCTGCTTATTCATTTTCATCTCTAAGGGTACAATGCGGGTACGACGCGGACCAACTTCCGTATCCGAATAATGCACATGATATACATACCAGGGTTTGTGTTGTTTGTCGAAGAAAAAATCACCATGACCGGCACCATTTTCTTTCACGATGGTACGATGAATAATAGGGCTGTTCGGGTGCTTGGTCCAGGGGCCATACGGACTTTTTGCGGTGGCATAACCAACCGCGTAATCCATGCTGCGGAAATGGTTCGCTGAATAAAACAGGTAATAAACGCCTTTTAGTTTTACTACGGTCGGACCTTCCATGATGGGATTTGAATCGAATGCAGGCGTTTTTTCCCAGGCTTCGGTGTTGGTGAAGCATTGTTTCAGGGTTTCGGCTTTGATTTTTCCTTTTGCAAAGTCGAATTCGGCTACCCAAATGTAATTTCCGTGATTAAATCGTACATGGTAGAGATAATATTTCCCATCGTCATCTTTGAAAAGATAGGAGTCGATGTTATGGACAGAACCGTCAATAGGTTCAGGTTTGGTTTGCAAATACGGCCCGGTAAGGGCATCTGCAGAAGCTAAAACAACCTGTGAGCTGGCGGTGTAGGTGAAATAATACCGGTTATTTTCTTTCAAAAACTGCGGTGCCCAAAATCCTTGTTTGCCATAAGTTTCAGAACCTGCTGTCAGGATCATGCCTTCATTACATTTGGTTTCCGCCGGATAGGACCAGTCTTTCAGGTTGGTGGATTCCATCATGGCAAAACCAAGCGGTTTGCTGTTTTTTGTGCCGGACAGATAATATTTGCCATTTTCAACATAGATGGTTGGATCGGCAAAATAAATTTCGTTGTCGGTTCTTTGTTGCTGTGTGAAAACCGATAAAAGAGTGAAAAATGAAATTGTAATTGATAAGAGTAATTTTGTTATCATATATTATATTTGTTATTCTAAGATAATTTTTTGTGTACCGTTTGCTGTAGATACCAGAAAAATTCCATTTCCCAATGAAGCTGGTATTTCTAAAGATGTTGTGTTTTTTTGCTGCCAGATAAGTACCCCCAACAAATTGTAGATGCTTACATTAGTCGGTTGCTCTGCACTAAGTGTTCTGCCGGTTAGTTTAAAAGTTGATGATGTTGGGGAAATCACGGCTGACGGCTCGCTTACATAAGTAAAATCAGACACGAGGGGTCTGTGGTCGGATGCATAAGTCTCATTTACAGCCTTATGATTTGTATGCTCTAATTTGTTTTGTGTATCCCGATAAGCAATGTAGTCAATGGCATTTTTAGGACTTCTTGCCGGTGATGTTAACGGGCAATTGGTGCAGGTTCTTGTGAAAACCTGATCCAGCCGGTTAATAATTAATGAACTTTCGTTGGCATTGAAATCACCGGCAATTATATAAGGCAAAGATTCAAGCAAAGCCAACTCATTGATTTTATCAATTTGTGCCTGTCTGTTTTCAACTTTTAAGTCTAAATGGGTACATCCAAATCGAATGACTGTACCTCCCGGCAAGGTGATTTTGCTTGTTGCCAACACCCGCTTTTCTCCACTGGTATCGGGTCTGGGTAGTTGAATTAAATTGTTTTCAAGAAGCTGGTATTTCGACAGGATAGCTACACCGTATTTACCTCCCTGGTAATCAATAGCCGGAGCAAAAAAATAATACATTCCTAATTTTTCGGCAATTACCTTCGCCTGGTGGACATTGCTACCGGAACGGGTTGTGTACACGTCAACTTCCTGCAGGGCAACGATATCCGGATTTTGTTTGGCTATCACACCAATAATCGTATCTATTTCGGTGGCTTCGCCTGTGTTGTACGGAGGATCGCAATGGTGTATGTTGTAGCACATGACACGAAACGTATTACTATCAGTATCGCTTTCTTCTGTCGTGTTGAAATTGCTGTTTGCTTGAGCAGTAGTAAGAGTAATGAATAGTAAAATCAGAATATGGAATGTGTTTTCGCGCATTTGAGTATCAGATTTGAATCCCTGATGTTAATCCTCAACAAAGTTATATGCTTGTATCGTAACATTTTTTCACTTATGTTACGATTACATGCACTTTTGTTCATACATGATAATTTACGAAATGTATGAAAAACAAGGGAGAAGGATTATTCAAATTATGAATAATCCTTCTCCCTTGTAGATCCTATTCTTTTTTTTACTTATTTCAGGATGAATTTTGCTGATTGACCATTCATCCGGATCAGATACATTCCTTTGTTTAATCCTGTAGTGCTGATATTGAAAGATGATTCTGAATTTAATTTTGGGGTCTCTTGTTTCACAATGCACCCATCCATTTGATGGATTTGATATTTATTTTCATCATTTGTCCGGTGTTTTAGACTCACTTTCAATACATCACCAACATTTAGCAAACTCGGAACAACTGACAAAGAATTCAAATCGTCGTTAATCATATTTATTCCTGAAACGGTTTTCTTCGTCAGTTTAATATTTACCGTGCTGCCCTGAAATTCATTAGTAGGCATGGGGGTCGTAATAAGCGTTTTGTTGTTTTCAATATCCATGGTAGCGCCATCTCCTTCGAATAGTCCGCCCAGTGTTACACTGGCTTGTGTAATGTTACGCGTATCGCAGTATGGATTGGCAATGTTGAGATAAACTGTGTCGTCCTGCTGTTTTAGTTGAATAACCAAAGGAACCGTGACTGTGACAGAACTGACTAAGCTGGTCAGGTTTAAAGTTCCGGGTTGCATGAACACGATTTGTGCAATGTTGTCTGTTGTGTCAACCACACACATAGTTGAAGCTGTATTGGATACTACTTCAAATCGCTTTTCATTCAGTTTAATATTGAATTGCTCTTCTGAAACATTCGGGTAGACTGCATAAGCATAGCTGTCATTGTTAGGCTGAACTCCATGATTGAATGCCATCCAGGCAATATTGGTTGAACCTACCGTTTTAACTTCAAAATTGAGGTTGGTATTTTTAATGAACTGATAACCAATATTGTTCAGGTAAGCCCGGCCGGATGTTACAGGAGCCAGGGTTTGTCCTACCGTTATGCTGGTTTCTGTGCCGTTATTATCAACCTTGAAATTATCTTTATATTTTACCTGATTGATTGTTGTGGTAAATGGTACACCATAGGTTTTGCCTGCTTTCACACTGTTCCCGAGCACCACGAAGTAATCTTCAAAATAAAAATTGGCTTTATTGGCAGTTATATTCACCTCGGTATTGTGTACTTTGTTGTATTTGAATCCGGTAACACCAGTTTTACCATCAGATGTACCTCCTGCATAGCTGTCGCCGTTAAGTCCGCGCTGACTGGTAGGAGGGACTGTTGGTAAAGTAACGGAAGGATCTTTCTGGGGAGCTGTCAGTCCCGGCAACCTGCGCCAGTTCATATCGTCCCAAAACTCCAGGTATTCCTGTCCGGTTATGTAAATGTAGTTAATCCCTGACCCGGTGTAATAGTTGCTTAATCCTTCTCCATTGGCACTTTCGCTACACAATACACGGGTCGATGACATGCGGTTACTGGTGAAATAGTTTATTCCTTTGTGAACCATGTAATCATGTCGCCAGTACATGCGATTACCTTGTTGCACATTGCTTTCACTGTCTTCAAAACTGCGCGACATCCAGTTCGATAGTTCCTGTAATTTTTCCTTTTGAGGCGTGTTGAGTTGAATCAGACTGTTCAAACAACTGAGTGTTTTTACATATCCATCGGTAGGCATTACGCGCCTGCCATGTTGATGATGATCGAACATACCGCGGTAGGCTACCCAGCTGGCGCCTTCTAAAAAAAGATTTTCGAAAATAGTTACTCTTTCCGGTGATACTTCCAAATAGGTGTCATCGGTCATGAGCATGAATCGGATGATGCCACCCATGTATTCTTTTCCGTAGTTGCCGAGGTATAATTGTCGGGCGGTACCCGTGTGGGCGCTGAAGCTGTAGTCCGGATGTATACCTTCCCCTTTCGGAGTAGTTTGTATTTCGATGAGATTTGTTAATACTTCAGCTGTTTGGGCGGCAATGGAATCTACCCCGGCTGTCACAGATGTTGCAAAGGTGTAATAAGCCACATCGCTGGTGTTGGCGCCATCGGGACTGGCCAGCGATTCGGCGTAAAATGCTGGTGTCCATTCGGCTAACAAATAATTTGTTAGTGTATTGAATGTGTCAGGATATTCAGTTTTAAGTACATCAGCCATCAGAAGATATGATGGAAATAATGAATTTGGAAAGCCAATGGAACGGTACCACCAGTTTGCATCGATGGGGTTGGTTGTGTACCACCAGTTCCAGGCTTTAACATAAGCTTCGAGCAAATCCGGACTTTTGTATTGCGCTCCCTGGGTATGATAGGCTACGGCAATCACATACATCTCGGTCAGGTGTGGTCGCGGGCCGCCTGTAAAATCTGTCGGGTAACTTGCCGGATAGGAAACGTTGGCAAAGGTACCATCGGCATTTTGATTGGCAAGGTTGTAAGATGCCTGGCTCATTACCGAATTAAGCAATCTCGTTTTAATTGTGCTTATATCTTCCTGGTTTTGAGCATTTAATTCAAGCTGTATGAAATTAAAGATGAACAGGATGATGGTTAGTTGACGTAACATAATTTTATTGCTTCTTATTTTGTTAATACCATTTTTTCAGTACCTAACAGACATCTGATGATGTAAGTGCCTGGTTGGTAGGTTTGTGGTAGTTCAAATTCCGGAATAACAGGGGTGCTGATTAATAACTTCCCTGTTAAGTCATACACCTGAAATGAAACCGGGTGCTGTGCCGTAATTTTCCTTCCTTTGATTTGCAGTCTTTTTTGTGCTGTATTGTTGGAAATGCCGGATAAGTTATTTTCACTAAGGTCAATTCTGTAAAGATTGATGTATCTCTTTGTTGTTGCAACATTGTTTATTAACCTTAATTTAACGGGTGTTATTGAGTTGATGTCATATTTCAATATCTCATCCCTGAAATTGGGATAAGCTCCCCAGTTTTGCAGGTTAAAAGTGTGTAGCCATTTCCAATTCCCGTCTTCGTATTTTTCAAGGGCCAGCTCTGTCGGACTGGTTTGATTGCCGTTCCGGATATGCAGGGTCATTTCCCCGGCATGGGGTAGTTCGGGTAGTTCAAACATTCCTGATTCGTTGTTATTGAACCTGAAAGCCACTGCTTTTTGAGTTCCCGTTAAATTCGACTCGATGGTTTTGTATTGTGCTTGCCCGGTAGCCCTGACTTTGGGGATAATCAACCCGTTTACATTCGCCGAAATATCATATTTGCCGGTTGAGGAATTGAAAGAAAATGTCAATGGCACGATGCGGGTTCTTCGGGGAGCCACAGTTGTTTCATTACGATGAACATGATAAACATAATAAGGATTGTCGTGTTGATCAAAAAATAAATCGCCATGTCCCGAACCGTTTTCACCTACGATTGAACGATGGATAATCGGGTTGCCGGTATGTTTAGTCCAGGGTCCCAAGGGCGAGGTAGCTGTGGCATATCCTACCGCGTAATCAATGCTTTGAAAATGATTTGCGGAGTAAAACAGGTAATACACACCCTCTTTTTTAATCACGGTAGGACCTTCCATGATGATGTTGGACTCGTAAGCCGGGGTTGCCTCCCAGGCTTGCGTTTTGGTTAAACACTGCTTCAATGTTTGCTTGTTAATTTTGCCGGTTGCCATGTTGAACTCGGCTACCCAAATGAAGTTACCTTTGTTGAACCTGACATGATACAGGTAATACTTTCCATCATCGTCTTTAAAAAGGTAAGAATCGATGTTTTTTACATCCGGGTCGATGGAAGTGATGTTAATTTGGGTGTATAAGCCATTTAATGTTGGCGATGAAGCAATTGCAACATGCTCGCTCGCTGTGTAGGTCATGTAATAAGTCGAATTAACTTTCAGAAATTGCGGTGCCCAGAAGCCTGATTCTCCATAAGATCCTGCACCTGCTTTCAGTACCATACCGGAGGCATCGGAGGTCGAAAGTGTCCATTCTTTCAGGTCGGTCGATTCGAGCATAACAAAACCCAGCGGACTACCCGGTCGGGTTCCTGCCAGGTAAAATTTACCGTTTTCGCTGTAAATGGTCGGATCAGCAAAGGGTATTTCAATGGGTGATGAGTTGACGTGTGCATACTGATCTCCTAACGGACACGGTAACACATCTAAGGTTTCAATCGCACCGTTTAATTTGTATTTTTCGAAATATAATCCTGTACTGTTAAGATTATTATATGCGTTTGCACCGGTTGTAGCAGGTGTGGAATATGCAACCGGATTAAGGGCATCCGGATTTATCGGTTTTCCTTCAGTATCATTTCCCGGGTTGAGTCTCAGTAGTTCTTTTTCCCAGGCAGATGATGAAAAATCCTCTGAAATAAGCAGGTTTTGTGCCTGAAAGCCGGTAAAAGAACCGACACTAATCAATAATAAGATAAACGAAATCCTCAATAGCATAATCAACTTTATTTTAATAGTATCTTTTGATTGCCCAACGTGCTTGTCACGATGAACAATCCATTGCCTAAGTTTGAAGGTAGCGTTGTTTCATTGTCCATGTGACAGCTGTACAATTTCATTCCGGTCAGATTATATACTGAAATTTCTGTTGGTCTGCCTGTAATCAGTGTACGTCCTTCAAGGGCGAAAATATTTTCACGGGGGGTAGTGGTACCTGAAGCATCATCTTTGATGAAATCTACATTGGTATAATAGAAATTATTATCGGGTTTATTCAGTATGCCATCGTAAAATGGAGAGTATGCAGTGATCCTAAATGCTTTTTGTTCGGGATATAGGTCTAAAATGCGTAACATACCGTTTTTCTCGGCTTGCGTGAGTCCATCTACTCCTGCCTGATAATTACTCAGAAATTGATACACCTTGTTACCATTGTCACCGGTGCTGACTTTATAACCTGTGCCATCGCCCATCACATGTCCGTTGAATACGAACAGGAAATTCGGATACAGTTTCACCAGCTTTTCCCACATCCTCAACCCATCATTGGCGAAATTACCACCGGTATGGTTGCCTATTTCCTGTGAAACCCCGGTTCTGAGTTCGTTGTTATCGCTCAGGTAGGAATGTGTACTGATGATGATATTGTGCTTCGGGTGTTTTTCGATGATTGTTCTTGCCCAGTTCAGTACTTTGGTTCTGGGAGCGTATTCCATTGAGAATAATAAAAATTTGTAATCTCCTTTTGAAAATACATGCCAGGTATTATCAATTTTTCCCGGCTCAAATACACCACCAAAATAATCGTGTCGCTGGTAACGTTCGAGCGGTAGATAATTGTTCATCAGGTTGGTGCTGCGGGTGTCGGCAAATTTAGCTCCGGTACCCATGTCGTGGTTACCTGCACAGAAAGTAAATGGAACTTTTTTTCCTTCCAGTAAATTCAGTGCACCGGCAGCTTTCGACCATTGATCGTGACTGTTATCATCCGTGATATCACCCAGGTTCAATACAAATTTCACACTGTCCGCAATTTGATTTATCCAGGCAGGTTGTGACACATAAATATGGTTGAGAGCAGCTTGTTTCAGGTAACTTTGGGCATCGGGCAGAATGATAATCTTCAGTGGTTTTTCTTTCGGCTCCGAGGCATCATAGGATTTTACCCGTATCTGATATACATGTAGTTTGCGTGTTGAGCCAAATAACCGCAATTTAACCGCACTGTTGATGTTCAGAAATTCTTCCATCTGCAGCTCGTAGTTTTGGTTGTGATGTGGTGGCACGAAAACCGTACGCAGGTTTACCCAGGTGTCACCGACATGTTGCTGGATGAAAAACGCCAGTTCACTGTTGGCATAACCGTTTTCATTTTTACAGAAAACAGTAAACCTGCCGACATTCTCTAATGTAGGTAGTTCGATGTAGGAATTCTCCATATTATCCAGCCGGAAAGCATAGCGTCGGGATTTTTTAAAGTCTTCAACATAGGCTGGTTGCGCCATGGTGCCTGATCCCGCATCGAAGCGACCGAATGTTCCATTTAATACCCATTCGCCGGACGTTACGACATCAGCTTTCATGCTGAATTCTTTTTGCCCGTTTGTTAATGTCAGATCCGGAAAAACAGTTTTCCACGTCACTGAATCGCGGGTAAAGTCAACATCTAAAATTGTTTGAGCCGTATATGCCTGATTTGCCAGAAGAATGGATATCGAAATATATAGTAAAATTCTTTTCATGGTTTTCCTTATTTTAAAGTTTTTCTTCGATTTCAATTCTGTACACATTGATAAACCTGGTCGTTGCGTCCACATTGTTGATAAGCCGGAGTTTAATCGGGCTATCTGTATTCACATCAAACGACACAACTTCATCGCGGGTGCCTTCGTAACTTCCCCAGGCCTTTAGTAAGAATGCATGTATGGGTATCCAGGTGCCGATGTTTTTATCGTAGCGTTCGAGTCCCAACAGGGTGTTACTTCCTTTGTTGCCGTTACGCGCGTGGATAGTTATTTTTCCTGCGTTGGGGACTTCAGGTAATTCTATGTACCCGGCCGGGTTCGCGATGCGCAGAGCGACTGCAACATTGGCGGTCGGGTGTTTATGGGTGTGTGATTCCCCCAGTGGACAAGGTTGTACATCGAGACATTCGATGCTGCCAAATAGCCTGTATTTACCAAAATACAACTGAAAATTATTTAAATCGTTATACGCATTACCACCACCGATTGCGGGAGTAGTATAGGGGTTGTCGCCGAATGCATAATCGTTTTGTTGGTTGCCGGGATTGAGCCTCAGTAGTTCGGCTTCCCATTCAGGACTCGAAAACTCTTCAGCAATGTGAAAATTTTGTGCCTGAATGATAAAACTTGCAAAAAAGAATGCTAAAATAAGAAGAGAATTCGTGTTGGTTTTCATGACAGATTTTTGTGATAGTAATTAACAAAACAAAGGTAGACTGAATATAATTGATTGTTTTTCATCCATGTCCCGAAAACATTCAATTATGTTCAGTCTACCTCGAAAACTGTTAAATGGAGTGAGTACTATTGTTGAGATGTAACAAAATGGACATTTTCATAATAAAACTGCTGATCATTTTCAGTCTTGTATTCTTTGGTATGTGGAGAATAGGTTTTAATGCTGAATGTTCCTTTTTCCGGATTTACATCTACGATTCTCAGGAAACCGTTTCCTCCGTTTACCGTTCCGTCAACTCCTCCCTGGTAGTTTGCCAGGAACTGATATACTTTATTCCCGTTTACGCCGGTGTCGACCTGATGTCCCACACCCCGGCTGGTAACATGCCCGTTGAATGTAAAGATAAAATTGGGATACAGTTTAACTAATTTATCCCAGATTTCCTGTCCGTCGTTGGCATAATCATCGCCGGTATCTTTCCCGATGCCGTAACTTTGCGGTCGTCCGGGGTGATCGGGCTTGTAGCCCTGACGGGTATCATCACGGAACATGTAGGCGTGCGTATTCAGGATGATGTTGTAGTCGGGGTGTTTCTCCACGATTTGGCGTGCCCATTCCAGCACTTTGTTCCGCGGACCGAATTCCAGCGATAAGATTAAGAACTTATAATTTTTCCACTGGAAAGTGTGCCAGCTGTTATCCATTTTGCCAGCTTCGAAAACTCCGCCAAACCAGGGTAAACGTTCATATCTGGAAACAGGGTAGTATTTGTTTAAGAAGGTAGTGTTTCGTTCGTTTGCGTTGGTCGGACTGCCCATGTCGTGGTTACCGGGTACGAAGGTATATGGAACCTTTTTGCCATATAAGATGGTCATGGCTCCGGCTGAAACTGAAAATTCAGGATCATTGTTTTTCTGGGTTAAGTCACCCTGATTCAACACAAACATGATGCTGTCAGATTGATTGGCAATCCAGCTGGTTTGCAGTCCATATAAAAAGTTAAGTTTCTTAAACTGAGCGTAAGTTTGTGGGTCGGGCAATAAAATCAATCGTAAAGGTTTTTCCTGTGGTTCTTTTTTATCGAATGCATGCGCCCTCATACCATATATATGGATATTTTTGGTTGACCCGTAAACCCGCAGCTTTACTTTCTTGTTGATGTTCAGGAATTCTTCTACAGCTTGTTCGTAGTTTTGATTATAGTGGGGTGGAACATATATGGTACGGATGGTTTCCCAGTTTTTTCCATTCAATTGTTGAATGTAAAATTCGCCCGGTTCCATGGTGCTTGCATTTTTGCAAAAGACCGTAAACCTGCCAACATTAGTCAGTTGCGGCAACTCTATATAAGAATTCCCCTTGTTGCTCAACCGGAATGCCCATTTTCTGAATTGTGTCGAATCTTCGAGATACACAGGCTGTGCCATGATATTTTCGCCCGGATTGAATGCGCCGAAAGCACCTTCAAAACCATACATATTTTTCTTAAGCGTTTTAATATTGACAAAGTAATTGGTTTTTGCTTCATTCCATTGTGGTGTTGGAAAAACGGCTTTCCAGTAAGTTGAATCTTTGGTGAAGTCCATTTCCAACATCACTTTTGGCGCTGCGGTTGCACAGGATACAAATGTAAAAATGAACAGGGTTGTGAATAACGGATTTTTTATATGTCTTTTCATCTTTATGAATTTTTATTTCTAATAAAACGATATCAGGCTTAAAAAAGTTTATCCGGCTTATGCCTGCATGGTTGATTGGGCAACCAGCAGGCATAAGCCGGAATACAACGCTTTCGTCATGAAAGAATCTTTACAGTTCGTTAAATAAATAATTGTGTTCGTATTTTTTGAAATGATACCTGTTGCGAGGTGTTGGTAAGGGATCGCCGGTAGCAATTTCCCATTTCAGCAATTCTGCGAGCAGTTCTGCTTTAACACGACTGTAGGCCTTTTTGTCAAAAAGATTTTTCAACTCCAGGGGGTCTTTTTTCAGGTTGTAAAGCTGGCCGTTTCCTTCCATGTCGAAAATGATTTTCCAGTCACCCTTGCGAACCATTTTGGTAAATCCACTTTGTGTCCAGGTATTTAGTTCATCAAAGAAGTATTTGTTTTTGGTCACAGCGCCTTCGCCCAGGTAGTCGGTGCCGTCTTTTCTCGTGTAGAACTGACCACCATATCCATGTTCCGCATACACGCTCTGAAATTCAGTTTCTGGATAAGCTTTGCCCTGCAACATCGGCCACAGACTTCTGCCCTGTACGCCGACAGGTATCGGGGCTCCGACAATTTCGCAAACCGTGGGGAAGATGTCGGCAAATGAAACATGGGCTTTATGCGGATTTGCTGATGCTTTCACGCCTGGTCCGCTCCATTGCATGGGCACACGTGCGGCAATCTCATCCAGTCCGGCTCCTTTTTTCATCAGGGCATATTCACCTACATAATCGCCGTGATCTGAGATGAAAATAAAGATGGTGTTTTCGTATAAACCTTGAGATTTCAGGTTGTCGATGAATCGTTTGATCTGATCATCGATCATGCGCATCATACCTAAATAGATTGTACGTAATTCCTCTAACTGATCTTCGTATCCCACGTGTCCGATTGCCATCATTTCCGCGAGCGTTTCGTAGCGTTCCCCTTTCAGCAGCCTTTCTTTTGCCCCGGTTGTCAGTGGTGGCAACTTGCCTTTGAACATCGAGAAATAAGGCTCACAAGCCTGATAAGGATTATGGGGTTCTGCAAAGGAAAGCCATAGCATAAAGGGGTTGTCCTTTACCTGATCGACCCAGGCATTGGCCTCGTCAACCATGCGATATACAGGCTGACTCTCAATTCCACCTGGAGCCGGTTCAAACGAGGCATACAATTGAGTGCCTTTTAAGAATTTATCAAACTGATCGCCTTTTGTCGAACCTGAAGGTCCCATTTTTCCACCGTGATTGTATTCCGACCAGTAATCAAGCCGGTTAGCTCTCAGGTAAGAGTGATTCTTTCCTACCAAAGCGGTCATGTAGCCTTTTTCTTTAAGTACATGGAAAATATCTTTATCGAAGAAGGCATCCTGTTCGTTTTGATTGCATCTCACATGGGTTGCTTTCGGATATCTGCCAGTCAGCAAAGATGTGCGTGCCGGCACACTGGCCGGACTGGTTGTATAGGCTTTGTTGAACCAGGTGCCTTTGTATGCCAGTTCATCAACAGTTGGCATGGTGTTCAGCGGGTAACCTTCTCTTGCCAGTAAATCAGCTCGTTGCTGGTCGGTCATGATGAGGACTATATTCGGACTTTTTGCTTCAGCCTGAAAAGAGGCCAGTGTCAGACAAGAACCCGCCAGGCCGGTTAATAATGATTGAAACTTCATTCCTATATGACTTATATGGTTGTATTTTGAAATTTATAAGTTCTAATTTTGAATTTCCGGCACAATTGCCCCTACATCCTTTCTCCAGGCATTCAGTTTTGCCATCAGATCTTTCACTATTTCAGGATGCTGCAGTACTAAATTATTTGTTTCACCGATGTCTTCTTTCAGGTTGTATAACTCGAGAGCTCCTGAATCGTAGAACTGCATCAGTTTCCAGTCGCCCAAACGAATGGCGGCCGATGAGCGTCCTCCCAGAAAATGAGGTTTGTCCAGCGGGTAGTGCCAGCACAACGCTCTTTCTTTCAGAGAATCGATCTTGCCTGTCCAGAGTGACCACAACGAAAAACCATCAGGTTGCTGATATAATTCTTTTTTATTCACTCCCAGCATGTCGCAGAATGTAGGCAGGTAATCGTAGGTGACTACCGGTTCGTCAATTACCTTACCCTGAGGGATCATCGCTGGAAAATAAACAATTTTAGCTATGCGGATACCGCCTTCATATTGAGAACTTTTTCCGTCGCGTAAAGGAGCGTTGGTGGTGACATTGGTTTCGCCTCCATTGTCGCTGGTAAATACAATCAGGGTGTTGTTAAGCAGACCTTTTTCCTTCAGCTTATGCAAAATAGCGCCGACACCCCGGTCAATATCCCTCAACTGTGCAGCTAAATGTGGATTATTCTTGTTGGCACGATAATCGGCAGGCCATTTTTTATACGGATCGTTTCCCGGGTTGTTTTGCGAAGGTGAACCCACACCGGCACCCGGTTTGTTCCGGAAATAGTCAACATCTTCGGGTTTACCATGTACCTGCGTATGTACTGCATAATGACTCAGATATAAAAAGAATGGCTTGTCTTCCTGTTGTCTGTCAATAAATTGCAGGGCTTCCTCATTCAATCGATCAACCAAAAATTCTTTTTCACCTGCCAGTATCTTTTTTACATCTTTGTTGAAATGATAAGGATGGAAATAGGTTCCGTTTGCAATCCCTTCGTTTTCGGAAATGATAACTTCGTCGAAACCATGTTTATCAGGCGAAGATTCGTAAGGCGCCCCTGCTCTGGTATAGCCGGTTTGATGCCATTTTCCGATAATGCCGGTGTGATACCCTTTGCTTTTGAATACTTCAGCTAAGCTTGTGTAATCTTCATTCAAATGCTTGGTGTCATCCGGACGCAGGTAATCAATGATGCCGGTACGGGGAGGGAACAACCCGGTCATGAGGGCAGCGCGGGTAGGTGAACTTACCGTCTGGGCCGAATACGCGTTTGTAAAACGAATGCCGTTTTCAGCCAGATTGTCGATGTTAGGGGTCTCATTGAATGAATTGCCGTAACATCCTAATTCGGAGTACCCTAAGTCATCTGCCAGAATGAAAATGACATTCGGCTTTATGGGTTCTTCTGCACAAGAGTATAGTAGTGCAGGCGCTACACCGGTTACGGCAAGCGATAAAAATAAATTGCTTTTTAATACTTTCATGGTTATTGAAGTGTTAATGTTTGTGTCTTGTTTGTTTTGAGTGCCACAAAGCTAACACTTTTTATCAGGTTCTTCGTTCACTATTGTTCTGAAAATAGTCAATTATGAACAATAGTGTCATAAAACTTAACATGTTTGAAAGCGTAACATTGAGATATTCATGTATCTTTGTATGAGTATAATGTATTATTCTAAATTTAAAATAGTTGTCAAAATGAAGATTAACCAGCGATTTGGTGCTAACTGCCTGTTGTTAGTGTTTTGTGTTATGTTGCAGACTTTGAGTTCAATACAGGCTCAGAAACGGGATTCGGAAGTGTATAAGTTCCCTGAAAATAACTACACAGAAACAAGAAGCGTGATCCGGATTCCGGATATCGATGGATACAAAACATTAAAATGTGATTTTCATTCCCATACTTTCTTTTCTGATGGACATGTGTCGCCTGTAGCCAGGGTAAATGAAGCCTGGAATGATGGATTGGATGCCATTGCTATTACCGATCACATCGAATATCGACCACACAAAGAATATGTTATTGCTGATTTCAATAAGTCGAATGAGTTGGCTGTTGCCCATGGAAATAATATCGGATTTATTGTTATTAAAGGTGCTGAAATAACGCGAAAGAAACCAATCGGTCACCTCAATGCCCTGTTTATTCAGGATGCCAATAAGTTGGAAGTCAAAGACCCGGTAGATGCCATCAAAGAAGCAGTAAGCCAGGGGGCTTTTATATTATGGAATCATCCGGGATGGCCGGATGATTCAACCACCATGTACGACATTCATAAAAAACTGATTAAGGAGAGATTGATTCATGGCGTTGAGTTGTGTAATGGTTTTAACTGGTATCCAAGGGTGATGACCTGGGTAAAAGAAACCGGTATGACTGTTACTGCAAATACGGATATCCATCACCTTACGGGTACAGCCTATGGAGATGGAGCGAATCGCACCATGACACTCGTATTCGCGAAAGAAAGAACCGAAGAGGCAATTAAGGAAGCCTTATTTGCCGGACGGACGCTCGCTCTTTTTCAGGGGTACATTGCAGGTAATGGGCAGTATATCAAGAACCTGATAAAGGCAAGTCTGGATGTGAGGGTTGTCAATGCCGAAAAGGGTTTGATTGAAGTAACCAATCTTTCTGACCTTCAATTTGTGCTGAAACATGGAAAATATAACCTGAATGTGGTTTTACCCGGTAAAGCTGTACGGATGGCGGTAAAGCAGGGAGTTGAAGTGGAATTTAGCAATTGCGTTATCAGTGAAAATGATCGATTGAAAATGAAGCTGTGGTAACGAACTGATTGCAACGATTTTATTATCTTTGTTCGTTTTAATTAATTGAAAGTATGAACAGGTGGATTAGTTTTATATTGTTGTTTGTTTTCAGCATATTGATTGCTGAAGCGGCGACCAGTAAAATCCGTTTTTCGCATATTACCAATAAAGACGGCCTACCCAGTAATACCGTTTTTTCCATCATGCAGGATTACAAAGGGTATTACTGGTTTGGTACCAAGGCCGGTTTATGTCGTTACGATGGTCAGACCATTGTGAAATACGAACATCAATTCAACGATTCCACATCACTTCCAGGTAATCTGGTACATTGCACTTATCAGGATAGTAAGAAAAACCTTTGGGTGTCGACCATTACCGGTGTGGCAATATTCGATCGTACAAACAATAAATTTCAGACAATCAACCGGAAGCTAATTATCAGGGACATTATTGAAACCAAAGACGGAAAAATATTTGCTGCATCTTCTGTAGGATTGAAAGTGTATGACCCTGCTGTTCGTGATTTCGTTTCCTACAAGAGTGAAAATAATCTTGAAATCAATAACTTTTGTACCAGTCTGGTAATTGATGATTCTGAAAGACTTTGGGTTGGGTCAACAAGCGGACTTTTCCAGATTAACCTGGAGGGTAATACGGTCAGTCACTATAAAAGTAACCCTGCAAATCCGAATGCCCTGATATCAAATAATATTTTTCACCTGTATATTGATTCTGGTAAAAGATTATGGATAGGTACCGGAAATAAAGGTATCTGCTATTTTGACCAACAATCGGGTAACTTTGTTCAGGTAAAGGGCTTAAGTAATGACTACGTGCACTGTGTGACAGAAGATGATTTTGGCCGTTTGTGGGTTGGAACTGAGAGAGGGTTGAATATCTATAATCCGGCAACTAAAAAAATGCAGATATTTCTGCACAATTTGTCAGATAAAAACAGCATAAATGATAATGCGATTCACTCCATCTATTTCGATAATTATAAAAATATGTTGGTTGGTACCTATTTCGGAGGTGTCAATCTTTCGCTTAAAATCTATCAGCAGTTCAATATTTATGAATCCGGCGATTCGAGGCAGTATATCAGTGGCAAAGCAGTACGTCAGATTATTGGTGACAATCAGGATAATATGTGGATAGCTACCGAGGATGGAGGTTTAAACTACTTTGATAAAAAGCATGATGCTTTTAAAGTGTACAAGCAAGTGCCCGGACAAAACAGCTTATCGTATGACAACGTGCATTCGATTATGCTCGACAGGGATGGAGATTTGTGGGTTGGTACCTTTTTAGGAGGTTTAAATAAACTCGAAAAATCATCCCAACGTTTTACTTTATATAACAGAGAAAAATATCCGGTATTTAACGTTGATAATGTATTCGCCATTTTACAGGACAAAAGCGGACTTATTTGGATTGCTACGAGTAATGGAGTACTTACATACAATAAGAGGACGAACGAATTTAAACAATTTGAACCCGACATTTTTTTTAATGAAACGGTGAATGTGTTATTAGAAGACAGCAAAGGGGAAATATGGTTGGGGTCACGGAATCTGGGTGCGTTCAAATACAATAAGGAGATGAATAACCTTAAAAATTACAGGCCCGGTCGACGTAATTCTATTTCTGACTTATTTATCAATTATCTTTATGAAGACCATGAAAAAAACATCTGGATTGCCACACATAATGGTGGGTTGAATTTGTTGAATACAAAAACAGATTCGATTACCATCTTCAGAACAACCGAAGGACTTCCATCTAATACGATTTTCTCACTTATTCAGGATGACGACAAAAATTTATGGATTACAACAAACAACGGATTAAGTAAATACGATTTGATTCACAGGGTGTTCAGTAACTTCACTGTACAGGAAGGCTTACCCAATAATCAGTTCAATTATAATTCGGCTCACAAGGATCGTGATGGACGCTTATATTTTGGTACCATCGATGGTTTAATAAGTTTTGATCCCCAGGCATTGGTGATGCCTCATTCCAAGGCTGCGATTGATATCACCGATTTTAAAATCATGGGGAAAAGTGTCGTGCCCGATGATCCCGAATCTCCAATCAAGAAATCAATTAATGAAGTAGAGGAAATTGTACTTACCAGTGAACAGGCAAAATTTATTTCCTTTGAATTTACACTGCCCACCTTGTTTTATTCGAAGAATTTGTCGTTCGATATTAAAATGACAAATTCGGATCAGGACTGGATTAATATGGGAACGCAAAGACAGGTTTCATTTTCTAATCTGTCACCGGGAGATTATACGTTTATGTTGAAAGTGGCCGACAATATCAGTTGGGCGGATACCGATGTAAGGTCGATCAGGATAAAGGTCTTGCCGCCTTTCTGGAGAACAGATCTGGCTTATGTTATTTACACGCTCCTGCTTATGGGAATTGCGTTTTACTATAACCGGCACATGAACAAAAAGCGGGAAGAAGAACGTGCTGCCCTGAAAGAAAAAAATGAGAAAGAACGTATAAAGGAAATAAACCGCCTGAAACTTAATTTCTTTACCAATGTGTCGCATGAACTGAATACGCCGCTTACACTGATAATTTCGCCCATACAGAATCTGTTGACGCAATTTAACCTGTCCCCCGATTTGGAAGAAAAACTGCGCATGATCAGACGCAATGCGGAACGGATGAAACACCTGATTGAAGAATTAATCTCATTGGGTAAGATTGAAACGGAAGAAGAGAAAATCACGGTGCATGAAGGATATGCATTGAGGTTTATACTTGAACTTGGAAACGGATTCAGATCCTGGGCCGAGTCAAAGAAGATTCATTTCACCATGGATATTACCGTGGCCAAATATCCGGTGTATTTCGATTCGGTTAAAGTTGAAAAAATTGTGTATAATCTGCTCTCAAATGCGTTCAAATATACTGAGCCACAGGGAGAAGTGAAACTGTCAGCTGGATACTTCCTTGAAAACGGACTTAAAATGCTGCGAATTCAGGTGGAAGATACAGGCAGGGGAATATCGGAAAAGAATCTGCATAAGATTTTTGAAAAATACTACCAGATTAGCGACCACGATAAAAACAGTGGGTTTGGTATCGGTCTGAATCTCGTGAAGCAACTGGTGGCCTCGCATAAAGGCCGGATTGATGTGAAAAGTGAAATAGGCAAAGGAAGTAAATTTACTGTGGTGCTGAATGTGGATGTAAAAAGTTATGAAGAGCATGAAAAATCGGAAAGCAAATTTGATAATGAGCAAATTGTGAGTTATCAATATCTGGTTCCGGATGTACTGGAAAATGAGCTGATTAATCCCGTTGCAAATCAGGCAGTCGATAATCAACATAAGTCTGATGAAATGCCTTATTTGCTGGTTGTGGAAGACAACCCGGATATGTTGCAGTTTATAGGTAGTATCTTCGAAGCTGATTACCAGATTAAGCTTTGCACGAACGGAAAGGAAGCATTTGCTGCTGCCCTTGAAACCACGCCGGATTTAATCATCAGTGACCTGATGATGCCGGAGATGGACGGGTTGGAATTGTGCCGTTTGATGAAAACGTCGATAGAAACCTGTCACATCCCCTTCATCATGTTGACTGCCAAGGCAGGCGATGATAATGTCGCTGAAGGCTATGAATATGGTGCGGATTTTTACATCAAGAAACCATTTAACGCGGCAATTTTAGTTCAACAGGTGAAAAACATCCTGACTACCCAGGAGAATCAACGCAACTATTTCAGGGAAAATACCGATTCTGTTTTTGAATCTGCCGTAATCAATTCCAGGGATAAGAAGTTGCTTGAAACAATCAATGAGCATATCATGAATCATTTGTCGGAAGAAAACTATTCTATCGTTAACCTGACGAAAGATCTTGGTATTAGCAGAACATTGCTGCATACCAAATTAAAAGGTCTGGTGGGTATGTCGGCAACTGAATACATCAACAAAGTAAAACTCAAAGAAGGCTTGAGGTTGCTGCAGGAAGGGAATAATATTTCTGAAGTATCCTATATTACCGGTTTTGCTTCACCCAGTTACTTCTCCCGATGCTTTAAAAAAGTGTACGGAACTTCACCGAGAGAATTTATGAAAAAAGATTGATTTCCTGCTCCGGCTATAGGTAATGTATCTGTGTTTTGAACAGTTTTGTCAGTATTGCGAACATCTGTGAAAATCTGAATTAATATGTTCGTTTATCTTTGCCTTGTTATTAAATCAGGTAAAGTAAATCAACGTCATAATTTTATTTTTCATGAAGCAACTTTTGTACATATCAGCGATTTCACTGTTGCTGATGTCGTGTTCATTATTTAATCCTACCCCGGTTGATGATACTTCCTTGTTGCCGGTCATCACTCTTAAAACTAAAACTGCTGGCAACCCGGCAGAAACGCAGCTAATAAAGGTGAATGAAATACATAAACTTCAGGATAAAAATAAGGATGTAAAACTTGAACTAAATAGTCAGGTTGCCGGAGCGGGTAAGTCAACATATACTTTAACCGTCAAAGCAAATAATGATGTGAATTTTCATGTAAGCCTGAATTTTGAGTTGGAAAATATGCCCCATGATACGCTCGACTTTTTATTGCCCGGTCTTTGGTATAAGCGCAATTTATTTGTTTCAGAAGGTGCTCCGTCTATGAAAGTTTCGGATGAATGGATGTTTCGTGAAGACCGACTGAGTTCTCCGATGGTTGCGGCTTATAATCCGGTAAACCAGCATTATTACGCATTAAGACATACCAACAACATTGAAAATGATTACTTGTTGCCGTATAACAATGGTGAAGTTATTATGTATGGACAGAGTGATCTGGGAAGCGTAGGCTTTGGCAAAGAAGATAAAAACGCTTTTCTGGCCGTGTCATACCCGGTTGCAGAGTATCCAAGATCGTATACACGCAAATTGCAGTTGTCAAACCCAATTACTGTTTTTAAACACCTCAAAAAAGGTGAAGAGATTGTATTGACTTATGAAATTGTGAAAGGCAATGCGTCTTCCTATAGCGCATTTGTAAAAGAAATTTGGCAATATGCTTATGATAGTTATCAGCCAGAACAGGTTGTACCTGAACATACCCCGGATGAAGTTAAGCAACATTTGGCAGATTATTACCGTCAGAGTTATACTGATGAATATCCTTTAAAAGGCTATTCGGGGGTTCATGTTCATATTGATCAGTGTGAAAAAAGAGGGATTATTGAAGTCGGATTTATCGGTCGGGTCTTGCTGAATGCGCTCTATGCCCTCCAGTACGGGGAGCAAACCGGGGATGCGCAACTCGTGAAAGATGCTTATGCCATATATGACAGCTATCTGGCAAATGGTTTTACAAGCAATGGTTTTATTCGTGAGAAGGTAGACTTTAAAAGGAATTTAGAGTTGGAGGAATTGAGTATTCGCCGGCAAAGTGAAGGGGTGATGGCCTTGCTGTACTTTTTAGATTATGAAAAGTCCAAAGGACGCAGTCATCCTGAATGGGAGAAAAAGATACAAACTTTATTACAAAAGTTCATGGTACTGCAAAGGGAAGACAATAGCTTCCCCCGTAAATTTGATGACAACATGAAAGTGATTGATGATACCGGAGGCAGCAGTTCCTGTGCGGTTTTACCGCTGACAATGGCATCTCAGTATTTTAATGAACCGAAATATCTTGAAGTTGCCGAGAAAACGGCCACCTATATGAAAAAAGAAAGTGTGGATAAAGGCGTTTATTTTTCATCTACTTTAGATGCCCGTTGCGAGGATAAGGAAGCTTCAATTTATATAACCACCGCTTACTACTATTTGTGGCTTACCACAGGTAAACAGGAGTACATCGATTATGCTTCCCAAAGCGTGTATTTTTCTTTGAGCTATTATTATACCTGGGATGTACCCTTTGCCAAAGGTCAGATGCTTGGTGATCTTGGATTGAAATCGAGAGGCTGGGGGAATGTTTCGGTTGAGAATAACCACATCGATGTTTATGTGTTTGAATTTATTGATGTGCTCAACTGGCTATCAAAGAAAAACGGGGATAGACGTCTGGAAGATTTCGGAAAAGTTATCGCGAGCAGCATGCAGGACCAGTTGTTGCCGGTTGAAGGTCGGTTGTGTGGCGTTGCCAAACCGGGCTATTATCCTGAAGTGGTACAACATACAAACTGGGATTATGGTGTAAATGGCAAAGGATATTATAACCGGCTTTTCGGACCGGGTTGGGTTGTTGCTTCGCTGTGGACCATGTTGTCACCGGGAAATACGGAAGCTTATTTTAATAAAGATATGGCAATAAATTAATATACGATAAATTAATTAACCAAATGAAATCAAGTACCAATTTCAATAAAGCATGGGGCTTTACGCTTGCTGCAGCGGGAGTTACCTTTGCTTCGGCCGGTTGTGCCGAGAGTTTTGCCGACATAAAAGAAAAACCGAATGTAGTTATCATATTAGCTGATGATCTGGGATGGGGTGATGTCGGTTTTCATGGAAGTAAAATCATGACACCAAATCTGGACATGCTGGCTGAATCAGCAATAAAATTAAACCGTTTTTACGTTGCACCGGTGTCAACACCAACAAGAGCCGGTATGCTTACCGGACGGTATCCGAACAGGATGGGAGTTCGTCATGTAGTTATACCACCCTGGCGTGATTACGGAATCGAGCCGGAAGAGATTTTTTTGCCGCAGGAGCTTGAAAAAGCAGGCTATAAACACCGTGCCATCATTGGAAAATGGCATTTAGGGCATTCCCGAAAAAAATACTATCCTTTGAATAAGGGATTTACCCATTTTTATGGTCACCTGAATGGTGCTATTGATTTCTTTTCATTAGAAAGAGAAGGTGAGCTTGATTGGCATAATGACTGGGAAAGCTCCTATGACAAAGGTTACAGTACTGATTTGATAACGGAACATGCTGTAAAATGTATCAACGAGTATTCGAAGGAGGAAAATCCATTTTTCATTTATGTGGCCTTCAATGCTCCGCATACCCCCTTGCAGGCAAAGGATGAAGATTTGAAGCTTTATGGTTTTGATCCTTCAAAGCCTCGTTTTGGAAAAGGGGATAAAACCGGAAGAGGAAATAATCAGGAACAAACTTTTGCAGCCATGGTCACGTGCATGGACAGAGGGATAGGGGAAATAATAAGAAAACTGAAAGATACAGGTGAATTTGACAACACAATCTTCCTGTTTTTCAGCGATAACGGGCCTGATGTAGGTTCGAGCGGTGAATTGAGGGGACGTAAATTTCTGGAATTTGAGGGCGGCGTACGTGTTCCGGCTTTACTTAGCTGGCCTGCACAGTTGGAAGGTGGTAGGACAATCAATCAGGTTACCGGATTCGTCGATGTGATGCCGACAATCTTGGATGTGTTGAATGTTAAGTCAAAAGCGCAGTTCGATGGCATTAGCATGTTGCCGGTGTTAAGTGGTAAAAAAGAATCTATCGACAGAAATTTTTATTTAGGATTGGGAGCTGTTGTTTCGAGTGAGTGGAAGTTTATCGAACAAGGGCATAATGATAAAATGAAGATGGATTCAGATATGCTTTTCAAAATTAATGAAGATCCTTTTGAAAAAAACAACCTGATAAAAACGCATCAAGAAAAGGCTGAAGAACTTAAAAAGTATGTAAAACCTTACGATGCCATTGAGCCTCCACGTCCACTACCGGATTATGCCGTAGGTCGTGAAGGATTTAAACCGCCAAAAGAGTGGAAAGTAACAGAAGAATAATGCCGGTATAAGAACAGATAGTTGTTTAGTTAACATGATGAATCAAAGTAAATGGATTTTGCCTTTTATCGTTGGGGCAACTGCTGCTAATGTAGTAGCAGCTGAGAAACCGAATATCATTTTAATTTATATTGATGATATGGGTTTTGCTGATCTCTCAAGTTTCGGAGGGCCTTATGAGACACCCAATTTAGATAAACTGGCCAAGGAAGGAATACGTTTTGCACAGTATTATTCAGCCTGCCCGATTAGTTCCCCATCGCGCGTGGCTGTAACGACTGGCATGTATCCGGCTCGATGGGGAATCAACACTTTCCTGCAAACAAGGAAAGGGAATGCCAATGCGGAACAAAATGATTTTCTGAACAACGCAGCTCCATCATTGGCAAAAACACTGAAGCAAAACGGTTATGCAACTGCGCATTTCGGAAAATGGCACATGGGTGGCGGTCGGGATGTGTACAATGCCCCTTCTATTGCAACTTACGGTTTTGATGAATTCTCATCTACTTACGAAAGTCCGAATCCTGATCCGAAATTAACTTCCACCGATTGGATATGGGCAAATTCGGATGAAGTGAAACGATGGGACAGAACCGCCTATTTTGTGGATAAGACACTTGACTTTTTAACAAAAAACAAGGGAAACAAATCTTGTTATATCAATCTTTGGCCCGATGATGTTCATACCCCGTTTGTGTTTAATGTTGATTCGGACGGTGATGGTGTTGGGGATGGTAATCCTAATCCAAGTAATACCCGTGATTTAGAACCGTCATTTACAATCGTACTCACTGAATTGGACAAACAAATCGGTCGTCTGATGCAGGGGATTAAAGATTTGGGACTGGAAGAGGAAACATTGGTGTTATTTACAAGTGACAATGGTCCGAATCCCCGCTATTCAGGACGAAGAACATTGAATTTCCGTGGACAAAAATCGCAATTGTACGAAGGAGGAATCCGTTTGCCCTTTGTTGCACATTGGCCGGGTAAAATAGCTCCAAATCAATATAACTCACAGTCAGTACTTTGTTCGATAGATTTATTCCCCACCTTATGCTCGATAACAGGAACACCTCTGCCGACTGATTTCCAGTTGGATGGATTGGACAGAAGCAGTATCCTGCTGGGCGGAGTGCACGAAGAACGTCCTCAACCTCTTTTCTGGCAGTTTGGTAAGTTTCTGGCCGATCCAAAGAGTCCCCATATAGCTGTGAGAGACGGTGATTGGAAATTATTGGTAGATGTGGATGGTGGACGAACCGAATTGTACAATATGAAAACTGATTTTCTGGAGTCAAATAATGTGGCATCGGCTAATCCTGAAGTTACAAACCGGTTGAAACCGATGGCGCTGCAATGGTTTGGAGAAGCTTACCGGCAATATGCCGATTGGACTTCAGATGTAGAGCAGATTTCTGTATCACAGGTAATGAGGATTTTTCCTAATCCGGTAGGAGAAATGCTGAATATACATACTGCATTTCAGACTTATAAGGTGTCAGTACTTAATCTCAGTGGTGAAACAATTATCCCGGGCAAACTGCAAGAATCAAAAATTGATGTTAGTGCTCTTAACAAAGGGATTTATTTCCTCATGCTTGAATCAGAAAATAAAAAATATTATAGCAAATTCATTAAGGAATGACAAATTCATGTTTGTCACTAAGCTTTTCTTATCAATTTTACCGCTTTTTGGGTCAATTTTGCTAATATTTTTTTAGCGACGGTTTTATCTTTGTAAAGATTTTTTTCATAATTTATTATAGTTTTATTTCATGCAAAACAAATTAACATTACCACTTCTGCTTGGAAGTAGCCTGACACTGGTTGCTGCCGAAAAACCTAACATTATTATTATCTACACGGATGATATGGCTTATGCGGATATATCGTGTTATGGTGGAGATTATGTGGATACTAAAAATATCGATCAACTGGCCAATGAAGGTATTCGTTTTATGCAGTATTACACGGTAGCTCCAATTAGTTCCCCTTCACGTGTCGGACTTACAACAGGCATGTATCCAACCCGGTGGGGAATTCGTACGTTCTTACAATCAAGAGAAGGTAACAAGAGAAATTCTCAGAATGATTATTTATCCGAAAAAGCACCAACAATGGCCAGAACGTTGAAACAGAACGGGTATGCTACCGGTCATTTCGGAAAATGGCACATGGGTGGCGGTCGTGATGTAGACAATGCACCATCTATTCATAGTTATGGTTTTGATGAGTATAAATCTACCTGGGAAAGTCCTGACCCCGATCCGCTTTTAACTGATTCCGACTGGATATGGAGTGATACTGACAGCATCAAACGTTGGGATAGAACCGCTTATTTTGTTGATAAAACTCTGGAGTTCTTTAAACGCAATCAGGGGAAACCTGTTTTTGTAAATTTATGGCCCGATGATGTGCATACACCTTTTGTTCCCAATCCCGATGATATGGAAACTGAAAGAGGAGACTGGGAAAAACCGGAGTCTTTTAAACTGGTGTTAAGAGATTATGACATCCAAATTGGCCGGTTGATGCAAGGGTTGAAAGAATTAGGGGTAGATGAAAATACCATAGTGATTTTTACCAGCGACAATGGTCCTAATCCTGATTATGGTGTGTCACGTACCAAAGGTCTCCGTGGTAAAAAAGGGACTTTGTACGAAGGGGGTATCCGCATGCCGTTTATTGTACGTTGGCCGGCGAAAATAGCCCCCAATCAGGTAAATGAAAACGCTGTTATGGCAGCAACCGATTTATTTCCTACCTTGTGCAAAATTGCAGGAGTTCAGTTGCCGGAAGGATATCAACTCGATGGTGAGGATCGCTCTGCTTTATTATTGGGAAAAGGTAATGTGGAACGTGAAAAACCTGTCTTCTGGGAGTTCGGTGTAAATTCTTCTACCATCAACAATAAAAATAAAACCCGTAGTCCGCAGATAGCGGTGCGCAAAGGTGATTGGAAACTGTTAACTAATCCGGATGGTAGTGAAACAGAACTTTACAATATCGTGAAAGACCGCGCTGAAAAACAAAATGTTGCAGCTGATAATCAAGAGTTGACCACACAGTTGAAAAAATCGGCGATAGAGTGGTTTAATAAAGCCTATCGTCAATATGCAAATTAATTTATCCTGAAAATCAACAACGTTAAATATTAATATCATGCGAATAAAAACAATCTTTAGCACAGTTGTGAGCGGGGCTTTGTCGCTCCCCCTGATTGTAAATGCTTCGGATAAACCCAATGTGATTTTAATTATGGCCGATGATATGGGTTATTCGGATATCGGCTGTTACGGTGGCGAAATTCAAACGCCGAATCTCGACCGTTTGGCAAATCAGGGTGTTCGTTACACTCAGTTTTATAATGGCGCCCGCAGCTGTCCGACCCGTGCCTCGTTGATGACCGGACTGTATCCGCATCAGGCCGGTATGGGCTGGATGACGGTTGCCAATCTGGGTACTCCACAGTATCAGGGCGAATTGAATGACCGGTGCATGACCATTGCTGAGGTGCTAAAAACGGCCGGTTATGCTACCTACATGAGTGGGAAATGGCATTTGACACGTAATTATGATGAAACGCAGGCTGCCGATAAACATAACTGGCCCTTGCAACGTGGTTTCGACCGTTTCTTCGGGACCATTCCCGGAGGTGGTAGTTTCTTTACACCCCACGGATTGACAAGCGGAAATAATATCATCAAGCCTCAACAACCGTTTTACTATACGGAAGCCATCAGCGATTCAGCTGTTGGTTTCATCCGTGAAAATCATAGTAAAAAGAAAAAACAGCCATTCTTCATGTATGTGGCCTATACAGCCCCTCACTGGCCTTTGCATGCATTGGAAAAAGATATTGCCAAATACAAGGGGAAATATGATAAAGGTTGGGATGTTTTGAGAGAAGAGCGATTCAAACGGATGAAGAAGATGGGTGTTATCCCTGAGAATACAGTTTATCCGGAACGTCACGAAGATGCGGCTGCCTGGTACACCATACCAAAGCGATTGAGACCTGAACTGGCCCGCCGCATGGAAGTGTATGCTGCTCAGATTGATAATATGGATCAGGGTATCGGGCAGATAATCACGGAACTGGAGAAGTCGGGTCAACTCGAAAATACTATCATCATGTTTTTGTCGGACAACGGCGCCTGTGCCGAAATGATATCGCATGATGACAAAACCGGAGAAATTGGCAGTACCGATGCTTCTTTCGAATCGTACGGACTTGCCTGGGCCAATGCCAGTAACTCACCTTTCCAAATGTTTAAACACTGGATACATGAAGGGGGTATTGCAACGCCTTTTATTGTGCACTGGCCAAAAGGAATTCAACCAGAATATCAGGGTAAATTCTATAACAAACCGGCTCACATTGTGGATGTAATGGCTACTGCTGTCGATGTGAGTAACGCTGATTATAGTAAAATTGTAAAGAAAAATCCTAAGATTCAACCGCTTGAGGGACAAAGTCTGCTTTCTACATTTAGTCTGATTGATAACAATCGTAAACCCATTTACTGGGAGCATGAAGCCAACATCGGTATGCGTGATGGCAAATGGAAATTAGTTGCCAAAACAAAAGAGGGGAGCGATGCGTCAATAGGCAAACTTGAATTATATGATATTGAAGCAGATCGTTCTGAGTCGAAGGATTTATCTGCTCAATATCCGGAACAGACCAAAAAGATGTTCGATGAATGGATGAACTGGGCAAACAGGATCCAGGTTTTTCCGCTGGATGCACGTGAGTACAATGAACGTTCCCGCGTCAGCCGGAAAAATGAGGAACATATCTGGAAGAAAAGGAAAGAGGATAATCAGAAACTTAATAAGAAATAAAACCAAATCACAGAAACCACAAAAGGCACAAAAGAAAGACTAAGGGAACACAAAAGAACTAAAAGCTTAGAGCTAAAACTGAAGTGATAAATTGATTCACTTAGATGTTCTTATGTGATTAATAAGGTTTAATTAATACTATATTCATCTTTTGTGTTCCCTTAGTCTTTCTTTTGTGCCTTTTGTGGTTTAAAATAAATCATTAATAAAGTATTATATGGGACTTTTCAAAAACAAAAAAACAAGCTTCATTCTCTTAATTCTGATGGCAGTTTCGATTTTAGTGGCTGTTGCAGTAAATGTGAATTTATGTTCAAAAGGTAAAGATGCCATTGTTTACAGCAATCCACTGGCTATCGCTATGGGTGACCCGTATGTGTTGCTGGCATCGGATGGTAAATATTATATGTATGGAACTTTTGCTCCCGACGGAAAACCTGGTTTTGGTACCTATTCTTCTGAAAATCTGCGTGACTGGGTGTACGAAGGAATGGTTTATGAAGGAGCAAAGACCGATTCATGGACATTGAAAAACTTCTGGGCGCCGGAAGTGTATGAGAAAAATGGTAAATTCTACATGTTCTTTAGTGCCGACTGGAAAGTGAATCCGACTAACGAACTCGAAAATTTCCGCATTGGGGTTGCTGTATCAGATAAACCTACCGGTCCGTTTGTAGATATGTCTGATAAACCTTTGTTCGATCCTGGTTATCCGGTTATCGATGGCAATATATTGGAATACAATGGAAAATCTTATTTGTATTATTCAAGATGTTGTTATAAGAATCCGGTGGAGAGCGAAGTGGCCGACTGGGCAAAAGCAAAAGGTATGTTTGATGAAATTGAAGAAAGCTGGATTTACGGAGTTGAAATTGCAAATGATTTTACTGCCATCATAGGCGAACCTGTTTTATTATTGCAACCTCCTAAAAAAATGGACGACATACAGGCGGAGTGGGAGAGTCGCTCGGTAACCAGCGGGGAGGTGAACCGTCGCTGGACGGAAGGTTCTTTTGCTTTTGAGCACAGAGATAAAATCTACATGATGTATTCGGCCAATTTCTATGGCGGAAAGCATTATGCCGTTGGATATGCAACAGCTGAGCATCCACTGGGTCCTTTCCACAAAGCGGATAATAATCCGGTGCTACAGAAAAATACAGAACAGGGTGGCATCGTAACCGGTACCGGTCACAATAGCATCACCTGGTCACGCGACGGAAAAAAAATGTATTGCGTGTATCATGGTCGTACATCTGCTACCGGCAAAAAAAGGGTGGTGTTCATTGATGAAATGTCGATTGATAATAAAGGGGTGCTCACTGTTGATGGACCCTCTACTACGGAAAAGTGCTTTTAACTGATACGATTTGGAGAAAGGAAGAAACGACCATGCTGAGAAGAAGTGTTATATCATTTTGCCTGATTATATTTGTCATGTTACCTGTTGTCGCGTCAGATAAGCAGGTGAGGTTGTTCGATGAAGATGAATTCAGGGGTAACATTGACGGGAAAGAAGTCCGGCTTTATACCCTGAGAAACAAAAACGGGATGGTAACCCAGATTTCTAATTTCGGAGGCAAAGTGCTGAATTTGTGGACTCCCGATAAATCTGGTAAGTTTGACGATGTGGTAACCGGTTTTGCCTCTTTCGAAGCGTTTAAAAAAGCACGAGGATCCTATTTCGGGGCGCTGATAGGTCGTTTTGGTAACCGCATCGCTCAGGGGAAATTCTCGCTGGATGGTGTAAGCTACCAGTTGCCTCAGAATAACGGTCAAAACAGCCTGCATGGCGGACCGAAAGGTTTTCATAATGCGGTGTGGGAAGCACGTCAATTTAAAAACAAAAATAAAGAAGATGCATTGGAGCTGAAATATCTATCGGCAGCTGGAGAGATGGGATATCCCGGAAATCTATCCGTTACGGTAGTATATACACTGACCCGTAATAATGCGTTAAAAATTGAGTATTGGGCGACTACTGATCAAAAAACGGTTGTCAATCTTACCAACCATACCTTCTTTAATTTGCATGGTTTCTCCGCTGGTGTAGCTAAATCCATTAATTCGCATGTACTGCAAATCAATGCAGGCAGATACAATCCAACGGATGAAACATTGATTCCCACAGGGGAAATGGCTTCAGTTGCAGGAACGCCCATGGATTTTACAAAACCAACTCCGATAGGCGAACGGGTAGACCATGATTTTCCAGATTTGAAACATGCCAAAGGCTACGACCATAACTGGATACTCGATAAAAATGCAGGAGAACTAACAGAAGCAGCGGTCGTTTACGAACCGTCGAATGGAAGATTGATGCGTGTCCTGACAACTGAGCCCGGAATGCAGTTTTACGGTGGCAATTTCTTTAATGGTAAAGGCACAGGTAAATATGGTGAGGTATACAATCATCGTTCAGCTTTTGCCATGGAAACACAACATTTCCCCGATAGTCCCAACCAGCCGGGTTTTCCATCAACGGTATTGAAATCGGGTGAAACTTATTATCATATGTGTGTTTATCAATTTGAAGTTGTCAACAGTCAACAGTCAACAGTCAACAGTCTCCGGTCGCCAGACGCCAGACGTCAGACTCCAGTCTCCGGTCACCAGACATCGGTTGTCAGTCTACAGACAACGGTCAACGGTCAACAGAATGGAAATTATATTGCAGTTAAGAATATTGATTTAAAAGATGTTGGAACATACGGACTTGTGTTCAGCGAAGAACAAAATTTTCAACCTGATAAAAATGGAATTTTAACAGATCATGAATTGATATTACCCTCTTATGAGGAGGGGATTTTCACGAGCAATGATGGTTTTTTAAATGCCTCAATTGTTCCAAGCCATATCAATCGCGCATTACCCTGGTATTTTAGGTCTGATACTTATGCTAATCTTTTTAACTCGAAGATAAATCCCAATGCTGTTTTTCTGATGATAAAGTTGACGGATGGTCGCAGTATGGCTTTACTTCCCATGGCCAATCCGCTCAGTGTTTGTTATCTTTTTGCAGATGCGGAGAAAGGATTTTTGTTGCGGCATGCTACCTACGGAGCAGAGAGTTTTACTGGTAAAGTTCCTTTACTGGCCTGGGCTATCGCCAATTCACCCGTCGAAGCATCCTACCGCCTTTTCGAAAAACTGTCCAAAGATAAATCAATAGCGAAAACTTTCAGGTTGCGTTCGGAGAAAGATTATTCCGAACCGTATAAATACTTGGGATGGTGTTCGTGGGAAGAATACCGCACCAATATCAACGAGGCCTTGCTGGTAAAAGCTGCTCAGGATTTGAAAAAATCGGAAGTGCCTGTACGTTTTATGCTGATTGACGATGGTCACCAGGATAGAACTGAAATAAAAGAAAATAAAAAGAATAAGCGTACCCTGACTTCTTTTAATACTGACCCCGAATTATTTCCGAATGGTTACGGTAAAATTCTGGCGGAACGCGATACGGCTACCCTTAAATGGTTTGGATTGTGGCTTAACATGCATGGTTACTGGCAGGGGTTTACGAAGGAAAGCAATGGCTTTGGCGAACTCAATGATTGTTTGCGCGAAGTGCCATCAACAGGTTTGTACATGCCGAAAAATGATAAAGAAAAGATTGTACGGCTTTATGAACATTATTTTGAACCATCAATAAATGCGGGCTTTGATTTTTTGAAAATTGACTGGCAGACCTCGGGTATGATGATGACTTATGGTAGTGAGAACCCGGCACAACAGGCCTGGCTGACTTCACGAATTGTCGACTCAATTGCCACAAGGAAGTATCCATTTACCACCATGAACTGCATGGCGCAAAATAATGTGGTGCTGCTTAATACCCTGAATGTGAATAGTACCCGTACGAGTATTGATTATAAGTTAAATGATCTTCCGAAAGCAAAACAGCATATCCTGCAATCGTTCCAGAATGCAGTCTACATGGGTCCGACGGTTTGGGGTGACCATGATATGTTCCATTCATCCGACTCCATTTGCGGCGAATTGATGGCCTTGTCGAAAGCCATTTCTGGCGGACCGGTTTATCTTTCGGATGCTCCCGATAAAATTGTTTTGGGGAATGTGATGCCTCTGTGCTTCAGTGATGGAAAATTATTACGCCCTTTAGCGCCGGGAACTACATTGCCCAAAAGCTATTACACTTCACCCCTTGATGTCCCTGAATTGTTTTTTGTTGCGGCACCATTGAAAAATGATGCAGTAAGCATTGTTGCATACAATTTATACGATAAGCCGGTCACATTAGAGTCGACCATCAATATAAATGATTATAAAGACGCATCAGCAATCATTCAGGGTACGGACAAAAAATGGAAAGTACCAGTTGAGGGATTGTTGGCCTTCAATTACTTTGAACAAACCGGAACCGTATTGAAAGATGAAATTCCGGTAAAAGTAAACGACTTTAATCATTGTTATTATCAGCTTTCTCCTATACACAATGGCTGGTCGGCAATTGGCGCCACACAAAAGTATCTTTGCAGTGAAGCCATTGAGAATATTAGATATTCCCCAGAAATACTTACTTTTGATTTGATAGAAGGAGGTGAATTTGCCATTTATCTTGCAGAAGGGAAACCCGTGGCCGATAACATTGTTTTTGTATCACTCGGAAATGGGTTATGGAAAGGTGCTGTTGATAATGTAAAATCTGGTCAGCGTGTAAAAATTAATATCAGAAAGAAATGAAACAAAAAATTATTCCATTTGTGTCCGTATGTGCTGCATTGACCTTGCAATCACAACCGGCAGTAGCAAAAGAAAAAACAAAACCAGCCAATGTTTTATTAATTCTGGCTGATGATTGCTCCTATTATGATATCAGTTGTTTCGGCTCTAAAAATACAAAAACACCCAATATTGATAAAATTGCTGAAGACGGTATAAAATTCAATAATGCTTACAATTCGGCTTCGATGAGCGTTCCTACCCGTCACAGCTTATATACAGGTTTGTTTCCCATTAAACACGGCGGATACCCCAATCACAGTCAGGTGAAACCGGATGTGAAATCGATGCCGCACTATCTAGGTGAACTAGGGTACCGAGTTGGAATTGCCGGTAAATTGCACATCAAACCGCTGGAGAACTTCCCGTTTGAAATGGTTCCCGGATTTGTGGAAAATTGCGTAAGCAACGATCCTTCATATACAACAGATGGAATCGAAGAGTTTATGAGTCGTGATAAGGATCAGCCTTTCTGCCTGGTATTGGCATCCATTAATCCTCACATGCCTTCAACCGGCGGTGATGCATCGGTATTTGATCGTTCCAAACTGGTGTTGCCCCCGTATTTTATTGATACCAAAGAAACCCGCGAAAGATATGCCCGTTACCTGGCAGAAGTACATTTGTTGGATCAGGAAGTCGGCGATGCAGTTAATATCCTGAAAAAATATGGTCTGTATGAAAATACCCTCGTGATTTTTATGTCGGAACAAGGTTCGCAATTTGCCGGAGGTAAGTGGACCAACTGGAGTGCCGGAGTTAAATCGGCTATGGTTGCTTCGTGGCCGCAGGTGATTAAACCCGGTGCAGAAACCGACGCTATTGTTCAGTATGAAGACGTAATGCCTACGATTATTGAGCAGGCTGGTGGCGAGAAAGTGAAGAAACTTGATGGTATAAGCTTCCTGAAGTTGCTCAAAGGCAAAACAGATAAACATAGAAAATATGCGTACCATGTTCATAATAATGTTCCGGAAGGCCCGGCTTACCCCATACGTGCAATATCCGACGGAAAATATCGCTTGATTTGGAATCTGACGCCTGAAGCAGAATACATCGAAAAGCATATTGAAAAGGCTGACTGGTTTATCAGCTGGAAAAAACAAAAGAGTAAACATGCTGAATTTGTGATGAATCGTTACAAACACCGGCCTGAGTTCGAATTGTATGATGTTGAAAATGATCAGATTGAATTCAATAACCTGATGGGTCAAGCTGGTTATGAAAAAACCTTTAAGCGTTTATACAATGAACTTCAGAAGTGGATGAAGTCGCAAGGCGATTTGGGGATAGAAATGGACAAACCATCAAAATAGATTTATATTTTTTATTAATAGTTGTCTTGCTGATCATATTCCTATATATACCGGCATAATGTTTTAATATCAGGGGGTTGTAAAACAACCTCCTGTTTTTATCTATATCATATTGCTGGAGGGTATAAATAGAAACAGGGAATATATTGAAGTTTTATGACTACCTTTGTAGAAAACAAATATATAGAATTAATACAATACCAATCATGCATGAGAAATATAAAAAGATTTTAAAAAAGCCCATCTGGCGAATTTGGTATTGGATAGTAAGTTTGAGAGATAAAGGAAGTGAAGTCAGGTTTATGAATTATGGTTATTTGGGAGATAACCCACCATTACTTCAGGAAGTTGATGAAACGGAAAGATATCCTTTACAATTGTATGACCTGCTAGCATCTTCTTTTTCATTAGAAGGTAAGAATATGCTTGAAGTTGGCTGTGGCAGGGGAGGTGGCTCTTCGTATATATCAAGGTATTTCAAACCAAAACATTATCATGCGATTGATCTTTCCGGCAAAGCAATCAAATATTGTAATAAAGAATATAATATTGCTAACCTGACACATACCAAAGCAGATGCCCAAAATTTACCTTTTGAGGATAATGCGTTTGATTTTGTTATAAATGTCGAATCATCACATTGTTATCCTGATATAGCCCAATTTTTCAGTGAAGTTTACCGTGTGCTCAGTCCTAATGGAATTTTTCTTTACACAGATTTACGCAATCGGGGAAACTTAGCCTTTCTGAGAGAAAGATTATCCGATTCGCCTTTTGATGTGTTGAAATATGAAAATATTACTTCAAATGTAAAGAATGCTTTGGCAATTGATAGTAAAAGAAGAGAAGATCTTGTGGATAGAATTGCGCCTAAGTTCTTATCAGCAGCGGCAAAGGACTTTGCCGGCATAAAAGATTCCAAAACTTATCATTTGTTTGAGAGTGGTTGGTACGAGTACTACTTCTATGTGCTCAAAAAATAAACTTATATCATCTACTTTGGTTAAAATTATACTGGTATTAACCAGGCTGCTATGATGTGGGAAATCAGTCCCAACAATACAAAAACATGAAAAACGGTGTGTATAAATTCACGTTTGGCGAGCGCATAAAAGAACGCCCCGACAATGTAAAAAATACCGCCGATGCCCAGCCAATATAGCGATGCAAGCGCATTAGTAACAATTGCAACTTCAATCATGGGTTTTATAGCAATGAAAGCTACCATACCCATCAGTACATAAGAAGCCGTTTTTATGTTACTGTTCGCTTTGAGTTTACGAAAATTAAATCCAATTCCGATAATTGCAATTAGCCATATCAGGGCAAATAATCCCCAGCCCCAAAAACCTTCGTTTCGAATCAGGATCAATGTGAAAGGCGAGTAACTGGATGCAATGAGTAGGTAAATGCTGGCATGATCTAAATGCCGCAAAATTTTTTTTCGTTTCGGGTTTTCTGTGTAATGATAAATGGTTGACGCCGCCATGCAAATCATCATGCCAAAACCGAAGATGGAATAGGCAGCAACAGCCCAACCATTTTCAGCATCAATTCCTCTGTTTATTAACAGGATAGTAGCGATGGTAGCAATAAGCGTTCCGAATGCATGTGTCAGATAATTGGCTTTTTCTTCACGCTGACTGTATAATTTTAAATTCTCCATAAAAAGATGCAATAAATAAAGAACCTCAATCTGCTGTTAGACAGTGATTGAGGTTTTTTGTGACCCCGTTGGGATTCTAACCCAAGACCTTCAGAACCGGAATCTGACGTTCTATACAGCTGAACTACGGAGCCTGTTGCTTTCGCGGTGCAAATGTAACATTTTTTTTTAATCCGGCAATGATTCGGTCACCAGACGCCAGACCCCAGACCCTGGTTGTTTTATCTTATTCACTATTCACTTTTCAATCTTCACTAACCACTAACCACTAACCACTAATCACTATCTTCCTTCCCTGCCAAGTCTCCCGTTCCTCCAACCTTTTTTCAACTTTCACTACAAATTCGAAGTTTTTAAGTCCCCAGTCGGGTGAAATCAGCAGTTCCCTGGGTGATTGGGATACAAAGCGTTCCACAGCAATTTCAGGCGATAACCTTTCCAGAAAGTCAACTGTCAGGTCGATGTATTCGTCTGCCGTGAAAAAACTGAACCATTCCGGATTTGTTACTGCCTGTTTGGCCATGATGGTGCCTTTGACTAATTGCAGCTGATGCAGTTTTAGCGCTGATAAGGGTAGTTCATTCATCCGGTCGGCGTGCGAGAGTATCGTTTCCCTGTCTTCGCCGGGCAAGCCTAAAATAAGATGAGCCGCCGTGTAGATTCCTCTTACGGCAGTTGCGTTAATAGCGTCAATCGCACACTGGTAATCATGACCCCGGTTGATGAATTCGAGTGTTTTATCGTTCGTTGATTCGATTCCGTATTCAATCATCACATACGTTTTTTTCGAAAGCGCTTCGAAATAATCCAGAATCTCATCGTTTACACAATCGGGACGGGTTCCCACAACGATACCCTGAATACGGGGATGCCTCAATGCCTCTTCGTAAATGGATGTCAGTTTGTCGAGACTGTCGTAGGTGTTGGTGTAAGATTGAAAATATGCCAGATAAGCCTGGTGCTGATATTTTTCTTTTTTTAGAAAGAAAGAAATACCTTCGTCAATTTGTTGCGTGATGGTTTTAACGGGGTGACAGTATCCCGGGACAAAAGTCTGGTTGTTGCAATAGGTACAGCCCCCTCTGCCTTTACTGCCATCGCGGTTCGGACAGGTAAAACCGGCGTTGATGGATACTTTCTGTACCCTGTTGTTGAATATTTGCCGTAAAATATCTTTGTAATTGTTGTATCTATTCATTCCTCTATTCGTTTTTGGTCACCAGTTTAAGGTTTAAAGTCTAAGGTTTAAAGTCTAAAGTCTAAAGTCTAAAGTCACCACTACTCACTATTAGTTATTCGCTATTCGCTAAAATTAACTCCCACCAATTTATCATACCTCGCTCCCCATTCGCGGTGGTACACGTAGATGCTATATTCATTTTTTGTTTGCCAGTACGAACCATCCACCCGCTGAACGGTTGCTTTGGTTGCTCCTTTGGGAATAAACCAGTATTGGTAGTTGTAGCCACCCTGTTTAAGCAAAAGCGTTTGGGTATATGCTGCGAGTTCGTTGTCATAACGCATCACCGAGTTTTGATCTGTCAGGTTGTAATTAAACTCACCACCCAGGTAAAGTTGTCCGTCGAAAAACGGTCGTTGTGCAGGTAGGGTTATCTGTACACGAATGTAATCCGACTCTGTATGTACGTCTCCGAAAGCATCCTGGTTGTTGATTATGAATCTGCCGTTTACGTCAAAATCATGCAGGTAATTACCCCGCTGTATTTTATCAGGAAAAAGAGCTGCTCCGTAATAGTTCCCGTTAAATGCGATCCTGTCAACTCCTCTTCCCACAGCATATACAGACGAAATGTCGAAGTTGTGGTATTCGTTTCCACCTTCAAATATCAGGGATTTATTATTGATATAAGTGAGTTTGGAATTGCTTACATAATTGGGTGTGATATTTTTTACTTCGTTGTCGAGCCGGTTGTTTTGCCGTATCGTGGTTTTAATCTCATTCATCGGGTCGCGGACATAATACCCGTTCAAAGCAATTTCAAAGTCAAGCTGCTGGTATTTTCCGTTGATTTCGATGTCTGTGTTGGCCCGAATGGTAGGGGTAATACTTACTTTTGGCTCCACAATTGAAAAACATGCCTGTGCAACTGGTTTGTCCTGCTCATTGTCTTCGTAAATTAAAATAACATAATTTCCCGAAATTTTAAATTGTATCTCATCATTGGGCAGGTTCAGCCGATAATGTGTATACAGATAATGGGTATTAACCGAATGCTGATAGTCAGTGATGTATCCATTCGTATATCCGCTAAGATATTCGTTGGTGGTGATGTCGGAAAGTGTCCAGTCGGCGTTGCAGTGTAAAACTTTATAGCTGTAATTCTTTGTTTCATGCGACATTTCATCGAAACGGATTTCGATTTTGCGGGTGTCATTGAGTTCAAGGATGGGGAGGCTATTGTTTTCATTTTCAACCGCAACCTGAAGTGTTTTGATGGATGGTGTCAATATGCAGGTTCTGTAGGGTATTGATGCATACCCTAAAACGGTAAAGAAAATCAAAATAGAGATACAATAATGCTTCATCATAATTCAGTTGAACGCGCAAATATATTAAAAATTGTTCGAAGTAGATTTATTTCATACTGAATGCTATTGAAATAGTAGGATTTTAACATCAAAAGCGTTAAATTTATCAGAAAGTAAACAAAAAGTTTGTTTCTTTGTTAGTTTAATGTTAAGAAAATCAGCTGTTTATAAATTGCTGAAATTTTTCGGTATTTATAGTAGATATACGCTGAAAAAGTTGTATTTTTGCAGCGTTTTTTCGAATGCATGTTTCTGTGCTGTTCTTGCTTGTTTCTCATGGATGATAAGGCAGCCTGACAAGCCCGAATGAGGTATAAATAACAAACAATTATAAAAAATGGCAAACCTGATTAAAACTAAGCGTGGTTTGAATATTCCGATTAATGGCAGACCCATTGAAATAATCGGAACATCGACCCTTCCGAAAGAATTTGCCCTTATTCCGGATAATTATCACGGTGTTACACCCAAGTTATTGGTTAAGGAGGGTGATGAAGTCAAGGCCGGTTCTCCAGTGTTTTATGAAAAACAATTTCCCGGGATGAATTTTGTCTCACCGGTGAGCGGAACGATAAAATCAATCATTCGGGGTGAACGGCGAAAAATCATCAGCGTCATCATCGAAAGCGATGAAAAAATGACTTATCAGCAATTTGATAAAACTGATTTGTCGAAGTCAACACCGGATGAAATTATCGCTATACTGCAACAATCCGGACTCTGGGCATACATCAAGCAACGTCCTTATGATGTAATCGCCAATCCCACCAAAACTCCCAAAGCAATTTTCATTTCTTCATTTGATACTGCGCCACTTGCTCCGAACAATGATTTCGTGATGAGCGGACAGATGGCCGATTTTCAGACCGGAATTGATGCACTTGCTAAAATTGCCTCGGTGCAGTTGGGGGTAAGATATGGCAAAAAATCTCCTTTTTCAACGGTTAAGAATGCTGTTGTTACAGAATACGATGGACCGCATCCTGTTGGTAATGTAGGTGTTCAGATTAACCATGTTAGTCCGGTAAACAAAGGTGAAGTCGTGTGGACGGTAAATCCGCAGGACCTGTTGTTCATCGGTCGGTTATTTAATAAAGGTATCGTGGACTTATCGCGCTTGATCGCGCTGACCGGTCCGAATGTAAAATCACCTCAGTATTATCAAACAATAGTTGGTGCAAATATCGAGTCTTTATTGAAAGGCAATCGGATTTCAGGAAATATGTCGCACCGGTTTATCAGTGGGAACGTGCTGACAGGAATTCAGGTAAAAGGAAACGGTTGGATTGATCCGTATGCAACGCAAATTACGGTATTGGAAGACGGAAATGACATACATGAACTGATGGGATGGGGGATGCCCCGGTTCAGGAAGTTTAGCATGAGTCGTACTTTCTTTACATTCATTTTTGAAACGAAACTGATGCGCCGCTTGTTCGGTAATATGAAATATAAATGGGATACCCGCCTGATGGGTGGTCGTCGCGCGATTATCATGTCGGGTGAATATGACAAGGTGTTGCCCATGGATATCTATCCTGAGTTCTTATTCAAGGCCATGATTACAAATGACCTGGATAAGATGGAGGCGCTCGGCGCATATGAAATTGCCCCCGAGGATGTAGCTTTATGCGAATTTGTATGTACTTCTAAGCTGCCATTGCAACAAATCGTGCGCAATGCATTGGATTATATGAAAAAAGAACTTGAATAATATGAGGAATAAATTAAGAAAATACGTAGATAAACTGAAACCGCACTTTATGAAAGGCGGAAAGCTCGAAAAGCTTCATTCAGTTTTTGATGGTTTTGAAACCTTCCTGTTCGTTCCCAATACAACTTCGAAAAACGGTACGCACATTCACGATGCCATTGACTCCAAGAGAACGATGATCATGGTGGTGGTAGCCCTGATACCAGCCCTGTTGTTTGGTATGTTTAACGTGGGTTACCAACATTACCTCGCAATCGGTGAAGCCGCCGGTTTTTGGGATACTTTCCTGTTCGGAGCTTTAGCAGTGTTGCCTATTGTGGTGGTTTCCTATTTGGTTGGTCTCGGAATTGAATTTGTAATAGCACAAATAAAAGGACATGAAATTCAGGAGGGCTTTCTGGTTTCAGGAATGCTGATTCCATTGATTGTGCCTGTTGATACGCCTCTATGGATGATTGCTGTTGCTACAGCTTTCTCCGTGATTTTTGCCAAAGAAGCTTTTGGCGGTACCGGAATGAATATATTTAACGTGGCTCTGGTAGCCCGTGCTTTCCTGTTCTTCGCTTATCCTACTTATATGTCGGGTGATACGGTATGGGTTCGTACGGGTACAACATTCGGACTGGGAGGTGGTACAGCGGTGGATAGTTTCTCAGGTGCAACAGTACTGGGTGAAGTGGCCACGGCAACAACGCAAAACGTACAACTGACCAATATTGTTGGTAATCCGATTGGATTCTGGGATGGATTTCTGGGATTGATTCCGGGTTCTATCGGTGAAACTTCGACCCTGGCTGTTTTATTAGGAGCCGTGCTTATTTTGTTAACAGGTATTGCCAGCTGGAAAGTGATGTTGTCGGTGTTTACCGGTGGTGCGCTGATGGCCCTGGTGTTCAATAATTTCGGTCCGGATACGGCAGTAGCACATTTCCCCTGGTATAATCACCTGGTGTATGGTGGTTTTGCTTTTGGAGCGGTATTTATGGCAACTGACCCCGTTACCGCGTCCCGTACCGATAAGGGGAAATGGATTTACGGTTTCTTGATCGGTTCGCTCGCGATTATCATCCGTGTGTTAAATCCCGGATATCCGGAAGGTATGATGCTCGCCATCCTGTTCATGAATATCTTTGCTCCGCTGATTGACTATTACGTGGTGGATGCAAATATCAAAAAACGTCTGAAAAGAGCCACGACTCAAAAATAATAGGAGGAGAAATGATGAATACGAATAGTAATAGTTATACAATGATTTTTGCCACGGTTATGGTCGTGGTGGTGGCACTGGTGCTGGCGCTTGTTTCGGGATCGCTGAAAGAGACGCAAACAACCAATGTGGAGCTTGACAAAAAGAAACAAATTTTGACTTCGTTGAATATTGACACGAAAGATCAGGATGTAAACGCCTTGTACAATCAGTATGTAGTAGACGAAGTTGTGATTAATGCCAATGCTGAAGTGATTGAAAATCCTAAAGTTGAGGCATTTGATATCGTGATAAAAAAAGAACTGGCTCAGCAGTTGGAGAACAGAGCATTGCCGCTTTACATTGCCAATGTGGATGGTAAAACCAAATATGTCATATCCTTGTTTGGTGCAGGTCTTTGGGGACCTATCTGGGGTTATGTTTCTTTGGATGATGATAAAAACACCATCTACGGGACTTATTTCTCACACGCGAGTGAAACACCCGGGTTGGGTGCTGAAATAGTCAACGCTTCTTTTCAACAACAATTTATCGGAAAGAAGATTATGAATGATAAACAGGAATTTGTGTCTGTTGCCATCATGAAACCCGGACAAACCACTGACGAATCGGATTATGTGGATGGTATTTCGGGTGGAACAATTACCAGTAAAGGGGTAGAAGCGATGCTGATGAATTGTATCGGTCAGTATGAAAAGTATTTGCAAATCTCAACGAATGGAGGAACTGAAGAATGAGTAAACTATTTTCAGATAAAACCAAACAGGTCTTTTTAGGACCTCTTGGTAAAAATAACCCGATTACCGTGCAGGTGTTGGGTATATGTTCCGCACTCGCGGTAACGGCGAAGTTAGAACCCGCTATTGTGATGGGACTTTCAGTAACCATCATCCTGGCATTCTCTAACGTGATTATTTCTTTACTGAGAAATACCATTCCAAACCGTATCCGCATCATCGTGCAACTCGTGGTGGTTGCTTCGTTAGTAACGGTAGTAAGTGAAATTCTAAAGGCATTTGCATACGATGTGAGTGTTCAGCTTTCGGTTTACATCGGATTGATTATTACGAACTGTATCCTGATGGGGCGTCTCGAGGCATTTGCCATGGCAAACAAACCATGGGAATCATTTATTGACGGATTGGGTAACGGTATCGGGTATGCCTGGATTTTGGTGGCAGTTGCTTTCTTCCGTGAATTGCTTGGTTCAGGCAAGTTGTTTGGATTGCAAATTATACCGCAGGCAATTTACGATGCCGGTTATGTAAATAATGGTTTGATGGTGATGCCACCGATGGCGCTTATCTTAGTTGCCGTCATTATTTGGGTACACCGTTCAGTTAACAAAGAGTTACAGGAAAAATAAAAATACAGCTATATGGAAAATCTTGCCAGTATATTTGTAAAGTCGATATTTGTCGACAATATGGTATTTGCATTTTTCCTCGGGATGTGTTCTTATCTCGCGGTTTCGAAAAATGTGAAAACCTCATTGGGATTAGGTGTAGCAGTGGTGTTTGTGTTAGGTGTAACTTTGCCGGTAAACTACTTGCTCGAAAATTATGTGTTGAAAGAAGGAGCTTTAGCATGGCTTAGTCCATCACTTGCGAAACTTGATCTGGGATATCTTTCATTTATCCTCTTTATTGCCGTAATCGCTGCAATCGTACAGTTGGTTGAAATGGTGGTGGAAAAAGTGAGCCCTTCATTATATGCTTCTCTTGGTATCTTCCTGCCCTTGATTGCTGTAAACTGCGCCATCATGGGTGGCTCTTTATTTATGCAACAACGTCAGTTTGTCAATATTGGTGAAGCAACGTCATACGCGCTAGGCTCGGGTGTTGGTTTCCTCCTGGCCATCGTTGGTCTGGCTGCCATCCGCGAGAAAATGGCTTATTCGGATGTGTTCCCTGCCTTGAGGGGGTTGGGTATTACCTTTATCACGGTAGCTCTCATGGCCATGGCGTTTATGAGTTTCTCCGGATTGAAAATCTGATTGTTATTCTAAAATTAAATTAAATCATGATATTAGCTATCAATTCAACAATGATTTTTGCCAGTCTGGGGGTCTTCCTGCTGGTTATACTATTGCTTACCGTCATTTTATTAGTTGCTAAAAGGTATCTGGTTCCTTCCGGTGATGTGAAAATTACCGTCAACGGCGAAAAGGAGATTGTAGCTCCGGCCGGAAGTACTTTATTGGGAACACTTTCGGCTCAGAATATCTTTTTACCTTCTGCCTGCGGGGGTGGTGGTTCTTGTGCCCAGTGTAAATGTCAGGTAATCGAAGGTGGTGGAGAAATTCTTCCTACCGAAGCTGTTCATTTCAGTCGCAAGGAAATTAAAGACAACTGGCGACTCGGATGTCAGGTGAAAGTGAAAAATGACATGTCTATTAAAATGGATGAGTCGATATTGGGTGTCAAAAAATGGGAATGCGAAGTGGTTTCTAACAACAACGTGGCTACCTTCATCAAGGAATTCGTGGTGAAACTGCCGGAAGGAGAAAAACTAAATTTCAAACCAGGTGGATATATCCAGATTGATGTGCCTAAGTACGATATTAAATTTGCTGATTTCGAAGTGGCTGACCGTTTCCGTGGTGACTGGGATAAGTTCAGTATGTGGAATTTAACCTGCAAAAACGACGAAGAAACCATGCGTGCCTATTCTATGGCCAACTATCCTGCAGAAGGAGATATCGTGATGCTGAACGTGCGTATTGCCACGCCACCCTGGGACAGAAATGCCAATGCCTGGGCAAATGTAAAACCGGGTATTTGTTCTTCCTATATTTTCAACCTGAAACCGGGTGATAAAGTGATGATATCAGGACCGTTCGGTGAATTCCACCCAATACTTGATAGTAAAAAGGAAATGTTATATGTTGGTGGTGGTGCTGGTATGGCTCCCTTGCGTTCGCATATCCTGCACTTGCTGAATACATTGAAAATCAGTGATAGGAAAATTACTTACTGGTATGGCGCCCGTTCTAAAAATGAGATTTTCTACGAAGAAGATTTCAGAAAATTAGAAAAGGAATTCCCGAACTTTACTTTCAATATCGCGCTGAGTGAACCTCAACCCGAAGATAACTGGACTGGTTATGTGGGCTTCATTCATAAGGTAATCTTAGATAATTATTTATCTACGCACGATGCTCCCGAAGATATTGAATACTATATGTGTGGTCCCGGCCCGATGGCTAAAGCAGTTGAAAAGATGTTGTATGATTTGGGTGTGCCACGCGAAATGCTGATGTTCGACGATTTCGGTGCCTAATCAAATTCGTATTATATGTCAATATTAGATTAGATTTAAAAGGAGTTGGAATTTTTCAACTCCTTTTTCATTTCAGGTAAGAAAAATTTGTAACTTTATGGCCTGATGTTTATGAATTAAGAATTAAGAATTAAGAATTAAGAATTAAGAATTAAAAGCCTTAGGGACGAATCCATGAACTCTTAAACTCTTAAACTCTTAAACTTTTAAACATTTAAACTAATCACTAACAAAAATATCAAGTAAAATGATAAGTATTACTTACTTAGTAGCTGCTTTCAATGCTTTTCTGGCCATTGTTATGCTGATTTCTAACTGGAAGTTGAATAAGCATATACTTTCTTTTGCTTTATATTTGTTAATTATTTCGTTTACATCTGTTTTTTATGATACGATTATTAATGGTGGTTCGGCGAAGCTTTTGATGTTGATGATAGGTTATTCAGGACCATTATTCTTTTTGACCGGTCCCCTGTTTTATTTTTTTGTAAGGGGACTTATTGATGAGCATCATAAATTTACAGATAAAGATTTAATTCATCTGATGCCCTTTTTTCTGAATTTGATAATCATAATGCCATATCTCTTTAAGCCTGTTGAATATAAAATGGAACTGGCTGAACGTTCGTTACAAAACCTGAGTTTTTACATGAATTCCAGTATGGTTTATCTTCCTATCTGGTTTGATACGATGATCAGGATTGCTTCTATGTTGTTTTATATTTTATGGTCGATTGTTATGCTGCATCGTGCCTATTTGGAGAAGGTTAGTGTATTGAAGGGCGCCATCAGGAAGCAGTATATTTCAAATTTCAGGTGGTTAAATGTCATTGCATTCTCCTCTTTGTTGTTGGTTCTTTTGCACCTGGGCTTAACACTTTATTTTCGGTTTGATCCTGAAATGGATTTTATCAGCAGAATGGAAGATGACAATTTGTTTCTTATTTCTGTGATTTTCAATTCAATTTTTCCATTGATAATGCTGTTAAATCCTGGTATTTTATTTGGGTTCCCTTCAAATCGTATATTAAACCCATTAATAAAAAATAGTACGCTAACTTCTGAAGGAAATTATAGCTACAGTGTGTTGGAAGCCGCCGATAAAGCAAAAACCTATAATGATTATTTTGATGGTTTGTCGAAACGGCTTATGCAATTTGTGCAGGAAACAAAGCCTTACCTCGATCATGATTTCAATGCAGAAAAACTAAGCGATGTCCTCGAAGTTCCGTTGCATCACATTCATTTCGTTGTAAAGTATTATTATGGAAGTACCTGTAAGAAAATGCTAAGGGAAATGAGATATCAACACGCGATAACCATGATCAGAAACTCAGCCAAAAAGGATGATGCGACCATCAGGAGTATCGTGTATGATTCCGGGTTCGATAACTTCAGGAATTTTAAAAATGCCTTCAGAAAAAACGAAAAACAGAAATTTGATCATTGGCTCAAAGCAAATACATGAACAGCCGCATTTTCACCATCGATGGCTGAAGAGGTAATACCTCCTGAGAATCCGGAGCCTTCGCCGGCAGGGAACAGACCCTTTATCTCCGGGTGTTGACCGGTTTCCGGATCACGTGGAATCCGAACGGCTGATGACGACCTGGTTTCAACGCCGACGACTACCGCTTCGTTGGTCAGGTAGCCTTTCATTTTCCGGTCAAACATCCTGAAAGCTTCCCGTAACCTGCTTGAAATATGTTCTGGTAGCCAGAAATGCAACGGAGAAGAAATAATCCCCGGCATATAGGAGCATTCGGGTAAATCAGCAGAAACTTTACCCCTTACAAAATCGATGAGCCGTTGTGCCGGAGCCTTTTGTCCCAGTCCGCCATTGTTCAGGTAAGCCAGGTGTTCGAGGTGTTGCTGATATCGTAATCCGGCTAATGTTCCGTGTTGCTGAAATTCCTGCGGAATATCCTCTTGTCTGATTTCTACCACTACGCCTGAATTGGCAAATGGAGAGTTACGTTTTGAGGCCGACATGCCATTCACCACGATTTCATGGTCGCTGGTGCCGGCGGGCACTATCCTGCCACCCGGACACATGCAAAAGGTATATACTCCTCTGTTGGCCACCTGTTCCACTAAGCTGTAGTTCGCGGCAGGCAAATATGGACCGCGGGCGGGACAGTGGTATTGAATCTTATCAATCAACTCCTGCGGATGTTCAACCCGAACACCCATGGCAAAGCCTTTGGTTTCGAGTTTTACGTTTTGCGCATACAGCATTTCGTAAATATCATGTGCCGAATGACCGGTTGCAAGTATCAGGTAATTGGCTTTGTATTCAGTTCCATCATCTGTTTTACAACCCCGAATCTGGTTCTCGTCCAGTATAATTTCGGTCAGTTTCTTTTCGAAATGAATTTCTCCGCCGTGGGAGGTGATGGTATCGCTGATGTTGGCGATTACGCCTGGCAACAAATCGGAGCCGATATGTGGATGCGCATCGAATAAAATATCTTCGGCAGCGCCATGATAATGAAATATCTCTAAAATTTCCTGCGCATTTCCTTTCTTTTTGGATCGCGTATACAGTTTTCCATCAGAGAAAGTCCCTGCACCACCTTCGCCAAAGCAAAAGTTCGATTCCGGGTTGATGCCTTTGTTCCGGTTTAGCGAAGCAATGTCATATCTGCGATCTTCGGCTTTTTTCCCCCGTTCCAGTACGATGGGTTTCATGCCTAACTCGACCAGTTTCAATGCCGCAAACAAACCGGCAGGACCTGAACCTATAACAAGCACTGGTTCTTTGTCGCGCACATCCTGATAGCTGAATTTCTTATTATATATTGTTTTAGGAGGGGCTTCATCCAAATACACCTCAACGGTCAGGTTTATCTTAGGAAATGCCGCCCGCGCATCAATAGATTTTTTGATGATCCGGATTGCTTCAACGCGGTTGATAGGCACGTTTATCTTTTCAGCAACTTTTTGCTTTAGTAAATCTTCCTTGTGAACTTGTTCCGGTGTAAGTATGAGTTGAAGTTGGGTTTGCATATCCTATAAACAATTGATTGTCTTTTTTGTTTTTGTCGGCTGCAAAGATAAGGTTTTTTGGTGAATATCCCAGTCGGCAATCTGTTGGTTAGGGAGAGATGCTGTTGCCGATAGCAAGCAAAATCTTATGGACTATGATAGCAAATGTCGAAAACAATTTTTGCCACTAAACGTTATCATTGATTATGTGCTCAAGCAAGCTTGACAAACCCGGGTTAACATCATTCGCTTTGAAAATGGAACAAAACAAACAGCAGATAAACAAACAAGGAGCAACATCTTTCGTGCAAACATATTTTCACGGAACTAAAGCAGATTTAAAAGTAGGTGACCTGATAGAAGCCGGTTACAATTCAAACTACGGGCAGCAAAAAAATGCAAAATACATTTTTCTGACAGCAACATTGGATGCCGCAATTTGGGGTGCAGAACTCGCCTCCGGACAAGAACGTGAAAGAATTTATCTGGTAGAACCTATCGGAGAAATAGAAGATGATCCGGACCTTACAGACAAGAAGTTTCCGGGTAATCCGACAAAATCATATCGTTCTACTGAGCCATTCAGAGTTGTAGGAGAGGTCACAGTCTGGATTGGACACCCGGCGGAACAGGTTAGAATAATGAAAGATCACCTTGAAAAATTAAAGGAACAAGGTGTTCATTCTCTGAACGACTAAAATCAGTAAAAGTCATATTTAAAGGTTTGTGTTTGCAGTTGCCCAACTTGTTCACGCGAGTTGCCCAACTTGTTCGTGTGAGTTGCCCAACTCGTTCGCGTGAGTTGCCCAACTCGCCTTAGCTAAGTCCTGTTTTGCCTGTAAAAGTACTTAATATTCAAATTTTGAAATTCAATAAAAATGCTCGCATGTTTAAAATGTGTCAGTATTTATTTCTAAGTTTGCATATAAAAAGGAATATATCTTTCTATCGACACAAAAATACTTATTAAATCAAATGGAATACCTGGGTTCTTGTTTATGTAAAGGAATTAAATTTAAAGTTATTGGTGACTTTGAGAGTTTTTATTTATGTCATTGCAGATATTGCAGGAAAGACACAGGGTCAGCTCATGCTGCAAATTTGTTTTCCTCAACAGCTAAAATAAAATGGTTGAAAACAGAAACAGAAATTAAAACATTTCAACCACACAAAAGTAATCATGTAAAAGCCTTTTGTAAAAAATGTGGTTCTGCTTTGCCCAATTTACAAATGGACGGGAAACTGTTAGTTGTGCCAGCTGGATGTTTAGATACTAAATTAGATAAACGCCCTGATGCCCACATTTTTATCTCAAATAAAGCAAGTTGGGATGTTTCGTTGGAAAATGTAATTAAATATGAACGTTTCCCTGAAAAAAAATAACTAAATTGAAAAAAGAAATTAAATTCAACCATCACAAATTCATTCCATTTTATAACTTAAAGAAAATTGGAAATACAAGTATCTTTCAAGGAAATAATAAGAAAAAAAAGTATTTTGAGGGTTGGTATTTTAAAATGGTAGCGAATGATGGATTATCTATTCTTAGTGTAATTCCGGGCATAGCACTATCAGGTGACGGCAGGAAAAAGCATGCCTTTATACAAATAATAGATGGAATTACTGCTCGAACCCAATACTATTCATTTCCTATTGAAGAATTTTCATTTTCCCAAAAAGAATTTGCCATAAGAATTGCAGATAATTACTTTTCCAAAGATAGTATCATCATTGATATAAAAGATGATAATTCAATTATTTCTGGTAAAATTACAATGACAGATCAGGTGAAATATAAATCAGATAAATTACTAAATGCCGGAATAATGGGGTGGTATCGCTTTGTTCCTTTTATGGAGTGCTATCATGGAGTAGTAAGCCTGACACATAATTTAAATGGAAAAATATATATCAATAATGAGGTGCATAATTTCAAAGATGGCAAAGGATACATTGAAAAAGATTGGGGATCGAGCATGCCTTCGGCCTGGATTTGGATGCAAAGCAATCATTTCAACGAAAATAATAGTTCCTTTATGCTCTCAATTGCAAATATACCCTGGTTGAGGAAATCATTTACCGGATTTTTAGGATTCTTTTATCATAATGGTAAAATATATCACTTTGCAACTTATCTCCGTACAAAACTTCATGTTGAAATTAATGATTCTAACCTGATAAAGATAATAATCGAGGATAGAAGATATAACATTATTATCCATGCTAAATCAAACAATACAGGTATTCTTAAAGCCCCGGTTGAGGGTGCAATGGATAGGAGGATTCCTGAAAGTATAGACGCAACACTAAAGATTACGATGACGGATAAAAAAGGAACTGTAATCTTTATGGACAGTACCAATATTGCGGGTTTGGAAATGGTGGGTGATTTCCGGAAATTTGAGAAGATGAACGATAGCACTATATTTTTTGGGAACTAAATCACACATAATCAATTGTAATAAGCTATGATGAAAACAACATTCAAAATTTCTAAAATGGATTGTCCATCCGAAGAACAAATGATACGGATGAGACTTGCTGTTTTGACAGATATATATTCCTTGGACTTTGATATACCTAACAGAAAATTAACTGTTTTACATAAAGGCAATTATGATCAGATTTATCAACAACTTGAAGTCTTAAATCTAAATACTTTACTAATTGAAACGCTTCCGGCAAAAAATGAGATGATTGTCCTCAAAAAGGATTACAAGGAAAGAAAGCTGTTGTGGGTAGTATTGATTATAAATTTTCTCTTTTTTGCCCTTGAATTAATAACAGGTTACATTTCCAATTCAATGGGACTTGTTGCCGATAGTTTGGATATGCTTGCAGATAGTTTTGTATATGGACTTGCACTGCTAGCGGTGGGCGGAGTCATGAAAAGAAAAAAAAATATTGCAAAAGCAGCAGGCTATATCCAGTTGATATTAGCTGTTGTCGGTTTCATTGAAGTAATCAGGCGCTTTGTTGGAATTGAACCAGTCCCGACTTTTCAGTCAATGATTTTAATTTCTATCCTTGCACTTTTTGGCAATGGATTATGCTTGTATCTGCTCCAACGATCAAAAAGTGAAGAGGCACATATGCAGGCCAGTCTGATTTTTACGTCAAATGATGTAATCGTAAATTTAAGCGTGATTGTAGCAGGCGGACTTGTTTTCCTGACAAACTCAAAATATCCAGACCTTATAGTAGGAACTATTGTGTTTTTTATAGTTGGTCGAGGTGCGTTGCAGATTTTAAAACTGTCAAAATGAGTGATGTCATATGATAATTTCACGCAAAAATAAAAGCTAACCATTTACATCGAAATGATTAGCTTTTTCCTCGTGATCCGGGCGGGATTCGAACCCACGACCCACAGCTTAGAAGGCTGTTGCTCTATCCAGCTGAGCTACCGGACCATCATATTAAATTTGCTTTTTCGTTCGAAAAGCGCTGCAAAAGTAGTATATTTTTCCTGAAATTGCAACTCATTAATTAAAAAACAAAAAATCCACTTAATTATTGGGGAAAAATCGCTAATATTGCAGGCTCAAAAAATAAGCTAATAGAAAAGATGAAGGTAATGAAATTTGGCGGAACATCCGTAGGTTCCGTAGAAAGCATTTTAAATGTAAAACGCATCGTTGAGAGTGAGAAAGAACCGGTAATCGTGGTGGTATCTGCCCTGGGTGGCATAACTGACAAGTTGATTGCGTTGACCGACATGGCCTTCAGGGGACAGAACGTTGAGACTGAGTTTGATGCAGTGGTGAAACGTCACTTTGATGTCATTAAGGGCGTCATGACGGAAACAAAAGCTGATGGTATCAAAGGAAAAATTAATGGCTTATTTGACGAACTTTTAGCCGTTTACAAACAAGTTGCCGATTCAAAAGAACTGAATCAGCAGACGAAGGACTTAATCGTAAGTTTCGGCGAAAGAATTTCTTCGGTTATTATTGCTACAGTTATCGAAAGTGCTGCTTATGCCTATTCTCCGGATTTCATCAAAACGAATACGGCATTTGGGAAACATACGCTCGATATTGAAATCACAAATGCGCTTATCCGTAATTATTTTCCTGAAAAACCGGTGCTGACGGTTTGTCCCGGTTTTATCACCACGGATAAAGAGTCGGGTATCATCACGAACCTGGGTCGTGGTGGCTCTGATTATACGGCGGCTATCCTGGCTGCTGCCTTACATGCCGATAGCCTCGAAATCTGGACGGATGTGGATGGCTTCATGACGGCCGACCCGCGCGTGATTAGCAAGGCTTATGTGATTGATAATTTGAGCTATATTGAAGCGATGGAGCTTTGTAATTATGGAGCTAAGGTCATTTATCCGCCAACTATTTTCCCGGTATATCATCAGAATATCCCCATTTTAATCAAAAATACATTCAATCCTGATGCACCGGGAACTTATATTTCCCGAGCAAAAGATACCAGTAATCAGCCGGTGAAAGGTATTTCATCCATCAACGATTCGGCGCTGGTGACCATGCAGGGTCTCGGAATGGTGGGCGTAATCGGGGTGAGCAAACGCTTGTTCGGTGCGCTTGCCAATGTGGGTATTTCAGCTTTCTTCATTTCGCAGGCATCTTCCGAAAATACGATATCTATCGGTGTTACCAATGCGGAAGCGGATATAGCGGTTAAAGTGATTTCCGAAGAATTTGCCCACGAACTGGCCATTGGGGAAATTAATAATGTTAAGGCTGAAAAGGATTTGGCTACCATCGCGGTGGTGGGCGATAATATGAAGCGAATTCCCGGTATTTCCGGTAAATTATTTGGCGCCCTCGGTCGCAGTGGGGTGAATGTAATTGCCATTGCACAGGGAGCTTCTGAAACGAATATCTCTTTTGTCATTGATTCGATATCCCTGCGGAAAGCGCTGAATGTGATTCATGAGGCATTTTTCCTGTCGGAATATCAGGAACTGAATATTTTCTTAGTGGGTACGGGAACGGTAGGTGGCGGTCTGCTGGATCAGATTATGTTGCAACAGCCCAAACTGAAAAAGCAGAACAACCTGAAGATTAAGGTTGTGGGCATTGCAGATGAAAACAAGGTGTTGTTTAACCGCGATGGTATTATGCTAAGTAATTACCCTGAATTGCTCGCGTTGGACGGTATCCCGACTTCTCCGGAAGTAATTCTGAAGGGTATTCTGGATATGAATATCTATAATCCCGTATTTGTTGATTGTACGGCAAGTTACCAGGTGGCTGCGCTCTATAAAGATTTGTTGCAACACAACGTGTCGGTGGTAGCAGCCAATAAAATTGCTGCTTCCGGCGATTATACCAATTATGCCGAATTGAAAGAAATTGCCCGCAAGAAAGGTATCAAATTTTTGTTTGAAACCAATGTGGGTGCCGGTTTGCCGATTATCAACACGATGAATAACCTGGTTAATTCCGGCGATAAAATACTGAAATTAGAAGCGGTGCTTTCCGGTACGCTGAACTTTATTTTCAATACCATTAGTGCTGAAATTCCGTTGAGCAAAGCCATTCAGTTGGCGAAGGAAGCCCGTTATGCTGAACCTGATCCGAGAATCGATTTAAGTGGTACTGATGTAATCCGCAAATTAGTGATTCTGTCAAGGGAAGCAGGTTATAAGGTTGAACAAAGTGATGTGAAGAAAAACCTGTTTATTCCGCAGCGTTATTTTGAGGGTACTTTGGATGATTTCTGGAATACCATTCATGAAATGGATGCTGAGTTTGAAACTGTTCGTCAACGTCTGCAATCCGAAAATAAACGTTACCGTTTCGTGGCTACCATGGAAAACGGGGATTGCTCAGTTGGTTTGCAGGAGGTGGATATGCGTCATCCTTTCTATGAACTGGAAGGTAGCAACAACATCATCATGATTAAAACTGAACGGTATTACGATTACCCGATGATTATCAAAGGATATGGTGCCGGGGCAAGTGTAACAGCTGCCGGTGTTTTTGCTGATATCATGAGTATTGCGAATATAAGATAATAATTAGTGGTTAGTGGTTAATGGTTAGTGGTTAATGACTGGTGACTGGAGACTGGAGACCGGAGACATACATAAAATGAAACACGTACTTAAAAATATCTTTTTTGCACTCATAGTAGCGCTTTTATTTGTTGCCTGTAAGGATGACAATGTAACTTATGCTGAAGAGTTGAAGGCCGAACAGGAGTTGATTGCTGATTTTATTTCACGTCAGCAGATTCAGGTTGTAACGGTAATGCCAACTACATTTCCGTGGCCCGACAAGGTTTATTACAAGAGTAAAACCGGTTTGTATTATCGGTTGACGAAACAGGGAGATATCCTGCAAGAGGGTGATAGCGTGATTGGCGGTGATGTGATTGTTCCACGCTTTGATGAGTATACACTGGGAGTAAAAGCAGATACGATTTCAAGTCAGAGTTCTGTAAACTATCCGAATCCATTGCAATTTAACTACCTGGATTTAACGCAGGCCTGTGCTGCCTGGCATGAAGCCGTTGGTTATATGAAATTCAATAATGCAGAAGCGAAACTGATTGTACCATCGAAAATTGGTATGTCGAAATTCAGCAGACCCGCAACTCCTGCAGGTTATGATATCAATATCAGAATTAGTAAGTACTGATTTAGCGGAAAGCGGAGAACGGAAAGCGAATAGCTAATAACGAATAGCGATTAACGAAGTCCTTTTTAAACTTTAAACTTTAAACTTTAAACTCTTAAACTAACTAACAAAACACTAATAAATAATATAGCATGACTTTAATAAAATCAATTTCCGGTATTCGGGGCACCATCGGGGGCACTGTCGGCGAGGGGTTGAGTCCCCTCGATATTGTTCGTTTTACGGCTGCGTATGCGCGCCACATTCGTGAAAACAAAACCATCGATTCTAATAAGATAGTAGTGGGACGGGATGCCCGCATTTCCGGCGAGATGGTCGGACAGGTAGTTATCGGTACCCTGCTGGGAATGGGTTTTGATGTGGTGAACATTGGTCTGGCTACCACGCCGACTACCGAACTGGCTGTGACAATGGAACAGGCTGCCGGTGGTATCATCCTGACGGCAAGTCATAACCCAAAACAATGGAATGCCCTGAAATTGTTGAATGAAAGAGGTGAGTTCCTAAATGCTGCCCAGGGTGAGGATGTGTTGAAGAAAGCTGCTGATGATGATTTCGTGTTTGCTGAAGTGGATCAACTGGGAAAACTGACAGAAAACGATACGTATACGCAGAAACATGTTGAAAGTGTGCTGGCGTTGGATCTGGTTGATGTGGAAGCCATCCGTAAAGCAGGATTCACGGTGGCTATTGATTGTGTGAATTCAGTAGGAGGTGTTGCCTTGCCTGTGTTGCTGGAAGCATTGGGTGTTAAACAAGTCGAAAAATTATATTGTGACCCGACGGGTCATTTCCCGCACAATCCGGAACCGCTACCGGAGCATCTGACGGATATTGCTAATCTGATGAAGTCAGGAAAAGCTGATGTGGGTTTTGTGGTTGATCCGGATGTCGACCGTCTGGCCATCATTGCCGAAGACGGTTCTATGTTTGGCGAAGAGTATACCTTAGTTGCAATTGCCGATTACGTGTTGCAATATACACCCGGTAATACCGTGTCAAACCTCAGTTCCAGTCGCGCCCTTCGTGATGTTACTCAGCGCTATGGCATGGAATACAATGCAGCAGCGGTTGGAGAAGTCAATGTAGTTGCCAAAATGAAAGCGACGAATGCCGTGATTGGCGGTGAAGGTAACGGCGGTGTTATTTATCCGGCCAGTCACTACGGAAGGGATGCGCTGGTGGGTATTGCCTTGTTCCTGAGTTGGCTGGCTAAATCAGGAAAGAAAGTTTCGGAATTAAGGAGGACCTATCCAGATTACTTCATTTCAAAAAATAAAATTGAACTCACCCCGCAGATTGACGTAGATAATATTCTCGCAAAAATCAAGGAGAAATATCAGCAGTACGAAGTAAATGATATTGATGGGGTAAAAATCGACTTCCCGACAGGATGGGTACACTTGCGAAAATCAAATACAGAACCGATTATCCGTATCTATTCCGAAGCCGGAACAACTGTCGAAGCAGAGCAGTTCGCGCAGGAGATGATAGGGCAAATCAAACAAATTGTAGAGACGCCCTATTAGGGCGTCTCAAATTTTCAAATGTGTCATTATTTTTCAAATGCGTGAAATATCAATTATTTTTGCCCAACACCTAATGAAAGGCGTCTGGATAAAAAAAGAGACGCCCTATTAGGGCGTCTCTACGACGAAAATCCGATGCATTTAAATAACTAATGACGGCGGCGTAAACGTTCTACCTGCCAACTCCTGATCCAGCATATACAATCCACGTGCATCGCCTCCAAACAGGTCGAAACGTTTGCAGAGCTCGTCCACGTTTTGTTCTTCTTCAGCCTGTTCTTTCACGAACCAGTCGAGGAACTGCATGGTTTTAAAATCTTTCAGCTCGAAAGCTACCGCGTAAATTTCGTTGATAGATTTGGTTACCAACAATTCATGATCGTAAGCCGCCGTAAGCGGATGTTTGTGACTTTTAAAAACAACCGCCGGCTTTTCGATGGCTTCCAACACTACCTTTTCTCCGTTCAATTGTAAATATTGAAGAAAAAGCATGGCATGCGCATATTCTTCCTGCGTTTGAATGTTAAACCAGTTGGCAAAACCGTTCAGACTCTGATCGGTGTAATAATTTGCCATGTCTAAATAGAAAAACGAAGAGTAAAACTCTTTATTGATTTGACTGTTTATCAAATCCACAATCTTTTTGTCCAGCATAAATCCTATAATTTAAAGGGTTGAATATATTATCTGTTAACTCTCAATTCTTTCAATATCAGCTCCCAAAGCCCTCAGCCGGATGTCGATATCCTGATATCCCCGGTCGATTTGGTCGATGTTGTCGATGATACTGGTACCTTCGGCCGATAAAGCGGCAATCAGCAACGCAATTCCGGCACGGATATCCGGAGATGTCATACGGGCAGCCCGCAGGTGCAGGTTTTCTCCCTGTCCGATTACGGTAGCACGGTGCGGATCGCAAAGGATAATCTGTGCGCCCATATCTATCAGTTTATCCACGAAGAAAAGTCTGCTCTCAAACATTTTTTGGTGAATCAGTACGCTCCCTTTTGCCTTAGCAGCTACTACCAGGAATACGCTCAACAAGTCGGGTGTTAACCCAGGCCAGGGCGCATCCGCCAGCGTCATAATCGAACCGTCGATAAAAGATTCGATGGTATAACAACAGTGAGCCGGTACAAAAATATCATCCCCCCTGCGTTCAATCTCAATGCCCAGCTTTCTGAAACTGTCGGGAATAATTCCCAGTTCATCGTAAGCCACGTTTTTAATGGTGATAGCCGACCCGGTCATGGCAGCCAGACCGATAAAACTACCAATTTCAATCATGTCAGGCAGGATATCGTGTTCACAACCATTTAGTTTAGTAACACCTTCGATGGTCAAAAAGTTGGATCCAATGCCCGAAATTTTTGCTCCCATTTTGTTCAGCATTTTGCATAGCTGTTGCACATAAGGTTCGCAGGCAGCATTATAAATGGTGGTTGTACCTTCTGCCAGTACGGCTGTCATGACGATGTTGGCTGTCCCGGTTACCGATGCTTCATCAAGCAACATGTAACTGCCGGATAGCTTTTCAGCTTTGATTTCATATAATTTCTTATCCGGATCGTAACGGAAATCAGCACCTAACTTTTGAATGCCAATGAAGTGGGTATCGAGACGGCGTCTACCGATTTTATCACCGCCCGGTTTGGGGATGACAGCCTGCTTATAACGCCCGATAAGTGGTCCGACAATCATGACTGACCCTCTTAGGGAAGCGCTCTTGGAGTAAAACTCAGGGGTCTGCAAATAGTCAAAATTTACCTTTTGCGCCTTGAAGGCATAACTATGCCGGCTGATTTGTCTGACTTCAACACCCATTTTTTCCAATAAACAAATCAGGTTGTTGACATCTAATATATCCGGGATATTGTTGATGATAACTTCCTTGTCTGTCAGCAAAACAGCACAAATCACCTGCAATGCTTCGTTTTTGGCTCCCTGCGGGGTAATTTCTCCGGAGAGCTTTTGTTTACCTTTGATCTTAAAAGAGGCCATTATTTTTTTCTTTGTTGTTGTTGCTGCTGTTTGTTTTTCTTGTTGTGAAGCACGTCTTTCGACTCAACTAATTTGAATGTGTCATCGGTAAAATCAAGTTTCCCATGTGATAATTCCCGTAAGTCTTCAAAGATTTTACGGTTGTCAACCACTTCTTTGTTCCATGCTAAAAAGCATTTCTTCATTTGGTTGGCAATCAAACGAATTAACTCGGTTCTTTCTTCCCCTTCTTCATAATCAGCTACCCGTTCAATCATTTTCTCCAGGGTGATGCCGTAATGCTGATAACGCATTCTGTGGCTTTTATAAGGTACTTTCTCCGGTTTGGTATATAAATTCTCCGCTTTCAAAATTTCATACGGATAATCTATATCCAATTGAAAATCCGACATAATCGCCACATGATCCCATAACTTGTGTTTGAAATCATTCACATCCCTCAAGTAAGGGAATAAATTACCCATGGTGTTGATGATGGTTTTCACGCAACGTGTACGTTCCTCGCGATCATCAATCGTCATGGCGTGTTTAATCATCTGTTGTATATTTCGCCCGTATTCAGGCATAATCAGTTTTCCCTGTAATGTCGGATAGTCCATTTGAATCGTTTATTTGTTTAGCGCAAAGTTAATTATTTTTATTGATGAGTGCAAACAGCTGTTTTAATAAAATACAATCACATGAAACCATGCAAAAAGTCAAAATTAAATATTCATAAACAAATTATACAAGGCGCTTGTTTAATTTGAAAAATATCGTATCTTGCAGACCTTTTTCTTTTTAATTCTCTATGTGATAATATAGATTTGTTGGTGTTGATTATCAGGTAGATGAAGTGTGATTTGATTTTTCTGTTTGTATTTCAATAATTAATCAGACCAATGGAGGACTGATGAGATAGAATATTAAATGAGATTGAAGTATAAAACACGATACAGCAAAATCAGATTGATGCTGTTTTTTATTTTGGTTGCTTTTTTGAACGCTTGTGGAGATGATATTTATGTGCTCAACAGCGCTTATTGGGAAAAAACTTCTGTTGTAGGGTCAACAGGAGGTTCAGCTGCAATTACCATCAGTGGGAAGCAAGGTTCCGGATGGAGTGCAAAGATTGAGGAAGGTGCAACGTGGTGCTCATTTAGCAAATCGAATCAAAATTTATCACAGGTTTCTGGTTTCATTACTGATGATGATAACTTGCTGATAGTTTATTGCCGTTATAATGCCGGTTCAGTTGATCGTCAGGCAACCATCACGCTGACATTTGACGGCAAGGATTCCAGGGTGTTGACGCTGACTCAGACACCATCATTCTCTGGTTTTACCGAAACACCTTCATATAAAGAACATGATGATTACCAGTATGTAACACATTTTGCGTCTCTGAACAACAGGGCGGTAAGAAATTATTCATTATGTTTTGACAGATCGAAAAAAGCAGCGCTGTGGGTTGCATATCCGATACATGGTTCTTATTTGGGGTCAACAAACAGGACAAACGAATGGGGTTTTGACCCTAACATAGATAGTTATTTTCAGGCTGATTGTGTTTCGAGGTCTTACGGAGGCAGATATGACAGAGGTCATCAATTACCATCGGCGGATCGGCTAGCAAACAGAGAAATGAATGTACAGACATTTTACATGTCGAACATGACGCCACAGCTCGATAGGTTAAATCAGGATATGTGGGCGAACTTAGAAATAAAAGTGCGCGAAAACAATTGTAATGATACATTGTTTGTAGTTACAGGAGCATACTTTGATGAAAATTCAACGGCCTCAACTTATGATGGTGCAGGTAATAGTGTTCCCCTGCCAACCCATTATTTCAAGGTGTTGCTTCGGACTAAGATGGGTTCTACCGGCAAAGCGGTTGTTAATTGTAGTGATGATGAATTGAAAAGTATTGGTTTCTGGGTGGAACACAGATCATACGGAGATATTGAACCACCACGGTCAATTTGTAAAACGGTGGCAGAGATTGAGGCGTTGACGGGATTTGAATTTTTCCCCAAGGTTTCAGATCAGGTTAAACAGCAGAATAATCCGGGGCAATGGGGACTTTAGTTAGTGAATAGCGAATAGCGAATAGCGGAAAACGGAAAACAATGACTGTAGACTGAAGACTGTAGACTGAAGACAAAAAATTAAATTTAGAACATATATAACATGAATTATCGTTTACTCTCGGTTGTTGTGATAAGCGCTGTTTTGAATACAGGGTTTGCACAGGAGAATGTGGATAATATCCGCAGGGATTTTCAAAAAGAGAATAGCTTTGAATTAAGTGCCATTGATGAATCAACCCAGGATGAGAATGCGGATTTAGCCGGGCAGAATTTCAGTACGCTCGCTACTTTTTCTAACGACCCGTTTTTGTCTGAAGTTGGATATCAACTGTCTGCTTTCCGGTTTAATCCACGTGGCTATAAGAACAAGTTCGAGCAAACTTATTTGAACGGGATTCAGTTCAACTCCATGATTCGGGGAAATTTCAATTATTCCATGATTGGTGGAATGAATGATGCTACCCGGAATGCCACGACACAGGATTATTTGCAGGCAAGCTTGTTTTCATTTGGTGACCTGGCCGGTGCACAGAATTACGACTTGCGGGCCGGCAGTTTTGCCCGGGGAACCAAGGTGACGCTTACTTATACAAATCGTAATTATCAGCAACGTATGATGTTGTCGCATCATACAGGACTGAATCGCGATGGTTGGGCTTTCTCTGCTTTGTTAGGTGGTCGTTATGCCTACGAAGGAAGTGTGGAAGGTACTTTTTATCATAACTTAGCCTATTTCTTTGGAGCAGAAAAACAATGGGACAATGGCAAACAAAGCTTGTCACTGACAACTTTCGGCTCTCCTGTACAAAGGGCACAGCAATCGGCTTCAGTGCAGGAAGCCTATACGCTAACCGGAAATAATTTGTACAACTCTTACTGGGGATATATGCCTGATGGCAGCAAACGTAACCAACGTGTGGTTACCAGCTACGATCCGACCGTAATTTTATCGCATATCTGGAAAATTGACCGCCTGAATAAACTGACTTCAGGATTGGCATTTAACTACAACCGCTATGGTTCGACTGCGTTAAACTGGTTTAATGCTTCTGACCCTCGTCCGGATTATTACCGTAATTTACCTTCTTATACAGCAACTACACCCAATACCGGTGATCCAAAATATATTGCAGATGCCAGATTTTGGGCAGGCTCAGGTGTAGGAAACGACAGAGGCAAAAGTCAGATTGCCTGGAGCGATATTTACGAAGCAAATCTCAGCAACAATACAGAAGGAGAGGATCCATCTGCGTTGTATATCATTGAAGAGCGTCGGAATGATGCCATTGAAACCAGCTTTAATACAACGCTGGAAAAGAAACTGAATGAAGAAGTTACTTTTGTTGCCGGTGTGGATGCCCGTTATACATTGGGTAAAACCTTTGATGTGGTGGCTGACTTGTTGGGCGCTAATTACTTGAAAGATATAGATAAATATGGTGAACGTGACGTGCCTGGAGATCCAAATTTTAAACAAAACAATTTACTTGACCCGGATAGAAAAGTAGTTGAAGGAGATATTTTCGGATATAACTACCACATGCATGTTACCAACGGAAATCTTTGGGCACAAATGCATCACAATTACCAGTACTGGGAGTTTTTCTATGCAGCCAAACTTACTGCTACTTCTTATTTCAGAGATGGTAAAATGAAAAATGGTCGTTACCCGCTGAATTCTTATGGCAAAGGACAGGTACATACTTTCATCGATCCAGCTGTAAAAGCCGGCATTGTTTACAAAATGGATGGTCGTAATCTTTTCTCGGTGAATGGTATGTTCAAAACACAGGCGCCACTGCCTTATGATGCATATACTACTCAACGAATTTCAGACGAAGCTGCACCCGGACTCGAATCAGAAATGATTAGTTCTGCCGATATCAACTATGTATTTACTTATCCCAAAATCAATGGTCGTATATCGGGATTCTTTACAGATTATCAAAAGGGTATTCAGAAAATTTCCTATTACAACGATACATACAGAACTTTTGTACACCACAGCATTTCTGATGTGAGTAAACGTAATTATGGAGCCGAAGCCGCAGTCAAATATAATATAGTAAAAAATCTCACATTATCACTTGCCGGTACCTGGTCAAAATTTACCTATACTAAAAAACCTCTGGGCACAGTGAGATATGAGAATGGTATTGACAGGACATTTTCAGAAGAAGAAAAAAAACATTTAAAAGACACTGTTAGAATTGCAGGATATCATGTAGGAGGTTCTCCTGAAATTGCCGGAACTTTCGGAGTGCAGTATTTTTGGAATTTTTGGTGGTTTGAAATAAATATAAATGGGATTGCGAATAATTATTTAGATCCATCTTATATTCAGCGAACATATTCTGTAATTGATAAGGTAAATCAAGCTGCTGATAGAGAGGGTTATTCAGTAATAAAAAAACAACTAACTGTTGCTAAATGGATTGCCCAAACCAAACTCGATGATGCCATTACCATGGATGTTTCCATCAGTAAGTTACTTTATCTGAAAGGAGGCAGACAATTAAACTTCAACCTGAATGTAGTAAATGTGTTGAATAACCGGGGAGTCAGGACCGGTGGCTATGAGCAGGGACGTTTGCCTGTTGCATTAGTAAATGATCAATATGTTATTGATTTGGAAAATATTAATAAGTTCCCGGCCAAGTTTTATTACATGCAGGGATTAAATGTGTTTTTCAATATCGGATATAAATTCTAAGATCAAGGTATAAGTAAGTAAAACATCAACAGCTATTAATTAGATCATATGAAAAATATTAATGAAACAATATTAATTGGATTTCTTGCCTTAGTAACTTTGTTCTCTTCCTGTGATATGCGGGATTATGAAGTTCCAGAAATTCCAATACCTTTTTATCAAACGGAAAAGGAGGTCATTACTATTGCAGCAATGAAATCAATGTTCCCGGTTTCAGATAATTTTGGTTTTCAAATAATTAAGAATTCAAATAAAGCAATTAAGGGTAGAGTGATTGCGAATGATGAAAGTGGCAATATTTACAAACAATTGTATATTCAGGATGAAACAGGAGCAGTAATCATTGGTACGAATCTTACCGGATTATTTCCGTTGCACCGGGTTGGACAGGAAATCATTGTTGAATTAGATAGTCTTAATATTGGTAAGTATGGTGGGTCATATCAATTGGGTAGTGTAATTCCTTATCAAAGTTCATCCGGTAATATCAGTATCGGCAGGATGACGCCCAGAGAGTTTTACACACATGTATTCAGAAATGGGGCTCCACAACCAGCAACTGTTTTACCAACTGTATATACGTCTTTGCCAGCCATGAATGAGTCGATTCGAAATTCTCTGGTAAGATTTGATAATGTGAGTTTTGAAAATGGTGGAAGTAAAATCTTTGCATCGAAAGGATCAGGTTATGGAAGTGCAAACCTGATTATAGGTGATAAAAAAGTATTGGTTAGGACTAGTGAATATGCCAATTTTGCTGCCGATACAATTCCTGCCGGAACCGGTTCGGTTATTTGCATACTTGGACAATTTAATAATACAATCCAATTGACAATAAGAGGAAGAAAAGACTTGATATTTAATAATTAAGAAATCAAATAAACAAATAATTAAATTTTTACATTATGAAACTGAAACATTTATTTCTTGCTATTGCAGCATTAACAATTCTGTATAGCTGTGAAAAAGAAGTAGCTATTACCGGAATCTCAGTTGATCCAACCTCTGTAACATTAACAGAAGAAGGTCAAACAAGCACATTAACTGCAACCCTGTATCCTGTTGATGCTAAAGGAGATGTTGTTTGGGCAAGTTCTAACACTGCTGTTGCAACTGTAACAGGTAATGGCTTAACTGCTGTAGTGACTGCGGTTGGAAAAGGAACTGCAAAAATTACAGCTACAGCTGATATCTTTACCGCTGAATGTGCTGTTACTGTAACCATTGGAAATGGTGGAAATGGAGATGGTGAAGGCACAGAAGAAGCTCCTTATAGTGTTGAAGAGGCAATTGCAAATCAGGGGGGATTGAAATGGGTAGAAGGATATATTGTAGGATATGTTAACGGATTATCTATTGATGCAGCTACTTTTGCTGTTCCTACAGAAGCTCAGACAGAGATTCTGATAGCTTCATCAGCAACTGAAACAAATGCAGCAAATTGTTTGCCGGTACAGTTACCGTCAGGAGCTGTAAGAACTGGTTTAGAACTATTTGCAAATCCAACAAATTTAGGGAAAACCGTTAAGCTTTATGGCTCATTGGAAGCTTACTTTGGACAACCAGGTATAAAAAGCACTTCTTATTATGAATTGGAAGGTGGAAGTACAGGTGGTACCAAACCAATTGATACTACGGGTGCTTTGTTAAATGAAACTATGTTGACACAAACTAGTTTTGATAAATTTACCGCTTATAGTGTTACAGGAGAACAGGTGTGGACGTTTAGTTCTTCTTATGGAGCGGTGATGACTGGTTATTTAAGTGGCACGTCATATGCGAATGAAGATTGGTTAATTTCACCCGCTATCGATTTAACAGGAAAAACAAATGCAAAATTATCATTTGAACATGCTCGTGGTCCAGCTGGTAGCATTAATGTCGGCGTAAGTGAAGGTTATTATACGGTTTGGGTGTCAAATAACTTCAATTCAGGCGCACCTTCTACAGCGACCTGGACTGAAGTAACCGGTGTTACGCATGGTACTGCTGCATGGGGATATGTATCTTCAGGTCAACTGGCAATTCCAACAGCCAATCTTGCTCCTAATGCCAGAATTGCATTCAAATACCTGAGTATTGATGGGGCTTCTGCTACCTGGGAAATTAAAAACGTATTGGTTAAGTAATTAACAACAGGATAAAGATTTACCTCAAATTTTAAAATTATAAACCTTTGAGGTAAACCTTTTATTCTATCAAACATAGAAATGGTTATTATATAGACCACTCTCAGTTCCCCTTTTTTGGGGTTAGGGGGCTAATTTTTATATCAAATGAAAAAATACCTTCAACTTTCGGCATATCTCGCCCTAATCATCCTGTTTGCCGTTTCATGTAAACCGGCACAGCAGGTTGTTACTACAACTACAGGCGGTCAGCAATATCAGGTTTATCCGGTTGGTTTTTATAACCTCGAAAACCTGTACCATCCATTAAGCACTGATTCGTTCCGGGATGAAGAGTTTTCTCCGGAAGGTTCAAACGCGTGGACCATGGATAAATATGAGAAAAAGCTGACAAACATGTCGTTTACCCTGAATGAGATTGCCAAAGATTTTGGTGGTCTTGCAGTAGTGGGTGTTTCGGAAATTGGTAACAGGAAAGTGCTGGAGGACTTGATTGCGACTAAACCACTAAAAGGCAGGGGGATGAAAATCGTGCATTACGATTCGCCCGACTGGCGTGGAATTGATGTCGGGTTATTGTATGACTCCACTCGTTTTCAGTATGTAACCAGTAGTACGCATCCTTTTCCTTATGCCAAAGGAATCGAGATGGGGGTGACTGATACTTCTTTCCGAACAAGGGATGTCTTGTTGGTAGAAGGTAAGATTACCGGTGAGAAAGTGGCTGTTTTGGTTAGTCACTGGCCATCCCGACGGGGTGATAAATCATCTGTTTCAAGAGAATTGGCTGCTTCAGTTGTCAGACACCTGCATGATTCACTGATTCGCGTCGATCCCGGTTATCATGTTATTATTATGGGTGACCTGAATGACGACCCGGTAGATCCGAGTTGCGCAGTTGTGCTTGATGCCAAAAGAACGGTTCAGGAAGTAGCTCCCGGCGGATTGTTTAACCCGATGTGGGAGAAATATGTCAAGGGAATCGGTTCTCTGTGTTATCAGGGGAAATGGAATTTGTTTGATCAAATCATCATCAGTCATTCATTGCTCGGTGATGATTACAGTTCGCTCAAGTTTTACAAAGCGGAAGTCTTCAACCGTGATTTCCTGATTCAGAAAACAGGCAGATATAAAGGTTATCCTTTCCGGACTTTCAGTGGCGGTCATTTCCAAAATGGTTTCAGTGACCACTTCCCGACTTATATTTATTTAGTGAAAGACGCTGAGAAGTAAAGTCTATTTCATACATAAATAAAAGCCAGCTAATGAGTCATTCAATTAGCTGGCTTTTATTTAATAAGTTAGTTTGTAATCAATAAAATACTTACTTGTAATTCTCCGGATAAGCCTTTAAGATGGTTGTTACAGATTATCTGCAACCAACCTGCGGATTATCGGTAAACCATCTGTGGATTATCTGCAACCAATTTACGGATTATCTGCAACCTGTCTGCGGATTATCTCTAACCAGTCTACAGATTATCTGCAATTCATCTGCAGCACATCAGTAATGTTTGTTTTATAGGGAATAAATCAATCCGGAAGCAACCTTATTTTATTAGATATTGCTCCGAAATCGACCGGTGCGTCTGTACTCTCTCAATGGTATCGGCAAACATATCGGCACAGGACAGAATCCGGACCTTCTCACATCTTTTGCAGTCAAATGGGATTGAATCAGTAAATGCGATTTCAGTGAGAGATGATTTCATAATCCTTTCTGATGCAGCACCCGACATTACCCCGTGTGTCACGATTGCCCTTACAGAGTTAGCTCCTCCTGCTTTCATCAGGTCGGCAGCCATACAAAGCGTTCCCGCTGTGTCGACCATATCATCAACAATAATCACGTCTTTTCCCTCAACATCTCCGATGATGCGCATTTCGCCTACTACATTGGCTTTTTCTCGGGTTTTGTGGCACAGTACCATGGGCACGCCTAAATGACGGGAATAAGTCCCTGCACGTTTCGATCCACCTACATCAGGTGAGGCTATGACTAAATTTTCCAGTTTCAGCGACTCAATATAAGGAATAAAGATGCGGGAACCATAGAGGTGGTCAACCGGCACATTGAAGAATCCCTGAATCTGATCGGCGTGTAAATCCATTGTAATTACCCGGTCAATGCCGGCAACACTCAATAAATCCGCGATTAGCTTTGCACCAATGGAAACCCGCGCTTTGTCTTTTCTGTCTTGTCGCGCCCAACCAAAGTAAGGTATCACAGCGATAATCTTGTAGGCAGAAGCTCTTTTAGCTGCGTCGATCATCAGCAACAACTCCATCAGATTGTCCGAATTAGGAAAAGTTGACTGAATCAGGTAGATGTATTGTCCACGGATTGACTCCTCGTAAGAAACGGCAAACTCTCCGTCGGCGAAATGTTCTACTATCATATTCCCGAGTGGAGAGCCCAGACTTTTACAAATTTTTTCTGCAAGATACCGGCTATTTGTGCCTGAAAATACCTTGAATTGAGACGTTGGTGCAGTCATGTAATGTAACTAAAAATGTTTTTGTAATATTTTTGCAAAAGTACGATTTTATCCCTTAAATCCCTAAAAGATTCTCAAATTATTTTTTTTTATTTTATCCCGATTCTTGCAAACGTTTGAAATGTATTTTTATCACTTTTTTTATCATCTGCTACGTTATTGCCCGCATTCAGTATATTTTTGAAACTCGAAAAAGAAATCACCTGATGCTGAAAGTTTTAATGCATTGTAATAATTCATGATTCATGAAGATACATTTTAAAATTCAATACCATACCTTTTGGGGACAAAGAATATTAGTTTCGGGAAATATCCCGGCGCTGGGCAATGGCGATTATACAAAAGCACTCAGCCTGGGTTTTGCATTCCCCGAAAACTGGTCGGGAGCAGTGGATGTTGCTGCCGAAGAATTGAAACATCTTCAGTATAAATACATCCTGCTGAATGAAAACACCGGACAATATACCGAAGAATGGGATGCCAACAGAAAACCGAATGTTGAACTCAATGGATTTGGTTATATCTTTTGTTACGATCACTGGAATGCTCCCAATACACTCGAAAATACTTTTCTGACAGCTCCTTTTAAGGAAGTGCTGCTGAAAGATGAACATCTGGTGACAGAATTAAAAGTCACCAAAAAATACACGCATCTTTTCCGTGTGAAAGCTCCCTTGTTGAATAAGAATCAGGTCTTGTGTGTAGTGGGAGATTGTAAGGCATTGGGAAACTGGTCAACGCATAAACCGGTGTTGCTGAATAAGCAGGAAAATTTTTGGGAAGTCCGGCTCGATTTGTCGAAATGCCAGGGCGAAGTACATTATAAATACGGCTTTTATGATGCGGAAGATAAACGCTTTTGTTATTTCGAAAGCGGACCGGATCGGGTAACTTATGTAATGAATGACAAAAAAAGCCTGGTGATGCATCACGATGGTTTTGTCAGGATGGAAAGTGAAAAGTTTCGCGGTGCGGGTGTCGGATTGCCTGTTTTCAGTATCCGAACTAAAAAGAGTTTCGGGGTGGGCGATTTTGGTGATTTAAAATTGCTCATCGACTGGGCAGCCAAAGTCGGACTGAAACTTATTCAGGTATTGCCTTTGAATGATACGATTGGTACACATACCGATGCCGATGTGCTTCCTTATGCAGCAATCACGGCTTTTGCATTGAATCCACTGTTTCTGAATTTACCAGCCATGGGTAAATTACCGACTACACACCCTTTGCAAAAAACGTATAAGCAAAAACAGACTGAACTGAATGCCAAAGAATTGGTTGAATTCATGGAAGTTGTGAACTTTAAACTGGAATATGCAAAAGAATTATGTAAGATTCAACAGGATAAATTTCTGAAAAACAAAGTTTTTAAAATATTTTTTGAAGAAAATAAGTATTGGCTGGAACCTTATGCCGCATTTTGTGTGTTGAGGGATTTATATGGTACACCGGATTACAGGCAATGGAAAGAGTATGCTGTTTTTGATGTCGAACATTTGAGCAGACTTTGTACACCGGAGAGTCCCCATTATGATGCCATCGTGGCAAATTATTTTATCCAGTATCATTTGCACGTGCAATTATCAGAAGCACATGAATATGCTCATGCCAACGGGGTAGTGCTGAAAGGAGATATCCCGATCGGGGTAAACCGCAACTCGGTGGATACCTGGGCAAATCCGGAATTGTTCAACTTAGACAGACAAGCCGGCGCACCGCCCGATATGTTCGCGGTAAAGGGGCAGAACTGGGAATTGCCAACATACAATTGGGAAGCTATTCAGCGTTCGGGCTTCGACTGGTGGAAAAAACGCTTTGCCCAAATGTCAAATTATTTCGATACGTTCCGAATCGACCATATCCTCGGATTCTTCCGCATCTGGCAAATCCCGATGAACCAGGTCGAGGGTATTATGGGGCACTTGTATCCTTCTATACCGGTACACATCAATGAATTTCAGGAAAAAGGAATTTGGTTTGATTACAATCGTTTTTGCAAACCTTATATCACAGACAATGTGCTTTGGGAGATATTCGGAGATGATGCAGTTTGGGTAAAGGCTAATTGTCTTCAGATTGAAGATGGATGGGTATTGCGGTTGAAACCTCAGTATACGGGGCAACAGGAGGTTGAGAAGATGTTTATGGAAGGTTCCATCAGCGAAAATATCAAATGGGGCTTGTTTGATCTGATATCGAATGTCTTGTTTTTTGAAGTAGAAGGTAGTAATGGTACGCAATTCTATCCGCGTTTCGGCATGCAATCCCTCAAAACCTTCCGGGATTTGGATGAACACACTAAACAGAAACTGGAAGAAATATATGTGGACTATTTCTTCAGACGGCAGGATGCACATTGGTATAAATCGGGTATGGAGAAGCTACCGGCATTAAAACGCTCAACCAACATGCTGATTTGCGGTGAAGACCTGGGTATGATGACGCAGTGTGTTACTGATGTGATGCAGGAATTGGGTATTCTGAGTCTGGAAGTGCAACGCGCGCCTAAAACTAATAAAATAGAGTTCTTCCATCCGGCTGATGCGCCATATCTGTCGGTTGTAATGCCTTCAACCCACGATATGAGTACGATAAGGGGTTGGTGGGAAGAGGACAGGGGAGTGACACAACGATTTTATAACCAACAACTCGGACATTGGGGAGAAGCGCCTTATTTCTGCGAATGGTGGATTTGTCGTGATATACTGGTTCAGCACTTGTATTCGCCGGCTATGTGGTCCGTTTTCCAGATGCAGGATTTACTCAGCATATCCGACAAAATAAGAAGAGAAAACCCGCACGAAGAAAGAATCAATGTGCCCTCCAACTCCAAATTTAGCTGGAGATACCGCTTACACATCAACCTCGAAGATTTGCTTGAAGAAGAAGAGTACAACGAAGAACTGAGGAATTACATCCGGCAAGCGGGAAGGTAATTAATTGTTAGTTGAAAGTGGTTAGTGGTTAATTCATTCACTAACCACTAACCACTAACCACTAACCACTAACCACTAACCACTATTTACTATTAATATAGTTAACCACCCACTCCCCAACTTCTGAAGTAGAATAGGCTTTTCCTTCACCGGAGATGTCTTCGGTAACCACTTTGGCATCCATGCTGGCAGCTACGGCTTCGCGGATTAACGCGCCTTCTTCCATCATATTGAATGCATATTCGAACATCAATGCTGCTGAAAGGATTGTAGCCAACGGGTTGGCAATATTTTTACCGGCAGCTTGCGGATAAGATCCGTGAATGGGTTCAAATACCGAAGTATGAATACCAATTGAAGCGGAAGGAAGCATACCCAGCGAACCAGTGATTACAGAAGCCTCATCCGTCAGGATGTCTCCGAAAAGATTTTCCGTTACCAGTACATCAAAACTTTTAGGCCATTGGATGATGCGCATGGCAGCATTATCGACGAACATGTATTCTGTCTCTATGTCAGGATATTGCGGTGCTATTTCCTGGGTTACCTGTCTCCACAAACGGCTTGATGCCAGTACATTGGCTTTGTCAACCATAGTCACTTTCTTGCGACGCTGACCGGCATATTTATAAGCGAGGTGCATGATGCGTTCCACTTCTTCGCGGGTATATACGCAGGTATCATAAGCAGTATTACCATCTTCGGAGCGACCTTGCGGGCGACCGAAATACATACCGCCTGTCAGTTCGCGGATGCACATGAAATCAGCCCCTTCAACCAAATCGGCACGTAAAGGAGACTTGTGAATTAAAGATGGGAATGTGCTTACCGGACGGATGTTGGCGTATAATCCAAGTTCTTTGCGCATTTTGAGCAGTCCCTGTTCCGGACGTACCTTTGCTGAAGGGTTATTGTCGTATTTTGGGTCACCGATGGCTCCGAATAAAACAGCATCAGAACGCATACACAATTCGTGTGTTGCATTCGGATAAGGTTCTCCGACTGCATCGATAGCGCAGGCGCCGGTGATGCCTTCTTCGTAATTCAGCGTATGACCAAATTTTTTACAAACGGCCTTGGTAACATCCAAAGCCTGCTTTACAATCTCCGGGCCGATTCCGTCGCCCGCTAATACCGCGATGTTTAATACTTTACTCATTTTAATTTTAAATTTACCATATAAGTCATATAAGTTACATATAAGCAAGTAATGATTTTGAGATTTTTTTATACTTAATGCTTATATGTAACTTATATGACTTATATGGTTATCAAATAATTATATAATTAACACTGTTTCACCGGAATATCACCACTCTCGATAATATTCAGCATTTTTTCTGTTGCTTTAATCGCTGCAACGGTCTGGTCACCGTCGAGCCCCCTTGTTTTGAATGTTTTGCCATCATACTGCCAGGTGATAATTGTTTGTACGATAGCATCTGTTTTTCCTCCGGGAGGAATCACCACTTCGTAGTCTAACAATTCAGGTGTGGGCTTATTCAATGATTTGTAGATTTTGTACAGTGCTTTAGAGACGGCATGGTACTGTCCATCACCTGCTGCCGATTGTTCGTATACCTCTCCTCTGATTTCCAGCTTTACGCTGGCCATCGGACGTAATCCGTTGGTAATTGACAAACTGTAATTGAGAATTCTGATCAAATGCTGATCGTTGGCACTTTTGATTACATCAGAGACAATATAAGGCAATTCATCAATGGTGACCATTTCCTTTTTATCGCCCAATTCGATGACCCGTTGTGTTACCAACGCCATCATTTCATTATCAAGTTCAATACCCAGTTGCTGAAGATTCTTCAGGATATTGGCTTTTCCAGATGTTTTACCTAAAGCGTATACCCGCTCGCGACCAAAACGTTCTGGAAGTAGATCATTGAAATATAAGTTGTGTTTGTTGTCTCCATCTGCATGAATACCAGCAACCTGTGTGAAAACATTATCACCGATAACCGGTTTGTTGGCAGGGATCCGGATGCCGGAATATGACTCAACTAATTTGCTGACAGTGTTTATCTTACTTTCATCAATACGGGTTTTCTTTTTCAGCTGATCATGGATAACGGCAACAGTACTGGAAAGCGGCGCATTCCCGGCTCTTTCACCCAATCCGTTGATCGTAACATGCACACCACTTATGCCTGCTTTTACCGCCTCGTAAACATTAGCAACAGCCAAATCATAATCGTTATGTGCATGGAAGTCGAAATGCAATTCAGGATAGCGACCGATCATTTTCAGACAGAACTGTAGTGTTTCCGTAGGATTCAAAATACCAAGTGTATCAGGTAGCATGAATCTTTTGATGGACTCATCTTTAAGGCTATCTACCATAAAGAAAACATAATCTTCGGAGTTACGCATGCCGTTTGACCAGTCTTCCAGATAGATATTCACATCGATATTCATTTCACGCGCAAAAGCCAGAACCTGTTTAATGTCGGCTAAATGCTCTTCCGGTGTTTTTCTAAGCTGATATTTGCAGTGATTCTCAGAACCTTTGCAAAGTAAATTCAGCACTTTACAACCGGCGTTTTGTATCCACTCAAGCGATGTTTTTCCATCCACAAATCCCAATACTTCAATCTTGTCGATATGACCATGATCTTTGGCCCATTTGGCAACTTTTTTAACAGAAGCATATTCTCCTTCAGAAACCCTTGCCGAAGCAATTTCGATTCTGTCAACGCACAATTCTTCCAATAGCAGTTTGGCAATACTCAACTTCTCGGTTGTTGCAAACGAAACTCCTGAAGTTTGTTCCCCGTCACGCAGGGTGGTATCCATAATTTCTATCATGCTTGTGTCTTTTAGTTTAAAATCGAAAAGCTGTTATTAAACAGTTTACTTTCTGGAAGCTTCGTATGCTTCAATCAATTCCCGTTTGCTCAACAAATAATCAATATCGTCTAATCCTTTTAATAAACATTCTTTTTTATAAGCATTGATTTCGAACGATTCCGATTTGCCATTTGCATTATTTGTAATGGTTTGATTTTCAAGATTAACTGTTAATGTCAGTTTTGGATCTTTATTTGCGCCATCAAAAATTTCAGCGAGAAACTCAGCACTTACAACAACAGGAAGAACCCCATTGTTTAAAGCGTTGTTTTTAAATATGTCGGCAAAGAAGCTTGAGACAACTACTTTGAAACCATAACCATCAATAGCCCAGGCAGCATGTTCACGGCTCGAACCTGAACCGAAGTTTTTTCCTGCAACGAGAATGCTACCTCCAAACACAGGGTTATTCAAAATAAAGTCGGCTTTCGGACTGCCATCTTTGTTGTATCTCCAGTCGGCGAAAAGATTATCTCCGAAACCATCTTTGTTGGTAGCTTTCAGGAAGCGGGCGGGTATAATCTGATCGGTATCTACGTTTTCAATCGGCAGTGGAACTACCGTCGAAGTTAATGTTACAAATTTTTCCATATAATTTTTTTTAATAAATTAAACTCTTGGATCAGTGATTTTACCAGTAATTGCAGCAGCAGCAGCCACCAACGGACCAGCAAGAATAGTTCTTGCGCCCGGTCCCTGGCGACCTTCAAAATTACGGTTTGAAGTAGAAACAGCATATTTGCCGGCAGGTACCTTGTCGTCGTTCATGGCCAGACAAGCTGAACAGCCCGGTTGGCGCAACAGGAAGCCAGCTTCTTTAAAGATGTCCAGTAAACCTTCTTCGCGAATTTGTTTTTCAACGCCCCAACTTCCGGGAACCAACCATACAACCACATTGTCAGCTTTCTTTTTACCTTTTACGTAGTTGGCAAAAATGCGGAAGTCTTCGATGCGACCATTAGTACAACTACCTAAGAACACATAATCAATGGGTTTTCCCAATAATTGTTCTCCCGGTTGGAAGCCCATATAATCCAGTGATTTCTGGAATGATATGCGACCGGCTTCATCAATCTGATCCAGTGTAGGAATTGATTCCTGAATACCCATTCCCATACCCGGATTGGTTCCATAGGTAATCATCGGCTGGATAACAGCAGCATCAAAGTCCAGTTCAAGGTCAAATTTAGCCCCTTCATCTGATTTCAATGTTTTCCAGTATGCTAATTTTTCATCCCACTCGGCTCCTTTCGGTGCAAATTCACGTCCTTTGACATAATTGAACGTGGTTTCGTCAGGAGCTATCATACCACCACGGGCACCCATTTCGATAGAAAGATTACAAACTGTCATGCGTTCTTCCATCGTCATGTTGCGGATGGCTTCTCCTGCGTATTCCACAAAGTATCCTGTAGCACCACCGGTAGTAAGTTTGGCAATGGTAAATAAAGCCAAGTCTTTGGCTGAAACACCTGCGCCAAGTTTGCCGTTATAATTGATACGCATCGTTTTGGGACGTGTCTGCAATACACATTGTGTCGCCAGTACCATTTCTACTTCTGATGTCCCGATGCCGAAGGCAATCGTTCCGAAAGCCCCGTGGGTAGAAGTGTGACTGTCACCGCAAACGATGGTCATACCCGGTTGTGTAAACCCGTTTTCAGGTCCGATGATGTGTACAACCCCATTTTTATCATGTCCCAGTGGAAAATACAAGGGCATGTTGAATTCAGCAGCGTTTTTAGCAAAAGTATCCAACTGATTACGGGAGATGGGGTCTTTTACCGGTTTGTCCTGATCAATAGTTGGCGTGTTGTGGTCGGCTGTCATGGTAGTAAGTTCTGGACGGAACACTTTGAGACCGCGTGCGCGAAGACCGTTAAAGGCTTGCGGACTGGTCACCTCATGACAGAAATGACGGTCGATATACAACTGTGTGGGACCGTTTTCCACGGTTGATACTACGTGAGCATCCCAGATTTTATCAAAAAGCGTCTTACTCATATAATTATTGTTTTTATTTTAATGGATGTTAAGTATTCAACTTATATGTCACTTATATGACTTATATGGTCGAAAATTATTTTACAAATTGATTAATAGCGTTGATGTATGCTTCTACAGATGCAGCTACTATATCGGTATTCGCGCCGAAACCATAATATACCACGCCCGCATGTTCCACCTGCATGTGAACTTTTCCCACATCGTTGCTACCTTTATTAATAGACTGAATGGTAAATTCCTGCAGGTTCATTTCTCTGTTGATAATTTTCTTGAGTGCATTGATAGCCGCGTCAACAGGACCATTACCTGAGGCTGCCGATTCAAATTTCTCATTGGCTATCATCAGTCCTATGCTGGCAATAGGTTTAATTCCAACCCCCGAAGTAACTTGCAGATAATCAAGTTTAATGCGTTCTTTCATTGCTCTTTCCTTTCCGGCAAGCATCAGAACATCATCGTCATTGATATCTTTCTTTTTGTCAGCTAGCAACAGGAATTCCTGGTAGATATTATCTAATTTTTCTCCTTCAACCTCAACTCCTAATACACTTAAACGATGTTTCAGGGCTGCACGGCCACTTCGGGCAGTTAGCACAATTGAATTTTGATCAATTCCCACATCAGTCGGATCCATGATTTCATAGCTTTCCCTGTTTTTCAGCACGCCATCCTGATGGATACCTGAAGAGTGGGCAAATGCATTTCTGCCTACAACTGCCTTATTAGGCTGAACCGGCATGTTCATAAGGTTGGAAACCAAACGACTGGTTTCATATATTTTTTTAGTGTTGATGTTGGTTTCAATATTGAGGTCTTTGTGACACTTCAAAATCATGGCAATTTCTTCGAGGGAAGTATTACCGGCACGTTCGCCGATACCATTAATAGTAACTTCAACCTGACGTGCGCCGTTCAGTACACCGGAAATGGTGTTGGCAGTAGCCATACCCAGATCATTGTGGCAATGCGTGGAGAGGATGGCCTTGTGAACATTGCTCACATTTTCCATCAGAAACTTAATTTTTTCACCATACACCCACGGTAGACAATAGCCGGTAGTATCCGGAATATTTACAACAGTTGCACCGGCTTTGATAACTGCTTCAACCACCCTGGCAAGATAAACATTGTCAGTTCTACCAGCATCCTCACAGTAAAACTCAACATCTTCCACAAATCTCTTGGCATGTTTTACGGCAGCCACTGCACGTTCAAGAATTTCGTCCTGTGTCGAGTTGAATTTATATTTGATGTGATAATCCGATGTGCCTATGCCGGTATGGATTCTTTTCTTTTTGGCATACTGTAAAGCTTCTGCTGCCACTTCAATGTCTTTTTGCACGCCGCGGGTCAGAGCGCAAATAGTAGGCCATGTCACTGCCTTGGAAATTTCAACTACAGAATTGAAGTCTCCCGGACTCGAAATGGGAAAACCTGCTTCAATAACATCCACACCAAGTTGCTCCAACGCTTTGGCTACCTGAATCTTTTCTACTGTGTTCAACTGACAGCCGGGAACCTGCTCCCCGTCGCGGAGGGTTGTGTCAAAAATAAAAAGTTTGTCCATAATCCACATGTTTTTAAATGAAAAAACCTTTCTCACATCGAGTGAGAAAGGTTTTCAATATTTCTTATACTTATCTACATACCAAACTCACTCTTACTGCTTTTGTAAAAGAATAATAATACCGAGTAGTAAAATATGTAGAAAATTGT
>JAYFPG010000066.1:0-17574 GCA_034928085.1 Paludibacter sp.
ATACGCTTCTTTCATTCCTTTTTGCTCATTAACCATTGATGAATAATAATCCACGTAAATGACACCTTCATTTTTAGCTGTAGCTTTTAACAATTTGTTTAAAGCAATAACCTTGTCTGCCGGTTCAAGTCCGGGTTTCCATGGATAATCCAACACAGGTAAAACTGAACATAAAACTACTTTAATGTGATTGATCTTCGCCAATTGCACCATCGAAACGATATTATTTTGAATCATCTCTAAGGTTGACAGGCCTGTATTTCCGGCAATATCATTAGTTCCTGCAAGAATAACAACTACAGATGGTTTAAGATTAATTACATCAGCTCTAAACCGAATCAACATTTGCGGAGTAGTTTGCCCGCTAATCCCCCTGTTTATATAAGGTTTTCCTGCAAAAAATTCAGGACTGGCATTACTCCAACCATCTGTTATTGAGTTTCCCATAAACACAACCCTCCGTTCGCCGGCAACCGGCAACCCTATTTTTTCATTATCAGCTTTGTAGCGATTAAGACCTGACCAATCCTGGGCATAAGAGAATTCTCCTAAAAACATAGTAACAAACAACACTAAAATAATCGATTTTACTTGTTCCATTTAGTATTTAATATAATAGTTATAATTACTTTTTCTTCAAATCACAAATTACTTATCCATTGAAAATACATTCCCCTTTTTATTCCCCATTTGAAACTCAAGCGTTCCTCCATCAAGAATTTGTTGGTGAGAAATATACCCCTTGTCGGTTTCTTTACCATTCAGTAATATCTTTTGTATATAGATATGCTGATCTGACAAGCCGGTTGCCTTAACTGTAAAGGTTTTCTTATTCGGTAAGTTGATGAGCACTTCTTTAAATAAAGGTGTTCCAAACACATATTTACCATCAGCCGGATTAACCGGATAAAATCCCAGGGCACTAAAGATGTACCATGCCGACATTTGACCCATGTCTTCGTTTCCGCAAAGTCCGTCAGGTTTGTTCGAATAAAGTGTTTTCATGATTTGACTCACTTTCTCCTGTGTTTTCCAGGGAGCTCCACCATAATTATAAAGATAGGCCACGTGATGACTCGGTTCATTACCATGGGCATACTGACCAATCAATCCACTCACATCCATAGGGGTATTTTCATGCAAAGCAGAGTTCACCGAAAACAAAGCATCCAATTTATTCACAAAACCTTCTTTACCACCCATGCCATCTACAAGGAAGGGTATGTTTTGAGGCACAAACCAGGTATATTGCCACGAATTACCTTCAATAAAATCGCTGGTTGCATTCACTGCATTATACGGATCAAAATCAGTTCTGAGAACTCCTTTTGAGTCCTTTCCTCGCATAAAACCGACAGAGCTGTCAAAGAGATTTTCGTATGCTTTGCCTCTTTTCGAGAAATACTCATAATCATTTGTTTTGCCTGATTCTTTTGCCATCTGCGCGATGCAATAATCATCAAAGGCATATTCCAGTGTTTTTGCTACTGAGAAATTGGGGGCCAAATCGCGTGGGATATAATTGTATTTCTTTAAATATGAAATATCAAAATCGTTTTGCATGGCACTTTTTTTCATTGCTTCGAAGGCTTTTTCAACATTATACCCCCTGATTCCTTTCAGGTAAGCATCCACAATGACCGGCACGGAATGATAACCTATCATGCAGTTTGTTTCGCTGTTGCACAAGGGCCACACCGGCAATAATCCATATTCGTCGTATTGTGCCAGCATGGAATTAATAATATCGTTAACTTTCGAAGGAGAAATAATTGTATACAAAGGATTCGCTGCACGAAAGGTATCCCATAAAGAAATACCGGTAACTTGTATATAATTCTCCACCTGATGGATTTTTTGATCAAAGCCCATATAACGTCCATCGGTATCACTTGAAGTGTAGGGAGAAAGACAAGCATGATACATCGCTGTATAAAATGTTTCTTTGTTCGCCACGTTTTCATCATTTACCTGAAACGTACTTAGCAATGTATCCCATTCCCGGGAGGCTTGCATTTTAATATCTTCAAAATCCCACGCCTGAATTTCTGTATCCACATTATTGATAGCACCATTCACATCAACCGATGATATACCTACCTTTACCAACAAGGGAACCTGCTTTTGAACATCAAAAACCAGGTTTGCTTTTACGGCCGTTCCCTGTACTGATTGTACATTTTTCAGCACACCTCCATCCACAAAGAACGATGCTTTAGTAATAGGTTGCGATAGCCTGATGGCAAAAAACACCTCATGTTGCACATAGAAATTTTCACCTTCTTCACCCCAGCCCTTCGAACGGTGTGATCCGACAATCAGCGTGTCATTAATAATTTCAAACCTGCCATTCAGAATCGAATCTGTTTTTACACTGTGATTCAAATCAATCACCAAGTTGGCCGGCTCATTCTTGCTGAAAGTATAACGATGAAATCCGGCTCTTTTGGTTGCTGTTAGTTCAGCCCTAATTTGATAGTCATCGAGCAATACCGAATAATAACCCGGTTTCGCAGTTTCATTCTCGTGTGAGAAACGCGATCGATAGCCGCCATCAGGGTTTTCACGGGTTCCGGAATTAAATTTCACTTCACCGGTTGTTGGCATCAATAAAATATCAAGCAATTCCCCCCTACCCGTTCCGCTTAAATGGGTGTGACTGAAACCCATGATACTGCTGTCGGAATAATGATATCCCGAACACCAGTCCCAACCCTCGTTGTAAGTATCCGGACTAAGTTGAACCATTCCGAAAGGCACGGTAGCTCCGGGAAATGTATGACCATGTGCTGAAGTACCAATCATCGGATTCACATAATCAGTTAAAATGACATTTTTTTTCTGGTTACAGCTAAAAAATAATAATGTCATACAAATAAGCATTAGATTTCTGATTCTCATGATGTTGATCTTTTAAGTATATTGCTGAATTTTTGATTTTATTTGCCATTAATAAATACGCGGTCTTCCTGAAGTTTTTTCACTTTATCTATTGTATAAGGAAAAGAACTATTTCCCGTTACGAAGTTTACCTGTTCCATCTTCAGCAAATATCCTGACTTACAATTGATAATCGGCAGGTTGGTTTTTTTATTGAAAGTTACGTTTATAAGTTCAATTTTATCAAAATTCATTGCATTAAAGAAAGATGGCGACAAAAACTTCACCCCTTCAAACATATCTCCCTCATAATGAGCCCCCTCACGAAATTCGAAAGAAGAATCTTCTATTCTCATATTGAATTTCAGCTCCTGATCACCGATTATATTAAATGCTCTGAGAACACCCTTAGCTTTTACATTTTTAAAAACAAGATTGCTAACTGGTTGCCCCATTTGCCATAATCCATCCAAGAAATTATACACATATATATGATCAACCTGGTCTATTGTCACATCTTCAATCAGCCAATTGCCACTTACCAGTTCCGCATGGTCATCTTTCGGCGAAAAATGGACAAAAGCAGCTAACATATTATTACGCTTTTGTATTTTATGGATTGATTCTCCCGGTCCCCAAAGCTGACAATGCTTGACGGTGAGGTTATAACAACCCATTCTAAACCCATTACACGAGGTATTTATTTTGCAGTTTGTTACTATGAAATCACGGTTATCGTTTCCGGCAAAAGCATCGTCACCTGTTCTGAAATCACAATCATAAACCTTAAAATTATTGCAGAACCGCGTGTGAAGACCATCGTGCCCACCACGAATTGAAACTTTCTCCACCTTCCCAAAAGAACAATTTCGTAAATTAAATGCCCAGTTAGCTGAATTTTTAATCATGAAATCCTTAAAAGAAATATTCTTACAATTTATCAACCGGATACAGTGAGGCCCGCGAAAACCTTCTTCCCCATTCGGATTATAGCAATCAACTCCATCGATGATTCCTTCTCCGCAAATTGATATATCTGAAAGCTGATCTCCGTAAATAAAAGCATCATCGTGATAATTGCTATAATCTTCACTTCCCTGCAGGATAGCTCCCTTTTCAAATTGCAGGGTCACACGACTTTTCAATTGTATTGTTCCAGATATATATGTCCCCTGAGAAAACACCACAGTTCCTCCACCAACTTTGGCACAAGAATCAATTGCTGATTGAATTTTCCGGGTCACCAATCCGGTTTCATCAGACGTGATTACTAATCTTATCTTTTCTGAATCTGGATTGTACATCCCAATAAAACAGACAGTTACGAACAGGGCTGCAATAAAAAACGCCATGTGTTTTTTGTTTTCCAGCATCTTAATCATTAATTTCTTCATATTAAACTCTCTTAAATACATCTTATTTTTCAAAACCAAATTCAACCTCATTGGCCCAGTGTTCTTTCCAGGAAGCATGAAAGGCACGGGAATTTCTTTTCGAAACACTTCGCTCGCGAGCCAGTTCCATGCAATTTCCCATATTCCCATTATCGTTTATTCTGAAAGAAAACTTAATTGTTTTACCGTCATCGAGCGCTTTTTTCACATCCGGCAATTCATCCCAGGGGATAGCACACTCCGTGATACGCGTGTGGCCTTCATGTGTAATCGCCAACTTCCCGTTTTTCACAGGTCCATCATAGGGTGATTTGGGTTGACGGGGATAAAAATGCTTTTCCGGCATTCCAGGGACTAACAGACGCCATATTTCAGTACCTCCTCCATATTCAGGGGCAACCTGATTAAGCGCGTATTCATAATCGGTACATTTGTAGCCAACGTATTTAGGCATGGTTCCTTTAGGAGTCGACCCATAACCATCTTCATTGATAGGAATTACATTAAAGGCAATTTGAACATTATCGGTGGCAAAGCCTATTCCGGTGCTATTATCGGGTAAAACCGGATCTTTCCTGTATGAGAAATGCCGGACTCCAGTTGGCCAGATAAGCGGAATCAACACATTACGGTCAGTTGCCTGTGCTTTAATACCTTCTGATAGATTAGGTTCTTTTCCAAACACCCAAACACCATCTTTTCCATAAATTCCTTTCCAATTCCCTTTGGTATCAAAATCATTTTTAACCGGAAATGCTGAGCTTGAGGCAGTGGCATCACGCGTTGTTTTATCGAAGAAAACTCCAGCCAGTTTCACATTGTACCACCAGTTTCCTTTAAAGGTAACCCTGATGTTTCCGGAAAGCTCATACACCAGATAACATCCATTCCAAAGCCGTTCTATATGGTCTGAAGTTATCAGCGTATTGTTGCTTAAATCCCAAAACTGAACCCCGGTATGATATGTATCAATATTCGGAAGATAAAAAGCAACTTGTGTCATTTTATCAACCGGCAGGTTTAAATCAATTCCCATCCCTATATTGTTTTCATCCGGCTCCCAATAATACATCAGTCTGCCAGACCCAGCAGGGCTTTGTAATGCCCATTCATCCTGATCAGAAACATTTCTTTTTCCATCTTTTTTTCTGAAAGATAAATTAACATCAGGCTTAAATACAGAATCCGGATAAAAAAACTCATCGTCGTTACGGGTTTCAAATCTGTAAGTTCCGGGATGTGGTGTATTGTCGGCCACTTTTGTTGCAAAATAAAAATACTGATCGTCACAGGCCAGATAAGCACTTGCCAAGCCTTCGGAGTTAGTATCAAATTCCTTAAAAGGATACCATGCGGCCTCAGTTACCGATAGACTTGACTTTCCGGAGGTGATGGTTTGAGGAAGGCAATTTTTCCAATCATCAATATTTCCATCAATTTTTGGTGACAGTTTTGAGATTAGATTTACATGCATTAGCTCCTGATGAAAAGATTTGCCATCTTTTCCGGCATCAAAAACCACTTCCAAAGGATAAGCATTATCGGGTGTTGACATCCCTTTAGTCACCTGCACCACTATTGTTTTGGTTTCGTTTGCCTTTAATCCAATTTTTTTAATCGGTTTTGTTGTCAGCAGACCCAATTTGACCTTCAACAAACCGGACACATTTCGATTCAGGATATTCGTGAGCTGAATCCTGACAAACGGTTTATCCTCAACTCTATCAACCATATCTTTGGCAATTATTTCAACCGGTTGATAGCCTTCGATTAGTCCTTGCTTTAAGGCAGAAATTAAACGGGCAAATGATCCTTTTGAACCATCCGTACGTAAAAAATAACCCTGAATAGAGAGTGGAATTTCAATTTTGTTGCCTTTTGCATCAAGCTTATTTCCGTAAAAATCATACAAAGAAAAAGAGGGATCAGCTTTAATCGTCATTTTTCCGCACACCTCCTTTCGAACTCCACGAAACAGCACATTTTCAGCCCCGAACGCTTCGCCAATATCACCAATTACTACCACAGTCCCATCATCGGAATGATGGTTTTGTCCCTCGAAGCACATAACCCACGGAAGACCGTTTTTAAACAACAACTCTTTGAAATCACGTTCCCCGATCATGTGTTGCACAGCTCCCATTGCTGCCGCTGGCGACCAAACGCCTGGTATTGCATCAATTTCCTTTGTCCCATGAATGGTCATAATCCGTTGTTTACTTCCTTCGCCCATGTGAGGTCGCGAAATCATATAACCTCCATATATACCCATCGAACGGTCATATCCTGCCGACCGGTTCGTTGCCACAACTGTTGCAATACGGTCATCGGTATTTCCTACCCAACTTTCTGTATCCCAAATCAACACACGCCCTTTATGATCTTTCCGGTTGTTCCATTGCGGATAGAGACAGGGCGACTCCATTCCCTGGTAATGAATCGAGAGAAAATCGAAGATGGGCAGAAAATCCTTGCCACCATCACTGAACAACTTATCCCAGGCATTGGAATTAGAGTCACAACCACCAATCAGCACGTCTGCTCCTTCTTTTCGGGCTTCCAACACCCCATTTGCCATAGCGGTATAAATTTCCCTGTACCGAAGCATGTCAGACTGCCAGCCTGAAACAGAAATCCCTTCCCAGGGTTCGTTCCACAAATGAACGCCTGTAACACAGCCATTGGGCCAACCGTTCTTAACACATATATTTTTTACAAATTTCTGAAAATCACCATCTAATTCCGGAAGCCACACATAATCCTGCTTGGTTTTCAGGAACACATCTTTATCATCGAGAAAAGAGCGCGGAGTTCCCAATGGAATCAAAGCCGGACCTTCCATGAACATAAGCAATACGGTGATATTCTTATCTTTATACTCCTTTAATCTCATGTTGAGCTTTTCCATTTCAGCCACATAATCCCGGCTTGTAGTCGGTATGTAAGGAATTCCCATGCGAATGGCCTGCACACCAATACGGCTCAAAAAATCAGCACCAAGATCATCCAGCGATTGTTTAGGATACTGGATGGCCTCTTGATTTGCTTTGAAGGTACGAATAACACTGGTTGCTAATCTTCGTCCATATTTTCCAAGATCAAAAACCACAGCATATCCGCCGAAGGTTTCAGGTAATTCTGGTTTCAAATCAATGTTGGCAAATCCGTTGGGAGCAATATTTATCTTCACCGGAATTGTTTGCACATCAGCTATCTTGAAAACCTCAGGCTGCCAAATATCATTTGCAATCCCTTTTGTACCGTATCTGATAATTTCGATTTTAGCATCTTCTGAAATCCGGGCATTCGTATTATTAACAATCTGAAAAATAAACCTTGCCTTCTCTCCCGGCCAGAATGTATTGGCAGTTGCCGAAGAGCGAATACAATAGACATCAAAGTTGTAAAACCGTTGGTTATTAGTGACACGAAAAGTTTCTTCGTAATTAAGCCAGTCAACAGGATCCTTCATCTGGGCGTTGATGCCCGATGAAAAAAGAACACTAAAAAGTAAAAATATTACAAATTTTAATTCCATTCAATGAACCGATGTTCCTAATTCCTTTTATATAACCTTGTAGGAAAATAATAATGAACCACTGACTCCTGTTTTATTATTTTGAAAGTCGGTAAAATTGCACAGAATGTCCTTTAATCGTGACAGTTTGCATTTTTTTTGTTGTTCCAACTTCCTTATGCTGCCAAATATCATACACCTTCATATTCTTTTTGATCCCGGCTTTCTTCCAAAGTGTGGGAAAATCATACTGTAGTTCGTTTCTATTGAAGAAGATAACTGCAACATCTCCATTATCCAGTGGTTTACTCCAGATTTCAAAATCGCCGTCATCATATACTTTTTTCCCTTGGATACCCGCTTTATCCTGATTAACAGCGATAGCCTCTTTATTCAGCAATATATTTCTGGTAGAATCATTCATATTTCTGATATCATTGCCTGCCATCAACGGAGCATTTAAGAGACACCAGAAACTGAAATGAGCAACATATTCATGGTATTTCATATGACCATTACCGACTTCAAGCATATCCGGGTCATTCCAATGTCCGGGACCTGCATATTTCTCAAGTCCAACCTGCATGTCAAGTATGGTTACCCAGCCCATTCCGCCCCAGACTTCTCTCTTACAATCCCAACAATCCTGAATATCACCTGTTGTACGCCACAAATGCCCTACATTTTGTGCCCAGGTATACGGGCGACTGTTACCCCATTCACACATGCTAAAAACGATTGGACGGCCACTATTGGCAAGGGCATTACTCATATCTGTATATGCTTTCACAGGATCAATTCCATTCGAATTACACCAATCATATTTTAAGTAATCAACTCCCCATTCAGCATATGTTTTCGCATCTATTTCTTCATAGCCGTTACTCCCGGGGCGTTCCTGACAGGTTCTGATACCCGCACAGGAATAAATTCCGAATTTCAACCCTTTTGAATGAACGTAATCAGCCAAAGCTTTGATACCGGAAGGAAAATGAACCGGATCCACCACAATTTTGCCTTTAGCGTCACGCGCAACCTGCCAGCAATCATCAATAACAATATACTCATATCCGGCGTCTTTCATTCCATTTGCAACAAAAGCATCAGCCATTTCCATAATTAAAGTTTCATTAATATCGCATCCAAACTTATTCCAACTATTCCAACCCATTGGGGGTGTTGGTACTAAACCCGGCGTTTTTTGCGCGAATGAAGTGAAAGTTGCAAAAAGAGCAACAAAAAGAATTAATTTTCTCATCATCATAATATTACAATTAATTGTTTATAAATATATTCTTCATTTGAAATTTGTGCAGTATAGACTCCCGGTGGGTAACAGCTTACATCAATTGCAGCATCGTTGTTTTCAAACTTACGGGATAGAATTACTGCTCCTGACATGTTCAGTATTTCAATTTTATCAAACTGTTGAACCGTATATTCACTCTTGACATGTAAGATATTGGTAACCGGATTAGGCCACATCAATATATTTTCAGTGATCATTGTTGAAGGCAGGGCAGTTGAAGGCACTAATACCGAATCATTTAATGTTATCGTACCATAATCATTTGTGAACCAGTAGAAAGGATAAGGCCCGCTGTAATCATTATGATTAGGAACTGTACCGATCATGTTATCGCGTTCTCCACTATCGTCATCGCAGTAAGCAATGGCAAATCCCAGTATTTTATTTGGTACTAACGTTACGGGAGTATTATCGCTACGATTCTGATTATAATTCTTATCATATATTTTGAATTCAAGTTCCCAGGTATATTTATTTCCATTTTTGGATATTTTCACCATCACATGATCGTCTAAATTGAGTGCATTTCCTGTATTACAATCTTCACCCAAATCAATTACATGTTGTATTGCATTTGGGGCGTCATGAGCAACAATTTCCCCGTTAGAGTAACTGGCTTTATCTCTGGCAACAGCTGCAATATGATAAGCGAACGCGTTAAATGCAGTTGCGCCACACACATGTTCCTCCGACGTATGATCTTCATCAATAAAGAATTCGGCACAATCATCCTGCCAGTAGTTATCTTTCGGATTTACACGATAATCATTCAGTTTATCATCCGTGATTTCCATTAACACATACACTCTCGAAGCATCCCATGCTACCTTGTAACGACCGTAGAAATCAATAGAATCTGGTAATAATTTTCCATCAATAGGTTGATCAATATGCGCCCATTCAGCATTGACCCAACAATTATCGTTACCAATACCATCAATAACCGGTGGCATTTCGGTGCGGTATGCTGTGTAATTAACTGATAAAACTGTTGAACAGCTTACAATGAATAATATACAAGTTAAATGAATTTTCTTTACAAAGAAAAGGAGAGATTTAGGGCTTTTCATGCTTTTGACTATTTCTGGTGATATGTATTTTAATCAAATTATTGTTTCTTCGCTTTTATTTAAGTTGCTTTTCATATTAAATCCGGAACACTTCTTTCTGTTATATTGAAAACAACAAACCTTTCGGGAATCTTCACGAAGAAACCAGATCTATATGACAGAGAATTTCATTTGGTTCATGTCACCATGGATATCTTCTACTTTTAAGACATAAACACCTTTTGCCAGATTCGACGTAACAAGCGTGTTCGATGAAATATGAGTCGTAATTAGTTGACCGTTGACCGAATACAGTTTTACTGAACATAATTGTCTGGGAGAATTAATTACGATTGTATTTCCTCTTTGCGACAAGGTTATTTTATCGCTATTCATAGCATCTACAGTACTTGTCAGGCCATCACTTTTGTTACCTGAAAAATCGACAGCAACTATACTCAACGCGTACGTTTTTGCAGGATCCAATCCGGTTATTGTGAAATCATCAGTTAAAGATGCAAAAGAAAAATTATTGGCTTCATCAGTAATTAAGTAAAAATAATCACCCGAATTATCTGATGCACGGCAGCTTACCGGCAACATAGTTCCGTTTTTGGTACCAAATTCTACACTTGTTAATTGTGGCTTCTGAGTATCGCCTGCTAAACCACTATTCACAGTATTCACATCATAATTCCATATTTCAGTCCCATTAAAGGAATTATCGTCATCCTGACAAACAGCCATTTGATTGATTGATGTAAAAGGATAAGCGGTTACAATCGTTGTATTCGTGGCTCTATCCACTTCAATATAATCCGGATCATTTTTCTGACTGATCTCATGTAATCCCGGAGTATAAATGCGAACTTGTGACGACCAAAGATTGGTGTACAATTCATAACCTCTTCCAACGATACTGGCCCATAATCTTCCACCTATTGTTACTGCTTTAAAATCAACGACTGCACCTTCAGGGAAATATGGATTCCATTCATGACTAATTACTACATCCAGTGGAGCATTCTTTTTAATAATCGAACCATGATTTCGGGATGCCGGCGGTTCAGGATCTCCCTCCGAATCAAACACTTTAAATGAAGTGGAAAATGTATTATTGTCAACGTCCCATTCAACGAAGTCACCTTCAGAGAAGCTCAAATCAGCCGAAAGTACTTTGTCTCCCGTTTGATCACTTGTCCATACTCCCGTAGAAGCAATCAACTGAACCTGACCGGGAGCAATTAAAACATTAATATTTTCTGCACTTGCAACTTCCCCTCCATCAATCTTATATTTAATATTGTATGGAGATGAAACTGAATTAATGGCATTCCCCTGATTCTTTACCAATGCATAAAAGCTAACCTGCTGCCCTTTCAACGGATAACGGGGCATGGTATAAATCCGGGTTATTTTTAAATCCGGTTTTTGATCACCTTCATTTAATGTTATGCTTTGTGTAAGGGGTAAATTATCCGATGCCCCACCTACCCGGATAGTAAAATCACCGGATTGCGCGACATACCGGCTACCATCCCAGTAGTAGAAATCATCGGCAGCTAATTGAAATGTCACCGTTTTTGTTTCATTTGCCTGCAAAGCTACCCGCTTAAATCCACGCAATTGTTTTTTTGGCATCCATACTTCCTCAGTCGACGGACAACTCAGGTACAATTGTACGACTTCTTCACCGGCAATTCCTCCCGTATTTTTCACATCCACTGATACTGTGACAGGTTGTCCTGCCATCGTAGCATTTGAAACAACCAAATTACTATATGAATATGTTGTATAACTCAACCCAAATCCGAATGCATATTCCGGTGTAATGTTTTTTTCATCCAACCAACGATAACCTCCATCAAGGTTATTCGTAAAACGGCGAAAAGTATCTTCTGTCCATGAAGGCAGGTCTGCATCCCTTTTTACCATTGATACAGGCATACGTCCTGCCGGATTATAATCACCGAATATCACATCAGCAATAGCGGTTCCAGCCTCCTGAGCGGCATAAAATGAATAAATAAGTCCTTTGATATTTGTCAGACAACTATTTAATCCACAAACACCACCACTTTGAATCACAACAATAATATTGGGGTTTACAGTTGCTAACTTATTAATCAATTCCTGTTGTTGACCCGGCAAGGCAATTGAACCGCTTTTCCTGTCAGTACCGATATCGTACGCCTCACCCTCCTGTGAAGCATCCAATCCACCTGCAAACACAACGACATCGGCATTCGCTGCAAGAGCAAGTGCCGCATCAAAACCGGACTTAAATGAAGAATTCACATCACAACCATAAGCATACGAGATATTGGCAGCTCCTATTTTTGCTTCTAAACCTTCCTTTACACTCACTGCATATGAAGGAAAAGTTTCGCTACTCCCAAAACAGTTCAGATTTTCAGCGGTTGCAGTCGGTCCGATAAGCGCAATCTTAACTGTTTTCTTTAACGGAAGAATAGGCGTATTATCAGATTTATTACTATTTTTCAATAGGATGATAGATTTATGAGCTGCCAATTTATTTGTGGCTATAATATCTGCCGTTTTAGCATAAGTTGCATTGCCAACAGGGAAATTATCAAGCATCCCGTTCAGGATTTTAGTCCGCAAAACATGTTTTACGGCTTTATTGAGATCTGCGATGGTAACTGTTCCGTTGGTAACCATTCCCGGCAGGTCGGCTGCATATTTATTGGAGCCCATACAAATATCTGTTCCTGCCTTAATAGCCTTTGATGAATCCCAAATGGCATTCCAGTCGGAAACTACAAAGAAAGGAAACCCCCATCGTTCTCTGAGGTTGGTGGATAACATGGCTGAGCTCTCACAACCTTTATCTCCATTAATTTTATTATAGGAACCCATGACACATAATGCACCTGCTTCCTGAACCGCCGTCCGGAAATTATAACCAGAGAAGTCCATTAACCAACGATCCGTAGCCAACACATCCATATTATGTCGGTTCGACTGCTTACTTTCTCCCATATAGTGTTTTACAGTCGCTACAACCGGACTCTTTTGAATGCCGATAGTCATTGCCTTTCCAATATGTCCCGCTAAATACGGATCTTCGCCTCCACTTTCTGCAGAGCGTCCGCCACGAGGATCACGACAAAGATCAATACATGGACCTAATTGCACATTTCGATTAAACGCCCAGAATTCTATCCCCATGGCTTCACCGACTTTCAGCGCAATATCCTCATCAAAAGTTGCAGCCATCGCTATCCCGGTTGGAAATGAGGTGGCAGACCTTCCATTCCTGTCCACAGCAAAGCGAACCCCGTGCGGACCATCATCCATCACAAATCCCGGTATCTTGAGGCGTGTGTTCGAGGGTGTTTCTCCAAAACTACTATTAATGAGTTGACTAATCTTTTCTTGTGTAGACATCTGGTCAATTAATTCGTCAATTCTGCTTTCCAGCAAAGATTGCCCATTGACTTGTGAAGGCGAAAATAAAAGCATAAATAAATACACGAATAATAACCTGAATGAGATTTTTTTCATAATGTTCTATTTTATTTTTAACGATTTGATTTATTGATTATACAAATAACTACTGCATTGTTCAGCGATTGATTGTTCTACAATTGTTTGATTAATCTTATCGCCAATTTTTAAATAATTAGTCTTAAAACTGCTGACCATACTATTAAATTCATGAGGAAAATAGACTATGCGGGTTCCCAACTGATTTATTTCAGAGATTTCATTCGGAATCGGTGAGCCATCAAACCAGTTATTTTTTAATAACTCAACTGTTTTATTCAACCTGCGCATTTTGCCGATCATCCCATTTATATCCATACGTTTTGCCGGATAATATACCAAAAGTCGCGTTTCTTCATTGCAACCGGTTTGATTTGCCCGAATACGAACAGAAAGATCGTGACCCGAATAATACCACGTATTGCCGCTTTCTGCTGCATCATACGAAAGTTTAATGCCATTTAGTTGAACTGAGTCGGGCATCACTGAACCATATAATTGAAATTCGACATCGCGTTTTTCAATCATTCCCGGGAACGATCCCTCACGTGGAAAGATGGTTATGCTGAGCTGGTTGTCATCTTCATAAACTGATTGAATCTGAGTGAAAGAGCAGGCATCTTCTTTGTATTCGTTGTTATTACCATCATCCTCATAAAGTTTTGTCACAAAATCTCCTCCCGGAAATATCTTTACCAACAAATTAGGGTTATTTTCCTGCAGGTTTTTCACCGTTTCATCATACATGGGAATAATGGTGCCTGCTTTTACATATACCGGATATTCATTAATCAGAAACTTACGTTCAACAGTTTGGCCGCCTTTTATAAGTGTCCCGGTACTCCATTCGTACCAATCGTTACCGGAAGGAAGCCACACGCTGACCGTTGACAAATCGTTTACTGCCGGTGCTGTGACAGGCATAACCAACATATCATCCCCAAACATATATTCGTTTCTAAAAGTATAAGCTTCTTCGTCCTTCGGATAATCATAATACATGGGGCGACACAATGAAATCCCGCAATCATACGCTTTTCTGGCCATGGTATATATGTATGGATTCAAGGCATAACGCAAATGTATTGCATCATAAAGTGCCTGAAAGTAATTGCCCGCAAAATTCCATATTTCTTTCACTAACCGGGGATCTTTGGAGGAGTGGGTACGAAAAACCGGGCTAAAAACACCATATTGCATCCAACGTGTATACATTTCCGGATCAATCTTTTTCATGCTATCCGGTACGTTGCCAAACATATGACCTCCCAAATCGTGACTCCAGTAGCCATACAACACATTAGAAGCTGTTGATGTAAAATACGGCTGAAAATCAAGCGATTTCCACGAAACAATTGCATCTCCCGAGAAACCGATCTGATACCGGTGGTTTCCAGTTCCACCCCATCGGTGATATAGCAAAGGACGTTGTTTCGCCTGTTGCTCCATGCGTGAAAAGAAGCAATAATTCAACCACCAGGTATTATTTAATCCGGTTATTTTATTTGAGAAAGTCCATTGCTGCCAGTCAAGCCACCAGAATGAGACACCTTTTTCCTGTAAAGGATCAAGCACGACATCAAAAAGATTTGTCATGAATTGCTTATCAGCTACCTCAAAAGGGATATTTTTTCGCCCGCTTGTATCAAAATCCATCGCCTTCGCAAAAACATCATACTTTTCTTCAGCAGGTGAGATGCCTGATGCCGGATGTAAATTCAGGGTGGTTTTTATTTTTTGATCTTTCAACCATCCTAAAAACTTATCAGGATCAGGAAACAGCGATTTATTCCAGGTGTAGCCTGTCCATCCGAAACGTTGTCCGAATTCGTCCAGATTTTTGTCATTTCTGAAAGTAAGTCCGTCGGTATTGTGCCAGTCCATATCAATGACCAACACATCCAATGGGATGTTGTACTGCTTAAATTGCCCAACCAAATTTCGCAGTTCATCATCAGAATAATTCCAATAGCGCGACCACCAGTAACCAAACGCGTAACGCGGAGGAAGAGGAATCTTTCCGGCGATTTGAGTATAATCAGCGAGCGCCGCTTTATAATCATCGCCGTAAGCGATAAAATACCAGTCTGTTTCAGCGTTGTTACGTTCCTTTACCCATTTCCACTCACTGTTGTCAAACAAAAAATTATTCGAATCATCTAACAGATACCAACCATCACGCGAGATAAGCCCGTTTTCAAAAGTCGTTGGTTCCTTTGCCCCTTCATGAGTATCTCCAATCAAGCCATCCAGTGTCCGGAAAGTTCCTTTGAGATTTCCATTATTTTTCTTCCCGGGACTCCATACGATATCGGGAGTAGAATTTGTTTTGTATGTTATTTGAAGATTTTCTTGATTAAAAGCTCCCGAGCCGGTTTTATATTTCAATTCCAGTTGAGCCGTTTTGATAATCAGCCATTTTCCACGCAACATCTTTTTATAGGGAACAGCCAGTAAATGACGATTTACCACCACAAATGAAGGAGCGTCCACAAATTCTCCGGTTGAATCATACTCTAACCGCACGATATGGGGGGTAAGAATCGAAAAACGCGCATTCCCTTCTACAATAATCGAGGTTGTTCCTTTTATTAAACCATCATTTACTTCATTTCCGGCCTGTAAGCTAATAATACAAACGAATGATAGAAGCAGAATAAAAAGACTTTCTGTTTGTGGTTTTATTTTCATAAAAATTGCTTGCAGGTGATGATTATCAAAGTGTTTTACATGAATATTTTAATTGAAAAATGCAAGTCCGGCTTTATCTGGATTATATACATAACAACAAAAAATGAATCAACAACTGTATATAGTTTGTTGACCTTTTCTTAAATTGTTCTGGTTCTATCAGGACTGAGAGATATTTTTGAAAATATGGACAGTTTTAGTTTTTTTAAGCCTTAAGGTGTTTTTATTTGACCTCACGACAGGGTATTAATTAGATTGCTTTCTTTGACTCAAAAAATCTTTTTATTAACTGTCTAAGCCCCCTAATTAACTGGACTAATTTGATAACTCAATTTAGAACATTAATTTTGGGGCTAAGACACTTGTGCTGTTAAAGCTAAAACTGCTAAAATAAATACTGATTTTTTCATATTGATTTGATTTAAGCCGCAGTGAATTCAACCTGCGAACATAATTAATAATTTTCACAAATATCCCTGATATATTATTCATAATTTAAATAAATAATCATATCAATGAGAGAAATATTAAGGAAAAATGGACAGCTTGATATTATTTAAAGAATTCAGAATATCATGTTATTTTTTCTTGTATGATACAGGAATATTAAGCAACGGAAGTTGTGAATCTTTTAAACCCAGTAGTTCCTTTATCAACTTTCTATTCATCCCAGATCGGGGTCTGCCGGTCATGTCAATTGAAGTACAAAACAACAGGATGTTTTGTGCCACGATACCGGCATCAATAGCTGCCCATTCAAGTTTTTGCAAATTATCTCCTGCACCAAATCTGGACATCTCCGAGACCAGCAAACATATTATTGGTGGCTTAGTATCAGCCTCATCCTCCGAAAATACTCCACGGTTATCTCCTTTAACAACTAATTCAAGTATATGGCTTTGTGCATTGTACACATAAACTCCTGTTGCATTGAAAATGAAAACATCGATGTCTTGTGCATTCATCGCTGAAGGAGCAGTTCTCTTTCCTGTCTCCGGCCGGTTAATACCATTGGCAGCCCAAAGCAAATCGGACATATCCTGATGAGAAATGCTTGTTGTATCGAATTCGACAACTGATGCCCTGTGAGATAAAGCGCTCATAACAGTCAAACCTCTGTCTATATCCGGTGAGTTTAGTACAATTATATCTTTACTTTGCGCGAACAGATTTGTTACTAAGACTAAGCCCCAGCAAATCAAAACTTTTTTACCCATTTTTCTA
>JAYFPG010000086.1:0-17228 GCA_034928085.1 Paludibacter sp.
AAAATTGGAGCAGGGTTCGACCTTTCGGCAGATGTGGGTGCTTCAATGGGATTTTATAGGGGAAATGCAACTCCAAACACAATGAGTCTAACAGGTTGGGGTACTTTTGGTAATGTAGGATATAGCTATTTTACTGGAGGAATCGGACAAAGCTTATCCCCATCAAAATTAAATAATAGTCTTATTCTTGGAAATCAATGGTCAATCACTAGTTTTTCTGTTGGGATAGGTCTTCCTCTAAGTTTAGGATTTGGAGTAACCAGAACATTTTCACTATGGCCATAATAACAAAATACAAAGAAAGATGAAAAGAATATTAGTTGTTCTTATATTAAACTTTCTTATATCCTCCTGTACAATTGTTCTGAATAGAGAAGGAATAAGAAACACGATGTACGATGGTATTGTTCTGAAAACATATAATGATAAAAGTAATCGATTTTTATTTACTTTTTTAATTAAAACATCTGACAATAAGAAAATTGAAGAAATTGCAGAATGGTATCCCTATTCATGGAAATACGCCACTGTAGGAGATTCAATTATAAAAGAGAAGGGGGAACTATATATCCGAATAAAAAAGAAAAACGGAGATAGTAAAATATTTTATTTTGACCCTTAATTTGGCAACGTGGTTCAGCGCACTTACTACCACATGAATGGAAAGAGGAGCAGTATAAATAATTAAAAACACATAGCTTATGACACTTTCTTATGTAATCGCAGCAGCATTGATTATTTTTATAGCAGGTCAATTATTTAAACGCTCAAAAAAAATAAAGGAAACTACTAAGCTGTATATAAGTTTAGCTATTGCAATCGCATGTTTAACCTGCTTATACATTGATTATTTTATCAATCAGGTTACAAATCTATATTATTTATTAGCTTTTACACTTTATATAGTGTCAAGCTTTACTTATGCGATTATAAAGAAGAAAAGACAAATCAATTTAGTACAATATGATTATCAACGTTCTGGAAATTGAGAATTCAATGTACAGGAGGTTGATAATCTGTTTCTCGCGTATTAACAAACAAATGAATTAATGATGAAAAAGACTTATTTATTTATTTTTCTTTGCTCCTTTATCCTTTCATTAGTTTTATCAGTAGTACGGATGTATGGAAATATTACATTGCCTTCAATTTTGGGTTTTACAACTTATTTTTTACTGACATTTATTTTAAGTAATAAGTTCGAAAAGAAAACAAATAACTTGTATCTCATTTTGCTATTTGTTTTTATAGGATCATCAATCGTGCAAGTGCCATACAGGTTAATCAATTTTGAATTGACAATATACACGCTTCCTGAATTTTTCTATCATATTTTTGGGATTTTTATGGGATACAATTTCTATAAAGAAAGTAAAATAGGAAGATGGATTAATGTAGTGATTGCTTTCTCTGCCTGTTATTTGATAGGTGAGTTTTATAAGTGGATGTAGTAACGGATGGCACTAAGCGGCACACCTGATAGGGTTGCGCTTAGTGCAGTTAGGGGCAGGGGCTTTGTTCAGTCAAATAGTTTTCAGTTCATAATTTGTACTTCGTCCGCCTTGTTCAGATTTTGCCAAAATTCCTTTTTCCATTAAATCCTGAATGTCACGCAATGCTGTGTCTTGCGAACATTTTCCGATTTTTGCCCATTTTGTCGTATTCAAAACTCCTTCAAAGTCGTCCATTAGCATATTTAGTATTTTTCGCTGTCTGTCATTTATTGATACTTTTGAATTCCGAAGCCAAAATTCATGTTTATAAATAACCTTTTCAAGTAATTTTTCGGAGCTTTCAATCGAATGTAACAAACTATTCAAGAACCATTCAAGCCAGTTAGTTATGTCCAAACTTCCTTTTTGTGTTTTCTCCAAAATATCATAATATGAATTCCGTTCTTTTCGTATTTGTGTCGACATACTGTAAAACCGATACGATTGTTCGTCTGAACGTGCTAACAACATATCACTTAATGCTCTTGAAATTCTTCCATTTCCGTCTTCAAATGGGTGAAGCGTTACAAACCACAAATGTGCAATTGCTGCTTTTAAAACTGGGTCAACATGCTGTTCCAGATTAAACCAATCGAAGAAAATTCGCATTTCACTTTCTATCTGATTTGCTGGTGGAGCCTGATAATGAACTTTTTCTTTTCCTAAAGCTCCTGAAACAACCTGCATTGGTCCGGTCGAATCGTCACGCCAGTTTCCAGTGATTATTTTGTACATTCCGCTTTGTCCTGCCGGAAAAAGAGAAGCATGCCAGCTGAAAAGTCGTTCTTTCGTCAGTTTTTTGTCGTAATTCTTTGTTGCGTCAAGCATTAAATCAACAATTCCGTCGACATTTCGTTCTGAATATACTAAACCTGAAATGTCTAATCCTAAACGTCTTGCAATTGACGACCTTACTTGTTCTCTGTCGAGAAATTCACCTTCAATTTCTGTCGATTTTAGAATTTCAATTGTCAATATCTCAAGATTTGCTTCATTTTGAAGTTCAAAACCTAAAGCACCCATTTTTCCAATGAGTTTTCCTTGTCGATTTCTAACGTAAGCAAGTAATGGTAATAGTTTCTCACTATTCCACTCAAAGATTGGCCAGTTTTGATTGTCGTATAAATACATATTCTTCTCTTTCTCCGCTAAATTTGCGGTAAAAATACAATTTATTCACCGCATGACAAAATATATTCCGCACAAATTGCGGCAAATGCGCCATTTATTCTCCGCACTTCCTTATTTCTGCCCTTACACATAACACCTCACCATACGCCCTCCCCCCATTCTGTATGCAAACAAGTATTTCGTATATTTCCGCCTCAGCATTGATAAAAAATCATCAATACATTATAAATGAATAACATGGATAATTACGGGTAAATGAAGGCGTTTCGCACATAAAATTTCAATTTAAGGACTAAACAGTTGAAGTGTTGTTTAATTTTGTCCCAAAACTATGAACAAATGTTGAATTATCAATGGGATATTTAACAAATATAAAAACCCAACACATCACCAATTCACCGACAAAGACCCGGGGAATATTTCAAAAAGGTCTGGGGTTTTTATTTGACACAGGCGATGATAATGTGTTGCGGATTCGATGGCGATGACGGTTATGTATTCGATGGCAATTGCGAATGCGAATGCGATGGCAATTGCGAATTTGTAGAGACGCAATGCATTGCGTCTCTACAACCACCGGGTCACACCGACACAATCGGTATTATCGGTACCGTTGCGTCTACATCGCATTATTCCTGTCCATCGCATACACCACATTATTCCCATCCATACGGCTCATCACATTATTCCCATCCACCCCGTCACTCCATATTGTAAAATTTGTCATCACCCCATTTTATAGGGTTTTCGTTTATATAGGATTGTATTTTTATAAACGATTTTTCGTCTCTGATGATGTGGTCGTGAAACCGGGTTTGCCATGCAAAATCGGCATGGATTTTTCGGGCGTTGGTGGTTACGCCAATTTTGAAACCCCGAATAATGGATGCCAAATTTTTTGATTGCGGACCAAATTGATTTTTTGATTTGATACCCCCGGGGGTTGTGGTTTTTGTGGTGGTGCCGTTGGGGATGGACGTGGGTGCATACGGTGATGAAATATACACCCGTCCATCGGTAATCCCACGTTTTCAACCGTGCCGATGGTATGCGGTATTTATGTTGGTATTTCTCCATTATTTTTCATTGAACGGTTTTAGGTAGCGATGCGGTTGCGAATGCGTTGGAACGTGTAAACATAGTTGCAAAAATAAGCAAACCAATTGTTAATCGTATCTATATACAATATAAAAAGTTAAATGATTTTATCACAAACGCCTTTTCAACATCAATTGGCACAAAAAAAGACTATTCTGTCGCACCCTCATACAGCATCAAAAGCTGTTCGGCCTATATTTGCAACTCCTTATTGAAACATCTAACTTTTTATTATATCATGAAGATTATCGCGAAAACACCTGTTTTAATCCTGTTATTTTTATTATCTCTCTTTAACTCACATGCTCAAACGCAATCCGCGAAAGACAAATTTTGTCAGAAACCCTGCGGTTCCTACGAAGAACGTAAAAAGGAAGGTTTGACATTTATTCGCGACAACGGCACCAAAGAAGGACTTTACGGCATCTTCAACCAGGTAGCCCGCGCCGGACTGGGAGAAAAAGTAGAGGAAGATTATATCCGGAAAGCCATATTCACGATTCGTCGTAACCGCGACTGCAACGACTTTATCACCAACGGACTGATTCGCATGGTGTATGTGGATAAAACGAAACCTTTGTTTAGCCCGGAACTAAAAAAAGAAATTGATGCTTGTCTGCTCGACTTTAAATACTGGTGGGACGACCCGCGGCGGGATACAACCTACCGCTGCTATCACACCGAAAACCACCAGGCTTTGTACCACACCGCCGAATTATTAGCCGGTCAGCTCTACAAAGACCGGAAATTCACCAGTGGCATGACAGGCAAAGAACACATGGAACATGCCAGCGAACGACTGGAAAGGTGGATGGATTTCCGCTTTCGTTTTGGTTTCAGCGAATGGCTTTCGATGTATTACGATGCAGAAGTCATGCTTTTATCGAATTTGTATGATTATGCTGAAGATGAGAAAATCCGCACACGTGCCGGGATGTTGCTCGACATGCTGATGTTCGACATGGCGCTGAATAATATCAATGGCATGCTGGGCGCCACAAACGGAAGAGCTTACGTGAGTTCGCTTATCTACGGTCATCACCAGATGGCTCCCCTGATGAAGTTGGTGTTTGGCGTGGGCGTTTTCCTCGATGAATATGCCATGGGATTGGTCACACTGGCTTTGTCGGATTATCGTTGCCCGGACCTGATTGTTGATATTGCCACCGACTACTCGAAACCGATGCTGAACAAACAACGATCGAGCATCGAAGTGGAAGATGCCGGAAAATACGGCTTATCCTACGACAAAGAATTAGACACCCACCTCTTCTGGGGGATGCAGGAGTTTATCCATCCGCTCTCGATTCACATGTCGAAAAAGATTTCGGAAAGATATGGGGTATGGCCATACAACAGAAGCAGTTATGAGCGTTTCATCAAGCGATACGATGAAGAAAAAGAACAACACGGCAAGGTCCTGAACACCCGCACGGATATTTTTGCCTTGTCGGAAGCCAACTACCAAACTTATCGCACGCCCGACTACCTGATAAGCAGTGTGCAGGACTACCGCAAAGGCGCCGCCGGATACCAGCAACATATCTGGCAGGCTACTTTCGACAACAATGCGTTGGTTTTCACCAACTACCCCGGGTCAAGAAATTTGCGTAGTTCTCCGAATTATTGGTCAGGTAATCCTTCGTTGCCACGGGCAGCACAGCATGAAAACGTGTTGATTTGTATCTACAATGCCCGCGGAAACAACGATTTTACACACGCCTATTTCCCAAAAGCCGCTTTTGATGAGATAAAAGAAGTGTCAGGCTGGGTGTTTGCCCGCAAAGGCGATGGTTATCTCGCGCTTTATTCCCGCAATCCGATTCGCTGGGTTGAAAACGACGGTGTTGTGAATGAGTTAATTGCGGATGGAAAACAAAACATCTGGATTTGTGAAATGGGTAGTAAAAAACAATGGAAAAGTTTCGACCCCTTCGTCAAAGCTGTTTCCGGCGCTGCTATCCTGACCGATAACCTGATTGTAAAGTATGAATCTCCATCGAAAGGAAAAATGGAATTCGGATGGGATGAGCCTTTTGTTGTCAAAGGCAAAGAGATGCCATTGCGATACGAATATCAATACAACAACCCTTACTGCGTGAAAGCATTCAATGGTTATACAATAGAAATCAAAAAAGGGAAACAAGTCTTGTCAATAGACTTTGAAAAGCTGAAAAGAGAAATCAAAAAATAAGATTCGCTATGATTAGCCAACTATCATTTTATATGAAGAAACTCATTTATCTCATGCTGTTATCAGTCTTGCTGACAGCATGCGGTCACCGGGCACACATTACCGACATGCAATGCGAACACCTGACCTCTCCGTTGGGAATAGATGCTGCCAAACCACGTTTCAGCTGGAAATTCGAAACAGAAGAAAAGGATTTTAAACAAGAGGCTTTCCAACTCAGGATTGCTTCGAGTATTCAGTTACTGAAGAAAAACAAACCGGACATTTGGTCCTCCGATAAGAAAGAAGCATCGGTTTCGCGTTGTGTTTATGCCGGAAAAAAAGCATTTGAATCGCATAAAACCTATTATTGGGACATCATTGCATGGGACAATGAGCAAAATAAATACAAATCAAAAGTCGATTCTTTTGAGATGGCCAAACTACTGAAAACCGACTGGCTGGCAAAATGGATTACCGATCAACATGATCAGGATTTTGAACCGGCTCCTTTATTCAGAAAATCATTCGGGATAAAAAAAGACATTCGTTCAGCAAGGGCTTATATTAGCGGTCTGGGGTATTACCAGTTATTTATCAACGGACAACGCATAGGGGAAAATCACCTGGATCCGGGGTATACGCATTACGACAAAAGTATGCTATACGTTACCCACGACATTACACCTTACCTTTCACAAAACGAGAATGCAATCGGAGTGGTGCTTGGAAATGGGTTTTACAACTGCCAGAGCAAAGCCGCCTGGGATTTCGACAAGGCCCGATGGCGTAACCGTCCCCGCCTGTTGTGTGAGCTGAGGATTACCTACACCGATGGCACAGTTGAAACCATCAAATCCGACAATACCTGGAAAACAGCCACAGGGGCATATACCTATAATAATATTTACAGCGGAGATCAGTACGATGGTCGACTCGAAGAATCGGGATGGAACCAGACAGGGTTCAACGATAAAAACTGGGAATATGCCCGGATAATTGATGACCCATCCGGAAAGTTAGTCGCGCAACAAATGCCTGCCATTCGTATTGTCCGTGAAATCACGCCGGTGTCTGTGCAGTCATACGGAGATAATATCCACGTGTACGACATGGGCGAAAACTTCTCCGGCTTATGCAGATTTAGAATTACCGGTTCTGCCGGAACTACCTTCACCTTGCGTCATGGTGAAATGCTGAAACCGAACGGACGGGTTGAAACCGGCAATATTGATATCTATTTTTTTCCTGAAAAAACAGGAGAAACCATCCAGACCGATGTCTTTACCCTGAAAGGAACAGGAAAAGAAGAAGTTTTTGAGCCTCAGTTTAGTTATCACGGATTCCGATACGTGGAAATCGAATCCAGTCAACCGATCAAACTGACAACAGAGAATCTTACCGGACTATTCATGCATACCGATCTGACACAGACGGGCAAATTCAAATGCTCCGATTCGCTGTTGAATAAAATCTGGCATGCTACCAATCAAAGTTACCGGAGTAATTTGCACAGCATTCCGACCGACTGTCCGCAACGCGAAAAAAACGGTTGGACAGCAGATGCTCATGTCGCGATAGATCTCGCACTGCTGAACTTCGACGGCATCAACCTGTATGAGAAATGGATGAACGACTTCATCGACAACCAGCGGGAAGATGGTGCAATCTCGGGTATTATACCTTCTTCCTCCTGGGGATATGGCAGTTGGCCGGGACCAGTATGGGATGCGGCACTATTCATCATTCCGAACGCCCTTTACAACTACTACGGAGACTCCCGGACAATAGAAAGACTTTACCCCACGATGCAGAAATACCTGGATTACCTGTTTCCGCAGGAAAAAGACGGGATGTTGCATTTCGGGCTGGGTGACTGGGTTTATTATAAATCACAAACGCCCAATGACTATACCTCAACCGTATATTATTATTCAGATTATAAGTTGATGGCTAAGTTTGCTTCGCTTTTGGGGAAGGATGCTACTGCATACTATAAAAAAGCAGCAGCATTAAAAACAATCATTAACGAACGATATTTTAATGCTGAAACAGGAATCTATGCTAACGGAACGCAAACGGCACTGGCATTAGCACTGTATATGGACATAGTGCCGAAGGAATACGTACAAAAGGTAGCAGAAAACCTGCATAAGAAAGTGGCAGGAAACGATTTCTTCTTAGATTTTGGGCTGATTGGCAGCAAAACGGTACTCCACATGCTGGCAAAATACGGTTACATCGAAGATGCCTATAAAATGGCTGTTAAAATCGATGCGCCATCCTGGGGGTACTGGGTCGATACTCAGGGTTATTCAACACTGGCTGAAACCTGGACACTGAGTCCGCAATTCCGGGATGCCTCGCTAAACCATGTGTTCATGGGCGATATAAGCGCCTGGATGTACAATGTACTGGCTGGTATCAATTACGACGAACAAAATCCCGGTTTTCAACACATCATGATTAAACCACAATTTGCCAATGAACTGAAATGGGTGGAGGCCGAATACAACTCAACCCGTGGATTGATCAGATCTTCGTGGGAAAGAAAGGGTGATTCAATCATTTTACAAGTTACAATTCCGCCAGGAGCCACTGCAACTATTTACGCAGATAAAGAATATCAGGTGGGATCGGGAACATATAAATACGTAATAAACAACAATAAATCATGAGGCGAATAATTGTTCTATCTGTAATTTTATTAGTTTGCAACTTCTTATCGTTTGCTCAAAACTGGAATATACTCGACAAATCCATGTCGGCATGGAACGTGGATGGTGGCAGCGCCACCAACAAAGCCTGGTTGTTCAGCAAAAGCAGTCAGGGGAGTGTCCCGGCATCAGCTGTAACGCAGGAAAACGGATATGTCAACATCAGCAAAACACATACTTTCATCAATTATAATTATGCTTTCCTGGTACCGCCAGCGGTGACCTTAAGCTCCAATACGGCTTATACTTTTGAAGTGAAAGCACGCATCAATCCTATCAACAAAACAACTTTTCCGGATATCGCCCCTCCCTCTTCGGGTGAAGGTGGTTTTGAATCGAACCAGATTTCGGCACGACTGAACAGTAAAAATATGGCCATCCACCTGAAATACGGGACGGAAGGACAGGGCTATATCAGCTTACAAGCGGGTGTCACTCACAGCAACGATGAAAAATACCTGCTGAACACTGCCGAATGGCATGTGTACAGATTTGTCTTTCATGCTGACAACACCAAATACGATGTTTATCTGGATGATTTGGATGACCCCATTTTCGAAAATGTCCCGACGACATCAGCATCCGGGTCAAATATACTCAGACTTGGGGCTGAAAGTTATCACCGCTGCAACATGGACATTGAATACGCCAAAATGGGAACAGGAGATTTCAGTTCCAAATCGAAAATATCTTCGGTAGAAGTCAGCTCCGATAGTCACGTTGCAAACCACGAACGTACCATCAGTGTAACTGTGAATACGGCATTGATTGATAACAGTCAGCCGGTTTTGATTTCGATGATTGATGCAAACGGTAACACGATTGTAAATGCAGTTGAAGCGACTGTGCAGTCAAACAAAGCTACCACCAATTTCACCATTCCGGCAAATGTAGGCATCGGGAAGTATTTCATGCAAGCGGCTGTTCCCGGTGGAAAAATCGGCGACATCAGTGTAACGCCAAAAACCATTCAATATGTGGTGGTAGATATATCACCCCTTGAGACGAAACTGCTTCCCCAGATTACGCCGGTTGGATTTATTACAGCCATCAACGAGTACCAATACAAAGCGCCATCAAACGAGTATATTTTCCCATCTGTTTTGGATACAAAAGACTTTACTGTCAATGGTAAGTTTTTGAACAATCAGGATACGCTGGGACGATATTACCGTTTTTACACCCCACACGAAAACCCGGGAGGTATGTTTCTGGCTACTGCACCGACACTCGATGGTCCCTGGACGGAGCGCAATACGGTCATCGACCTCAACTGGACAAAGGCTGTTTCTGGAAGCAATGTCAACACCGCCGATCACATTTCGGCCTGTCAGGTTGTGTGGAATGAGGTGTACAACAAATACTTCATGTACTTCCACGGACCGAACACCACTACCCATTATGCCACCAGCGACAACATGTTGGACTGGTCTTTCGGAGCCAGTATTTTAAATGCACAACATTTTGGCACCAAAGGCAATGAAGCCAGTTATGCCAAGGTGTTTGAACATGCCGTTCCGGGGTTAAACAACAAATACATCCTGATGCTGATGATTGCCGAAAGCAATATGCGTAAGATTTATTGGGCACATTCGCCTGATGGAATTGAGTGGACATGTATTAAAAAACCACTGATATCGCCTGATCTGAATTACAAGAAAATTCCGGGAACAGATATCAAACCAAGTTACTGGGGTAGTTTTGGAAACAATGTATCTGCACCCGCTTTCATGAAAAGCAACGACCGTTATTTTGTTTTCTTCCACGGCAGTACGGGCAATATCTGTGTGGCTGAAGTAGGAGAATCACTCGACATGGAAGTGCATTGGGGTGAATATATGAAAGCTGCGGATGTGATTATTGATAAAGATGTCAACGGAGACCCGATAGCTGTCCCACGCGTGGCTGCACCTGTTTTTCTGAAGAATGATCAGGGGAAATGGTATATGTTCTTCGAAGCAGGTGGTCGACTGGGTGCTAATGTTGCCTATGCAAAAGAAACTACTTCTTCGCCCAACAGCACACCAAACCATGTAACAGAAAGCATTACCGTATATCCGGGCATCACGGGTAAAAATGAAACTATCAACATCAGCATACCATCCGGCGAGAGCCTTCCGGGAACTTGCTTGGTTGAACTCACGACCTTAACGGGCACCAGCGTGCTCAGTCGCACGCTGACAAGTTCAGAAACCAGCATACCGGCACCCGGACAAGCAGGCATTTATATCGTGCAGGTGAGAACCGGTAACGGAATAACAAAAAGCACCAAAATCATCATCAATTAAAACCCAACAAAACAAGCACTATGAACCACACTATCGGCAAAATACTTTTTTCAGTCCTTTTCCTGCTTGGAACAGCGCTCAGCTGGGCTCAGTCGGGTATTTACGTGGGCGGTCATTTCCGGCGCGACAGCACAGTTACGGTACCCACCCTGAAAAATTCTGGTTTTACCTATGTGATTCTTTTTAATGTTACGGTAGAAACAAATGGCGACTTGACCATGGATAAAGCCCTGTTGTGTTCAAACGGGGAATATACCTTTGGCACACGTCACCCGAATTATGTGGCTGATGTAACTGCCCTGCGTACCGGTATGTCATCGGTGATGAGAGTAGAAAACTGCATCGGCGGATGGTTGAATAAATCCTACGACAACATCAAGGCATTAGTGAAAGCGCAGGGCACCGGCGAACAAAGTATATTGTACCGCAATTTCAAGGCGCTGAAAGAAGCCATCCCGGCCATTGGCGCTATCAACAACGACGACGAACATACCTATGATGTCGAAACAGCAACTGCTTTTCATGTGATGCTGTACGACCTTGGTTTCAAAACAACTATTGCTCCATATACCAACAAAAGTTTCTGGCAAAGTCTCGTGAGCAATGTGAACGGACAACGCCCGGGCGCCATCGACCGCATTGACCTGCAATGTTACGACGGAGGAGCCGGCAACAACCCCAACGACTGGGTACTGAGTCCGGATATTCCGATGCATGCCGGGATGTTGCACTTCAATTCGACAGCGACTATCAAAACACAGATGAATTACTGGAAAGAAAACACCCCTGTAAAAGGCGGTTTCCTGTGGGTATATAATGCGAATGATTTCAACCTGAAAAACTACGCCAAAGCCATTACCGATGTTTTTGGCGGCGGAGAAGTCGTGAATTTGAATCAGATGAAACCGCATGTAACCGTTTATCAGGAGAAAGATTTTGCCGGGACAGGCGTTCATTTCGAAATTGGCAAGTTCTCCAATTATGCCATTATGGCCCAACAAATCAATGCGGGCTCTGTTTCTTCCATCAAAATCAAGGAAGGTTTCAAAATTGATTTATATGAGCAGGATAATCAACTTGGAGATCCGGTTTCGGTTACAGAAAACACGACCGACCTGGGTATCGCTGTCCCGGGAAAGAATATCGTTTCGTGGGCGGTAACTTCCAACGGCAACCAAAATCCAGCGGGAAACATATATTACATTAAAAACAAACAAAGCGGGTTATACTTAGGCATTGAACAGGAAAGCAATGCAGAAGGAATCGCCTTGGTTCAACAAGAATTTACCGGGAACGAAAGTCAGAAATGGCGTTTCGGTCACCTGCAAAACGGCACCTACAACATCATCAATCAATTCAGCAAACGCTCGATACAGGCACGCGATGCTGCTGAAAATGATCAGGCAGTGTTAGATCAGGCCATTTACCGGCAGTATGCGAATCAGCGAAACATCGCGCTGAAAACAACAGCAGAGGATGTTTATAAAATCATGTTACAGCACAGCACCCATTTTATGGGAGTGGAACAGTACTACCAGCAACAAGTGGGTGCCCGCATCGTGCAAAGCGGGAATCCGGAAGACCCGAGCATTCATTGGCAATTGGTTGATGTTTCAACTGGACTTAATCCGGTAGCTGGCAAAAAGTTTGACATTTACCCCAATCCAGTTTCAAACCAGCTTTTCATCAGCGGAAATACAAATACAATCATAAACCGTATGGTGATTACCGATTTACAGGGACGTGAGGTTTTATCAGCAATAAATGCGGATAACAAACTGGATGTATCAACTTTATCGGATGGTATTTACTTTTTGTTTACTTTTGCAGACGGAGCAAGCAGCCCCACATGTCACAAATTCATCAAAATCAAATAAATCCCCCGTGGTTATGAATACACACAAATATCTTCTACTGACAACTTTTATTCTGATTTCACTTGCACCCGTTTTCTCCGGATGTACTGAAAAAAAAGCGCCTGAGAATACCCAACGAGCCAAATCAACCCTCGATGCCATTTTCAAACATTACGGCATTGCGGATAGTCACTTGTTACGGGAAACTTTCCCTTTCAACGAAAGCTATGCAGCCACCTACCTGGCTGGTGATGATAATGCAGGACAGACGAATCCATACTCCTATTTATGGCCTTTTTCAGGTAGTTTATCTGCTGTCAGCGCATTATACGAAACAACCCGCGATAAATCATTTAAACTGATGTTTGATGAAAAAGTGTTGCCGGGACTGGAAATGTATTTCGACACGCAAAGATCGCCGGATGCTTATGCGTCGTACATCCATACCGCTCCCCTCTCCGATCGTTTTTATGACGATAATATCTGGATAGGTATTGATTTTACAGATATGTATCTGTTGACCGGTGAAGCCAGATATCTTGATAAAGCGAAGCAAATCTGGAAATTCATCGAAAGTGGAACCGATACCCTGCTTGGTGGAGGTATCTACTGGTGCGAACAAAAGAAGTTCGGCAAAAACACTTGTTCCAATGCGCCGGGGGCTGTGTATGCACTTAAACTCTTTGAAGCTACCCGCGACAGTGTGTACTTCCAACAGGGAAAAACGCTTTATCATTGGACTAAAAAGAATTTGCAGGATCCGGGAGATTATTTGTATTACGACAACATCAAACTCGATGGACGAGTTGACAAAACCAAATATGCCTACAACAGCGGTCAGATGATGCAGGCTGCTGCATTGTTGCATAAACTGACAAAAGAAAAGTATTACCTGACTGATGCCCGGAATATTGCGGCATCCGCTTACAAATACTTTTTCCAGTCGTTTAATGATGAAAATGGTTGCACTTTCCGTTTATTGAAAAAGGGAAATGTGTGGTTCACCGCCATCATGTTCAGGGGTTTCATCGAATTATATCATCAGGATAAAGATAAAACTTATTTACATGATTTTAAAAAGAACCTGAATCATGCCTGGAAATACATGCGGGATGAAAACGGTCTCTTTAGCACGGACTGGAGCGGACATATCCGCGATGATTCAAAATGGCTGCTCACGCAATTTGCCATGGTTGAAATGTATGCACGCATCAGTGAAATTGAATAAACAAAAACTATCATAATTATTTTTTAAAAGCCCATGAAAGTAGCAAAAACGATTTCAAGGAAACTGGTATTCATGTTTGGTATCTGTCTGCTGATAGCAACATCGGTACAAGCCACAATTTTCAAACAGGAAACAACCATTCCAAAAGACAACACCACGGTTTATGTGTCACAACGACCGGCTCCAGGCGACCGCTTATTCCAGTCGGACGCGGTGGAACATAAAATTAAGCAAATAACTAAACTACTTACTAACCCGAGACTCCGCTGGATGTTCGAAAACTGTTATCCGAACACCATCGACACCACGGTACGTTATTATAAAACGAAAGATGGAGACGATGATACCCTGGTTTACACCGGCGACATCCACGCCATGTGGTTACGTGATTCAGGTGCACAGGTTTGGCCCTACCTGCAACTGGCCAACGACGACCCGAAACTGAAAAGCATGCTCCGCGGAACCATCCTCCGCCAGTTTAAAAGCATCATCCTCGATCCCTATGCCAACGCATTTCTTGATCCACACGATCCAAATCCCGATCATCAGTGGATGAGTGATAAAACGGATATGAAACCGGAACTGCACGAGCGTAAATGGGAAATAGATTCGTTGTGCTATGTGATCCGCTTAGCGTATGAATACTGGAAAGTTACCGGCGACACTTCCATCTTCGGAAAAGAATGGGAACAGGCTATCGCGTTGGTGGTACAGACCTTCAAAGAACAACAGAAGAAAGACGGTCACGGTCCCTATACTTTTATGCGCAAAACCGAACGTCAGTTGGACACCATGTCGAATAACGGAATGGGTAATCCGGTAAATCCCGTCGGACTAATCGCTTCGGCCTTCCGCCCATCCGATGATGCCACCACATTTCAGTTCCTGATTCCGTCGAACTTCTTCGCCGTGACATCCTTGCGGAAAGCTTCAGAAATACTGAAAACAGTGTCGAATGACACCACGCTGGCTAAGTCTTGTGATGAACTGGCCTGTGAAGTAGAAGTTGCTTTAAAGAAATATGCAACAGTTAATCACCCTAAATACGGTACCATCTATGCTTTTGAAGTCGATGGTTTCGGCAATCAACTAATGATGGATGATGCCAACGTACCAAGTTTACTGGCTATGCCTTATTTAGGTGATGTTTGCATCAACGACCCTATCTATCAGAACACCCGTAAATTTGTATGGAGCGAAGACAACCCTTATTTCTTCCGTGGTAAAGCCGGAGAAGGAATTGGCGGTCCGCACATCGGTTATGATATGGTATGGCCCATGAGCATCATGATGAAAGCATTTACCAGTCAAAGTGACGAAGAAATCAAATTCTGCATCAAGATGCTGATGGATACCGATGCCGGAACCGGTTTTATGCACGAATCGTTCCACAAGGATGACCCAACCAATTTTACCCGGAAATGGTTCGCCTGGCAAAACACCCTTTTCGGTGAATTGATTATCAAACTCATTGACGAAGGAAAACTGGATTTGCTGAATAGTATCAAATAATAAGCATGTCGCCCGAACAAACCGTTCTTTTCGAACTTCTCGAGGATCGTTACCGGCGTTACAATGTTCCCGCCTATATCGATGAGGATCCGATACAAATTCCGCATCTCTTTTCTCAAAAGGAGGATGTTGAGATTGCAGCATTTCTGTCGGCTTCCATCGCGTGGGGACAGCGTAAAACCATCATACGCAATGCCCGGGAGCTGATAAAACGTATGGATGACAAACCTTATGATTTTGTGCTTCACGCTGAATCATCGGATTTAGAGGTTTTACATGATTTCGTGCACCGGACATTCAACGGAGCCGACTGCCTGTTTTTTGTTCAGTCGCTGCAAAATATCTATCTGAATCACGGAGGACTGGAACAGGTTTTCACAACTGGCTACAAAAAGGAAAAGAGCATTTATGCGGCGCTGAAACACTTCCGGAGCATTTTTTTGGAAGCAGCACACTTGAAGCGCAGCGAAAAACATCTTTCTTCGGTTGCCGCTAATTCAGCAGCAAAACGACTGAATATGTTCCTGCGCTGGATGGTGCGCCATGATCAACAAGGTGTTGATTTCGGTTTGTGGAATGATATTCCTGTTTCTTCATTGATGATTCCGCTGGATGTGCATGTAGGCAATATCGGGCGGTCGATCGGACTGTTGCAACGCAAGCAGGACGACTGGAAAGCAGTAGAAGAAATCACTTCCAATCTGAGAGCGTTTGATGCGAATGATCCGGCAAAATACGATTATGCCCTTTTCGGGATGGGCTTGAATAAAGAGCTGAAGTAATTTTTTTTACATACTTGTATAAATAATGCGAATCAGGAGTAGAAAATTGTCATCCCGAACGGAAGTGAGGGAACTAATTATCTACTCCTGATTCGCATAAAAAACGAGAGGGTGCCTTTGCAGGTACCCTCTCTGGCATAAATGCCTATGTTGTTTGCTTTGATTACTGTGTTGTAACATCTGGTTGAGTTCCACGTTTCGTACCGGTCTTTAAGCTGATTATTATATCTGCCTGACAGCGATTTTCAAATGCTTTCGGGTTGAATACCTCCGGCTTTTCAGTCGGTCTTTTTCTTCCCGGGTCATCAGTAAACTGTCTTGCGACTGATTATTGACTTCCTTTTTCAGGTTTCTGCTAACTGTCATTCAAGCGATTTCTCCTTTTTCTTTTCAGAATTATTTAAAATCTGTTGCCTGCTGATTGCTTGCTTACTTCCTGATCAGGTTGGTTGAAGACTGTCAATCAAGCGACTCTTCCTTACACTTTGCAGCATAATTCGAAATCTGGTGCCTGACGACTACTTTGCTCCTTCCTTTTTGCAATTTGACATCTTGCTGACTGCGCTGCTTGTTTCCTTACGGTTCAACTCCCTGTCCTTGTTAGGGGTCAGTCGGATGTTTACCCTTATCAGGCGTGGCAACTAAACCTGCATGATCCATTTTCAACTCCGGTCGGTCGTTTAGCCTGATCTGCTTCCTGTTATGGAAGTGATACCGGCAAATCAGGTAAATCTTTCCGCAGCAATTGCTTGCTTTGGTGTAGCCCCGCGGTGTTACCCTTGTGACTGAATTTTCCTGAATACCAAACGCCGTGACTTTTAATTTTTTTGTGCTGCATCGTCCGGAACTATTGCCCTGAACATGGAAACTTGTTAGTTTCCGGTTCGCAATGGGAAATGATGAAATTGACGAATCGCTTTCTATCGTATTCCATTCCCGACTACCCGGCT
>JAYFPG010000035.1:0-83506 GCA_034928085.1 Paludibacter sp.
TCGTCAACACCTAATTTCTCCACGATGATCGCTTTTACTTTAGCTGCAACTTCTGACATAATTTTGTTTTTTAAGTTGATAAATAAAATTTGTTTTTTAATTTTGCGCTGCAAAGTAAAATAATTTTCTCGACATAACCTCTACTTTGTTGAAAAAATTACTGTTTTTTGCACATTTTTCATAACATTGCGCAAAATTTATCCCTGTATGATCCCTAAAATTGCTCTTTTTGCATCCGGTTCCGGATCTAATGTAGAAAATATTGTCCGGTATTTTGCCGATAAATCAACGGTTGAATTTCCCCTTATTTTATCCAATAAACAGGATGCCTTTGTGCATGAAAGGGCAAAGAAACTGGGAATCCCGTCGGTTACGTTTTCAAGAGATGAGTTTGCTGATGGACATGAAATAGTTTCATTATTAAAGAAATACGAGGTTGATTTTATTGTACTTGCCGGGTTTTTACTAAAGATATCCATGCCGATACTGGAAGCATATCCGGATAGAATTATCAATATCCACCCGGCGCTTTTACCCAAATTCGGAGGAAAGGGCATGTATGGACATCATGTGCATCAGGCTGTCGTGGATGCCGGTGAAACGCAGTCCGGAATTACGATTCATTATGTGAATGAGCATTACGACGAAGGAAATGTTATTTTTCAGGCTACATGTGAAGTATCGAAGGATGATACTCCCGATAGGGTTGCAGAGAAAGTGCATGCGCTTGAATATCTTCATTTTCCTGGAATAATTGAAGATGTCGTTGGTAGGCAGCTGAAATAGACTATTCCAGGGGAGGTATGCCCAACTGGCGGTACGTTTCCCGCATGGCTTCTTCATTATCGGTAATTACCAGAAGCGAATCTCCTTCTTCCAACAAAGTATTCCCGCGGGGAATAAAATAACGTTGATTCCTTTTGACCATTACGACAAGTGTATGTTCAGGTAAGTTAATATTCAGTAAGCGATTGCCTTGTTTTAAGATGCTTTTATCAACTTTTATCTCGCAGGTGGCCGATTTTATTTCATCTGAAAATTCCACATCAAACTCCTTTAGTTTTCTTTTCTGAGCAGCGACTTGTGTCAGTCCAAGCCAGTTGGCCATGGTGGAAACGGTAGTTCCCTGAAGCATCAAAGAAATAATGGTGATGAAAAAAACGATATTGAAAATCATTTTAGCCTGAGGTACATCGTTAATCCACGGGTAAGTTGCAAAGATGATTGGAACCGCCCCCCTGAGTCCTACCCAGGATGTAAATAATTTTGCTTTGAAAGTAAGGTTTTTGAATGGAAGAAAAGTGGTGAATACCGCGAGAGGCCTTGCGACAATCATAAGGAACAGTCCAATGAGAACAGCTACTCCCGCAACCGGTAATAACTCCCGGGGTTCGACTAATAATCCCAATGTGAGGAACATGATGATTTGAAATAGCCAGGTTAGTCCGTCAAAAAATTTCATGGTGCTTCTGCGGTGTACCACGCGATGATTACCAATAATCAACCCTCCCACGTAAACTGCCAAATATCCGTTGCCCCCTACGAAACTGGTAAATCCGAAGAGGAAGAACATGATAGTTAGCATCAGGACTGAGTACAACGCATCGTTGTCAAGATTAATTTTATTGATGAGGCGGACAGCGAACTTGCCCAGGAAATAACCCAGAGCAGCCCCAAAGACTAACTGCTGCAAGAATTTCAGTAATACAATCCACCCGCTGATTTCGGGCAGGGTAAGTAGCTGTAACATCACGATGGTAATCATGAAGGCCATGGGATCGTTACTACCGCTTTCGAGCTCCAACAAAGGTCTCAGGTTTTGTTTTAACGATAAATTCTTTGATCTTAGGATTGAAAAAACCGATGCCGAATCGGTTGAAGACATAATTCCTGCGAGTAGAAGAGATTCAAAAAGACTAAAGGTAACACTTTGCAGGATATTGTTGGTTATCCAGTAAATAAAGAATCCGGTAGTCAGCGCAGTGATAAGCACGCCGACCGTTGCCATAAGGACACCTTGCACCGCGATAGGTTTAAGTTCTGATATACGCGTATCCAACCCTCCAGAGAAAAGGATGATGTTGAGGGCAACCACGCCTATATACTGGGCTATGTCCGGGGAGCTGAACTGGAGTCCCAGTCCTCCGCTTCCGGCAATGATGCCGATAAAAAGAAACAACAATAACGTAGGTACGCCAAAACGATAGCCTGTTTTCCCGGCGATTAAGCTGAGGAACAGAAGTATAGAGGCCACAAGTAAGAATAGGTCGAAATTTAGCGCCATATATTTTATAAGGTTTCTTGCAAAAATACGATTTTTTTTCGAAAAGAATTTGCCAAATTGAAAATTCGCCGTATATTTGCACCCGCAAAAGCAAGGTGCCATAGCTCAGTTGGTAGAGCAAAGGACTGAAAATCCTTGTGTCCCCGGTTCGATTCCTGGTGGCACCACCTTGAAAACAAAAAAGCGCTGCAATGAATAATTGTGGCGCTTTTTTGTTTTACGCTAAAATCACGATACTCCGGAAAATGAAAATGCCCTGTAAATAAAATATTTACAGGGCATTTGTTGCACTTGTGACTCCGAAAGGATTCTAACCTTTAACCTTCTGATCCGTAGTCAGATGCTCTATACAGTTGAGCTACGGAGCCATTTTTGTTTTTTGCGTGTGCAAAGGTAATGTTTTTGTGCGAATCACCAAAATTAATTTTGAGTTTTTTGAATCAGCAGTAGGATATATTCAGTTATGATATTCAATTGCGATGCTGGTTTTCCGGTCGTTATGATTGTTTTTCGAAAATAACGAGCACAAATTATTTTTTTAATAGAGTTGAATTGTTTCAATAAACTTTATATCTTTGCATCGAAATGAATGATTAATTCGTTGAAATTTAGGAGAATTAGAAGATGACTGAAGAAGTAAAAAAAACAAGAAGGCCCCGTCGTACCAAGAAGAATGTTGAGAAAGATGTGCTTGATGCGGTAACCTCTGTAATCGAAGATTTTGGTTTCGGGAGGGTTACCCTGAAGGAAATTGCTCAACGGGCAAAAATTGAGGCATCTGTGTTCTATCGCAGATACAATAACCTCGATGCGTTATTCGAAGATTATACCAGAAAGTACGATTACTGGTTTGGGAGTGTTGCATTGAAGATGCCGAGAGATCTGAGTGACGAAGATGCGTTTAAATGGATTATTCAAAATCTGGCAAAAGAGCTCTATGGTAACAAAATCATGCAGCGATTGTTAATTTGGGAATTGTCTGATGAAAATCCGGTAACACGCAGAACAGCTATTCAGCGCGAAACACTGAACAAATCCTTAATTCAATTGTTGGAGAAGCGTTTTGAAGGGTCAGGACTTGATATCAATGTACTCACAGCTTTGTGTATCTCGGGCGTTTATTACCTGATTATGCATCAAAACATCTCAAAATTCTGTGATGTTGATTTTTCTTCAAGATCAGGAAAGAAAAGGCTTGATGCGGCGCTTGACCAGCTAATTTCTTTGTTTTTCTCGGAATTAAAACACCAGCAGGAGAAACATCAGATTGCGCAGCGCTTAAGAGATGCAGGGGTGGATCAGGAAATCATCGATCGTTGTATTGAATTAAAGTAATTGAACTGAAATTGCATTTTGGAGTTCAATTAATATAATACCTATGTTATGATTAATATGGCGTATTAGTGTAGTTTTTCTGTGATTTCAATAAACAAAAGTTATTGCATTTGCATATAAGATGTTATTTCTGTATCTTTGTGCCGAATTATACAACATTTTATTGAACTTTACTGACTTAAATGAAATCACTTAACCGATGAAATGGTTTGTGAGTTTACGTAATTTGCTTTCCTGAGAAGTAAAAAAACAAGGCACTGAATCTGTAAAAAGATCAGTGCCTTGTCGTTTTGTGATGTTATTTGTCTTCTGGAATTACTTTACACATTAAATCTGAAGTGCATGATGTCACCGTCCTGAACCACATAATCCTTACCTTCCACGTTCATTTTACCTGCTTCTTTACAGGCAGCTTCAGATCCCAGGGTGATAAAATCATCGTATTTAATGACTTCGGCGCGTATAAACCCTTTTTCGAAATCGGTATGAATAACTCCGGCACATTGGGGCGCTTTCCATCCTTCGTGGAAAGTCCAGGCTCTCACTTCCTGAACACCGGCTGTGAAATAGGTTTGCAGGTTCAGTAATTTATATGCTGATTTAATTAATCGGGCAACACCAGATTCAGTTAAACCGACTTCTTCGAGGAACATCTGACGTTCTTCGTAGGTTTCCAGTTCTGCAATGTCAGCTTCAGTTGCTGCCGCTACAATAAGTATTTCTGCATTTTCATCTTTTACAGCCTCTCTGACGGCATTTACATAGGTATTACCATTTACTGCCGATGCTTCATCTACATTGCAGATATACATCACCGGTTTGTCGGTAAGCAGGAACAGATCCTTGACATAGGGTCTTTCTGCTTTGTCGAGGATAACCGTACGGGCTGATTTGCCCTGCAACAAAGCCTCGCGGTATTTCAACAGGATGTCGTACACGATTTTAGCCGTTTTATCACCACCTGTTTGCGCTTGTTTCTGGACTTTATTGATGCGGCTTTCAACCGTTTCAAGGTCTTTTAGTTGCAATTCCGTGTCGATGATTTCCTTGTCTCTCACCGGATTGATGCTGCCATCGACATGCACGATATTATCATTTTCGAAGCAACGCAAAACGTGGATGATGGCATCTGTTTCACGGATGTTGGCTAAAAATTTATTCCCGAGACCTTCCCCTTTACTGGCGCCTTTCACTAACCCTGCAATATCCACAATCTCGACAGTAGTGGGGACAATGCGTTGCGGGTTCACCAGTCCGGCTAATTTATTCAATCTTTCATCGGGTACTGTGATGACCCCCACATTGGGTTCGATGGTACAGAAAGGAAAGTTCGCCGCCTGGGCTTTTGCATTCGATAAACAGTTGAAAAGGGTCGATTTTCCCACGTTGGGTAATCCGACAATACCACATTGTAACGCCATTATAACTATGATTTGATTTGGGCTGCAAAGATAGGCAAAAAAGCTGAACCTGAAAACTATGTATATCAACAGAATTGCTTACATTTGCGATAATAAAAATTAAATTTAATACTGCTTATGAATACACAAATCAAACAAATTGCCCAAAGAATACGCGGATTAAGAGAAGTATTGAATGTCCCTGTAGAAGATGTGGCCGTAAAATGCGGGGTAACTGAGGCTGAATTAATCCGGTATGAGTCCGGTACAAGTGATATTCCGGTGAGTTTTATCTGTCAATTTGCCCAATGTTATGGTGTGGAATGTAGCACGCTGATGTCGGGGGAGGAGCCGCACATGTCGGCCTATTTTGTTACCCGCAAAGGCACAGGTGTAAGCGTTGAGCGAACCAGAGCTTACAAATACCTGGCGCTGGCGCATGGATTTCGTCAGGCAAAGATGGCTCCCTTTGAAGTGACAGTTGAACCCAATGATTTACCCATTACGCTGAACACGCACGCCGGACAAGAATTTAATCAGGTTTTGGAAGGTAGCTTGCAGCTGCATATTGCCGGGAATGACCTGGTGTTGAACGAAGGTGACAGCATTTATTTCGATGCCACAAAACCCCATGGAATGAAAGCTGTTGGAGCGAAAAGAGTGAGATTCCTGGCGGTGATCGGATGAAATTTTATCCCATTATGAAGCATTTTATCCCATATCTTCACGTTTTGCCCCTGTTTGTGCAGTTTTCTGAATGAAGGTATTTCCTTTGCAGCCGAATTAATCAAAATATCGTAATGCCATGCTCGAACAGTTCCTCAAACAAACCCAGTTTAAAGACTTCGAAGATTTCAAATCGAACTATCAATTAGTTGTTCCCGACAATTTTAATTTCGGATATGATGTCGTTGATGCCTGGGCTGAAAAGGAACCTGATAAAAGAGCCTTGTTGTGGACGAATGATAAAGGAGAATGCCGCGAATTTACCTTTGCCGAGTTGAAATATCATTCCGATCAAACAGCATCTTACTTTCAAAGTTTGGGAATCAAAAAGGGCGACATCGTGATGGCAATCCTGAAACGTCGTTATGAATTCTGGTTCACCATCATCGCGCTGCATAAAATTGGTGCCATCATCATACCTGCAACCCATTTGCTGACTAAAAAGGATTTGGTTTACCGCAACAATGCAGCCGATATAAAAGCCATAATAGCCGTGGGAGAGGAGCCTATTCTATCACATGTCAATGATTCCAGGGCAGAATCGCCTACCATTGAAATGTTGATTTCGGTCGGACCGGTTGTGCCGGAAGGATGGCTCGACTTTCACAAAGGTATTGCAGCAGCACCTGCTTTCACCAAAATTGAGAAAGTCAACGAGAATTCTGATCCACTGATAATAAGTTTTACTTCGGGAACCACAGGAAATCCGAAAATGGTGATGCTGGATTATGTTTACCCGTTGGCACATATAGTTACGGCCAAATACTGGCACAACCTGCATGAGGACAGTCTGCACCTCACCATTGCCGATACCGGCTGGCTGAAAGCGGTTTGGGGAAAGTTGTACGGACAATGGATCGTGGGCGCTTGTGTATTTGTGTACGACCATGATAAATTTACGCCGGTAGACATGTTGGCCATGATAGAAAAATACCGCATTACTTCGTTGTGTGCACCTCCTACCATCTTCCGTTTTCTCATCCGTGAAGATGTCAGCAAATATGACTTATCATCGCTGGAATACTGCACGATTGCCGGAGAGGCATTGAATCCCGCGGTATATGAGCAATTCCTGAAATTGACAGGCGTTAAGTTATGTGAAGGTTACGGACAGAGTGAAACGACGCTGACCATTTTCACCTCACCGTGGACCAATCCGAAACCGGGTTCTATGGGACTTCCAAATCCCCATTACGACATCGATTTACTGACATCGGACGGTCGTGCTGCCGAAGCCGGTGAGCAGGGCGAAATTGTTATCCGCACCGACAAACAATATCCGGTTGGGCTGTTCAAGGGTTATTACCGCAATGAAACTCTTACTAAAGAAGCCTGGTACGACAATATCTACCATACCGGCGATGTGGCCTGGCGCGATGAAGATGGATTTTTCTGGTTCGTGGGGCGTACAGACGATGTCATCAAAAGTTCAGGGTATCGTATTGGTCCGTTCGAAGTCGAGAGCGCCCTGATGACCCATCCGGCCGTGGTTGAATGTGCCATTACCGGAGTTCCCGACGAAATCCGCGGACAAATCGTGAAAGCTACCATTATATTAGCCAAAGATTACAAAGATAAAGCTGGCGAATCCTTGATAAAAGAAATTCAGGAGCATGTAAAAACCGTTACTGCACCTTACAAATACCCCCGCATCATCGAATTTGTGAACGAACTCCCCAAGACCATCAGTGGCAAAATAAGAAGGACAGAAATTAGGGAAAAAGACAAGAAGTAATATTTCATAAAATTTTTCTTGTTGATTTACATCATTAATATGTAATGTCGCTTCATGCGCAAACTAAGTTGAGATGGAAATAATCAGATAATTAATTTTTCTGTTTTTCTGGAATACACCCTGATTTTGAAAAAAAATTATAACTTTGTATTCAACTTATATGACCCGGTAGATAAATCAGGTGATTAAATCTTCCTGCATCAACTTTAATATTATTGTAAATGATGAAAGGTTGCTTTGTCGGGTTACACAACTACAGTACTGGAAATCACTCGTTCTATGCGTTGGTAAAATGCCTGTTATGGGCTTTAGCCTGATTGTGTGAACGATCTTATAATGAACAATATAAACAGAATGAAAAAGCTTATTTTTCTTTTGTCGATTCTAATTGTCTGCGCATGTACAGAAAAAAATGAATCCCGCATTTCAAGCCGGTTAAGAGCGCCGGCATATCCATTAATCAACATCGATACATATACGAATGCCTGGTTGTTTGGTGATACCTTATATCAACATCAGCCATCGCACTGGACAGGGAAAGAATTTCCCTTGTTGGGCGCCGTTCGGGTTGATGGGAAGGTATATCGTTTTATGGGTATTGAAAACAACCTGCTGAAACCAGTGCAACAGATGGGTGAGAGTGAGGCCTGGTTAGCCCGCTATGTCACAGATAGTCCTGGAAGTAACTGGATGGCTAAAGACTATAATGATGAAAAATGGCAGCAGGGTAAGGCGGTATTTGGTATGCGTGATAATTTTGAAATCAGTACGGCATGGGAGACTGAACACATTTGGGTAAGACGGGAGTTTCTGCTGGAAGAAGATTTGTCGGAGCAGAAAGTGTTTCTTGAGTATTCTCACGATGATGATGTCGTGATTTATATTAATGGAAAAGAGGTCGTCAATATCTCTGATAGATGTCAGGATAATGCCCTTCATGAATTGCAGGGAGAGGCTCTGTTGTCGTTGCAGAAAGGAAAAAATGTCATTGCAGCCTATTGCAGGAACAGGGGAGGTTATGCTTATCTTGATTTCGGACTCAGCGTGGAAGTGTATAATAAGCCCAGTTTTACTGAGACGGCTGTACAAAATTCGGTTGAGGCACTACCGACGCAAACCATTTATAATTTCACTTGTGGTCCGGTCAATCTGGAGTTAACATTTACAGCTCCATTGCTGATGAATGATTTAGAGTTGTTGTCGCGACCGGTTAATTACATGACCTATACTATTAAGTCTAACGATTCACAATCCCACTCGGTAGATATATACCTGGAAGCGGGCACAGCCTGGGCGTTAAATATGTTTAATCAGGCAAGTGTCAGTGAAACATTTGAGAAGAATAATTTATTATATCTGAAAACCGGAAGCAAGAATCAGCAAATTCTGGGTAAAAAAGGGGATGATGTACGTATTGACTGGGGGCACTTTTATCTCTGTGCCGAAAAAGAAAATACGCGAGCAGGGGTTGGAAATAGTTTTTCGATGCGTGAAGATTTTATCAATTCAGGAACTTTATCTAAAGACAATCCGGCTTCACCAGATGAGCAGAACAGACTGGCATTTTCCCGTACATTGGGAAAAGTTAAGAAATCGGTCAGCGGATATTTTATGCTGGGTTATGATGATATATATTCAATCCAATATTTTGGAGAGAATCTTCGTCCATACTGGAATAAAAACGGAGACAAAACCATTTCTGATATTTTCACTGTTGCAGCGAATGAGTATGAAAAATTAAAGAAAGCCTGCGATAAATTTGATAATACGCTAATGAAAGAGGCTATACGCTCAGGTGGCGTGGAGTATGCTGAACTGTGTGCTTTGGCATACCGGCAATCTGTATCAGCCCATAAGTTATTGAAAGCCCCTAACGGAGATTTGCTTTTTCTTTCCAAGGAGAACTATAGCAGTGGCTCCATTGCAACCGTGGATGTGTCCTATCCCTCTGCGCCTTTGTTCTTACTATATAATGTTGACCTGATGAAAGGGATGTTGAATCCTATCTTTTATTATGTAGAAAGTGGTAAATGGGGTCATCCGTTTGCACCACATGATATAGGCATTTACCCGATAGCAAACGGTCAGGTTACATCTACTTATTTGCCTGTGGAAGAGTCGGGTAATATGCTCATCCTCACCACAGCAATAGCAACGATGGAAGGGGATGCCAGGTATGCAGAACAGCATTGGAACACCCTTTCGCAATGGGCTGATTTCTTGGCGAAAAAAGGATTTGATCCGGATTATCAGGAGAATACCGATGTGTTTGCCGGACGCTCGGCTCATAATGCCAACCTGTCGATAAAAGCGATACAGGGCATAGCCTGCTATGGACGATTGGCAGATATGCTCGGGAAGAATGATATTGCACAGAAATATACGGCGTTGGCACGAAAGATGGCGCTTGAGTGGGTGAAAAAGGCCGATGATGGTGACCATTACCGTTTTGCTTTCGATCAACCAGGAACCTGGAGTCAAAAATACAATCTGGTGTGGGATAAGATTATGAAGATCAATGTTTTCCCGCACGAAGTTAGAGAGAAAGAGATTGCCTATTATCTCACGATGCAGAATGAGTATGGCTTACCATTGGATAGCCGGCATCAATATACGAAAGCGGATTGGATTGTGTGGTCGGCAACCCTGGCCAGGAGTACGTCTGATTTTCAGCAGTTGATTAGTCCACTTTACCGCTTTGTGAATGAAACAACCGATCGCATTCCGATGTCAGACTGGTACTGGACCGACAAGCCTGAACACGTGTCGTTTCGAGCCAGATCAGTACTTGGTGGATATTTTATTAAAATGATGGAAGATAAGTTGATCTCTCAATCAAATTAATCATGCAATTGATAAAAAAACTGTTAATTATAACCTGCTGTATTTACTCTTTTCATGCTTATGCTGAAGAGTCGACAGGCGGACTTTTATTTACTTCAAGCAAAGAGAAAGTAGATAGAAGGACTTCGCTTGTTCTTTTTGGCGATAAGCTTCAGAAGTTTGAAGACACGTTTAATGTCAGCTTCGATTTGTCAATATGGGATATCAGTCAGTTTGGGCATATTTTCCGCGTGATAAACAAGAAAAGACAGGAAGTCGAATTTGTATTTGTTAATTTCTACGGGACTGACAATATGTATCTCGATTTTCATAGTCCGATAACACATGAGTCGGTCAAGATTCCCATCACCAAAGAAGATATCGATAAAAAGGTTACCTTACATTTCGATATGAAATTTGATTTGAAGAAAGATAAGGTTACCATTAAATTAAGGGGTACAGCATATACCTGTTCCCCGGTTGGGCTTGAGGACCCATCATTTCTCCAGTTTGCATTTGGATTATATGGGCTGAATCTGGATGTTCCGCAGATGTTGATACGGAATCTGCGCATACAATCCGAAAAGGGAAAATCTTTTTATTTCTCGCTGGAAGAACCGGAAGGAGAAATTGCTTACGATAAAATATCAAAGGCCAAAGCACGCGTAAAGAACCCGGGGTGGATTATCAACAAGCATTATTATTGGGAGAAAAAATCCGGATTCAAAGTGAAGAATGATGCAAGTGTTACCTATGATGAACAAAATAACCGGATATTGATAATTAATAATCAGGCGATTGTGAGTTATTACCCCCGTTTTGATCAGACGGAACAACACAACTTTGGTGCTTTACCAGCAGATTTCAGGATTACAGATGCTGCTTTTGACCCGTATTTACAGCAATGTTATATATTTAATCCCAAATGGACATCAAAGTCTGAAGAGAAGCAGGAGAATCTCGCATTTACTTTCATGGGTAATGCAGATCAAAGAAATTATCTCCACCATAACATTTTCTTCTCAGCAGCAGGAGAGATATATCAATTCGGTGGCTATGCAAATCACGCCTATTCGGGGAAAGTCTCCCGCTATGACACTGAAACACTGCAATGGGAGACGATAGATTTCAGCGGGGACAGGATAACACCTCGTTATTATTCCGCGGTAGGGGATGGTGTCAATCCGGATGAGAAATTACTTTTTGGTGGTTTTGGGAATGAAACAGGACGACAAGAGCATGGCGGACGTAATTTGTATGACCTGCATGTACTGAATATTAGTAAAAAAACAATTTCCCGTTTGTGGCGTTTTAAAGAGTTGCCTAAAATGGAATTTGTTCCTGGGAGTAATCTGATTCTGAGTAAGGATAAAAAGAGTTTTTACGCCCTGTGTTATGCGCACCACATGCCGAGAACAACAGGATACCTCTATTGTTTTGATATTCAGGATGGATCGTATGAAGTCATGAGTGATTCCATCAATTTCACGTCAGAGGATATGAATACCTCGGTCAATCTGTTTTTCAATAAACAGATGAATGAGTTTTATGCCGTTGTTCGTGAATTCTCAGATAAAAATAAAGAGAATAACATCCAGATATATGCGTTGATGTCACCACCGGTCACAAAATCCTACCTGGAACGTGCCATTCGTTCGCAAAGGTCGTATTGGTGGGTATTCTTAATCGTTGCCACGGTGTTCATGCTCGGTGGTGGAGTCTATTTAATCAGATATTTGCATCTGAAAAGAAAAGCCGCATTCATTAAGAAAGCGCAGTCTGATGTTTTGCAAAAGCAACCCGGAGAAGAATACGACAGAAAAATACAAAAACAGTCGGCAGTATATGTTTTTGGGAATTTTACCGTTTTCGACAAGAAAGGAATGGATATCAGTTATCGTTTCAGTATGAAGCTGAGGGCTTTGTTTTCACTTGTGCTCTTAAATACAAATGGAGAGGCAGGGATCACTACCGAAAATCTGACCCTGACATTGTGGCCGGATAAGGATGTGAACGGAGCCAAGAATATTCGCGGGGTTACCATCAATAGATTGAGAAATATTCTTGAAGATATCGAAGGAGTATCACTTGTTCATCAGAATCATCAGTGGTTTTTTATTTTTGAGCAACCTTTTTATTGTGATTATCTGGAGTATTCGTCAGTATTGCATCAGTTACAGCAGGTCTCGGGACAGGAGTCTTACCTGGCATGTATGGAGCAACTTGTGGCGGTTGTCCGGAATGGAGCATTCCTGCTAAGTGTACAGGATTCGGGAGTTGATAATTATAAGGCAAAAGAGGAAGAGAAACTGGGACAATTGCTCAAAGATTACATGATATATTTATATGCAGATAAGCAATATCAAAAAATAATTCTTTTATCTTCTGTTTATTTTGCAATAGATGCACTGAATCAGGAGATACTCGATATTTGTATGAAATCCTACCAGAAACTGGGCAAAAAAGAAGAAGCTAAATCTTTCCTGAAAAACTACAAACGAACCCATAAAATGCTGACGGGTGAGGAATACAAAGGAGGAGAGACGCAATCAGGGAAGGAATAGATGATTATATTTACTGTTTCCTTGTTAAGTTGATTTTGTATCTTTAGGTCCGGTCTTCTCTTTTAAATTACATTTTTGATCTTCAGTTAAATAGTCTCGAAAATTTGTTTTGTTCAGAAATGCTGATAAAACAGATTAAGGATTGTTATGCTGATATTTTGACCTGAATTACTGTATTTTTTGCCATGTAACCCTCTTTGTAACCCAATAAATAATCAGTCGTTTTCTACTTTTGACCTGACATTAAATTACGCTAATAGTCTGATGAAATGAAGAACATGAAATTAACACGAGATTTAGTTACTATTGTATTATTGATTTCGGCGCTTAAAATATCCTATGCCGAAAGTAAGCTCACAAATCAAATTGATTATTACAAACCCGCTCATGAATTCACATTGCGAGCACCGGCAGTACCACTGATACTATCAGATCCTAATTTTTCAATTTGGTCACCTTTCGACCAGCTTTACCAAGGGAATTCTCAGCATTGGACCGGTACCGATCATCCTATTATAGGAGCTTTACGGGTAGATGGGAAAACTTATCGCTTTATGGGGAAGGATAAACCAGCGTTGCAGTCGGTTATCCCGGCTGAAGATGGAAAATACTGGACAGCATCCTATACATTTGACAAACCCGCAGGCGACTGGAATAGCGTAAGCTTCGATGATAGCCAGTGGAGAAGAGGAGAGGCTGCTTTTGGTACTTCAGACATGCCCAGGGTAAAGACCCGTTGGAATACTAAAAATATATGGGTTCGCCGTGCCTTTAATATTGATGATGACCTGAGTCGCGAACAGCTTGTTTTGATGTATTCTCACGATGACATTTTTGAATTGTATCTGAATGGCGAACGTCTGGTGAAAACCGATTATTCATGGAAAAACGATGTAGAGTTGGTTCTTAGCGAAGCACAACGCAAAAAACTTAGAAAAGGCAAAAATGTTATTGCTGCCCATTGTCAGAATCAAACAGGCGGAGCTTATGTGGATTTTAATCTATATAAAAGAAAAAACCAAAAAGGTTTTGATGAGGAAGCAATTCAGAAGGCAGTAAATGTGCTACCCACTCAGACTTTCTATACTTTTGCTTGCGGACCGGTTGACCTGGATGTGGTTTTTACCGCTCCCTTATTGCCTGAAGATCTGGATTTGGTATCAACTCCCATCAATTATATTTCATACAGGGTGCGTTCCACTGATAAAAAAGACCATGATGTACAGATCTATTTTGAAACAACACCACAGCTGGCGGTAAACGACCTGTCGCAAAACGTGGTTTCCGAATATGTTGTAAATAATGGTAAAGCTTACCTGAAGACAGGAACGATAGATCAGCCGTATACCATCCGTGCGAGCGACGGGGTACGCATCGACTGGGGCTACGCCTACCTTACTTCCGGCGACGGGGTAAATACAATGTTGAATATCGGAGATTATTTCGGGATGAAAAATGCATTTATCGAAACAGGAAAGTTACTCTCCGGTAAATCAACAGCACCTCTTCGTTCCGATCTGGATAAAGAAATACCGGTTTTGGCCTATTCTCAACAACTTGGAAATGTTGGAAAAGAAGGCAAGGACGGATATTTGATGATTGGTTACGATGATGTATATGCCATTGAATATTTCTTCGAACGCCGCATGGCTTACTGGAAGCACGATGGGAAAGTGGATATAATTCAGGCGTTTGAGCGTGCGGCAACTGATTATAAGTCCTTAATGGAAAAATGCCGTGCTTTCGACAGCAATCTCATTGATGTTGCCCGCAAAACGGGAGGGGATGAATATGCTGCATTATGTGCACTTACATACCGTCAAGCAGTTGCGGCCCATAAACTAATTACCGACAAACAGGGAAATCTGCTGTTTCTGTCAAAAGAAAATCATAGCGGAGGTTTTATTAACACGGTTGATGTAACTTATCCTTCGGCTCCTTTATTCCTTTATTATAATCCCGATTTGCTGAAAGGAATGTTGACCGGCATATTTTACTATAGTGAAAGCGGAAGGTGGAACAAACCTTATCCTGCACACGATCTGGGACATTACCCGAGAGCAAACGGACAGAATTACGGAGAAGATATGCCAGTGGAAGAAGCGGGTAATATGATTTTGCTTACCACGGCTATTTCGGTTGTAGAAGGGAATGCCAATTATGCTAAAAAACACTGGAATACACTTACTACCTGGGCTAACTTCTTGTTAGAAAAAGGGCTTGATCCTGAGAATCAATTGTGTACAGATGACTTTGCCGGACATTTAGCCCACAATGCCAATCTGTCGATTAAAGCTATACTGGGAGTTGCCGGTTACGGGAAAATGGCTGAGATGCTTGGCGAAACAGAAATTGCGAAACGATATATCCGTGAAGCTAAAGAAATGGCTAAAGCCTGGGTAAAGATGGCCGAAGATGGTGACCATTATAAGCTTGCCTTTGACAGACCCGGAAGCTGGAGTCAAAAATACAATCTCGTATGGGATAAGTTGTTTGATATGAATATCTTCCCTGAAGGGATTGCTGAAAAAGAAATTCCATTTTATCTGAAGCGTCAGGCCGAACACAAGTACGGACTTCCGCTGGATTCTCGGAAAGATTACACCAAATCAGACTGGATTTTATGGACAGCTTGTTTGTCTCCGGACAACAATACTTTCCAACAGTTTGTTGCACCAGTATACCGTTATGCTGACGAAACGGTGAGCCGGGTACCCATCAGTGATTTTCATGATACCAATGATAGTAAAATGCAAAACTTTAAAGCACGTTCAGTCGTAGGAGGCTATTATATGAAAATGTTATTTGATAAACTGAAAAAATAAAATTAAACCATATAAGTCATATAAGAACCATATAAGTAGCTTAAAAAACAACTTATGTGACTTAAATGATAAAAATAAAAGAACCATTAAATTAATAATACAAAACACAAAAAGATGAAAAACATGAACAAATCATTGTTTAGGATGATGTCGATGATTATTATCTTGTTTTTTTCGGGTTATTTCACTTCATGTGTCGATCCCGAAATTACAAAGATAGTTGATCATGATCCTTCAAAACCGGTTACTGTTATGTCATTCTCTCCGGATAGTGCGCGCGTGGCGACACAATTGCTGATTGAAGGTGAGAATTTCGGAGGAAACAAAGACAGTATAGAGGTTTACATTAACAACCTGAAAGCTGCGGTGGTTGGGGTAAACCCTGAGGGGACGCTGTTATATTGCGTAGTGCCATCCCTTAGAGGTGACGATTTTCGTGAAGAAGGAGAAGTAATTGAAGCTCCTGTAAGAGTTGAGGTTGGTAATGCTGTAACCAGCACTGCTCAAAAGAAACTAATTTACACTTTCTCAAAAAATGTTTCAACTTTTCTTGGATTTACTGACCAGGATGGAAACACGGCCATTGTAGATGGAGTCTTTGAGAAGGCTCAATTCCAGAGTCCTTTTTGGTTGGCTTTCGATACAGATGTCGACGGTCCGAGGGATGATAACGGGAAATTAAAAAAGAATATCTACCTGATTGAGGAGAATAATGGAGTACGTTTCATTGATATGTACAGCAAAGAAGTTTCCACCGTTTTCCGTACTGGTAACGGGGTAGGCAGACCCAGAACAATTGCCTTCACGCTCAATGATCCCAATAATTCCGCCTACATTAGAGATACCATGATTATTGCAAACGATGCTGGTGGCTGGGGGGATATCGGGACAATCGTAATTCCACGCGATTCTGTTACACGTCGTTTTGGGAAACCCGGAGTGTCAGTTCCCTGGCGCGTTGTGATGCATCATAAGCAATGTAATGGTGGTGCCATTCATCCCATATCCGGAGATTACTGGTTCAACTCGTATGAGAAATCACAGGTTTATAAGGCTTTCAAAAGAGATGCTTTGATTTGGCGCTATGGTGGTCCGACTGCCGATAAGCTCAATGAAGACGGAAAAGAGGGTGTGAATTTTTTCTTCCTTGTACAGGATAATAACTGGGAATTTAATATCCAGATTGCCCCCAGCGGAAGTTTCGCTTATATTGTAAGTAAAAATCAGCACTACATCGCTAAAATGGAATATAATTTCGAAAAGAAGGCATTTGAAAGACCACAACCTTTCGTGGGAAGTCAGAAAAGAGCCGGCTTTAAGGATGGTGTAGGAGTTGGAAATACGCTATTCAATCAACCTCAACAGGGAGCTTTCGATAAAGATGATAATTTTTACGTGTGTGATGGTGAAAATAACTGTATTCGTAAGGTTACGCCTCAGGGACAGGTATCTACCTATGCTGGTCGTCCCGAAAATCCGGGATACTCTGATGGTGCATTACGTGATGCTCAGTTTGATGGACCATTTGGGATCATTTACGACGATGAAATTAATACCTTTTATGTAGCTGACCGCGATAACCGTCGTATCAGGTCTATCAAAGTAGAATAAGATATAACTATTAAATCTAATAATAAATTTATGAAACAGATACGAATTCTGATATGTATATTATCATTGTTGGTCGGCATAATCCCCGGGGTTTTTGCTCAACAGGATAATACCATTACTGTTACGGGAAAGGTGATTGATGAAAACAAAGAGCCCATGATCGGGGTCAATATTTATGTTGAAAACGAACCCGGATTTGGAGTGAACACAAATCTTGAAGGAGAATATGCAATAAAAGTCAGAAAAAATGCAACCTTAATATTTTCCTATGTAGGATATGATAAAAAAGAAGTTGAAGTAGATGGTAGAACCACCATAAACGTACAAATGGCAAGTAACGACAACAATGTGTTGAATGAAGTAGTTGTTACAGGTACTGGTGCGGTAAAAAAGGCATCCATTTCCGGTGCTATTTCTACTGTTGACGTTAAAACACTGAAAGTTCCAACAGCTAATATTACCAACGCGTTAGCGGGTAATATTGCTGGTGTAATTTCCATGCAGGTATCAGGGGAGCCAGGTGCGAACCAGTCTGAATTCTGGATTCGTGGTATTTCCACTTTCGGTGCCGGTTCCGGAGCGTTAGTGTTGGTCGATGGTTTTGAACGTCCGTTTAACGAAATTAACATTGAAGATATTGAGTCATTCTCGGTGTTAAAGGATGCTTCGGCTACTGCCATATATGGTTCCAGAGGGGCTAACGGGGTGATTATCATCACAACAAAAAAAGGGGATGCCGGAAAAATCAACATCAACGGGAAAGTGGAATATGGATATAATACCCGTACCCGTACTCCCGAATTTGTTGATGGACTTACCTACGCACAGTTGTTGAATGAAGCCAGACGTACCCGGAACCTCGAGCCACTTTACAACGACATCGAGATGCAAATCATCGAAAACAACCTCGATCCGGACCTTTATCCGAATATCGACTGGAAAGACGTATTACTTAAAGATGGTGCAGGAACATACCGTGCATCAATCAACCTGAGTGGTGGTGGTACTACCGCACGTTATTTCGTTTCCGGTAGTTATCTGAATGAAGGGGGGATGTACAACACGGATAAAACGTTAAAAGATTACAATACCAACAGTAATCTGGAACGTTACAATTATCGTATGAATACAGATATCGACATTACGCCAACTACGATCCTGCGTACCGGTGTGTCGGGGTTTCTTGAAAAACAAAATCGTGCCGGTTTAGCCCAGACCTATGAAACATACTATTTGGCAGACAACTCGAGTATCTCTACAAGGATTGTGAACGGTGACGGAATCAACATCTGGAAATCGATTGTAGGTTACTCTCCATTGGCCACACCGTTGGAGTATTCAAATGGTTTAACACCAGCCTATGGTACTGGTGAACTGACCAACCCCTGGGTACTGGCAACACAAACCGGTTACAATGAATCATGGCGTAGTAAAGTAGAAACAAACATCACACTGGAACAGAACTTTGATTTTATTACCAAAGGTTTACGTTTTGTTGGTCGTTTCGCATTTGACTCAGACAGCAGGAATAATATCCGCCACATACGCTGGCCGGAACAACACAATACCCAACGTCGTCGCGACAGTCAAGGAAACCTGGTGTTCTATCGTGTGTCAACAGAGAGATTAATGGAACAGGAATCAAGTTCATGGGGTGAACGTATTTATAACCTGGAAGGTGAACTATCTTACAACCGGATGTTTGCTGATGCACACAATGTGAGTTTATTTGTGAAATATGCACAACGGGAGCAAGCCGAAACATCTAATGTAGGTAATAACATTGCACGCGGTATTCCCCGTCGTGACCAGGGTGTGTCAGGTAGGGTTTCCTATGATTTTAAAAGTCGTTATTTTATTGAGTTTAATGGAGGTTATACCGGTTCGGAGGTATTCAAGACAGGTCATCAGTTTGGGTTCTTCCCGGCAATTTCAGGTGCCTGGAATATCTCAGAAGAACCCTTTATTAAAGATAATACATTCATTTTCGATTTGTTGAAAATAAGGTATTCTTACGGGCAAGTAGGAAATAATAAAATTAAAAGAGGTAACGAGGAAATCAGATTCCCCTACATGGGAGCTATCGGAACGATAGGTGGGTATAATTATGGTGATCTTAATAGCCCGAACTACAGTGGTTTGGCCAGTGAAGGAAATCTTTCTGCTTATCCGGGATTACACATTACCGAATATGCAGCAGATTACCTGACCTGGGAGGTAGCCACCAAACATAACCTGGGTATTGACTTTAATCTCTGGAACAATAAATTTTCCGGTGCTTTTGATATATTCAAAGACACACGCAGTAATATTTATATGCAGCGCAAGCACTTGTCGGAAATGACGGGTATCACTTCACAGCCCTGGGCTAATATCGGTAAGATGGAGAACCTGGGATTCGACGGTCAATTCAATTACAATCAAAAATTTGGTCAGGTAGAAATGACCATGCGTGGAAACATTACTTATACCCGCAACAAGGTGCTTGAATTTGATGAAGAAGCCAGCGCCTTACCTTATAAAATGACGCAGGGCTATCGCTGGGAACAAGCAAAAGGTTTGATTGCAATGGGCTTGTTTGAAAGTTATGAAGATATCCGCAACAGTCCCAAACAGGAGTTTGGTGCTTACATGCCCGGAGATATTAAATATAAAGATATCAATGGTGACGGATTAATCAATGATAATGATGTGGTGGCAATCGGTTCCACCCGTGTGCCGAATCTTATTTACGGTGTCGGCGTTTCTGCCACCTGGAAAGGTCTTGATATGAATGTGCATTTTCAGGGTGCCGGTAAATCATCCTATTTTATCAACGGTCCGGCTGTTTATCCTTTCTCAGAAGTACGTGCCGGTAATACACTCCCCTGGGGTAATATTCTGACAGATATGGTAGGAAATTACTGGTCGGAAAGTAATCCTGACCCAAATGCAAAGTATCCACGACTGAGTTATGGCGGAAATGCCAATAATTACCGGGCTTCAACCTATTGGTTACGTGACGGAGCTTACCTGCGGTTCAAAACACTTGAAATTGGATATACTGTACCGAAAAAAATTACTAATAAATGGCATATCAATAGTATCCGACTGCATTTTATCGGTTCAAACCTGTTTGTTTGGGATAGTCTCAAACTTTGGGATCCGGAGTTGGGTAGCGGTAATGGTATGGCTTATCCGATTACAAAAAGTTTTACTGGTGGACTGACAATCAGTTTATAAAATTAAATCTATAATGAAAATGAAAACGACAATAAATAAACTAAAAGTCAGGTTGATTTCGATTCTGACAGTATTGACGACGACGCTTTCGTTCAATGCCTGCACCGACTTCCTGAAAGTGGAGCATTTGCTAAACGATCAGCGTGATTTGCAGGACGTGTTTGAAAGTATGGACTACTCGAAACAGTGGCTGGCAGGTGTATACAGCCACTTGCGTAATCGCGACAACTGGGATGTGTGTATCAAGGAACAAAATGCCAACCAGTTCAACTTTATATCGGATGATATGTACTATACCGACCGTGAAAAGGCTGATGACTATGTGTTTGGTCAGTTGGCTTCTTATCGGATTTATCGTGGAGGTCAGTATACCGAACAGTTTTTACAGGAACAATGGCGGGTAAATTACATTGGAATCCGTGATGCATCTATCTACATTCACAATATTGATCAATTGGTAAATGGTGATAATATAAGGGATGAGATGAGCGAAGAACAACTTGCCGTATATATTAAAGAAACAAAAGCGGAAGCACGTTTCCTTCGCGCATATTACTATTGGCAGTTGCTTCGCAAATACGGACCAATTCCCATTTTGCCCGATGAAGGAGTGGATTTTACCGGAAGTTATGAAGATCTTTCTATTCCCCGTAGTCGTTACGACGTTTGCGTAGACTATATTGCCAATGAACTGGCTATAGCGGCACGTGATTTACCTTCAGGGCGCAGTAACCGCGAAATATTAAAGCCGACCAAAGGAGCTGCTCTTGCAGCAAGAGCAAAAGTGTACCTTTTCGGTGCCAGTCCTCAATACAATGGGAATACAGGTGCCTGGGCTCAACAAATGGTAAGTTATGACGGAACTCCCTTAATCGATCCCGAATACAAAGAAGAACGCTGGGCAAAAGCTGCTGCAGCAGCTAAAGAAGTAATCGATTTAGGGGTGTATAAACTGTATAGTGTCCCTAAACGTCAGGGTAATTCCAGTAATATGAAAGGAGCACAGGGCTCGGCATTGGGATTCGATTATTACAGGTATCCCAAAACGGTTGAACCTGGAGGTAAAATAGTGGCTAATGGTTCCAGTTGGGAAGTTCAGCCTCAGACTATTGTTGGTTATTCTGACCAGCCTTTTAACGATGGAGCTGAAGGGTGTGGTTGGGCTGATATCGACCCCACTGAATCGTACCGGCAATTGTTTGATGGTTCGCTGACAGCTTATGCAAATCCGGAACTGATATTTTCCCGTGGATATGGTGATGCTATGGATAACCTGTCGATTCACCAAATGCCCCGCTCGCTGGGAGGCTGGAATTGTCACGGCTTGACCCTGAAAATGTACGATGCCTATTATATGGCTGATGGTAGCGATTTCTATCGTTATAAAGAAGGAGTGGATTCTGAAGGTCGTCCGTATTTTTACAGTGACCCTACCACGCCAGCTCCTGATTGGGCAAAAGCATTTACACAGGCTTCGACAACACGTAATTACGATTATTATACGAAATGGGCACCACTACCTCCCGGGGTTTCATTGCAAAATGCAAACCGTGAACCTCGTTTTTATGCTTCTGTAGCTTATAATGGAACAATCTGGGAGAATGAAGGTACCAATGTAAATGATAACAAACGTTACACGCAGGTATTTACTTACCGTAACGGTGGAGATGGTAAAGATGCTTCGGGCTTCTATTACTGGACTGGTATAGGAATTCGTAAATATTACCATCCGGAAGATTGGTCAGGTGGTCGCGTTCGAAAAGCTGAACCTGCGATTCGTTATGCTGATGTATTGCTTACGTATGCTGAAGCGTTGAATGAATTGAGTGGTACTTACAACATCCCGGCATACGATGGAGTTGGTGTGATAACAGTCAGCAGGACAAAGAGCGAAATCAGCAAAGGGTTACGTCCTGTAAGGGTGCGTGCTGGTCTGACTGATTTTACCGATGACTATTTCGCAGATAAAGCAGAAATGCGCAAACGCATCAAAAGAGAATGGCAAATCGAATTCATGGGTGAATCTCACAGGTATTACGATTTACGTCGCTGGGGAGATGCTGAACGGGAAGAAGCTATGCCTGTTTGGGGTTTCAACATGGATATGACAGGACCGTTGACATATAATGCCAGCGATAAATTACAAAGAGATTTGTGGCAGACTCCACATGAAATTTCACTCGTTCCTGCAATTTTCTCAGAGAAAATGTACCTCTGGCCAATTTCACAGGATGAACTGAGAAAAAACAGAAAACTGACACAAAACCCGGGATGGAAAACCTTTGAAGAATAAAAAAGAATATAAAATGAAAAAATTAATATTGTATACCGTTATTGCTTTGCTGGGTATAACATTCTATGCCTGCGAAGATGAATGGAAGACTGAACAGTATCAGAAATATGTTTCCTTTGTACGCTCCGGCTATACCGAAACCTATTTGAATACCAATACTCCGGATGGAGTCATACACTATAAGATCCCGGTCGAAATCAGCGGGTCAACAATGAGTGATGTAAATGTAACGGTAGAAGTAGATCTGGATGCCGATACACTGGTTGCGCACAATCGCACGATGTTCTATACCCGTGATGATCTGTTCTTTCGTCAGCTCAGTGACCAGTATTACAGTTTTCCTAATGGAACTTCTGTAACCATTCCGGCAGGTGAAAATATTGGTTATCTCGATATTGATTTTAGAATCAATAACCTGGATCTGGTTGAGAAGTACATCCTTCCTTTGAAGATAACTTCAACCTCTGAGTATGTCCCCTCACCCAAAAAGCACTACAAGAAGACGCTGATGCGTATCATTCCGTTTAATTACTTTTCTGGTACTTATTCGGCAGGTGCCGGAACAATTACAGCTGAGGGTGATGCTACTCCGACTTCAATGGCAACCCGTGAGATGCGCTTTGTTAATGATAGTACAGTATTTTTTTATGCCGGACTATGCCAGGAAGATGCAAGAGACCGTGCCACTTACAAAGTGAGGGCGAAATTTAATGCAGACAATACGCTTACATTTACAGCCGATAGTGCCAAGATTGAATTTACACCAGTACCGGAGAAGTGCAAATGGAACATCAAGGAAGAAATGGATGCCCTGCAACCCTATCTGATGATACGTACGGTAACAATGGAACTACAATATAGTTATAAAGATGTATCGAATCCCAATTATACGGTTAAATACACACTTAAAGGTTCATATACGCTGGAACGCAGAAGGAATACACAGATTCCCGAAGAAGATCAGCAGGAGATATTTGAATGGTAAAACCCCTGTTTGCAAGCGGGGTTTTAAAGCTTGCAAAAAAAATATTTTATTGATTTACAAATTTTAAATCTAAGTTTATGAGGACATGTAAGACTTACTTATTATGGATGTGTCTGTCCCTGTTCTTGTGGCAGACACAGGCTCAATCGCTTGTGGATGTATTTAACGGTACATCGCTTCCAACCGAACAAGGTTGGGAAGAATTGCGATTTGACAACACGATGCCATGGGAACAAGCGACAAAAGATTTACTTGTTAACCCTTCTGAACTTTCGGCAGTTGCTTCAACGGCACTTAAACTGAAAGTAAATGAAGTACAAGATGAGTTCGGTTTCCCTTTGTATTCTCAGTTAGGCTGGTACAAGACCCGCACTGGTTTTTCACCTGCAATTGGTTTTACAGTTGAATTCAGAGCGAAAGTGGTAAATTCTCCCGATGGCGCTTTCACCGTTTCCGGTGTTGGTGGCGGGAAAGGTTTCCGTCTCGAATTTTCCAATGAGCTGCTTACTGAACATGCCAATGTACTGGATACTGTTCGTGTGTTGAGTACGGCAAGTACTACCGACGATTTCCATACCTATCGTGTGGCAGTTGCGCCGGACGAGAAAGTGCGTGTATGGCGTGATGGCGTGTTGCTCGGTGAATTACCACTGCAACCCTTCAAGCTTGATAATATCATGAAGGATGGAGGTTTTGAGAATGGAAAAAGTGCGGCCGAACACGGTTGGTCGTGGATGGACGAAGGAAAGCCCGGAACGTTGACCGTTTCGTCAGACCCTGCCCATGTGCGTAGTGGTAAATATGGTTTGTTCGTGGATAAAGGCTTCTTTAAAAACGAGTTCATTCCCGTTAAACCAGGTTCTATGTACGATATGACGGCTTGGGGAAAAACAATCAATTATCCTGAGGGAGGATGGCGCGACTTCAACGGTTGGTTTGACCCCGCAGGTGACAGAAGTATCTATTTCATAGCCGATAGAAATAATCCAAACTGGAAATATTACGAAAGAAAAGGAATGGAGGGTGGTGCAAACTTCCAACGTTTAATAGTGGAAACTCCAACCAGTGATGCCAATGTGAATCAAATGGCATTTGATGATCTTCATTTCAGCGAACGCATTGTTGCTTCCCGTATTCCTGAAGGAGTAATCAATCTTTTCCCGAACGGAGATTTTGAAAATCCTTGTGCACACTATTTTCCTGAAGGGGATCCGCGTAACGATACCTGCATGGTAAGTCCTGAAAATTATCGATATTCTGCCGATGCTTATTATGGTGGTAGGGCTGATGATGATCCGCTTTGGTTTAGTCCTCCGTTTAGTGCAGAACATAATGCTGCTCCTTTCTGGCATCCATTCTGGGGCTCACGCGTACGTGTTCAGTATAATAAACAAACTTCTAACGGTGAAGCGGGTAATCGCTATGCACGAGGAAAATACTCTCTGCGTTTCTTTAACTGTTTTGGTAATAATACAACTTATGGAAGTGACTTTACCGCGGGTTCTAATGAAGACAGAGGTAGCAACAGCAATATCAAAACGGTGCCTATCGAACTGGGTGTTGCCAAAACGTATACTTTCCTCTTCTCCTATCATTTTGCCAAATGGGGTGGCGACCACCTGATACTCGTTGTGAAAAACGGAACAAAAGAAATCTTCCGTAAAACGATTAATAATTCTGAACATGCCGACTGGTCGAATCAGGTTATTACATTTACAACGGATGACACGGATCACGCACTTCAAATTCTGACCGAACGCGATGGAAGCACACCGGGTGTTCTTTATATGGATGACTTGTTCTTATTCGAAGGTGAATTATTACCGGAAGACGCTACACATCTCTTCTTTGGAAAACAGACAAATACCAAAGGTGCTGAAGTGGAAATTGAGTACATTAAAATTGATAATACCGGAGCTTATGCTCCCGATGGTTCTACTTTCAGCTCTCCTTATGAAAAGAAAACAGCTCCATTAATGACTGTTTGGGGTGAAAGCCTGAACGCGAACGAACCTGTACTGAATCAGTATCCGCGTCCGCAACTCAAACGTGAAGGATGGACAAACCTCAACGGTATCTGGGATTATACACGGAAGACAAAAGATGATTTTGGAACCTACAAGTCAAACGACATATATCGCCAGCAAATTCTGGTGCCTTTCCCTGTAGAATCAGCCCTTTCCGGTATCATGGATGCTGAATATAACAACCAGAATAAATCTTATGCTTACAAACGTGTCGTAACAATAGATAAACCAACTGATGACAAACGTGTGAAGCTTAATTTCGGTGCGGTTGACTGGCACAGTGTGGTATTTGTAAACGGACAGAAAGTGGTGGAACACAAGGGTGGTTTTGATCCTTTCTCTGCTGACATTACAGATGTGTTAAATACGAATGGTACTCAGGAAATCGTGGTACAGGTATATGATCCAACCCGTGGCGGACAACCGTCAGGTAAACAAGATCGTGCCCCCGGGGCAACTTCGTATACTCCTGTAACGGGTATCTGGCAAACGGTATGGACGGAAGTGGTTAGTCCTGCTCATGTTACTGATGTTGTTCTTACTCCGGTTAATAACAACGCTGTAAAAGTGCTGGTTGAAGCTGTAAATGCTGTAGGAGCAACTGCTACCGTGAAAGTAATGGATGGAACAACTGAAGTGGCGACTGTTGATGTAGCCGTAGGAACTGAAATAACTATTCCTGTTGCCAATGCCAAACTTTGGTCTCCCGAGACACCGTTCCTTTACAATGTGACTGTAGCTTTGAAAAAAGAAGGTGTAACAACTGATAACGTGACGTCATATTTTGGTATGCGTAAGATAGAGGTGAAGAAAACACGTGAAAAACCGTATATCTATCTAAATGATCAGCTTACATTTAATTTTGCAGCGCTGGATCAGGGTTATTTCCCTGATGGTTTGTATACCCCAGCTTCTTATGATGCAATGCGTCACGATCTGGTTAAGCTGAAAGAACTCGGTTTCAATGCTGTACGTAAGTTCGTGAAAATCGAACCGGCTATCTGGTACCATATCGCAGACTCGCTCGGATTGCTTGTATGGCAGGATATTCCTGCAGCTCATGTGGGTACGCCTATTGCGGAACTGAATACTGAAGAAACCCGCAAAGCTAACTTCCTGCGTGAAACAGCTGCTATGACTAAGAGCATCCGTAACTTCCCGTCAGTAGTTGCCTGGATTGGTTTTAATGATGGTTGGGGAAGGTATAATATGAGTCATGTTGAAAACACGGTTAAGTTGTTCCGTAATCTGAATGATGGTCGACTTGTATTGCCGGAATCAGGTGAAGATAATTATGAATTGGGTGATGTGGTTTCCCGTCATGGTTTACCATTACCAGTACTTCACAATAATCCATATAATGAACGTGCTTCTATTTGTGGTGTAACCGGTACTTATAATTATGCAATTGACGGTCACCTTTGGGATACGAGTAGCTCAAGTGATATTCATGATGATGATATTTATGCATCTCGTTTATCTGAGTTTGCTAATGCTGCTAAAAATCTGACCTTGTCGGGTATTGCAGGCTTGGCGATGGTTCAGACTACCGACGTTGAAAAGGAAATCAATGGGTTAATGACTTATGATCGCAAAGTGTACAAGGCTGGTTTGAAGGCAGATAGTGTGTTGAAAGCTACGACAGCCTTTATGAAATCAAAGATTACCGCTCCGGTTCTTAAAACCAGTGGACAAGGAGGTGAGCTATGGAAATATGTGTCAGGTGTCAAAAATGAAGTAGTTGCTGCTACCGGCTGGAATACAGAGATGAGTTTTGATGAAACGAGCTGGAATGAAGGTCGTTCTGCCTTTGGAGGAAATATGGGAGTTTCTTTCCCCTGGAATACTTCCTGGAAAGGTGATAATATCGAACTATATGCTCGTAAGAAGGTGAATATCCCTGTTTTGGAAGAAGGTGATAAGCTGAATTTCAGATTGTTCTATGATGAAGATTATGAATTCTACATCAATGGCGTATTGGCTCACACCAATACAGGATGGAGTACAAACTATGTGACAATTGATATTTATCCTGAAGCAGAAGCTGCAATCAATTATGGAGGTGAAAACCTGTTTGCTATTCATATTGTACAAAACGGTGGCGGTTCATGCATGGATATGGGTGTAACAACTGATAAGTTATCCAAAGATATTACTTATGAAGAGCCTGTTACAGAGCCTGTTTGGGTTGATGTTGCAACTGCCGCCGATTGGATGAATATTAAGAATAATCTGAATGGTTTCTATCGCCTGACAGCTGATATTAACTTATATTCTGAGCAATATACTCCGATTGGGAATACAGATAATCCTTTCAAAGGTTATATAGATGGACAGAATCATACGGTTGTATGTCCTGAAATCAATGGTGGAGACCGTCTTGGACTCTTCGGTTATGCCGACGGTGCTCATTTTGTGAACTTGCGTTTCACTGAAGCCTATGTTCAGGGTGGTGCCGATGTAGGTATCCTGCTCGGCCGCGGTAAAGGTATCACAGTTGAACATGTAGTGTTTGATAAAGGTGAGTACCAGCCAGAAGTTGGTGGTCGCGACCATGTTGGTGTTGTAGCCGGTATGCTGGAAACAGGAAAACTGTCGACCATTAAGGATGTTTATGTCGTTGATGGTAAGGTGACCTCTACCGAATGGCAGGCTGCCGGGTTGGTTGGTATCATGTGCGATACCCGCATCATCAATTCTTACTACACTGGTACTGTAGCTATTACTCATGCTGAACGTTTAACTGCTAATAACAGGGATGCTGCAGGTATAGTAGCACGTACTGAAGGAGGTAAAAACTACTTCAACGGGGTTGTGTCGCTGGCTACGGAAGTGTTGAGTGCATCAGGGAATGAATTCATTTCATTCAATGGTGGTGGATATATCGTTATCGACTCAACCACTTGCTTTACCCGCAATGATATGACTTTAGATCCGATATTTGCACCGAATCGTGGTGGTCAGTATGCCCGTGCAACCAGTGCAATGAAACGTCCACTGGATGATTTCAAAGGATATTCGCTTTATCATACGGCCGGATGGGATATGTCTACTGTATGGGGTATTCCGAAAGGTGGTGGATTACCAATCTTCAGGACGATAGCTGGTGCTGAATTCGAAGTCGATGAATCAGCTGTTCCAAACGTGGATAGAGAAAATGACCTGAAAGTATATTCAGTATCCGGACATGTGATAATGACGGCTTCGCAACCTACTGCAGTCTGGATTTACAATCTGCAGGGAGCATTGGTTGAGCGTACCGACATCAACGGAAAACAAACTGTTGCGCTTCCTCAGGGTGTGTATATCATCAAATCGGCTGCTAACGGAGTGGTTAAAGCCGTGAAGATTATGAACCGTTAAAATCGGAATTTGCAATTTATTCATTTAAGATTTACTTCAGTATAGAAATGGTAATTTTCGCATTCAACTGTAAATTATAAATGAGTAAGTTGTAAGTTAAAATCTCCCTGCGTTCTTTGACCGGAGCGCAGGGAACAAATAACAATAAATTCAATAACATGATTACTAAGCACAAACAAATTCAAACATTTTTACTGCTATGTGTGACTGTCCTGTTTCAGCAGTTTGCGGTCTCACAAACTCCCTATGTAAAGAAAACCGCGACATTGATGTCGCCCTGGGGGGAAGCGTTGCAGGCTACTGATCCAATTTTACCCGAATATCCCCGCCCGCAAATGGTACGTGAAAACTGGTTAAACCTGAATGGGATCTGGCAGTTTCAACCCGCTTCAAGTTTCACCGAACCACTTCCTGCCGGTAATCTTTCAAGGGAAATTCTGGTGCCATTCCCCGTTGAGTCAGCTCTTTCGGGAATTATGGAACATCATGAAAATGTTTGGTATCGCAGGTCGTTTACAGTCCCTGCAAATTGGTCGGGGCAAAGAATCATACTCCATTTCGGAGCAGTGGATTATTTGTGCGAAGTATTCATCAACGGAACCAGTGTTGGTACCCATCAGGGAGGTTATGACCCGTTTTCTTTTGATATAACACCATATCTGACCACTGGTTCACAGGATATTGCTGTTAGAGTGAACGATATGACCGATGCTAAAGGTTATCCGAGGGGAAAGCAGACTCTTTATCCAGGTGGAATCATGTACACTTCAACAACCGGTATCTGGCAAACAGTATGGCTTGAAATGGTTCCGCAAAGCTATATTGCTGATATTCGCATGGTGCCGGATATCGACAATGCAACCCTGACTGTTTCGTCATATTTGTCTGGAACTTATATCCGGGGACTAAAAATCCGTTGTGAAATTTACGATAACGGGGTGAAAATAGCAACCGCGGAAGACCGAAGCAGTGTGAACGGGTTTGCAGTTAATGTGCCTCAACCACTGAAACTCTGGTCCCCCGACAGTCCTTACTTGTATGATATGAAAGTCTATCTTGTAAACGGGACAGATATTCTCGATTCGGTTTCAACCTATTTTGGGATGCGGAAAATCTCGAAAGAGATGGTGGATGGGTATCCAAAAATGATGCTGAACAACAAGTTTGTTTTCCACATGGGACCGCTTGACCAGGGATTCTGGCCGGATGGTGTATATACAGCACCGACCGACGAAGCGCTTAAGTTTGATATTCAGCTGACAAAAGAATTGGGCTTTAACATGATACGAAAACACATCAAAGTGGAGCCACAACGCTGGTATTATTGGTGCGATATGCTTGGTATAATGGTGTGGCAGGATATGCCGTCGATGAATTCTTACATTGATACCCGGCTACGCCCGGTTCCGCCTCAGGAACGCCCGGCATACCTGACCGAACTCGAAGCCATGATTACAACACACTGGAACTCTCCATCAATTATTTCGTGGGTAACTTTCAATGAATATCAGGGTTCACACGATGAAGCCAATATTGCCAATTTCGTAAAAGATTTGGATCCATCCCGTTTAGTCAATATAAACAGTGGAGGTGATGCAAGATACGATAATATCAATACTGATATTCGCGATTATCATAATTATCCGCCCCCTGTTGCCCCGAAACCCAATTCAACCAATTCGCAAATTCTTGTGTGTGGAGAATACGGTGGTACAGGATATTATGAAGAGGGTCATATCTGGCAGGAAGGTAATCCTTATGAAACAGTTAACAGTTATGCTGCACTGCTTCAACGGTATGCAAAATATGGCGATATGCTCGTTTATTTCAAGAGTAATAAAGGTCTGAGCGGAGCTGTTTATACCGAGATAACGGATGTGGAAATGGAATTGAATGGATTTATAACGTATGACCGGAAAGTTGTTAAAGGTAACAAGGCCGATTTTTATGCTGTGAACCAACGCATTATAAATGAGAATGAATATTATACTGAAATAGTCCCTACCTCTGAAGAACAGAAACAAACATGGAAATTCACCCTCAGTCAACCTCCCACCCTGAGCTGGTACGGCAAAAGCTTCGATGATTCGTCGTGGCAGTCGGGCAATGGTGGCTTTGGTACTGAAAAAACGCCCGGAGCCATTATCGGTACGGTTTGGAATACCGCCAATATCTGGATGCGCCGTAATTTTACCATGCCTGCAAATGCCTTAGATAAGGGTAAACTGATGCTGAAAGTACATCACGATGAAGATTGTAAGATTTACATAAATGGTGTGCTGGCGCTTGAGTTGTCGGGTTATACAGGCGATTATGCTTTCTATGATATTACCTCTGCCGCTGCATCAGCACTGGTTATGGGTGGTGAAAATACCCTGGCTGTGCATTGCCACCAAACAAACGGAGGGCAGTACATTGATGTAGGTATCTCGGTGATGGATGATGGAACAAATACAGCAACCAGAGACATAAAAAAAAAAGCGTTAAAGGTTTATCCAAATCCCGCTAAAGACTTTTTGAGGATTGACTCTGAAAACCAGGAGATTGAAATTACTGGCATTTACAATGTGTTGGGAACCCTGGTAAAATCACCCGGGAAATTTGATGGTGAAGTGGATGTTTCGGATCTGACTTCCGGAATGTACTTCATCAGGATAAAATCAGATGATAAAAATGATACAGTTGCCTTTATTAAAGAATAAATATTTTTCCATATAGGAGATATCGGTTTTATACAAAATTATAAATGATGTTCAAAAGCTTTACCGTAATATTATTTTTGGTTTTCAGCACGTGCTTTTTTGCCACCGAAATAGTTACCTATACGAATCCGGTAATTACACGCAGTACGCCCGACCCAACCCTGATTCGTGCAGCTGATGGATATTTTTACTTGTACGCGACCGAGGATATCCGGAATACGCCGATCTATCGTTCTAATAATCTCGTTGATTGGTCTTTGATGGGAACTGCTTTCACCAATGCCACACGACCGACTTTTGAACCGAATGGCGGACTTTGGGCGCCGGATATTAATTATATCAACGGGAAATATGTCTTATATTATTCCATGTCGGTATGGGGAGGTGAGTGGACTTGTGGTGTCGGTGTTGCTACGGCTGATAAACCCGAAGGTCCCTTTACCGACAGGGGAAAGCTTTTCAGAAGTAATGAGATTGGTGTACAAAACTCAATCGACCCATTCTACATCGAAGATAACGGGAAGAAATATCTTTTTTGGGGAAGTTTCAGGGGAATTTATTATGTTGAACTGACTGATAATGGACTCGCGCTTAAAAACCCGGCGAATCCCCAGCCACAACAAGTAGCCGGAACTGCTTTCGAAGGCGTATACATATATAAGCGGGGAGATTATTATTTCATGTTTGCTTCTGTAGGCAGCTGTTGTAACGGAATAAACAGTACGTACAGACTCGTGGTCGGTCGTTCTGGTTCGCTGACCGGACCTTACTATAACAAGCAGGGTGAGAACATGATGTCGAATGGTTACTCACTCGTTGTAGGTTCTAACAGCAGGTTTGTTGGTAATGGTCATTGTTCCGAGATTGTATCGGATGAGGCTGGAAATGACTGGATCTTCTTTCATGGATGGGATGTGGACTATCCTGACAACAAGAGAGGTTTATTACTGAATAAAATAAGTTGGGACCGGAGTGGGTGGCCCTACGTAACCTCCGCTTCGCCCTCGATTACAGCCGAAGCTCCTGTTTTTGGAACGAGCGGACAAAAGAATGTGTATGAAGGGTTAGTCCAATTGCAGCCCGGTGAAAACTGCCTGAACATACAATGCTCAATGCCGTTGTCAGCAAAAGTATATACAACAACCGGTCAACTGCTTGATGCGGTAGTTGTAAATGAGCAAGCTCAAATACATCTTGCTGCCGGAATTTATATCATCCGGATTCATATTAACGGCTATTCTATGGTGAGAAAAATCTTTATATCTTAATCAATACAAATTTTATTAACAGTTATCTTTTATCAATTAAAATTTTTTAATATTATGAGAATCAAAACGTTACTTTTTACTTGCGCGTTGCCACTTTTTACATGGCAAAGCTTTGCACAGTCGCCTGTAACCGTGTATTCAGGCGCGTCAGTTCCAACGGAACAAGGGTGGAACGAATCAAAACTCGATGCTACGGTCAACGACCTTGCTGCACCTACAACAGCCACAGTTGAAAGTGGTGTGCTGAAACTTACTTCGACGAATGCTGCCAATCAGTTTTCGGAGCGGAAATGGATTAAATCGGATTTGGATTTTAATTTGAATACAGGTTTTACCCTCGAAATTAAAGCCAAAATTACAGCAGCCGATAAAACCGGAGCATTTAATATTCAGGGATATGATAAAACCGGGAAAGGTTTCCGTATCGGTATTCTCAGCAATGCTGTCACTGAGCAGACAAATCCTTTTGCTGCGACTAAAGTGTTGGCTTCGGATATAACCAACGGAGACGGTTTTCATATCTTCCGTATTGCCTGCTCTCCATTAGGAGTGGCAGCAGTTTATCGCGACAATATCCTTTTGGGAACTTTCCCGCTTACGACTTTCCAGTTCGATAATATCATCGAAAACGGTGGTTTTGAAGATGCTGACTATCCTGATTTTGCAAGTAATGGTGTTTTATCAAGGGTAACTGATCCAAAACTAAAACGTTACGGTGATTATGCCCTGGAAATGAATAGCAACGGACTTGTTACCAACGACTGGACCAATGTTGAGGGGGCCAGTACACGCGAAATTCCGGTTAAGCCTGATACTGAATATGATATTTCGATTACCCGCAGGAGAACTGCCAGTGAACCCTGGGCATGGCGTGATATGGGTGCTTTCTATGATTTTAACAAGGGTTGTTTGGGGCTGAAAGGTATTAATGAAGATGGACGTGACGAAGCGCGTCGTCCGATGTTTGCAAGTGTCAATGAACGTGTTTGGCAGGTACATAATCAAACTATTTTAACACCGGCTGATGCTAAAACCATCCGTTTTGAATTTCCAAGCTGGAGACGTGATGCCGATAAACAACAGGTTACGTCTTCATTCGATAATTTTACTTTCCGTGAAAAAGTAACTAATACGGTAGGAGCTACTCCTAATCCAACAGCAGGTTTTCCTGAAGTTGTTTTTCATGAGGGTTACGTAAATCTTATTCAAAATGGTGGATTTGAAGATCATACCATTAATCATGATGGTTCTGAATACGCATGGGCGTTAAGTAATGAAGCAGATGCAAATAATAATGAACCTGTGGCATATAATCCTATGTGGAATGGGAGTGTACGTATTCAAAAGAACGACAAGCCTGATGATCAGTTAGGTGGACAATGGGCACATAGTGGAACATCCTCCGTACGATTCTCTACTTTAGGCAATGGAGCTAATAATTTTGATTTTACGAAGGAACTCGAAGCAGGTAAAACATATCGTTTTAACTTCTGGCATCGTAATCCGCATTGGAATGACTATGGTTGGATAAGGGTGAAGATTGGTGATCAGATTATATGGGGACATCAATTAGGAGGAAGAAACAATGTGTGGGCAAACTGCGATTTGGTGTTTACCACTTCCGAAGCAAATAAGACATTGCATCTTTATAGCACGTCAGATACTCATGGAGGCTGGATGAATATTTTCTTCGATGATTTTGTGCTGTATGAAATGGCGGAAGCTACCTTGGTTGATACGCAGATTCAGGGAAAAACCAACTTAATAGCCAATGGTGATTTCGAGGATGTTAACTTAGGTAACGATGGGCAACCATATGCATGGGCACTCGCATCTGAGTATGAAGCTAACGATGACAACTATCCTGTGAAATATAGTGAGATGTGGGGAAGCTATGTAAAACTTCAGGACAAACAAAAAATCACTGATACAGGACTTATATGGGCGCATAGTGGCAGTAAAGCGCTTCGTTTTTCATATTTAGATGATTATGGTAAAGCACAGGCTTTCGAAGGATTATCTAATGATGTGTTGCCGGATGCATACAGGGTCAATATGAACTTCAAAAAAGAGCTTGAACCCAATAAAACATACACTTTTGTTTTTTGGTTGAAAACTTCCAACTATGGAGACAGAGGAAGGATAGCCGTGGCCAATGGTGATAAACTCTTATGGGAAGAAGAACTTTCGACAAAATATATCAATTGGACACGTCAGTCGATCACATTCTCTACCACGGCAAGTAATCGCACGTTGAGACTGTATACAAAATTCACTGGTTGGTTTAATTTCTATTTGGACGACTTGTTCTTGTTCGAAGAAGATGTTTACGTTCCTGCGCCTGAATCGGACGGCAATGCTTATTTAGCGTTTGGTAAATCTACCGGAGCTTCAAGTACAGATGTGGAAGTGGAATATATCAAAGTAGATAACACAGGTTCCTACATTCATACAGCAGTATTCAATTCCAATGGTGGTTCGGCTGTTGCTTCACAGGTAGTGGATGGTACAGTTACAGAACCGGTTAATCCAACAAAAAACGGTTATCAATTTGCAGGATGGTATGCTAATTTGTTGCTAACCACTGCTTATGACTTTAATACTCCGGTAACTAATGATCTTGTTCTTTATGCAAAATGGAACGAAGAGTATACAATTACCTTCAATCTGGATGGTGGTGTCGGTATTACAGACAGCACCTATACAGTAGAAAGTGAGGCAATTGTATTACCTCTCCCAACGAAGGAAGGATTTAACTTCCTGGGTTGGTACGATAACAGCGAACTTACCGGAACTCCAATTACATCCATTCCTCAGGGAAGCACTGGAGATAAAGAATTTTGGGCAAAATGGGAAATAGCTACCAATGTGAATGATGTCAGGAAAGAATCATTGAACCTGTATCCAAATCCTGTTACCGATGGATTACTCACCATTGACAATATTCAGTCAACCGACAAAATGATTGAAGTTTACAATGTATTGGGTGTTCGTACAGGTGTTTACGATATTAAAGGAAGCAAAACTGAAATAGACCTATCTGTATTGCCAGCTGGAACGTACATTATAAGAGTTGATGGACAAACAGCAAGAATACTGAAGAAATAATAATGCATATTTAACCCTGCTTTCTTTGATCGGAAAGCAGGGAACTAATAAATCTATATCAATTTCAGCATGAAAAGAGCGATAATACCCCTCATCTTGTGTTTCTTGTTTCTGAACTTTACTGGCTCATTAGCTGGTAATAAAACATCTTCATATACCCATGCTGATATTGAAGAGGCTTACGACGCATTCAACAAACAGTTTCTATCTCCTTCACTGGGTATTTATTACGAGAAATCTACCCAAGGTGGAAAAGTCGCCGCAATCTGGACACAGGCCATTTTTGCTGATGTCGCTCAAAATGCCTATCTGCGGACACGAAGCGAGAAAGACAGTTTGTTGTTCAGAACCCTGCTCGAAGGTAACCGGAGATATTACGATCAGTATAACTGGGACAATGGTAAAGTCTGGTTTATTTACGACGATATCATGTGGTGGGTCATCACCCTGGGAAGAACGTATTTGATTACAGGCGAGACAGCATGGCTCAGGTTATCGGAAACCGGTTTCGAACGGGTATGGTCGGGATCAAAAGTATTGAAAGATAACGGGAGCTACGACCCCGTGCGTGGGGGGATGTACTGGGCATGGAACCAGCAACATCCGGAGGGAAGTCCCACCGCTTCGATGGGGAAAATGGCTTGTATTAATTATCCGACCGTCATCGGGGCGATGACGCTGTTTGAAGCTACCGGCGACTCGACATATTTCAAAAAAGGCCTGGAAATATATGCCTGGGCCCGTGCCAACCTGTTTGATAAAGACGCAGGACGAGTAGCCGATTCGCGCCACGGATCGGGAAATCCGGCCTGGAAAATGCATGTCTACAATCAGGCAACCTGTATCGGAGCCGCGGTGATGCTTTACAAAGCAACCGGCAATAAAATGTATCTCAACGACGCGATATTGGCTGCTGATTATACAAAAGCAATGAGTGGGAACGAATTCCTGCATTTTGAGAATGGAATTGAACAGGGGATTTATCACGCGATTTTTGCTCAATACATCATCCGGCTGATTGAGGATGGAGGCCAGCGTCAATATCTGCCCTGGTTGCGTGCCAATATCAATGCCGGATGGAATAATAGATTGAAAGATAATAATATAACCTATAAGGATTACGCCAATCCGGCTCCGGGAATAGAAAAGATCGAAAGCTATGATGCCAGTGGTATCCCAGCCCTGATGCAGGTGATTCCGCCTTTCAAAAAAAAGAAAAGATAACACTTAACCACCATGAAATGCACTATTATATCAGGACTTCTTCTGGTAGTCAATATCGCTGTTTTTGCACTGACTCCTATCAGCAACCCTGCACTTCAATTTAAAACCAATATTGAAGGGCTGGCCTTTGATGCGGGGAACTGGACTGTAGGAGCCAATGGCTTGACGAGTAGCAGTTTGGGCGGGGATGGTTTTGTGGTCTCCGGCACTGCTACTGGAAAAAGTTATGTGTATGAAGCCGATGTTCAGTTTAACAATAACAGTGAATCGGCTGCATCATTGGTTTTTGGCAGTACCAATGACCTTGGTAACAAAAATATGTATGTTGCCAATATCCACATTCATAATGGTGTAACCCGCCTCTTTAAATTTCAGAAAACAGGGTTGCGCGGTCAGGATGCATTTGATCTTGTGGGGCAGCGTAATGTAACTATTCCTGCCGATCGTAAATTTCACCTGAGTGTCACGGTAATTGGAAATCACATCGTATATGCTGTTAATGGCGAAGTGGTTGCGAATACAGCCGACTACACCATGGGCAGTGTAATGGGACAAAACGATGCTTTTACAGGTAATTATCTTGGCTTACTCTCCTGGAAAGCGAATTGCACATATCAAAATCTTTATGTTACAAAAATTAACACAGACAATGATCCTCGGCTGAAAAATCTTTCCTTGGAGGCTTTAAACGGAAATGTTGAACATAATGTTATGTTCGACTCAACCCAATATGTTTCCATAACCTCAGTAACGCATCAGACAGATCAGGTTGTGTTAAACTTCGAAAAGAAGAATCCGCAAACCTCTGTCGAAGTAAGCATTGGCAACACTATTTATGCTGATGGCATTGTACCGTTAAATACAGGAAACAATACCATCACCCTCGCGTGCACCAATGGCTATGCCAACGTGCTATACCGCATCATCGTTATCCGGCGTAAAGCTGCTGATTTGTATTACAACGAATTCGATCGTCCGCAGTTTCATTGGTCGGTAAAACAATGGTGGGCCAATGATCCTAATGGCATGGTGTATTACAACGGAGAATGGCATTTGTTTCACCAGTATTATCCGGGTATCGACTGGGGTCCGATGCATTGGGGACATAGTGTGAGTACCGACCTGATTCACTGGACGGAACTTCCAGTGGCCTTGTATCCAGATGAATATGGTACGATGTTTTCAGGTTCAGCAGTTGTGGACGAAGATAACACTTCGGGTTTATTTAAAAATGCGGATGGAACACCTTCAGCAACCGGAGGCATGGTGCTACTTATTACCGCTGATGGTAATGGAGAAAGAGTCACAGTCGCATACAGCAAAGATGGACGTAATTTCACCAAGCATGAAGGCGTATCAATTGATTGGACGGAAGATCCGATTGACGACCGCGCTTTCCGTGATCCCAAAGTTTTCCGTTATCAGCATAAATGGTTTCTCGTAATTGCCGGCGGACCACTGCGTATTTATTCATCTGATAACCTGATCGAATGGCGTGTTGAAACAACTTATCCCGGACTACATACCGAATGTCCCGATTTGGTGCGCCTGCCTGTAGCAAATGGAGAACCTGGTGAACATAAGTGGTTGTTGAGTCGTGGCGGAGTAGGCTATAAGGTAGGAGATTTCAGGCAGGTAAACGGGAAATGGGCATTTGTCCCTGATACCCAATACACCGGCAGCGACGGGATTATGAATTACGGCAATGATGCATACGCTACTCAAACCTACTATGTGGGAAATTTCGATGAACCACAACGTGTTATTGAAATCAGTTGGCAAAATTTCCGTGCACCCGGAATTGGAAAAGATAACGGCAACAGGACTTTCAACGGGCAAATGACACTTCAGAATGAGTTGACACTGTATAAAGATACAAACGGGAAATATCTGTTACAGCAAACACCGCTCACCGAATATGAATCTTTGCGAGATTCAGCCCGTGTTGTAGCAGTCGAGAGTCTAACGGTAAGTGGTACGCAAAAGCTGGACTTCACTGGACAATCATATGAAATAGTGGCAGAATTTGATATTGCCAATGCTTCAGAAGTAGGATTTCGGGTGCGCTCCGGGAATGGCTATTCTTCCAGAATCGGCTACAATGTGCTGAATAACCAGTTTTATAACGATCGTACCAGGACCGGGATTGGTGGTTATCGCGATAAATTCTCCCAAACTGCTCCAAAAGCGGCTGTTGTGGAAGGGAAACTACGGATGCGTATTTTTGTCGATCGGAATTGTGTCGAAGTTTTTGGAGCCGACAACACGGTGCTTGGTTCTACCCTGATCTATCCTGCTGCCGGCTGCGATAGCCTGGAGGTTTTCTCAACAGGAACAGCTTCTGTTGTGAATGCCTTGATTTATCCGCTGAACACGATATGGAACAATACGGCAGTGGCAACTCCCGACCCAAAAGCTTATAGCCACTTGATTATGTATGGACAGAGCCTATCGACCGGTCATGAAGCCGGTACTACACTCTCTGCCGAGAATGTTCCGGGTGTGCATATGTTGGGGCAACAGGTGTGGTTCAACTACGGCAATCACGATTATACCCAGATAAATCCGCTCGTGGGTCGCCCTTCCATTGTTATGGGCAACGATTTGGTTGAACCTGCCATCATGGCAACTGCCAACCACATTCGCTTGAAAGGATTGGATAAAAGCATCATTGCAACCTCTACAGGCGATAGTGGTAAATCGATTGAAGATCTTTCGAAAGAATCGCAGGTACATCGTTTATATGGTGTTTATACGCAGGCGCTCCATTTTGGAAAACAGGCTGCGGCACGTACGCAATCGACAATTTCATGTCCGGCTATCTTCTGGCTGCAGGGCGAATGGAACTACACACTGGAAGGTAGCGGATTAACCTCCGGCACGAAACCCGATAATACGAAAACTGGTTACAAAAATTTACTGCTCAAACTAAAAAATAATATGCAGCATGATGCACAACGCATCTATGATCAGACCGAGCCGCCACTGTTTATCACCTATCAAACGGGTGGACAATATGTTCGCGGGCGTACCGTCGAGATTGGTATGGCACAACTTGAAGCAGCCAACGAAAACGAGGACATCATTTGTGCCGGTCCGGTATATCAGATGACCAACTACAATCACGGTCACCTCGATGCCAATGGATACCGCTGGTATGGAGAGATGCTCGGGAAAGTGTATAACAAGGTGATGGTTCAGGATGAAAAATTTATGCCTCTGCAACCCAAAAATATCCGAAGGGATTTGAATGATGCCAAAAAGGTGATTGTTCAATTTCATGTGCCGGTGCCTCCCTTGGTGATTGATACCAAAACATTGCCTCAGATTGTGGATAACGGATTTCTCATTTACCATAAGCGAGCTACTCAAACCATTACCGGTATAGAGCTCATCAGCGACGATGAAGTAGAGATTACCTGTGCTGCCGATCTGACAGATGATATTGAAATTACATATGCCGGTCAGAATGCCAACGGGCAAGGTAATCTTCGAGACAGCGATCCTTATCAGGCAGTGTTTACCTATGTGGATATTGACAAAAAAGACGGGAATGGCAATTATATCTATCCCCGGAATAATAACCGGACCCTGCGACCAACTTATGAACCACGGAATGCACAGGGTGAAATCATTTACAATCAGCCCTATCCGCTTTACAATTTTTGTGTGGGATTTTATTATCGATTGCCTAAGGGACAGCGTGAACTTGCAATAATTTCAGGAGCGAAGGATCTTACAGTAAAAAAAAAAGATATTCACATCATACAAAAAAGTCATATAATTCAGGTAATAACTCCCTTTCCGGAGATGGTAAATTTAAAAATATTTGATCTTACGGGTCAATTAATAACAGACTTTGGTAAAAAGCAACAAAATACTTATTCGTTGGAGTTCTTGAAAAAGGGGGTTTATATAGCAAGTGTGAATGCCAATTCAGGTAGTATAAATAGTAAAATCAGATTGTAGCTTTATGTAAAGCCTTGGCACGATTAAAAATAAAATAATAATTACAAAATAATCAATAAATTCAATGAAATCTTATCCATTTATTATGTTGGCAGGGCTCTTTTTGTTCCTATCCTGCACATCATCCAATCAACAATCTGAGTTTAAAAACAACCTTCGTCCACCGGCTTATCCGCTGGTGACAATCGACCCATACACCAGTGCATGGGCGTTTACCGACAATTTGTACGATGCACCGGTCAAACACTGGACAGGTAAGGATTTTCCCTTGCTGGGCGTGATTAAAGTTGACGGGAAAGCCTATCGCTTTATGGGAAAGGAGATTACCGATATGGAAATTCTGATTCCTTCTTCTGAAATGGGTAAGTGGGAAGGGAAATACACAACGACCAAACCGGCTGCCGGCTGGACAGGTGAAAATTTCAATGATGCTTCCTGGAAGACGGGTGAAGGCGCTTTTGGAACGATATCTAAGTATACGGAATCATCTGCAAAAACAGATTGGATGGAAGAATATGTCTGGGTGCGTCGCATCGTGGAATTTCCTGTTGATATCACTGAAAAAGAACTTTATTTGACCTACACCAATGATGATGATGCCGAATTTTATCTCAATGGAGTGAAAATTATGGAAAGTTGCAATTGTTGCAATAAAAATGCAATCATCAGGATACCCGATGAAGCTTTGAAAACCATCAGGGAAGGCAAAAATGTACTGGCAGCTTATTGTAACAATACAGTAGCCAACGGGTTACTTGATTTTGGTATCCTGGCGGCACAAAAACATACTGCGCAGTTTGATGAAACAGCCATACAGCAATCGGTGGATGTGCAGGCAACACAAACCCGTTATGCTTTTACTTGTGGCCCGGTTGATTTGAACATTACATTTACGGCTCCCTTGCTGATGGATGATTTGGATCTGCTTTCCAGACCGGTTAACTACCTGAGTTACGACACCAAATCGAATGATGGTAAAAAGCACGATGTGGAGATTTATTTCGAAGCTTCTGCCAATTGGGCACTGAACACTCCATATCAGCAAGCAACATCAGAAGTAATAGAACGTGATGGATTGGTGTATTTGAAAACCGGCAGTGTCGATCAGCAGGTGTTGGCAAAAAAAGGTGACGATCTGCGCATCGACTGGGGATATTTCTATCTTGTAGCTGAAAAGGAAAATGCATCTTACACAGTAGAAGATAAGAGGTTGTGTTTGACAAAGGATTTAGGTAATGCCATTAAAGCCTCCGGAAAAATCATGCTGGGTTACGACGACTTGTACTCTATTCAGTATTTTGGCGAAAATCTCCGTCCGTACTGGAATCGTCGCGGTGATAAGAATATATATGATATCTTCGCAACTGCGCATAAGCAATATAATTCATTGTTGAAAAAATGTGACGATTTTGATTTGAAATTGATGGAGGATGCCCGTATAGCTGGGGGAGTGGAATATGCCGAACTTTGTGCCCTGGCTTATCGTCAGGCTATTGCGGCACACAAACTCGTGGAAGCGCCAAACGGAGATTTACTTTTCCTGTCAAAAGAAAATTTCAGCAATGGCTCTATTGGCACAGTTGATATTACGTATCCTTCAGCACCCATGTTTCTGTTGTATAATACTGAACTGGTGAAAGGACTGATGAACCATATTTTTTACTACAGTGAAAGTGGCAGGTGGACTAAACCGTTTGCTGCGCACGATGTAGGAACTTACCCAATTGCCAACGGTCAGACTTACGGAGGTGATATGCCGGTGGAAGAATCGGGCAATATGTTGATTCTTACGGCTGCCATTGCGGCGATGGAAGGAAATGCCGATTATGCTGCCAAACATTGGGAAGTGCTCACTACCTGGACAGATTATCTGGTACAAGAAGGGTTGGATCCGGTGAATCAGTTGTGTACCGACGATTTTGCAGGTCATTTTGCACATAATGCCAATTTATCGGTAAAAGCCATTTTGGGAATAGCTTCGTATGGTTATCTGGCATCGATGTTAAACAAGGATGATGCAGCAGAGAAATACATGCAAACCGCGAAACAAATGGCGAAAGAATGGATGAAAATGGCAGATGCCGGAACACATTACCGGTTGACTTTCGATCAGCCAGATTCCTGGAGTCAGAAATATAACCTGGTTTGGGATAAGCTGATGCACATGGGAATATTCCCCGATGAGGTTGCTGAGAAGGAAATTGCGTATTATCTGACTAAACAAAATGAATATGGGTTGCCGCTTGACAATCGCGAAACTTATACGAAAGCCGACTGGATCATGTGGACCGCAACCTTGAGTATGGATAAAGCCACGTTCGAGCAATTTATAGCTCCGATGCATAAATTTATGAATGAAACGGTTTCCCGTGTGCCGATGACCGACTGGTACTGGACAGATAAACCCGAACAGAGGGGCTTTCAGGCACGTTCGGTTGTTGGAGGGTATTTTATTAAAATGCTGGAAGGTAAAATGAAATAAAACCCCGGAATTAATATTATCGCCTTGTTTTAATAGAAATAAGGCGATAATATTTTTAAAATAAGCTGATATTAATAATGTCATTACATGACAGTTGTTTTTTATAATAATATGGGTAAATCAATAACAAGGAAGAGCTTCTTAATTTTGTTTTTCTTGAATTCAATATTTTCATGGGCAACTCAAAAACTTCCTTTGGCCGACCCTTTCATTCTTTTTCATGATAATCAATATTATGCCTACGGAACCTCCGACCCCAACGGAATTGTAGTTTATACCTCTGATGATCTGCAATTCTGGACAAAAGCCCCAAGCCTGGCATTACATAAAAATAATTCCTATGCTGATCGCTGGTTCTGGGCACCTGAGGTGTATTATCTTAATGGTCAGTTTTATATGTATTATTCAGCCGATGAGCACATTTGTGTCGCAACTGCTCAGTCGCCACTGGGACCTTTTGTGCAGGATATAAAACAACCGATGTTTGCAGATAAAGCCATCGACAATTCACTTTTTATTGACGATGATGGAAGTGCGTATCTGTTTTGTGTCCGCTTTACAGATGGAAATGCCATCTGGATGGCCGAACTTGAATCTGATTATAAAACGATAAAAGCCAATACCTGGCGTCTTTGTTTTACTGCCAATACCAGCGGGTGGGAAAGCGATTGGGGAAAAATAGCCGAAGGTCCTTTCTGTATTAAACATGAAGGCTATTATTATTTGACCTATTCTGCCAATCATTACCAAAGTCACAATTACGGTGTCGGTTATGCATTTACCCTGGATCTCAAGGGAAGTTGGGCAAAATATAATGGGAACCCGGTATTGCAAAAACCGAATGGTTTAGTTGGCTCAGGCCATCATTGCCTGTTCCGCGACAAGGACGATCAACTGAAGATGGCTTTTCATGCGCATAAAAGTGAGACAACTGTAAATCCAAGGGAAACATACATTACATCAGTTGATTTTGTGAAGCCTCCCCGTGGAATGAGTATTCTCACAGTTAGTCAGGATTATCAACCTGCATACTTAGGGAGTAATACGGCTATAAGAACCGTTACGGAACCGTCCGGCGCAAAAATTTATATCAGCGGGAATCAATTTAAAGTGGAAGGTACAGATGTGCAAAATGTCAGTTTATATACCATTGACGGTCAGCTTGCCGGATGTAAAGCGAATCAGCCTTTCTCTTTTACAATGCCCGATTCAGGATTATACCTGGCGGTAATCAGGTATCAGCATGATTTGCAGGAACTGGTGAAGGTGGTGATGTAAATCATCAATATATCAACTTACAAGAAAAATTAAAGAAGTTTTTCATTTGTAACCCAATTTGTAACCTTAACGATAACCGCTAAGGTTGTATTTTTGTTTCTGGATGACTCCGGGAGATGCCAGCATTTCATTTAAACAACATATAAATCAATTTTATTATTTATTCATGAAAAAGACAATTTTAGTAATCGGAACGATTTTTTGCGTTACTTACGCGTTTTCGCAGTGGAAGCCCGCAGGCGACAAAATTAAAACTCCCTGGGCAGAGCAGATAAACCCGCAGCAAGTGTTGCCCGAGTATCCTCGCCCTATTCTGGAGCGCTCTGACTGGCAAAATCTGAACGGATTGTGGGATTATGCTATTTTACCAGCAGGTAAATCCGAACCGGCGACTTTCGATGGGAAAATACTGGTGCCTTTTGCTGTTGAGTCAAGCCTTTCGGGTGTACAGAAAGAGGTGGGTAAAAATAATGAACTGTGGTATAAACGTACTTTTACTGTCCCATCTGCATGGAAAAATAAAAATGTGCTTTTGCACTTTGGAGCGGTGGACTGGAAAGCTGACGTTTATGTGAATGATATCAAAGTAGGAAGTCATACTGGTGGTTTCACTCCTTTTTGTTTCGATATCACTCCCTTTTTGGGAAAAGGTGAACAGAAGTTGACAGTGAAAGTTTGGGACGGCACAGATACCGGATACCAACCCCGTGGTAAACAAGTGGTGAGACCCGATGGAATCTGGTATACTCCCGTAACGGGTATCTGGCAGACTGTATGGCTGGAACCGGTAAACGAAAAGCATATTACGTATGTTAACACGGTTCCTGATATCGATAAAGGTTTTGTGAAAGTAGATGTTGCTACGGCTAACACAAAAGCTGCTGATGTTGTTGAGGTGAAAGTGCTCGATGGCGAAAAGGTGATTGCTGTCTCAAAAGCAGTTGCTTCTCAATCAATCGAAATTGCCATACCTGATGCTAAACTCTGGTCGCCCGAATCACCCTTCTTGTATGATTTGGAAATCAGTTTGCTGGCAAATGGCAAGGTGGTTGATAAAGCGAAAAGCTATACCGCCATGCGTAAATTCTCGGCTGCCCGCGATAAAAACGGCATCATGCGTTTTCAGTTGAACAATAAAAACTACTTCCATTTCGGTCCGCTTGATCAGGGATGGTGGCCAGATGGTTTATATACAGCACCCACCGATGAAGCATTGGTATACGATATCATCAAAACCAAAGAATTCGGGTTTAACATGATCCGTAAGCACGTGAAAGTAGAACCGGCACGCTGGTATACCCATTGCGACCGACTGGGCGTGATTGTATGGCAGGATATGCCGAATGGTGACCGTTCTCCCCATTGGGAAATGAATAATTATTTCGATGGAAAAGAAAATGACCGTTCTGCTGAGTCGGAAGCAAACTTCCGCAAAGAATGGAAAGAAATTATTGATGCGTTCAGACCCTATCCTTCGATTGCTGTTTGGGTACCTTTCAACGAGGCCTGGGGACAATTTAAAACAGTGGAAATCACCGAGTGGACAAAAAATTATGATCCTTCCCGTCTCGTGAACTCAGCCAGTGGCGGAAACTTTTATCATACAGGCGACATTCTTGACCTGCACCATTATCCGGGACCAGCAATGAACCTGTACGATACGAAGCGGGTGAACGTGCTTGGAGAATATGGTGGTATCGGGTTGGCGCTTGAAGGTCACCTGTGGCGTACTGACCGCAACTGGGGATATGTACAGTTTAAAAATTCGGAAGAGGTTACTAACGAGTACATTAAATATGCTCTTCAACTGAAAGACTTTGTGAAACGTGGTTTCTCAGGTGCAGTATATACACAAACCACCGATGTGGAAGGAGAGATCAATGGGCTGATGACGTACGACAGGAAAGTAGTTAAATTGATTCCTGAAAGGGTGAAGAAAGCCAATCTCGAAGTAATCAATGCGATTAATGAGTAATCCTCCTGTTTCTGTTCATTTTACACCTATAGTGTTGTGAAATAAACAAATTTTGACACTTTAAATGATATTTTTACATGAAAAATCACATCCATCAAAAATATCTCTTATCTGCTACAGTCCTGTTGCCCGCCGTTATTGCGGCGCAACAGGCTGTAACAGCTGAACAAAGACCGAATATCATGATCATCATGGTTGATGATATGGGTTATTCTGATATGGGTTGTTATGGTGGGGAGATTCAAACTCCCCACCTTGACAGTCTGGCTAATACGGGTATTCGTTTCACGCAATTTTTTAACGGATCGCGAAGTTGTCCATCCAGGGCATCCTTGTTGACAGGTTGTTATCCGCATACAGTAGGCATTACCGGTATGGGACTTAGTCTCGCGAATAACTGTGTTACCATCGCTGAAGTGCTGCAAACAGCAGGGTACAAAACAGCCATGACCGGTAAATGGCATTTATCGCTCACCGAGGGTATTGGGAATAATGTTGACCAGATGGCCTGGCTTTCAAATCAAAATACATTCAATAATCGTCCGTTTGCCCCTGTGCAATCATATCCCTGTAACAGGGGATTCGATGAGCACTATGGTACCATCTGGGGGGTTGCTAACTTCTTTGATCCATTCAGTCTGGTACATAACGAAACCCGGGAATTTACCGACTCTATACCAGATGACTTTTACCTCACCGATTACATTACTGATAAAACACTTGATTTAATAACTGAATTTTCTGCTCAGGAGGAACCGTTCTTTATGTATGTTGCCTATAATGCTCCACATTGGCCACTGCATGCGAAACCCATTGATATCGCCAAATACGAAGGTGTATATGATTTGGGATGGGATTCCCTGCGGGTACGACGCTATAACAGAATGGCCGAACTGGGATTGATTGATCCGGCAAAAGTACCTATGGCACGCAATGAATCAGGGAGGATTTGGGCTAATGAAAACGATAAAACATGGCAGGCTGATAACATGGAAGTCCACGCAGCCATGATTGATTGTGTGGATCAGGGAATCGGGCAAATAATCGAGAAGCTCAAAGCTACAGGCGAATATGATAATACGATAATCCTGTTTATGTCTGATAACGGAGCTTCATCAGAAAATTATAACATCGGCAGCTTCGACCGGCATGACCGTACACGCGACGGGCAAATGGTAACTCACAATGCCAGGGTTCCGGGGTCAAATCTGACGTATAACTATCTGGGCAATGGATGGGCAGGTGCAGTTAACACTCCTTTCCGTTACTGGAAGAGGGAGTCCTTTCATGGCGGCAATGCAACGCCTTTCATTGTGCACTGGAACAACGGAATTAATGAGACTAAAAAAGGAACTATCAACCATCAACCAGGTCATTTCATTGATATTATGCCAACGGTGTTGGAACTTACTAATGCCAATTATCCGGAAACTTACAACAGCAATAATATCCAGGCATTGCCTGCTGAAGGGAAAAGTTTAATGCCGCTTATACAGGGAGAAGGTGTTTGGAACGGCGAACGTACATTCTATTGGGAACACGAAAATGGTCGTGCTGTACGTGTCGGCGATTGGAAGCTCACGGCAGCAGTTGGTCAGGGATGGCAGCTTTTCAATCTGGCCAATGATTATTCCGAAACCAATAATGTGGCCGTGGAATATCCGGATAAAGTAAAAGAAATGAGGACTTTGTGGAATAACTGGGCGAGAGCTATGGGCATATCAGTCCCTGCGGAAATACCCGATACTCCCAAGGAATTGGCATTTTATTACCCTTTCAATGATCACTTTGTCGACTCGACAGCCAATAAATACCAATTGACCACTACTGCGAGTGTTCCATCCCTGACGGAAGGTAAGTATGGTAATGCCGTGTCACTGAACGGAACCAATCAATATCTGGATTTGAATACCACAGGAATTGTAAATACAACTAATACACAATATACAGTTTGTGCATGGGTGTACGATGAATCAACGGTAATCCCGGCTTCCGGAACGGTCGAAAACGGCTACTATTTCAGAGATGAAATTGTGTTGGCACAAAAAGACAATGCCGGTACAGGACGTATCGTACTTTATTCCCGTGTGGAAAATTCCACAGCAGGGGGCCAGGTACGCTATTTATGGAATAACTTCCTGGGAGGACGACAAAATCCTGCCTCCGACGGTTCTTTTGAACGTGGAAAATGGCAACACGTGGCTGCTGTCTGCGATCCGGTGAATAAACAAGTTACCTATTATGTCGACGGAGTACGTGACCTGACTGTTTCAGCACAGACCTTTGAGGCTTGTACCGGTGGATTTCGTATAGGCGCTCATAAGAATGGTTCCTCTGGTTTCTGGCATGGGAAAATTGATGAATTGTATTTTTTCAGGGGATTATTATCAGGTGATGAAATCAGAGCAATACGCGACAATACTTATTTCGACGGCTCAACAGGATTGAATAATCAACATAGCTGGAATCTTGTTTATAATAACGATAGCAGGATGTTACAGGTTGTCCGTTCATCTTCACCGGTAGAAAGTATAGCAGTTTATGCTACCACCGGGATGTTGGTTCGCGAGGTGCACCAAACTTCTGTTTTAGCAGTCAATGGACTTGAACCCGGTGTTTATATAATTCAGGCAGTTGATTGTGATGGGAGCATGTTGTCGAAAAAAATATTGATTAATTGATAATAGCTATTTCTTCGCACCTGACTGGTTTTTAAAACCTGTCAGGTGTATGGTTCCAAGATAAAAGAACATACCATGAAGCAAGTTTTACTTTTTACTGTTTTTGTTATACTACCGTTCTTTCAGGCTAATGCTCAGGATCTCACCGGTTACCAAAAATTACGCGGTGTGGTTCTGTCAACAACACCCGATGACGACTATACCCGTCATCAATACAACGCTTTCGATACCAACGAAGGAACAAGTTTCATGGCCAAAGATGTAAATGGCTGGGTCGGACTTGATTTGGAAGGGCAGTACGCCATACAGAAAGTTCGTGTTTTTCCAATGCCCGACAGGGTGGACAAGTTGGTGGGTTCAAAATTTCAGGGCGCGGATAATCCTGAGTTCAAGAATCCAGTTACACTCTTCACGGTGACAGAAATTCCTGTTGCCGGTCAATACAATACTTATGATATAACTAATACCCAGATGTTTCGCTATGTGCGCTGTGTCAATCCGGATCATCGGTGCAGTGTGGCCGAACTTGAATTCTATACGGCTGAAAATGCGCAGAACGTGCATTATACACAGTTGACCAATCTCCCGACCATCTACCTTGAAACCAATGGCAGTTTCGATTTTGTAAGTAAGGAAGATTATGTTAAAGCCAGCGTAGCGGTTGCAAACAATGGTACTGCATCGGTTTACCCCGCAGAATTACGTGGCAGGGGTAATTCGACCTGGCAATTTATGGAAAAGAAACCTTTCCGCATTAAATTCGAGAGTAAACAAAATTTTCTTGGGATGCCAGCTAAGGCAAAAAGCTGGACATTGATTGCACTTGCGGTCGATAAAACATTGCTTCGCAACGGACTGGCTTTTGAAATCAGTAAATCGTTGGGTTTCGCATTTACGCCTTCCTGCGTATTGGTCGATGTGGTGCTCGATGGTTTCTATTATGGCACTTTTATGGCAAGTGACCATATCCAGATAGATACGAAACGTATTAACATAGATGAAATTAATGAATTATCAGCGGAAGAAGTAACCGAAGACAATATTACCGGAGGTTATCACCTGGAAATTGATGCTTATGCCGATCAGGAACCTGTCTATTTCAGAAGTCCACGAGGATTGCCTTTCACGGTTAAATCTCCGGATGAAGGTACAGCTGTACCACTTCAGAAAGCATATATTCAAAATCACATAGCCCAAACTGAAGATCTTTTGTTCACGAATATTGTGGAAGCCCTTGAGAAATACATTGATCTTGAAAGCGCAGTGAAGTATTACCTGCATTCGGAGCTCACCGGAAACTGTGACTCCTACTGGTGTATTCCCTGTTATAAAAAAAGAGGGGATGATAAACTGTATTTCGGTCCGGTTTGGGACTATGATCAGGCTTTCCTGACCAACGAGCGGGTGCCCAGATATGCCGAAACAATAAGCATGCAACATGGTGTGGCGCAGTTCTGGTTTCGTGAAATCATGAAAACGGATACCGCACAAACCGTGTTAAGACATTTGTGGAAAGAAGTGAAGAGTAATAATTTAAAACAACACCTGCTTGATTTCTTAGATGTGAATTCAGCAAACTTGCAGCAATCACAAGCTTTAAATTTTCAACGTTGGAATTCCTTAAGCCGTAAGGTTTGGTTCGAAGACGCCTTGTTTAATACTTATCAGGAGAATATTGATTTTGTAAAACAGTTTATCGAAGACCGCTTTACCTGGTTCGATGCGATTGCACAGGAAAGAAGGGCCATTTTACCGGTTTCCACCCCTGAAAGCACGCCACAGGAATGGAGATTTACTTTTGAAACACCAGCATCTAACTGGAATGCTGTTGAGTTTAATGATCGTAGCTGGCAAGTCGGGAATGCTCCTTTTGGAACTGAAATGAATCTGCAAAATACCGAATGGACTACAAACCAGATTTATATCCGCAAGCGGTTTAACATCGACAGCGCTGATATAGCCAATCTGATTAAAGCAAGTTTCCGTGTTTTCCATGATGAGGATTGTCAGATATATCTCAACGGAACCCTGGCACTTGAACGAAGCGGATATATTACCGATTACCAGTATTTTGATTTTGATAAAAGTCTGCTTCAGGAAGGACAGAATACCATTGCGGTGAAGTGTACGCAAACAGGAGGAGGTCAGTTGATTGATGTGGGTATTTATGTAACCCCAGAAGAACAAACCAATGCGCTGCAACCCGGACAGGCTATTGCAAATTATAGCTGGTTTGTCCGTGAGGGTAGCCTGTACCTGAACGGGATTAACCCCGGTGCATCTGTTGAGTTGTATGGAATTGACGGAAAACGGTTAATACAAAAACGAGCTACAGGAAATGAAATGCAAATACTTTTGTCTGGTCGAGGAATATTTATTATCCGTATAGAGGGAAAAGCAACTAAAATCGTCTATTAAATGAGATTAACTAATTCACATTAAATAGCATGCTATGTTTAAAATCAGATTATACTTTTTCGCAATCTTCATGTATGTTAGTTGTACTATACATGCAACTACAGTAATTAAGAATCTTCGTGTAGAATATATGAAGAATCCGGTTGGCATTGATATCCCCAATCCCAATTTCAGTTGGCAAATGGAGTCGGATGTGCGGGGCATGAAACAAACGGCCTACGAAATCCGGCTAATGGGCGAAGACCGTAATTCAACAATTTGGAGCTCAGGTAGAATAAGCTCCGGCATCTCGGTTGCGATACAAGGTGAGAATATGCCCCTGATTCCTGCTACCCGCTATTGGTGGACAGTGGATGTGTGGGACCAGCATGATACTAAGATTTCTTCCACGGAAGAAGCTTTCTTTGAAACCGGATTGATGTCGTCGGGATGGTCGGGTGCTGAGTGGTTAACGGTAAAAGAGAAAACTGCGGATACCGATCCGGTAAGCTTTATGCTTGCCTGCGACATGACGCTGGTCAATCAGAATGCGGGTCTGATATTTGGCGCCACAGATGCAAATAATATGCACATGTGGGCAATCAATACCCATCAGGTAAGCCATCCTATTCTGCGCCGCCATATTTTTGTAAACGGGAATGTAACGCTTGTAAATGATATTCCTTTGCCTGCTCAGTTTACAACTGATCAACTCATTGGACACCAAATAAGACTGAAGATAGAGGTGGTGAATAAGGTTATCAATACATATTTAGATAATACGCTGATTGATACCTATAACAGTGCTGATCTAAAAAACGGGTACATCGGATTTCGCGTGTATACCGGCGATAATAACGCGCAGGAACATGCTTATATCGACAATGTTGAATATGTTTATTCCGAAAATGGAATACAGAAAATTTTTACAGAAGATTTTGAGAACGGTTCGAATGACTTCGACGGTACGAATACCATCGTGGTAAATGCGAATACTCAAATGAATCTGGTGGCTCCCGGGAGTGGCGATTTGCGGGTGCTGCAAAGCTCGGCGCAGGGAATTCCGATGTTCCGCACCGAATTTCCCGTTTCGAAAACAGTGAAATCAGCCCGTATTTACGCAACAGCATTGGGTGTTTACGATTTGCACATCAACGGGAAAAGGGTAGGAACACCGCAATCCGATGGTAGTGTGGTGGTAGATGAATTCAAGCCGGGTTGGACAGATTACCGCAAAACCGTGTTTTATTCAACCTACGATATAACCTCTTTGCTTGTAAACGGACAAAATGCGGTGGGTGCTGAAGTGTCTTCTGGCTGGTTTACCGGTAACATTGCTCATAATGAGTATGGACTGCATCCGTTGGGCTTTATGGCTAAAATATGCATCACTTACACCGATGAAACAACTGAAACCATCGTTACAAATACTGCCAACTGGAAAGCAAGTACCAATTCGCCTGTCCGAATGGCCGATATTTATGATGGTGAAACATACGATGCACGCAAGGAAACCAACTGGACTTCGGCTGACTATGATGATTCAACCTGGAATGCGACAGATGTCCATACTTATTTTACCGGCAACATCCTCGCGTTTATCGGACAACCGGTTAGGGTTCGGCCTGAATTGCAGCAACTACCCCGTGACATAACGGTTTCCAGGGGAATAACTCCTAACGGTTCAACTTTTGGTGAGGTTAATGTGGTCAGGAATCTTAATGGAGAGAATAGTATTTCGCTCAATAAAGGTGAGACTGTGATATATGATTTCGGACAAAATCTGGTGGGTTGGATTAAATTTAAGGTGAAGGGTGCACGTGGTACAAGACTTACTGCCCGTTTTGCAGAAATGCTGAATGATTCGGGTGAAAGTTCACGGGGAAATGATAATGCCAAAGGGACGCTGTACCTGAAAAACCTTCGCTCGGCAAAAGCAACCTTACGTTACACGCTGAAAGGTGAAGAGTCAGGTGAGGAGTTTAATCCCGTTATGACCTTTTTCGGTTTTCGCTATTGTGAAATAAATGCTTCGGATGATATAACACTCGAATATGTAAAAGGAGAAGTAGTGGGCAATGTGAATGAGGAAAATTCTTCTTTTGTTACAAATAATGAATCGGTCAATCAGTTATATAGCAATGTAATGTGGGGACAACGGGGTAATTTCCTGAGTGTGCCGACCGATTGCCCGCAGCGCGATGAGCGACTGGGGTGGATGGGCGATACCCAGATATTCTCACGTGCAGCGGCTTATAATGCCGATGTGGTTTCGTTTTTCAACAAATGGGCAAAAGATGTACGCGACAGTCAGCAACCCGATGGCACCTATCCTTCGGTAGTGCCCGACAACTGGGGTGTTGGCTATGGTCGCACCGCCTGGGCCGAAGCAGGGATTATCGTACCCTGGAACGTGTATCTGATGTATGGCGACCGGGGTATTTTACGTGCACAGTATCCATCGATGGAGAAGTTTATGGACTGGATGGCTACCCGAAAATTCGATGGTTATTTGTACAATGGTGGTGATACACAATATGGCGACTGGCTGGCATACGAGGAAACCAACGCGCGACTGATAAGTGTGAGCTATTATGCTTATGTGGCCGAACTCATGGCAAAGATTTCCGGAGCACTGAGTATGAGCTCAAACGATGTTTATGCACAGAATTCACTTAAATATAAGGAGCTTTATAACAATATTAAATCTGAATTCCAGCGCAGGTATATTAATTCACGCAATGGAAATCTTACGGTAACTTCTCAGACAGCCTACCTGCTTGCTTTGCAAAACAAACTCTTTCCAGACAGTGTTAAAACACAAGCAGCATTAGAGCAATTAATAGCGAAAATCCGCAACAATGGCAACAAACTAAGCACTGGTTTTGTCGGTACCGGCATATTGAATCAGACCCTGAGCGGGTTAGGTGTAGACACAGTTGCCTATAGCCTCTTGTTGCAGCGCGACAATCCATCGTGGTTGTACAGCGTTGATCAGGGTGCGACCACCATTTGGGAACGCTGGAATTCTTACACGATTGCTTCCGGCTTCGGCGATCCGGTAATGAATTCATTCAATCATTACTCCTATGGGGCTGTTTCGGAATGGATGTTCCGTTTCATGGCGGGTATCGAAGCTAAAGAAGAACATCCGGGTTTTAAACACTTTGTTTTACAACCGATGCCCGACCTGAGGAGCGTTGCAGCTGCAGAAAGGATAAACTTAGTTGAAGCTTGTTTTGGGTCGTATTATGGGAAGATTAAAAGTAAATGGGAACGTAAACCGGATGGAAACTACCGCTTTACAGTTACTATTCCTGCAAATACCAGTGCTACAATGTACATCCCGAAATTAAAGGATTCAATTGTCGTTTTTGAAGGTAAAGTGCCGGCAGTTGAAGCACTTGGTGTTACTGCATTTACGGAAGAAAAATCGCGGTTTATGATGGAACTCGAATCGGGAACTTATGTTTTTGATGTCAGGAATGCAGATGAATCAGGTACAACGAAGTTAAAAAAAAAGGAAAGATTTATAGTTTATCCCAATCCATTTTCAAAAGGGGAGAGATTACATGTAGATATTGATTCAGAACTTCAAAACGCTTCGATTTTTGTATTTTCGCCGTTAGGAAATTGTGTTGCCAGTTATCCATTAACTAATCGGTATTCAACATTGGCAATCAACGTACAACCGGGAATTTATATGGTTGATTTGCGAAACGGCAATGAAATAATGAATCGAACGAAATTGATTGCACGTTAAAGTATATAAATGAATTGTCAAATAATGAGATTGTATAAAATATATTTATCTGCTCTGATTTGGGGTGTTGTCTGCCTGACTATACCAGCGCAAAACGAGTGGGATGATATCCGGATTACTCAGGTTAACCGTGAAACAGCTCATACCTTGTCCATTCCTTTTGGAGGTAAACATGACGCTATCAGCGGAAAAAGAACAGAGGAGTCACCCTGGTTCCTTTCACTCAATGGTGTGTGGAAATTCAAATGGGCTCCTGACCCTGCCGGTAAACCGGCCGGTTTTTATTCAATCTCTTTTGACGATAGCGTCTGGGACAGTATTGAAGTGCCTTCGGTGTGGCAGGTGTATGGGGTGCGTAACGGAAAAAACTGGGACAAACCTCTTTATGTAAATTACAGGTATCCTTTTACCTATTCTGATACCTACAGCGTAATGGCCGATCGTCCTGCCGACTGGACTTACAATAACAGTATGAAGAACCCTGTGGGGAGTTATCGCCGTAAATTCACATTACCCGAGAATTGGGCCGGACGTGAAGTCTTTGTCCGTTTTAACGGTGCTGGCCCCGGTTATTATTTGTGGATTAACGGCAAACAGGTGGGTTATTCCGAGGATTCATATCTTCCTTCGGAATTTAATATTACTGATTATATTCGTTCAGGAGAAAATACGATTGCCGTGCAGGTGTATCGTTTTACAGGTGGCTCATTCCTCGAATGTCAGGATTTTTGGCGGTTGACAGGCATCTCGCGGGATGTTTTTATCTGGTCGGCACCCAACACCCAGATTCGCGACTATTTCTTTAAGACTGATCTTGATGCTGAATATCAGCATGCACAAGTGACAATTGATGTGAAACTTACCGGCAGTGCTTTGAAAGGAGCCAAACTTCAGGCGCTTATCTCGAAAAACGGAGCAACAATTGCCAGTCAGGTACTTGAAAATGCAATCATAGGCCACAATACATTCAGTTTTGTTGTCACGAATCCGGAAAAATGGTCAGCAGAAACTCCGAATTTATATGACCTGACACTTGAACTCAGGAAAGGTCGTAAAACGATTGACGTTCGTGGAGGTAAAGTGGGTTTCCGTGAAGTGGGCATTGGTACCCGGGGAGAGTTACTTGTGAATGGTAAACGCATGGTTTTTCATGGAGTCAACCGGCACGACCACAGTGAGATTGGCGGACGTACACTAACCCGTGAAGAAATGGAGCATGATGTGAAGCTGATGAAGCGTTTGAATATTAACGCAGTGCGGACCTCCCATTATCCAAATAATCCGTATTTCTATGAGCTATGTGATAAATATGGTCTTTATGTGTTGGCAGAAGCCAATGTTGAATGCCATGGCAATACGGGTTTATCTCATGTGGAAGCCTTTCGAAAACCGATGGTGGAGCGCAACGAGAATCACGTGCTGTGGATGCGCAACCACGTCTCTATCATCATGTGGTCGTATGGTAACGAAAGCGGAAACGGCCATAATTTTCAATATGTTGAAAATGCCATCAAAGCCCTTGATAGCACAAGATTGACTCATTATGAAGGTAATAGTCAGTGGGCTGATGTGAGCAGCACCATGTATGCCAATGTCAACTCCATTAAAGATATTGGCGAAAGTCGTCTGAAAGAAACTCGTCCTCGTCCGCATATACAATGCGAAAATAGTCACGCGATGGGTAACTCCATGGGTAATGTCAGGGAGTATTTTAATTTATATGAAAAATATCCGGCACTTACCGGTGAATTTATCTGGGACTGGAAAGATCAAAGTCTCAGAATACCTGTTCCCAACACAACAAATGGTGAAACCTATTGGGCTTATGGAGGTGACTTTGGCGACAATCCCAATGATGATTCATTTTGTACGAATGGACTCGTTTTTGCCGACTATACCACTTCCGCTAAGTCGCACAATACGAAAAAAATATACCAACCGGTTGATTTCCATCAGAAAAATAACCGGCAATACGTGTTGAAAAATAAGCTCGCTTTTGCTAATACCGAAGCTTATGATTTTAATTATTCAGTGCTGGAAGATGGGAGAGTGATTGCTACCAGGCCATTGACCGGTATCGTTTTGACAGCTGGTGATTCTACTGAAATCACGATCAATCCACTACCGGATAATGCAAAAACTGATGCTGAATACTTCATCCGTTTTTCGGTAAAACAAAAGGACGCCACCTGGTGGGCAGAAGCCGGTTACGAAGTGGCTGGCGAACAGTTTATGTTGAAAAATGCCGTTAAACAACCTTATCCCTTAGCACCATCTGCAAAGTTTAATTTACAGGAAACATCCGACAAGTTTGTGGTAACCGGACTGAATTTTACTGTAGAATTTTCAAAATCTAAAGGTACACTAAGTCACTATCTGCTGAATGGGAAGGAACTTATCAATCAGCCATTGATGTTGAATGTGTTCCGTCTGCCCACTGAAAACGATAAGGCGCAAAATTCCAACTGGGATGCCATGGGTATCAGGATGATGACCTTGATGCCCGGAAATTGGAAAGTGGAAACAACCGATTCACTGATTACGCTTCGTATCACAAATGAATACTACGCCATTACACCGAATCAATTTACAGTACATGCTACATTCAGTGTAAGTTCTGATGGACTGGTATTTATCAATTCGGTAATCGATCCATATAATAAGCATGTGATTCTTCCCCGCATCGGCTTTCGTTTAGAAATGCCTGCTGAATTTGAGAATCTAAACTGGTTCGGCCGCGGACCGTGGGAGTCGTACACCGACCGCAAAGAGGCCGCTTTCGTAGGACTTTACACTTCCACCGTTTCAGAGCAGTGGGAGTCTTATGTGTTGCCACAGGAAACTTCCAATAAAGAAGATGTTCGCTGGATGGCATTAAGTAACGATGCAGGTGAGGGTCTGCTGTTTGTGGCTGCGGATAAAATGTCGGCATCTGCAACTCATTTCCGTCCCGAAGATTTGTATAACAATCGTAGTGCAAGGGCAAAACACACTTATCAGGCTGCATTCTGTGAAAATACGATTGTGAATCTGGATGCCCGGATGCGGGGGTTGGGCAACGCGAGTTGTGGTCCCGATGTACTGGAACAATATGAATTAAAAGCAGAAACGACTCCTTTTAGCGTTATGATTATTCCTTTTACTAATATTCAAAATAACAATCAACTGGCTGAGAAATCACGTATTTCGATTCCTGAGTGCATTGTTATACAACAATAAACAGAATACTTGATAATGAATAAATCAGATAAATTAAATAATATGAAACTCAAAACCATTTTCTCATTCCTTCTCTTGCTTGTACTTGTTGGTGGACTGATGGCTTCATCGCCGGTTGATTATGTAAATCCCTTAATCGGTACGCAGTCGAAACACTCCCTATCGAACGGAAACACCTATCCTGCCATTGCTTTGCCCTGGGGAATGAACTTCTGGACCCCGCAAACCGGTAAAATGGGCGACGGTTGGGCGTATACCTACGATGCTGATAAAATCCGCGGTTTTAAGCAAACCCACCAACCCAGCCCCTGGATCAACGATTACGGACAATTTGCCATCATGCCGGTAACCGGAAAGCCTGTCTTCAACGAAAATGACCGCGCCAGCTGGTTTTCGCACAAGGCCGAAACGGTCAATCCGTATTATTACAAGGTGTATCTGGCCGATTTTGATGTGGTAACTGAAATTACCCCGACTGAAAGAGCTGCTATGTTCCGTTTCACCTTCCCGGAACAAGATAAATCATTCGTAGTGGTAGATGCTTTCGATAAAGGTTCGCAGGTGAAAATTATACCTTCGGAAAATAAAATTATAGGTTATACCACGAAAAACTCTGGTGGTGTTCCGCAGAATTTCAAGAATTATTTCGTGATTGTATTTGATAAACCCTTTACTTATCAATCGGTTGTTGCCAATGGTAATGTGCGTGACAATGCGCTTGTTGCTACTGATAATCACGTGGGTGCTATCATTGGTTTTGCAACTCAGCGGGGAGAAAAAGTTCATGCCCGTGTAGCTTCATCGTTTATCAGTACCGAACAGGCCGAATTAAACCTGAAGGAATTGGGTAATCGTGATTTTGAGACCATCCGGGCGGATGGGAAGCAACGCTGGAATGAGGTATTAGGAAAAATTGAGATAGAAAGCAACAACATCGATCAGTTACGTACTTTCTATTCGAGTCTGTATCGCTCTGTTCTTTTTCCACGCAGTTTTTATGAATATAATAAAGATGGGAAAGTGGTGCATTACAGTCCCTATAACGGGAAAGTTGAATCAGGTTATATGTTTACCGACACCGGATTCTGGGATACTTTCCGTGCCCTTTTCCCTTTACTGAACCTGCTCTATCCGGAGATGAACCTGAAAATGCAGGAGGGGCTCATCAATACCTATAAAGAAAGTGGCTTCTTCCCCGAATGGGCCAGTCCGGGACACCGGGGTTGTATGGTGGGAAATAACTCAGCATCTGTTCTTGCCGATGCATATTTACAAGGCATTAAAGTGGAAGACACCGAAGCGCTTTGGAAAGGGCTCACTTATACGGCCAATAATGTACATCCTTTCGTGTCGTCGACAGGGCGATTGGGACATCAGTATTACAATACCCTTGGCTACGTGCCCTGCGATGTGATGATTAACGAAAGTGGTGCCCGCACGCTTGAATATGCGTATAACGATTGGTGTATCTATGAGTTAGGTAAAGCACTGGGCAAACCTGAGAGCGAGATTAATGTCTATAAGGAAAGAAGTCTGAATTACAGAAATCTTTTCAATTCAAAATATAACCTGATGAGTGGTCGCAAGAAAAACGGGGAATTCAACGAGCCTTTCAGTCCGTTTAAGTGGGGAGGCGACTTCACCGAAGGTAACGCCTTGCATTACACCTGGTCGGTATTTCACGATCCACAGGGATTGATTAACCTGATGGGTGGCAAAAGAATATTTAATCAGATGTTGGATACCGTATTTGCTTTACCGCCAATATTTGACGAAAGCTATTACAGAAGTGTGATTCACGAGATCCGTGAAATGCAGATCATGAATATGGGTAATTATGCCCACGGAAATCAGCCGATTCAGCACATGATATATTTGTATAACTATTCAGGGGAACCCTGGAAAGCACAGTATCACCTGCGCGAGGTGATGGACAGGATGTACCTGCCTACTCCGGATGGCTATTGCGGGGATGAAGATAACGGTCAGACCTCAGCCTGGTACGTGTTCTCAGCGCTCGGATTTTACCCCGTTTGTCCGGGTAGCGGGCAATATGTGCTGGGTTCGCCACTGTTCGAAAAAGCCAAATTACACTTGCAAAACGGCAAAACGATCGAAATTAAGTCGAAGAACAACAGTAGAGAAAACGTGTTTGTAAAGAATATGAAGCTGAACGGCAAGAAATACAATCGCAACTACCTGGAAATACAAACCCTGAAGAAAGGAGCTAAACTGTTTTTCGAAATGGATGGGAAACCTAATATCCAGCGGGGTATAAATATAGAAGATGCGCCGTATTCAATGACAAACAGATAATTATTTTTAAACCACAAAAGGCACAAAAGGAAGACTAAGGGGACACAAAAGTGAAAATTATAAATTATAAATTAAGAATTAATAGAGGGGGTTTTTCATCACTTCCGCTATTAGCTATTCACTATTCGCTAATAGCTCTTTTGTGTTTCCTTAGTCTTCCTTTTGTGCCTTTTGTGGTTCAATATTTAATATTAAATTGAAATAATGTTTTAAAAAATACCCAATGAATTTTCCCCAAAAAAACTTCTATACGTTTAAAAAAGTGCTTTTTGCGTGTTTCAATCTGTTGTTACTTGGTACATTGATACCTGGCTTCGCGGTTCATGCGCAGATAACATGGCCTGAAGGTCAACTCTTACCTACATTTCCGGCACCTGCTGCAACGCAGGACCTGATTTACATGAATGGCACGGTGCCAACCTATTTCAAAAGCTGGACCTGGCAGGCAGAGAGTGAGGAGCTTACCCACGAAACAGGAGAGTTGCAGACCGATGGATGGATTTGTCAACCGGGTGTACATACATCAGACAAATACATGGTTAAAAGTCTTCCGGATAATACAATTACCCAGGGATTGAATACAGCAGTGTTCAGAATGCAGGTTGATAATAATACTTCTGATAACAATGCCGTTGTTGTTGTGGATGTCAGGAATGTAACAACAAGTTCGGTACTTGCGTCACTAACCATCAATCGGCAGGATTTTAATAATCCGGGTGCATATCAGAATTTCTTGCTTGATTTTGCACTTCCTGCCGAGGGCGTGGAAATAGAACTGCGGGTGTTGTGGAAGGGAAACAGCACAATCAAGGTGGATTTTGTACGGGTACGACAGGACAACGAAGCTGCAGAGGCTTATCTTTTCTCTTCCATGAAAGGATTGATAAACCGTACCCAGCCACGAATTTTCTCTTACGAAGGGGATTCTTTTGCTGAAGGTCCGCGTACCTGGCTGAATTCGTTGGGTGTAGGTTATGTAGAAAATAAAACCAATACCTGGGCAACTCTGGCAAAATATGCATCCGAAATCTCGGGGTTAATCGTGTATGACCCACTGCAGAACCATACAGTCAATCTGGCTACTTCAATTGCCAAAGAGAAGAATGCGTTGATAGCTTCACCTTCCTTATTGCACAGGCTGACAGCTGAACCATTCAACTTTCCGATACTGGAGGATCTACGTGGAAAATTCACATCTCCTTTGCAGGTGTATCAAACCATTTTTGATGAACATTGGGACAAGGCTGACAAAAGGTTACTGATTGGCCTGAGTCCGAATAACCACAAGGCGGCTATGCGTGAATATGCCGTGGCAATTGGTGCTGCCGTAATTTGGCTCAATCCGAAGAAAACAGAGGAAAGTCAGTTATTGAACCGGTTTCTGGAATCCATGCCGGTGGGAGCCAATTACATGGGATGGTGGCCGGAAGAGCAGCCTGGAGTTGACAGAGTATCTAACTATGGTATCACAACCATAGCCAGCGATTATTGCACGAATCTGACCTTCCACAGCGGTATGCCACGCTACATAGATCCGAAACCCATGCCGGCAAAGCCAACGCTGGAAAATAAAATTTATGTCGCTTTTATCATCAGCGATGGTGATAATCTCCAGTACATCGAGCACCGCATGCGCAGGTTCTGGGACGATCCCAACCGCGGTTCGGTGCCCATTGGCTGGACAATTACGCCTGCCATGGTCGATGCCATGCCGGGTGCACTTAATTATTTTCATCAGAGTGCTACCGACAACGACAACCTGATTTCTGGACCGTCTGGTTATGGTTATACTTATCCTAATAACTGGGTGAACTTGTCGCTGAATGACCAATTAGCTGGTTTTGTGGCCAAAACAGAAGCCTATAACGTGGCGGCTGGCTTGCGGGTGATTACCATTTGGAACACCATTACCGGTGGTATTGATGGCAGGGTGGGGAACATCTTTGCCGCTAACTCACGAACATTGTTGGGGCTGACTGCCCAAAATACCGGGGGCTCAATGACTATCTATGGCAGCAGCAGGGATCCTGAAGTGAACCGGTTGCCGGGTAAACCGCTGACCTGTAACTACTGCACCGGAGAACAGGCAGTAAAAGATCATATCAATTCGGGATCAAGTGGATGGACCGGGACAAGTCCGCGTTTTCTCATCATCCAGGGTAACCCCTGGAATAGTGAAATCAATCCTACGGGGTTTAAAAACGTGATGAACTATTTCAATTCAGGATCGTATGCAGGCAAATATGTTTTTGTTCGTCCCGACCACATCTTCCAGCTTATCCGTGAGCATAATGATATGGATATAAATCCGGGAGCAGTGAAAGGAACCGGAGAGGGACTTACCGGAACCTATTTCAATGGGGATAATTTTGATGTTGAGGTGACAAAACGAATCGATGGCAGCATTGATTTCGACTGGGCTGCCGGTTCGCCGATGTCTGGAGTGAACAACGATAATTTCACGGTACGCTGGGAAGGACAAGTACAAGCTCCTTTCAGTGGACATTACACTTTCTTTGCTACCTGCGATGGGGTTAAACTTTGGGTGGATGACAAACTAATCATCGACAAGATCCCCGGGGGTCGTGCACCTGCCACATATGCCGGGAAAATTGATTCGTTGGTTGCCGGGATGAAATATAATATCCGCATGGAATATCAGGAGAAAACAGCTGACGCACAATGCAAACTCGAATGGGCCAGCGCGTTTTTATCACGGGAAGTCATCCCGCAAAGTCAGCTGTACAAGGATATGCAGTCCGGCATCCGGAATGAGAACTTCTTTCCGGGATTAAAGGTATTCCAGTCGAATGGCCGGTTACACGTGGAAGTTAATGAATACAACGGAGAGGCGATGCATCTGACTGTTCATGATCTGTGTGGAAAAATCGTGATGCAGCAACCTGTCACCGCGGCAAAACAACAATTTGATGTCGGGGGTGTTGCAAAGGGAGTGTATCTGGTGGCTGTTCGTTCTGAGCAATATGCCAAGGTTATCAGATGTGTATTAAACTGATATATTAACAAAAAAATAAAAAGCCATGAAAAATCACGTATCTATCATTATGATGGCAGCTGCATTTATATTAATGGTAGCCGGAACATCAAATGCACAGACATTTTCTGTAAATGAAAAACTTGTAGGCAGATGGGAACTCTGTACCCCCGAAGGTAAGGTTATGACCAACCCCAATGTCCGTCAGAAGGTTTACACAAAAAACTCCTATGTCGTACTGGAGGTTGATAAAACCAATAACATTACTTTTGTTGATTTTATTGGGACGATTACGGCTGAAAGTGGTGATAAAATAGTGGAACAGGTAATATATCCCAATGCGCAGATTAAAAATATGTTATCCAAAAGCTTTAAGTTTTTCTATAAAATTGAAGGCGACTACCTGTATTTAAAAGGAATGGATAACACTTTCAATGAAATTTGGGTAAGAATTAGCGAATAAAAAACAGACCACGAAAATAGAACATGAAGCAGAAACTGACATATCGAATTATATTACTTTGCATCTTATCTCTTGCGGTGAAGATGCCGGTTCATGCCGAAATTACAGCAGGTAAAACCTACAAAATCAACTCCTGTTACCCGGGAGCGAAAGCGCTTTTCATGCCGAATGCCTCGTTGAACGATGCGGTGGACGTGGTCAGCTGGACAGAAACAAATGTCCCTGCACAACGCTGGATTACCAGTAGCGCGGGGGAAGGTTTATTTTACCTCACCAATGCGTATTCCGAAAGACCCATATCTGAAAGTTCAACCCGCCCGAAGCCCGGCGACAGACTTATACTGAAATCAAATAACAGCAACTACAGCAAATGGGAGTTTATCCCGGTTCAAAATGCCGCTTATCCCAACGCTTATTATATCAGTTTCTCAATAAAAGGTACCGACGGCAATAATTTATATGTCGAACTTGCCGATAATACCGATGGGTCGCAGGTAAAACTGCAAAGTAAACGTACCGATGCTGACTCACTTCGCCAGATGTGGACGTTAGTTGCTGAGGATATCCTGCCGAACCGGGTGACACACTCGTTCCGCGACAGCGTGATGCGGGGTTGGAAAAGCCGTTATTATAATATACTGAAAACGTCAACCGGTTTCTGGGGAGAAGCCGAGATGATGGAAACGATTCTTGATGCCTACGAAACGACCGGAAAACAGGAATACAAAACCATGTTCGAAGAAGTGTATGCCCATTTTGTGAGCTATCCTGCCGGTTGGGGACAACCCGGCAATGGGTTGGACTGGCGCTGGAACGAATTTAACGATGATATTGCCTGGGCAGTTTTGGCCAGTGTCAGGGCCTATATGATGTTCGGTCAGCATCCCAACTCCGGCATCAACTACCTGACCATCGCGAAAAATAATTATGACTGGATGTATGCCCGCGCCCTGCTGCCTTCGGGTATGCTTCGCTGGAAACAAACCCCGACGGGGAATCAGGGCTCCAATTCCTGTATCAACGGTCCGGCCGAAATAGCCGCCTGCTATTTAGCCATCGCTACCGGCGACGACAGCTATTATACCAAAGCAAAAGATCTTTACGCCCTTCAGCGGCAATATCTCTACGAACCTTCGACCGGGAAAGTGTTCGATTCCGGTTCCTGGAGTAATGGCGTTTTCACCATCGGCAATCACTGGGTATCTACCTACAATCAGGGGACTTTTCTGGGAGCTGCGCTGATGCTCTATCAGCGGTACGGGGAAACAATGTATCTGAACGACGCTCATAAAATTGCGGAACGTACGCGTCTCGACCTTTGCAATGCATCGGGAGTTATCAACGTGTGCGGCAGTGGCGATGACTTACAGGGTTTCAAGGGTATCCTGATGCGGTATCTGCGTCGGTATATCGTTGACCTGGGCTTGCCCGATAAAGTAGAATGGATGCAACGCAACGCTTTGCAGGCCTATAACAACAGAAATTCAGCCGGGGTAATCTGGACTGCCTGGTGGGTTAAATCAGCCGAAAACTATATTTTCTCAGATGGTTATAATTTCTCCAACAAAGCTTTCGGAACTTCTACGGCTGTATCGGCAGCTTTCAATGCTCCGCTGTCGCCGGAGTTAATCATTAAGGATGCATTTAAAACCATGGAGGCGGAAAATTTCGATTACCTGAGAGGCGTTATCGTGGAACGTTCGGATGATACAACTGCCATTGTCGGGAACATTGCCGATGGTTATTATACGGCTTACAATCATGTCGATTTTGGTTCGGAACAACCTGCAGAAGCCGTTTTACGGATACAAGGCAGCCGGCAATCGGGACGCACCGTTGAAATCCGGATCGGAAGTCCGTCGGGTTCGCTAATCGGAACAGCCGAAATTCCTTCGGCCAATACCGGTGAATGGGTTACGGTGAACTGCCAGCTTCAGGAAGTTTCCGGGCGACAGAACATCTACTTAGTGTACAGGGGAAGCGGATATAAAATAGATCATTTTCACTTTCTCAGGGGACCGAATGGGACTAAAAACATCGGAGGTTCTTCACCGTTGAAAGTTTATCCCAATCCGGTAAAAGATAATCTGTTGGTGCATACGCCGTATGACGGACGTTTGTATGTATACGATATGGAGGGAAATGAAACCGAATCCTTTCATGTTACGGCCGGAGAAACCAATATCAATGTCAGCGCCTACAATGCCGGTCTTTACCTGCTCAGTTTACGAAGTGGTAAAGTAATGTCTTGCGCCAGATTTATGAAGCAATGAACATAATATAATATTTTACCATATAAGGCATATGAGTACATATAAGTTGTTGTGGCTAAAAAATTAATCGATATAAACGCTAATGAAAAAATACATATTGCTGATATTTCTTTCGATGTGGATGATAGTCCCTGCACAACAGATAAGTCGTGTAGCTGATAGTCCATATCCTGCTGCGGCGCAACAGCCCGACCGGCTCTATCTCACATCGGAATCTTTCGGCTATTCACAGAAAATTGTGTTGCAATCCTTACAAGGCATGTTAGCCCGTACCAAACCGGAGATTCTGCGGGATGCACACGGTCACGCTGCCACGCTGGAGGATTATGTCACCATCGATCGCACCTATTACAACAATTTCAGTGGATTGCTGGCCCGGTATGCCGACCGTTTCAGCGGTTATATTCTCTGCGAAGCGAGAACAGCTTCGGTAAACGTAGCGCTTTCGCTTTGTGCTGTCCTAAATGCCATCGCTGTACCGGCGGATGTAGAACAGACTGCTATCAACGCAGGCTATACGCGGGTGCTTGATGTGAGAGGCAAGGATGAAGCATGGGCATTGACCAATTACGGGGCGCATTTCAGCAAGAAGATTGCTTCGTATCAGGCAGTAAACGACGACCGGGCTTTGTTTGTAGGCGATTATTCGGTCTTTGCAGGCGCCTTGCAGTTCTGGGATGCCAGTGCAACCGGAAGTTTAGCCAACGCGGTATACGACCGCATGAATCCTTTAGCCGTGTATTTCGGTTGGGGTGCAGGTGAATACAATACGGTGGAACAACTGTCAATGCACTCGGCCATGATTCATCCTTCCGACTGGAGTCCAAATCTCTCAGCCCTGAGTAATATCCCGGTGAAATTGCCCCGGCAAAAGGTAGAACCGGAGGAGTTCGAGGTAGTGCCCAATGTACATACCGTTTGCTTCGTGATTTCGGATGGCGATAATATCCAGTGGCTGTCGGGTTCGCTCAACAATACCAACAACTGGTCGAACCCCGATAAAGCCCGTCTTAAATTAGGCTGGACCGTATCTCCGGCGTTTGCCGAACTGGCGCCGGCTTTATATAAAAAATACATTGAAAATGCCCTGACCACCGAAAATGCCCGCAATTATCTCGTGGCGGGTCCGTCGGGTGCGGGTTATTATTTCCCGGGCATCTATCCGCAACTGGCAGATCAAAACCGGTTCATGAACCAAATGATGAAAAAGGCCGATCTGAACATCGTCAACATCATCGATAAGGATGGTATTCACAATCCCGATGAATACCTGAAGCAAAGCAATGTAGATGCACTGTTTTACTATTCTTATGGCGGACAGTACACCAAGATAGCCGGAGAAATCAAATGGTATAAGGACAAACCCTCCATCGGTGGACGATTCACCCTTTGGGGAAATTCGAGCGATGGTAGTGCTGCAACCCGCGACAGGGTTTGTCAGAGTTTAGCCAATACGCTCAACAGTCAGTCCACCAATATCCATTCGGCAAGTGGCTATAGCCTGATACCGGTACATATCTGGACCATGAATCCCAGCGATGTGCTCAATTGCATCAGCAAACTGAATCCCAATATACGGGTGGTGTCGCCCGAAGAATTTGTGTGGCTGATCCGGAAGAATGTACGGCAACTGAACATTGGTAACGGTAACGGACTGCGTGCTGAATACAGACTCGCTGCCAATCCTGAGATGCCGGTACTGACCACCAATGAACCGACCATCGATTTCGATGATGAATTCCTGACGGAAGGAACTGAAGCGGTGGGCGAGCAGACATTTTCAACTGTGTGGATAGGCAAAGTACAAGCCATTTATTCGCAGGTATATACATTCCATAGCACCGCTAAGGGTGGTGTGCAACTTAAAATTAACGGTCGTACTTTGTGCGATTCGCTTACAAATGCAACCGTTACTTCCTCTGATACTATCACCTTAGAGGCAGGTAAACAATACGATATCGAATTCCGCTATCAGAAGTCGGGCGCCAAAGGACTCGCCTTACTCGAATGGGAAAGCAGTTCTCAGGTGCGGCAACGCATCCCGCGTTACCAGCTTTTTTCGCGACCGATGCCGAATGCCGGTCCGGTTACGGCTTATGATGCCATTGACTATGGGGGTTATTCCGGAGGACTGAAACTCGGAAGTTATGATGCTGCTGCGCTTGATCGGGCGGGATTTACTCCGGCAAGCATCAAAGCACTGCGTGTATTGGAAGGTTATAAAGTGGTACTGTTTTCCGGCGATAGTTTTACCGGTGATTCGCTGGTGGCAACCACAGATCAGACCGACTTGGGCGCGTGGGCCGATAGGGCAGTATCATTGAAAGTGCTTTCGAACGGCGCCGACATCGCTGAAGGAAGTTTTTTTATTAAGCCCGCCGGTGGAACGAGTGTGATGGGCATCGACGGGGGAATTAAAAGTACGGAAGATGGAAAGAAAGTCAAACTTTTCAGGAATACTGGTGCCATCAACCAGCAATTCCGTTTTGTAGCAGTGAAAGACCGCATCTATCGCATCGAATCGGTATCGAGCCGGAAAAGTCTCGAGATTGATAATTTCTCGAAAGCAGCCGGAGCAGATGTGCAGCAATGGAAAACAAGTGCAGATGCAGCCAACCAACAATTCATCCTGGTGCCAACAGGTGAAGAGGGAATCTATAAGATTTTGTCGTGCCATTCAGGAAAAATCCTCGAAGCCACTTCATTGTCTTCTTTGGCACAGATCATTCAATCGGACGATGTAAACCAGCTCAACGCCCGCTGGCAACTGGAACTGGTGCCTCCATTAGCTGACGGGAAAGGCAACGGGTTGACAGCAGAATATTACAATGGCACAGCATTCAACACCCTGCAAGCCACGCAGACCGACACCACCATCAATTTTAGCTGGGGAACGGCAAAACCCCACAGGAGTGTGAATGCCGATAATTTCTCCATTCGCTGGCAGGGGAAAATAGAATCGAGAGCTACTGGGGAGTACACCTTTTATGTCAACAGCGACAATGGTCGGCGCTTGTGGGTCAACAACCAGTTGGTTATCGATAAATGGCTCGACGATTATGATATCGAGTATGAAGGTAATATCACCCTGCAGGCCAACGAGCTGTACGACATCAAATTGGAATATTTTGAAAGTAACGGGGGTGCCTATTGCCGACTCGAATGGCTTAACCAGAAACAGCCCCGCGAGATTGTGCCTCGTTCGCAGCTTTATTCGCTTGATTACAGCGGTACAGATAAATTGAATGCAGATGATTTTTTTTTGCTTTATCCCAATCCGGCCTCCGGTCAGCTTAGGGTGTCGGTTAATGAAGTGTATGATGGCGGTATGTTGAAGATAAGCGATCTTTCTGGCAGAGCCATCCTGACACAACAGCTTGGGATGTCGGATAACAAGGTAGATATTACACAGGTACCCCCGGGGGTGTATTTTGTTTCATTTACAGGGGGAAATAAATCTGGTGTGAGGAAGTTAATTGTTAAATAATATAATAGTGAACCACAAAAGGCACAAAAGGAAGACTAAGCGAACACAAAAGTGAAAATTAAAAATTATAAATTAAGAATTAATAGAGGGGGGCATCACTTTCGCTATTAGCTATTCACTATTCGCTATTAGTTCTTTTGTTTTTCCTTAGTCTTCCTTTTGTGCCTTTTGTGGTTCAAAAAAAATTAAAATATAATATGCGTTTAAAAAAACACCTACTGATTTTCACCTTAAGTTGCCTCACAGCAACCATGCTCGCCGATTCAGGCATCTACATCTGTGGCCATTTTCGCCGCGACCGTACCCGAACCGTTACGGCTTTGAAAGCTTCGGGTTTCACCTTTGGCATACTCTTTAACGTGCATGTCGAACCCGATGGCACACTGATAACCGATGGCGAGGTCATTTGCAAAGATGGTCAGTATGTTTTCGATCAGAAGGTGGCGGGTTACCCCAACGACATCGCGCAGGTGGATTATGTAGATGATGTGAATGCACTGCTTTCGGGTAAGACTTCACTCTTGAGGCTCGAACATTGTATCGGAGGCTGGGGCAACCATGCCTACAAAAACATCAGTGATTTGGTGAATGCGCAGGGCACCGGACCTACCAGCATTTTGTACCGTAATTTCAAAGCTTTGAAAGATGCTATCCCGGCAGTTATTGCCGTAAATAACGATATAGAACACGATTACGAAGCCAACTCGCAATCGCAGTTTCACATCATGTTGCACGATATCGGTTTCAAAACGACTATTGCACCTTATACCAATAAATCGTACTGGGATAGTTTCGTGGCGAAAGTAGAAGCTGCCCGTCCGGGAGCTGTCGACCGCAACTACCTGCAAATCTATGGCGGAGGAAGTAATAATAATCCACAAAACTGGAGAATAGGGAATTTACCAATCTATGGGAGTCGTGACATAGAAGCTAATCCCGGACTTACCCATCAGGAGATAGTCACGGCCATGACTAACTGGAAAAGCAGCGCCGGCATTGTTGGCGGTTTTTACTGGAATTACAATTACGCCCGCGATTTGAAGAAATTTGCCGCACCGGTAAACGAGGTTTTTGGTGGTGGTGCGGTGGCCGACCGGGGTAGCATCGTGGCGATGGTGTATCCGGTGAAAGACTACAAAGCCCCGCAAACGGATTTTGTGTTGGGCAGTTATACCAAGTCCCAAATTCAGACTAAAGGATTTGATGTGAGTAAACTGGCAAGTCTGCGGATAAAAGAAGGCGTGAAAATGGTCTTGTTTTCAGCGGATAATTTCTCGGGCGATTCGGTTGTGCTCACTGCTGATGTAACGGATGTTGCAACCTTGACGGGACTTCCGGCGGTGAACTCGCTGCGTGTGTTGGCGGATAACCCGGAAGAATTGGCAGGCAAAGATTTTATCATCAAAAACAAGCAAAGCAGCTTCGTGATTAAACCTTCACGGAATAGTACTGCTACTACCATTTATCAGATGGTGGCCGACACGACCGAATACAGTCTGTGGACTTTCGAACAGGCGGAGTATGGATTGTATAAGATTGTCAACAAGGGCAGCGGAAGGGTATTGCAAACGGTGAACACCAGTGAAGCTAACTACGTGCATGATGGCCTGTTGGTCATACAGTCGTTGTATGATGGAAGTTCAAATCAGCACTTCATCGTGAAAGCCAACGGTGACGACAGCTACAAACTTATTCCGTATTGCAGTCAGAAATACATCGGTATGGCCGATGATAAACAGCTGCTCGAAAAGATGCCTCCTGTACAACGCCGGTCTTCTTCAGTTCCCAGTACCGACTGGCTCCTGATTCCCGCAGAAGAAATTTCAGGTACTGACACGCAATTGGCGGAATCGCTATTCAACGTATATCCCCGTTTGGTAAGCGAGCTACTAACCATCGAAAGTCCTTTGGGAGATGTGGCGGTGAAAATTGTGGATGTAAACGGCCGTGTGGTAATGCAAAGACAACACATCAGCGGTAGTGTAGATGTCTCAGGTTTATCCGCAGGGATGTATGTGGTGATAATGGAAGCAGGGGGTGAAAGGGGCTTTGTGAAAATTGTGAAAAGATAAAATATTAAACCACAAAAGGCACAAAAGGAAAACTAAGGGAACACAAAAGTGAAAATTAAAAATTATAAATTAAGGATTAATAGAGGGGGGCATCACTTTCGCTATTAGCTATTCACTATTCACTATTTGTTCTTTTGTGTTTCCTTAGTTTTCCTTTTGTGCCTTTTGTGGTTTTAAAAAATAAACAAAATAATATCGAGATGAAAAAAACACCTATTACACTATGCTTATCAGCACTAATTTGCTGTAACCTGCTGCTTGCCCCACAGGCACAAGCCGCTAACTACATACAGAACCGGGCTCCCCTTGCCGAGGTTCCTTTCATCGCGCTGCCGGTAGGGTCAGTGAAAGCCGAAGGCTGGCTGCTGGGACAACTTCAGTTACAAAAGGACGGTCTGACGGGTCATGCCGAGACTTTGTACAACAGTAAAAACGACCTGGGAGCCGATAACGACTGGCTTGGGGGTACGGGAGATAGCTGGGAACGGGCGCCTTATTATACCAAGGGGCTGGTGGCATTAGCTTATGTGCTCGACGATGCTGAATTGAAAACCAAAGCACAGAAGTGGATCGACTGGTCGCTTGACAACCAGCGTCGCACCGGCTATTTCGGTCCGGCTAATAATACCGACTGGTGGGCGCGCATGCCGATGCTTTACGCCATCCGCGACTATTACGAGGCTACGGGTGATGTGCGTGTTATTCCTTTCTTCACGAAGTATTTCCAGTATCAGAACAACAATATCGGCACACAACTTCTGAGCAGTTGGGGTAAGTCACGTGCAGGCGATAATATCGAAATTGTTTTTTGGTTGTATAATCGTACCGGCGATGCTTTTCTGCTCGAATTAGCCGATAAACTCCATCAGCAGGCCTATCCGTGGACTGAAATTTATACACAGAATTTATTCAATCAGTTTGGGACTGATTTTCAGCCAAAACACAATGTAAACATCCCGCAGGCCATGAAGATGCCGGCTATCTATTATCAGAAATCGAAATCGGAAGCCGATCGTATGGCCTATCTCCACGGACGGGAACATTTGTTATGCGATCACGGTCAACCGCAGGGTATGCAATCGGGGAGTGAAATGGTGGCAGGCAGGTCGTCGATGACCGGGCTGGAACTTTGTTCGGTAGTGGAACAAATGCAGACTTCCGAAACAGCACAAATGATTCTGGGTGATGCCAGCATTGGAGATCAACTGGAGGAAGTGGCTTTCAATGCATTGCCGGGTGGACTGACTTCCGACATCAAAGGCTTGCAGTATTATCAGCAGGCCAATCAGTTAATCAGTAAATATGGCTACCTCGGATTTGCACAGAGTTATAACAACGGACACATGCCCGGTCCGTATTCAGGCTATGGATGTTGCCGTTTTGACTTTCACATGGGTTATCCTTATTATGTGAAGAATATGTGGGCAGCTACTGCCGATAACGGACTGGCCGTGATGGCTTATGGTCCTTCGCGTGTGACAGCCAAAGTCGGCAATGGCGTTGAAGTCACCATTCAGGAAGTCACCGATTATCCTTTCAGCGAGCAACTCAGCTTTACGGTTACGACAGCAACAGCCGTTAGCTTTCCGCTGAAATTCCGCATTCCCGCCTGGTGCAGTGCACCCGAAATCAAGGTCAACGGCATAGCACAAACAGGAATTGAGCGTAGTAGCTTTTATGCTATTAGCCGCACCTGGCATAACAACGATGTAATCAGCATCCGTTTCCCCATGACACTCGTGATGAACGAAGAAGTGAACAGGGCTGTCAGCATACAGCGCGGACCGCTGGTATTCTCGTTGAAGATTGATGAGAACTGGTCGGTGCGCAACGATTATGGCAATGGTTTTCAGGAAAGTGAAGTCTTCCCTGCATCAGCATGGAACTACGCGCTGGTGGTCGACAAGCACAACCCGGATGCCACCATTCAGGTAGTGGAAAACGCCATGCCCGCGAATCCTTTTGTACAGGCTGAAACCCCGCTGAAATTAGTGGTTAAAGCCCGGAAGCTGAACTCCTGGATATTCAATCACAGTGGTCACATGGCCATCGATCCGCCTTATAGTCCGGTCGAAACAACTTCCCGCGAGGAAGAGGTGACACTGGTACCTTATGGCGCACAGACCCTTCGTGCGACTTGTTTGCCAGTTGTAGGTACGCCCGATAAAATTACGAAAACCTTTTCCGAAGATTTTGCTGACGGACAACAAGGCTGGGTACAGTATGGCGGTAGTTTGTATGTGAAGGACGGACAGTATTGTGCCAGCAATACCGAGGCCAGTCACCCCGCCACCAAATCGGTAGTGCCTGCGACCGAATTCTCCGATTTCGTTTACGAAGCCGATGTGCAAATCAACAGCGATAGGGGCGATGCCGGTCTGATATTCCGCGCGAGTCGACTTTCCTTTGGTCCCGACGATTACGATGGTTACTATGTGGGCATCAGTACAGCCGGCAATAACGTGACGCTTGGCAAAGCCAATGGTTCGTGGCAGCAGCTGACTTCGACCTCTATAGACCTGAATACCGATCAGTGGTACCACGTGAAAGTGGTGGCAAAAGGTACGAATATCAAGGTTTACGTGGATGATATGAATACGCCCAAGATTGATTTCTCCGATGCTTCCTTTGCTTCCGGTTCTGTCGGGATACGGGCATACAACAGTCTGGCACGGTGGGACAATCTCTCGGTACAGTCGACGCTTGAATCAGGTCTTTCGCAATCAGAAGCACAGGAGAATATAAAACTATATCCCAATCCGACCACCGGCGATTTACAGGTTGCCATTCCCCACAGCGGGCAGATGTCGGTCTACGATGCCTCCGGCAAACAAATCTTTACATCCAGTGTAACACCCGGAATCACCACGCTCAACACCCATACCTACGAGGAAGGCGTGTATCTGTTACAATTGATTTCGAAAGAAGGAACGGGGAGCGCGCGGTTTGTGAAAATGAGGGGGTGATGAACTTGGTGTGATTGATCGGGGGGTTGCTTCGCTACGCTCGCAATGACGAGGTTGCTTCGCTATGCTCGCAATGACGGGGTTGCTTCGTCGTTCACTTTGTGAACTCCTCGCAATGACGGGGCAGTTGTATTAAATTAAATACCCGTCGACCAAATTTGCACAACTCATCATTTTTTTTGCACGACGGGCGCTATTGTTCCCCGAACCCGTCGCTGCAAATCACTCGTTAAGTTAGCAAAACGCTCGAGCGACGTATATATGCCCCCAATCAACGCACCGTCATTGCGAGGAGCGCAGCGACGAAGCAGCCCCCTGATCAATTGCACGCAGCTATTACCTCGTCATTGCGAGCGAAGCGAAGCAACCTCCTGACCAACCGCACGCTATTGTTTTAACTTAAATTTTATGAAGTATGTAATCATTCCAATTTTCCCCCAAAAAACAGCACAATCTTTGGTATAACCACCCCGACAGATTTTATATTAACCAGTTTGCTACTATATATAAAAAGAGCAAACACAAAACTATTTATTATGGCTGTTTTTTATAACAAGGTGCAACGGAGGAACCCTTCCGACCCTAACGCAACTCCCAAATGGTATCCGGCACTTCGTAACACCGGCATGCTCAAAGAAAAAGACGTGGCCCGTCAGATAGCCGACGAAACCACGCTGAACCCGAAAGAAGCCGAGATGGCGCTTTCACAGTTACACAAAATCATGCTTCGTGCACTGCACAACGGGCAGTCCATTCAGCTGGGCGACTGGGGATCATTTCACCTTACCCTGAGTGCTGAAGGCAGCGAGACCGAAGCGGATGTAAGTGCTACGAAAGTCAGGAAAGTCAACATCCGGTTCTCTCCCGGCAAGGAACTGAAGGAATCGGTTGCCAAAGTTGAATTCCGACAGGCCAGTACACTGAGCAAATAACCTATTCGTCCCTTATCCCCAATGAACCGGGCGGCTTACCTCGATAAGCCGCCCGGTTTTTTGTTGCTTGCCCATCTTATCGACGCGAGTTGCTCATCTTGTTGACGCGAGTTGCCCAACTCGTTAACGTGAGTTGCCCAACTTGTTGGCGTGAGTTGCCCAACTCGTTGGCGTGAGTTGCCCAACTTGTTCGCATTAGATGCTCATCTCGTTGACGACAGATGCCCATCTGGTTCACATTAGATGCCCATCTATTTTCAGATAGATGGGCATCTATCTTCAGCAAAGTCCTGTTATCTCTTCAGCAAGGTACTGTTCTCGCAGAACGCAAGTCCTGTTTTGCCTGCAACGGCTTCAAATCCTACCATCTGCCATTTTTGGTATGTTGTCATGACCTGACAAAATTTCCTGATGTTTAAATAATCCTAATTGTTTTTGTTTGGCAGGGTTAAATTGTTTTTACTACTGCTAATAATTGTGATAAAACCGGCACTTGCAGCGGGATATAATACATTTTTATTTGGCTAATATGCCGGTAAGTGATTAAAAATGAAAGAAAATTGCAGGTGTGAGTTAAATTTATTAAAAAATATTTTTAGCTTTGTAATCTGAAAATGCTACGGATGAAATGTTAACCGGATGGTCTGATACTGACACGCACAACATGTACTTTCTCTTGGGTTGTGCGTTTAGTTGTGGATCGTGGGTGATTTTTGAGAAAAGTGTAAGGAGTTTGATTTTGAATATGTGTATTAATTATACTTGATGAAGATTCTTCTTGACGTATATTTTAATGAATTAGACCTTAATATAAAGCGTAAATATGAACAATGAGTTACACATACAAGAAATGGAGTTGGACATATATCGGTGTTATGCACAATGTTAGAATCGGTTTCTTCATTATTAACTAAATAATCAATAGTCATGAAAATCCAACAAAAACGAATTCGTAAAGTTGAAGCTTATCTTGCAGGAATTGCTGCGAATGAAGAATTTTCAATCGCTTTGGTTGATATTGAGCGCTATAGTGCTCAAATAACCAATCTTGATTTTAGTACAGGTTTAATTGTCGGAGAGTCAATTCTGCCAAAAATTGTCGGTCCTGTTTCTCTGTTTAATGCTGACGGTAAAACCTATCCTATAAGGGATTTACCTAAAGAAACCTACTACATTTCAAGATATTGGACATGGAAAGATTGGGGTGGTAATGAGCATTCTGATATAGTATATATATCCAGAGAGCGATATCAAAGAGGAACGATAGAAGCTCCTTGTATAGAGTTAACAATCGAGCAAGTCGAAGATTATAAGATTCTACAAAGTAAGAAATTTAAGAATTCACCAGATAATTTCGAGGAAATTAAACATACAATTAATCTTTTCCTGGAGATATTTGGAGAGTGTGATACGTTAAGTTCAAATCAACATCCCATTCATTTACCAAAAGTGATAAGACTTAACTGGAAAGTTCTACCTAAGGGTGAATATCCGTGGGGAAAACTTGAACCTATTGTTAAACAAAGGGTTGCTGGAATGTCTGTGAATAATAGAATGATAATCACGAATAGATTTGAAAAAATAAGTTCCAAAAAACCAGATTTCGTAGCATTTGGTGCTGGTGGATTTAGTGATTATACAGTTTTTGGATTTCAGCAAAAATCAATATATATACTAGAAAGTATGAGAACTGGTAATGCTATTTATGTTTTTGAAAAAGACTGGGAAGAACTTTCAAAGTTGACAAAAAAAGAAATTCTTGATAATGATTTGCATAAAGCGAGGATAATTCATAAGGAAAATTGGGAAAGAGAACTTTTTGGATTATTATAAAAAAACACTGTGCATAACATCACCTAAGCGACAGTAAACCTATGCTTTGCAATTGGTTTCCCGTCGCTTAGCTACCCGTTGTGAGGCATGCAGGACGAAAGAAGTAATTAGGTGAATTTTAGAATTTACTAAGAATGTTTTAACAAAACAATGAGTACAAGATAATAAATTACGAAAATATTCAATGATGGAAATTAAAAAGTTAGATGATTTATATAAGTTATATAAATTTAATATTCTACCAATATCAGATAAGGATATCCGCGTATATTCTTATATAAATAAATACTTTTCAAATGCTGATATTATCATTTTCAATAATGATGCAAATCGCCGAATCCCTGCTGTAAAAAAAGAACTTGAAGAATTAGGATTCACTGCGAATGTTAGAAATTACAAATCGTTGAAAGAAGCGGAAGATAGTCTTTTTGATGGTTTTTTTGATATAGAAAAATCAAATAAGCTTCTTTCATCTTCTTATGTGGATTATTCGAAAAAGATTGAAAGAGTAATTTTCGGGAAATATGAGTTTATTGATTTTAAATATGATGATGTTGAAACTGGAACTACTCATAAGGGAAACATTATAAATACTTTAGAAAAAAATTTACAAGAAAAAGGTCCCGTTTTAATTCTTCTTGAAGCAGCAGCTGGATTTGGGAAAACAAGTACATCTTATGAATTGCTAAATATTCTTTCAAAAAATCCTAATACTAGAAATATCCCATTGTTAACAGAATTATCAAGAAACAGACAAGCATCTATTTTCAAATATGTTCTGTATGATGAGATTAATTCACGTTTTACTGGCTTAAGCTTAGAACTTGTCATAAAACATATTATAGATGGAAGAATCCCTCTTATCATTGATGGTTTTGATGAATTGCTTAAACCGAAATCAAAAGAAAGAAGTGAGGATTCTTTTGAAGATGCTGAACCCATGCTAGAGACAATTAGAGAGATGTTAAAAGGTGAGTCGAAAATTCTATTAACATCACGTAGATCAGCTATTTTTTCTGACGATGCATTTTTCGAGTGGCTAAATGGTGATTCTGAGTTTAAGTTTTTTAGGTATAATATCTCTGAACCAGATATTAGCGATTGGATATCTGTAGCTCGTGAAAAGCTGTTAAAAAAAGCTGGTTTAAATCTAAAGAGTATATCAAACCCCGTACTTTTAGCCTATTTAAGAAGCATGGACGATGATCAATTTAATAAAGCATTGACCAATATTGATCAAATAATTGAAAGTTATATTATAAAGTTAATGAATAGAGAAAATGAACGGCAGGAACTAAACATGTCTATAGAAGAACAAACGACAATTCTATGTACTATCTCTAGTTATTTTACGGATCATGATATAACTTCAGAAAGCAAGGATATAATAGAAAAACTAATTATTGAGAAAGAACAAGGATTAATCGTCAATGTTATTAATCGATTCGTAGCAGATAAACGACCAACGATAGATCAGTTAATTAACAAATTGATTATACATGCGTTTCTTGATCGTAAAGGTGATTCAGGAAATCAGATAGGGTTTGTAAATGATTTTATTCTTGGTTCGTTTGTCGGTAATAATCTCGTTTCTGAAGAAGAGTCATGGATTGGAACTGAGCGCTTTATTGACTTTGTTTTAACGTCATATATTCCTCGAAATAAAGACACGAAAGAAAAAATTTATAGGATATTGAATAGGGATTTAATTAACTACTTAGACATAGAAAAGCAAGTATTTATTGATATTTATTTATTTGGTAAATTAAATAGAGATTTAACAAGTGAGTTTCTAACAAATCTGGAATTCCGAGAATATATAGATAATGATGTTAAGATTGAAGAATGTACATTTTCAGAATGTGATTTTTATAAAATAGATTTTAGTCAACAATTATCAAACTCTCATACTCTCTATTTTATAAACTGTAGCTTTTTTGACTGTAATATTACTGAAAGTGATATTCATGAGAAAAATCTCAATTTCACAAACTGTCATTTTAGTCCAGAAAACGAAAATATTGTAACACAATATCAAAGACCTGAAGTTGTGGACATTGAAGAGGGTATAAATTATGAGAAAAAAGTATTAGAAAGATTCTGGCAAAGCGGAAAGGATAAATTTATTCCATTCAAAAGGCCAACTACTCTTAGGCTAGGAATTCCACCAGAAGAAGTATCTTTCATTGATGAAGCAATTGATGAATTGATAAAGAAAGATTACATTATTAAGAGGCGTGGTCAACATTCCCTTCAACTTAATATTAAATACTTATCAGAAATTAAAAATATTCTTGGAAGATGATAAAAATTGGATCAAGTGAGGAACAAATAATAAAATCATTGAATTCTTCTATTGGAGAAATACTAGATTCTGCTGGAATTTATAACCGTGTTTTTTCAAGAATAAAAAGTGTATCGTCAATCGAAAAAAAAATAAAATCTAAGAAAGAGGAATATCTAAAAAAAGGTAAAAAACTTCAAGATATTTTTGGTATTAGAGTAACATTATATTTTTCTGACGATGAAGGAATAGCTATTGATTTATTGAAAAGCATCTATGAAGAGCTCCCTGAATCTCATAGTATAGATCCTATAATCAATGACAAATTTGGCCCTATTCGTAAAAACTTAGTGTTTAAACTAAAAAAAGAATTGGTTAATTCTAGTAATTTATTTCAAAATGAATTTATTGATGAAACTTTTGAAGTGCAATTCCGAACAATATTTTCAGAGGGGTGGCATGAGGTAGAGCATGACTTAAGATATAAATGTAAGGAAGATTGGAGTAATGAAAATCAATTATCAAGACAACTAAATGGATTGCTTGCAGTACTTGAAACATCAGATTGGGCTATTCATCAGATTTTTGATGGCCTAGCATATAAAAAGTATAAAGAAAGGGCTTGGAATTCTTTTTTTAGGAATGTAGTTCGAATTCGTTTTAGTGATTATAGTTTTAGTCCTCAAGTGTTGGATTTATTTGATAAAGACACATCAATCCCAAAAAATCTTTTAAAGCAAGATAGAACAAGGCTAATCACTCAATTGACAAAGTTGAAAACTAAAGTTCCTTTAAAAATGGATAATGTGTTATTTATTATTAACAGAACAACTCTTAATAATTCAGAACTTTACAGCTTTGAATCAAACATTTTACGGAACATTTTAGATGAATCATTCCCTAATGGTTGAAAAAATCACGCCTCACAACAATGTATAAAAATAATAGCCGAGATAGCAGTAAATTCAAAGGTTGTAGCCCGCTTCAACTTTCATGTAATTTGACAGGGAAGTGCTACGCAGTCGCTACTATTCTTATACTCAATGTCGTTTGGCGGCCAGTTTAAGAATTGTGTACCAAATTTTAGTGGTAATTTAGAAATAAAGAATGTATACAAAAACCTAATTTAATATTATATATCATATGGATACGCTTGTAATTATTATGTTTATTATTCCCTTGATTTTTCTATGCACATTGTTCATTGGAATTGTTAAAAAGAATAGAAGACTCTGGATTACATCTCTGATTTTCTTCATTGTGATTACACTCGCAGAAATTACTTTCTTTACTCCTGTCTTTACAACAAAGACCGAAAGTTGTATGCAAAAAACAGACTCTATTGATTAAAAAAGCCGGCAGCTAATACACACTAAGTGCAAACCTATCGGATGTGCCGCTTAGCGCTCGTAGTTATGGGCAAGTGTAAGAAGCATAGTGCACTAAATAGACAAATTCATATATGAGATATTCAATTCTGGTCATATTAATATTTTTTGCAAGTTGCAATTTTAAGAACGAAGGTAATTACAATAAAAGGCTGAGTGAATCTGAGACTATTGAATATATTAATGAAAGAAATGATAGCTTAGTGAATACCAATGAAATGTATATTCCCAATACACTTCAAGATTCCTTGTTTTTTATGATTCCGATCAATGTTGCTGATTCGTTAATAAAACATTCAATACATCTGTTAATTAAAAATTACAAATCATCAGATATAAATACAAATAAAGCAATTGAAGACCTTAAATTATATTTACTTAAAAACCATAATGGAATAGAAAAATTGATTATTGATGAAATCAGGAAGGTAAACGAATCAATAATTGAGTTTCATGTAATTCATTTTGACGATTTGGTTCTTAGATATAATTATGACATAGGGAAGTTTAAGAAATATAGAAAGATAATCGGTGACAATATTATAGAAGAAGGTGAAATTATAGTTACTGGTAACCCAACTGGAAAAGATTGTATATATACGGTTGATTTGTTGAATAAAACGATTAATGCAGATATATTACAATAAACGCCATGCCCATAACGGCGGGCATATTAGAAAAAAATGAAGAACGTAATTTACATATTATTTGTAGTTGTGACACTCTTGTCTTGTACTGACAAGAATAAACAACTTAATGGGACTTGGATTGAAAAAGACAACTTCCGGAATCCTAAAATATTCAACTTTATGGAGAATTCCTTTCAGGTTTTCGACGGAAAGTATCTTATTGCTGAAAAAATCTTTTTAATCAAAAAAGACACTTTTATAACAGGCGACTATAATGAAATTAATAAAAGTAGATTTAAATTGAATGGGAATATCTTATCATTTATAAACCTGAATAATGACACTGTAATCAGCAGCTTTGAAAGGGGTGATTTTAAGAATCCACTGGACTATTTTAATTACAAAAAAGGAATTAAAATCTGTGTACCCAAACTGAATTCCGAGGAAATCAGACAAACAGAGAAAGCGAATTCAATTTATTATGACTCTCATGGAAACCTTTATTATAATGGAAGAAAAACAGCTATTAAGGATTTAGCAAGTCAGTTTAGAACAGATGGTGAATATGAAATAATTTACACTTTAATTTACTGTGACAGAAATGTTAGT
>JAYFPG010000054.1:0-12104 GCA_034928085.1 Paludibacter sp.
CGATGAAATTGCATTGCGCATAAGCATTGTATCGCCTGACACATAATACGATACAAGGTTCTGAATACGCGTATCTCCAACATATTGCAATTGCTCATAATAAGGACAATCGAAAAACGTTTCAACGGCACATAAGCGCTGGGTATGCCAACCTACTTCCCAAATATCGCTTAAAACAGAATCATTACATTGAAATGAGGCTTTTTCCTGCAAAGGATAACCGGTAAATACACTATGGAAATTACTAATTACTAATGGTTCATCTTTCGTATCAATTTCAAGTTCCACATACCTGAACGTACGAAACCAAAGCGTTTGGTATACTTGATTCAGTTCTCCGTTCGAAATAATTTCATCCTGGTATCCGAAAATATGTTTCCCATCAACAATATTACGATGCCCTTTTTGATTATTATCATCGATCAGACTTTCAGCATAGGTAAGTCGTATGGTAGCATTTTTTCCGTCAGCATATTCCAGAACCGGATAGGCATTGGTTAACTTACCCTGATCGAACAGAATCTTAATTTTTTTGTTGGCCGGAACTGTAATCTGATCTATTCCCGAAAGAACTTTATCTGTATTTACATAAATGTCGCTTCTTCTGATTTCAGCAAAATACTGAGGCTTCATCTCCATTGCCGGGATATTACGTGGTAAAAGCAAATGACTTTCAGTATACCCATACTCTTTTAAACTCAACATTGGAATTCCGGATTGGATTTCCTGAGCATTTTTCCAATCTGACACATCAAAGTTTTCATTCGCCCAACCCCATGGATGCTCATTCCCATTAAATTTTTCCCCGGGACCCACTTCATGCAGATTAACCAGCAAAGGTTCATAGGCGGCATCCTTCGTTACTAACCATCTCTTATCTGTATTAATAATACTCTCATATTCAGAATCACCCTGCATTATAAAACCCGTTCTGCCGGAAAATTGCGCATGAGGCCTCACAAATGAGAAGTTCCAGACGAGTGCTCCTATTATATTGTTTCCTTCAGCTAAATAAGGAGCTAAATCAATGGTTTCATAATACCATTTCATTAAGTCGCCACGAGCGGGACCATTGCACACATATTGTCCGTTGACATAGAGTTTATAACGGTTATCAGCAGACACATGTACAATAAATTGTTTTGGAACACTATCGAATTGAATTGATTTGCGGAAAAGATACACCCCAAACTCTTTACCAGAGATTTCGGGACAGGTAATCCATTTGGCCGACCAGGTTTCTTTGAGTAATAAAGGATTGATTTGGTCTGAAGATTGACCTGACAGTCCTAAACTACCCATAAGAAACATGGAAAAAATAAACAAATAATCAGCTAACAGCTTCATGATCAAGGAGAATGCAGATATTACACAATATTAACTATTTTATATCATTCAACCACGACGTAAGCTCAGTCAGGACTTCTTCCTTATACTTGAATCCTTGACTGAAATCCCAGCCGTGACCGCCGGCAGGATAAATATGCATCGTGGCATATACTTTATTTTCTACTAATGCCTTAAAATAATTTATCCCATTATCAGGCAATACGATCTGATCATCAGCCGCAAGTACCACAAAGGCTGGTGGAGTATCTTTGGTTACCTGTTTCTCGTTTGAATATAAATTCTCCAATTGTTTGTCAGCAGCTTTACCCAGAAAGTTATCACGAGAACCTTTATGCGTAAAGCTTTTATCCATTGTAATTACCGGATAAAATAACAATTGGAATGCAGGCTTTAAAGAGGCTTCTGTATGTGTCGCAATGGTAGAAGCTAAATGTCCTCCGGCAGAGAATCCCATAATCCCCACATCATCCGGATTTATATTCCAAACCCCTGCACTATCTTTTATCATGCTCAACGCCGCCTCAGCATCTGCAAGAGGAATTTTGTAATTTCCTTTGGGCAATCTGTATTTTAATACGATTGTAACGATACCTAAGCCGTTAAAATAGTTTGCCCAGTCAGCGCCTTCATAACCACCTACTACCATACCGTAACCTCCGCCCGGACAAATCAGCACAGCACGTCCTGTGGTATTTTCTTTTGACGGATAAAACAGTTGGATGGAAGGATCGTAGACATCATCAAACGATTTAAATAATTCGATTTGGATACCTGATTCTTTAGTTATTAAATTGATATTATGAGGTGATACATTTTCCTTAGCATGCATCAGACCAGTTAATATCAACCCAAAAACGAGCAGCAGAACACCTGTTCTATTTTTTAAATATTTTTGATATGCCTGTACGCTGTCCCACATAATATCTGACTATATAAATTCCTTTCTTCAAAACAGATAAATCAACTTCAGAACCTTCAGAAATGATGAGTTCTTTCCCATCTATCCCGGTAACTATTATTTTATCGGCATATACCGAGAGGAATAGTTTGTCATATACAGGATTAGGATATAGAACCATCCCCTCAATTTCATAATCAGATAGCCCGTTAGGAGTAAAAGGCGACCAGAATTCGATCTCGGAAACATTACCATAACCTCCAACTGGTCCCTGATACCGGTAATACCGGTAATTTGCTTCATTTTCCAAAGCAATAACTTTCCATGCATTTTCTTGCGGGTTGAAGCCAATGGTATATAAATCAGTATACTCATTGTTATCGTTCGACCCCTGAAATTTACCTCCAATCATGCGGGCAGTCCAGCCGGCCCGGGGGTAGAATCTTATTTTAACCACCTTTTGGGGAGTACCATAATCCATCCCCATGTAAGCCTCAGAAAGACCATCAAAGAATGTTGTTGTATTACCATCGAAGGCGTTTCCTGCAGTTGTGTTACCGCTATTTGCAAAAATCTTCCCATTAGGGAGTTTTACCACTGCAAGTACTGTCAGCGTGACTTCTTTACTGGTAATACTACCAAGTTGATTTGTTGCTACGACCTTGATTTTAGCTTCGTTTAAATTGAGTTGAACCTTGGTTAACTTCAAGACATTACTATTTACATTTTGTTGTTCAACCCCATTTATAAACCATTGGTATTGAATTGGGTTTTCTCCGAGTACATCAACTGAAAATGTGACATCCTGACCATAATCAATAATCTCATCTTGTAAATTCTTGATGATATAAGGAGAATCGTACGTTACAAGGTCATTATAAATAGTGTTATTTGTTCGATTACACTCATCAATATTTCCACCTATTTGTGGATTTACCTGCGATTTCACACTGAATTTTCCTTTTGTCACTGTCCACTCATAGCCTAACTTTGTACTGTAACTTACTACTTCTGTTGATTCTCCCGGAGCTAACGACCGGGTTATTGTATCAGCCACTAAAAGCTTTGTCGCATTTGTTTCAACATTTGTTATATTGAATTTCACCTTGAAACTTTTTCCATCCGAATAATTACTTCCTGCTGGAGACACCATAGTGCCCTGATTGGTCACTTTTACCCGGAAACGTACTGTTTGTCCTGCTTTTGGTGCAGTTATTACTTCACCATTCTCATTCAGAATTTCAAAATCAGAAATTACAAAATCCGGATATTTTACATCATTTGGAGTACAATCACCAGAGGGACACCATCGGTGTAAAATATTTTTACCCTTTAGGTCATCCTCAATTAGAATTATATATTCTCCGCTTGGGCTTTTATATGCTTGAATTGCAAAAGGAATGTCTAACCAACCGGTTAAACCAAAAGTTTCAGGAACCTGTATATTTCCCAATAAAGACAAATCTTCCGCATTATAAACATAAAGCTCCCCTTCGTCACTACTCAATCCACAGAACACATAGTCACCTGCAACAGACATTGCTTTCATTGTATTGCCCCCACTGCTTTTAGGTGGATACACAATATTACTCGCAGTACGATTGCCTGTACTCCAGTTTGGATATCGGCCAATTGCACTTCCTATGACTCCCCAGTCATTCTTATAGTTGCCATCTTCTGCTGTCCAACCTCCGACGTACATTACATCACTTTCTGCATCATACTGAAGGCGCTCAATCCCTGTAAAGGGTTGAAGAATCGACTGCGATACAACAACCTCAGTTCCGAAGACCGGAATCCCGTCATTAAAACCTGTTAGCGGAATTTTTCTAATTGATGCGCCTTTGGCGTACCAGACATTGCCATCCTTATCAGGTAAAGCTGACCAACCAATGCCTTCAATAGTCTGACAAAAAACTGCGATTTCACCATTAAAGCGATAAACATCAAAAAATCCGGCATACATAGCACTCACAAACATCAATAGATTGCCGTCAACACGACGCATAAGCGCGGTTGAACCATCTTTGGTAATACGGGGGTCAGTTGGATTGGCAATCGGGTCACAGGTTATTGCATGAAGTGACCATGTATTTTTCTCGTAATCATATTTCATATGCTCGTTCACCCCATAAATATCCATTCCATTCGAAGCTGGGTCTACACTGGTCTGATCAACAAAAAACAAACCCTGCACTTCCCATTGTTTAATACCATTTGGGTCGAACTTACGGAGTGAAGTTGCCTTCTCATTCAGTGCAACATATATATTGCCGCTGGCATCGGTTCCACAGCCAGAAATATTCCAAAATCTCAGGTCTCCTACTAATCCGGGGATTGGGCCACCACTTATACCACCCTCATCACCGAAAGTACCAACCTGAGTTCCCTCCGTATTAAACTTAATCACCTGACGGCGCGGTCCGTTATCAGCAACCAAAAGGACATTGTTATAAGCATCATAATTAATTGCAGCTGGTGACCAGGTTGTCGGACCGGTAATCTTAACTCCCGTACTAACTCCTAATGGGTCAAATTTTATCGCTTCCTTGCCTCTTGTCAACACCCAGATATCTCCACTCCCATCTACAGCAATATCATATGCGTCAGTAACAGTGAACGATATTGAAACATTATTCAAATCTGACACACTTCGTTTTTCAACCAGCCCACTCGTTTTCACCATATAGAGATAACCGGCGGAATAAGTCATACCGATAACCTTATCGGTACTCTCACCTAAATTGGTTTTATCCTCATAATTATATCCAGGGCGCTTCCAGCGTAACAAATTATTCTTACAGTTAACTGCATATAAATAGTCATCACTTATTGCAGCAGCCTCTGTTGCGGTACCCCACCCCCAACAACCATCATTTGGATCCGGTTGTTTTAAGAGCGTAACTGGCAATCCGTCTTTCCACACACCGATACATCTTCCGGCTTCATCCCATGTACTTGTAGTTACCATCGTGCCATCCGAGGCTACATCCAGCTCCTCAGCATAATTTTGTACCCATTTCCCATTACCATTAAAAGTATTTCCGACATAGCCGGATGTTAAATTACAGATTTGGCTGTAAAGAGAAAAAGTTGTAGCAAAAAACACAATTAAACTCAAAACAAGTTGTTTCATTCTTTTCATGGTAATTGATTGAATTGTTGATTGATAATTATTATCTAACCAAAAGTGGATTATATTATTAACTTCATGTTTGTACTAATGAACATGAGAAGTTAACAGCAAAAATCTGGACAAAATGGATTCTCTTTAAATATAAAAAAAATATAAGTAAAACTCTAAGACCAAAACCCCGGGATACATCTCAGGTATAACCATTAGGCTCTTGGTAAGATTGCACACAATAAAATTACTTTTGGGATGTACATGATCGTTTTATAAAATTAATTTTTTATAAAGAAAGTACATCCAATTTTAGTCTTAAGGATGTAATATCCTTTATCCAACCAATTCAAATCAAGTTGAAGAGTATGCTCATTTACACTTTCTTTCAGGAATATCCTTTCACCGGTTACTGAAACAATTTCCACATTCGCTAATTCACTTTCACCCTTGATATTGAGCATGTTTTTTATCGGATTTGGATATACTTCAATTGCTTTTGTTTTTAAGTCTTCCATACCTGAAGTGACTACAGGAGATATCACCATCGCATTAAGATAAAAGAATTTGTATTCATTTGAATTATTAGCACCAGCACCGATACTGATGGTAATAGTTCCATCTGTTTTAGGCTTTATTCCCGTTACAGTGGCTATATTCGATGTGTTATTAGCTGCATCTATAGAGGAACTTCCTTGATTCTCGCCAATTACAGTAAAAGTGGTTTCTCTGTTATCTGTTACATTAGTTCGTGAAGAGAAGAAATTAAAATCGTATTGTTTGTCGACATTCAAACCTGAAAGATTAAAACCAGCTGTAGGCTCGTAAAGTTCCTGAAACACTTTACCAGCATTTCCCCAAAAACTATTTTGAGTCACCGATGGAGGTATATTAAACGAAGAGGATGTTGTAGTAGGACCGACAGAATTTAACCCACCAAAAGCGTCATTGATTTCAATAGAAATTCCAGTACTGTTTCCATCTTTATCGGTCAGATTAGAAACTGTATATCCGATGTTTGTTGATACAATATTATTCCAGAATCGCTCGTTACTAGCACCTCCAAAATTGACATTAATATTTTCATTTAATTCTGTCGGAATATCAGGCGTAAAATCAGCCATTGATGTCACCTCATCCGGATGCAAGACAGCATAGTGTGCTGCATTTTTTGCTATTTTTGCTTCATCGGAGGTTATTCCTGATGGAACTAGCGTATTTTCAAGAACCGATTTTCCAAATAGTTTTTCGTACCAGACACACGAAGCTGTAAAGCGACCCAGACCTAATGAAAGGTGGAAGCCATCGCGGTTAAAATTATCGCCGATATAACTACTTCGTCCATTTTGTATTGCAGTTCCTGCTGGAATAATAATATTAATTCCGACTTTTTCGGCAACCTTATTTGTTACAGTCACTATTGAGTCGTACATTATCATCTGGTCCTTTTGATAATTAAGGAAGCCAGAATGTGTTGACGTTTTGGTGTATGCCCATGTTCGGTGCAGGCAGTATTGAACATTTGGGTTAGTTGCATATTTTTTTGCATAATTAAGAAGATTTGGCAAATAAGGAAAATACGTTGCGTATTTGCCGGAAGCTTGACTTACCTGCTGGAAAGTTATATAATCCCAGGCTTCATCTTGTAATCCCTCCTTCATGGTTTTGTTATTCGTGGTAGTCTTCACACCATCAACAATCTTACGATAAGAGTAAGCCGGGCTATTATTTTGGGCATTACCCCAGTGCATATCGAGACTGGAACCACCTATACATAAATGACCAATAATTACATTCTCGCCTTGTGAAATGACTAAATCGTCCACATATGATTCAGCTGCATCTTCTGAAAAACTATTTCCAATGGCGAGTATTTTTATTACACCCTCACCATAAACAGGTGAAAACAAGCTAAGAATGATTGCGTATAAAAACGCTTTTAATAATTTTGTGTTTGTAAAATGCATAGTATATAGATTCTTAATTGTCAATTAATAGATTAATATCAAATCAATGATGCTTTCAATAAGATTCTCACGAAGTTAGCCATTTTTCTTCTTACAAAACCCAATTGCTACTTCTGTGATGATGTATCCCAAGATTTACTTTTAATCTCTTATCAGCATTATTTACAAAAACATGAGAAGGAAATGGCAAAAATCTGGACAGAAAAAAAATTCAGCATTCTGTTTATCCATACATTAATTGATTATTCTTAGGTAAAAAAACTACAACCTAATCTGCATCTCACCATCCACCAACCGGGTACTAATTTCAATGGTGTTCCCTGCTATCCGGGCATCCGGATTCACATTTGTTACTAAAGCGCTTTCTTCCTTTGTGAAACCATGCAGCACAAGTTTCAGCGTTTTATTTCTTGTATTGAATTTTCCTTCTTTTGCTTTAAGTGTAATAGTGTTAGTTGATGCATTATATTCTATACTGCGTTTATAAAAAGCGCCGGATTCAAACTCATAGGTAACTCCATCATCTTCATAGTAGTTAAATACCGAATTTTCAGTTCCTTTGTAGAAATGGAGATAAAGCACACCATCTGTTTTCTGACTAGTATACTGTATTGAATTTTGCATCGGAATAAATGCACCGGCTTTGACAAACACGGGCAGTTCGCTCAATGGCGATTCAACCAAATGAGTTAATCCTCCAGAAAATAATGAGTCGGAAGACCATTTATACCAGTTTCCGGCAGGAAGGTAAATCTTAGCCATTTCGGTTTTACTGCTCACAGGACAAACCAATAAACTTTTCCCAAATAAGAATTCATTCTCAAATTCTGTTTTGTAAACATTATCATCAAAAGTATAATCAATTGCCAAAGTTCTTGAGACGGGCATTCCCGTTTGAGTTGCTTCATTGAATGCTGAATAAATATAGGGTAGTAACCGGTACCGTTGTTCAATGAGTTCGCGTTGAGTTTTCTCAGACTCTTTACCATACACCCAGGGTTCACGCGATGGAGTGCTTATTTCGGCATGATTACGCATGAAAGGGGTGAAAACCGCTAATGATAACCATCTTGTAATCAGCTCACGTGAAGGATTTCCAACAAATCCGCCGATATCAGGCCCTGCAAAAGGAAAACCACTTAAACCCAGACTATTTACCAACCTGGCACTTAAAAGCATATGTTCGTCGCTGGCAAAATTATCTCCGGTCCAGATCGTAGAATATCTCTGTCCTCCCGAATAGGTTGCCCGGGTAATATTCAACGGCCTAAACCCTTTCAACTGCTCACGAGCACCTTCATAGGTAGCGCGGGCCATCTGCATTCCATACACATTGTGCGCCTCTTTTGCGGTAGTTCTGTGCCCGTCAAAATCAAATTCAATCAGATCCGGAATACGCTGTCCCCACGCCGACGGCTCATTCATATCGTTCCAAAAGCCATCGATGCCCATCCCGGTATAAAAGCTAAACATTTCTCCCCACCATTGACGTGTCTTCGGATTCGTAAAATCAGGGAAATGGGATTTCCCCGGCCATACATTACCCGTATACTCTTTTCCATTGGGGTATTTTACAAATAATCCCTTTGCTTTCGCTTCATCATAAGCATGATATCCTTTTTCAACTTTCAAACCCGGATCGATAATACAAACTACATGAAATCCGGAGTCTCGTAAATTACGAACCATTTGTGCCGGATCCGGAAACTTTTCGGGACTGAAAGTGAACACTTTATAATTATCCATATAATCTATGTCGAGGTAAATAACATCACAGGGAATGGACTTTTCCCTGAATGTATTGGCAACACGATAAACCTCTTTTTCAGGATAATACGACCAACGACATTGTTGGTAGCCCAGACTCCAGTAAGGGGGCAGTTTAGCCCTACCGGTTAAGTCGGTATAGCTTTCAACTATACTACCGACATTTTCTCCGGAAATAAAATAGTAGTTAAGTTCCCCGTTTGAGACGGTTATACTTGAAAACTCATCGTTTGTCGACGCTCCAAAGTTGAAGGTTGATTGATAGGAATTATCCAGAAAAAAACCGTAAACCTGCTTTTTGCTGTGTAAGCCAATGTAGAATGGTATAGTAGCATACATTGGATCCTGATTAACGGCATAAGCCGGCACATCAGAATTCCAGTGAGTATAACTGCTTCCTCGTCTGTCAAGTGATCCTGTTTTTTCTCCTAACCCGATAAATCGCTCATCGCGAATCAACTGTTTCGCCAGGGTAATTTCATCACCAATCCAACTATAACCAAATTCGGCATAGTCCTGATTAATCATTTCATCTTTCAAATTATAAAACGAAACACGAACAGGATCCTTTGTCACTTTTACTTTTATTTTTCCGGTCTTAAGCCACAGTTCATTCGCGTTTTCCGATATTTCAAATCCACCCTTTGGTTGTTTCACTACCGCATAAGAGAAATCGTCACCAAATTCATCATTCGTCATTCTAACCCGAATAATTTCAGGAGAATATGCTGTTATTGCCAATTGAGCATTCACAGCTTTTATTACAACAGTTTCATTTGTCTTATTATAACTTTTTATCTTTCCTATCTGTTGACTCAATTTGTTCTCTCCTGATGTCACAACAGATGACAACAGTAGAACAACCAACAAAAATGTTATTTTCTTCATAAACCAATTATTACTTATACAAATTATTTATCCATTATAAAAACCTTCCCCTGCTTTTTCCCATTTGAAACTCAAGCTATGTTCCTTCGAGATATTACGGGAGATTTGATTTGATATTTGCGGTATTTGACAATAGAACTGAGTGATTAAGTGTTAATGTACCAAGTTCATTAGTAAATCTGTAAAAAGGGAAGGGTCCGCTATAATCATTATGATCCGGAATAGTACCCACCATATTATCGCGTACGCCACTATCGTTATCACAATAGGCAATAGCAAATCCCATTACTTTATCCGGGGTCAAGGTAACGGGCGTATTGTCTGTACTGTTTTGATTGTAATGTTTATCGAAAATTTTAAACTCGAGCTCCCATGTATATTTGTTGCCTTCTTTTGCAATCTTCACATTGACATGATCGTCCAGATTGAGTGCATTATACGGATAACAATCGTCGCCAAGATCAATCACATGATTGATGGCATCAGAAGAATCAAAAGACACGATGCTTCCAAAATCATAGTAATTTTTATTACGTGGAACCGCAGCAATATGATAGGCTACCGCATTAAACGCGCTATTCCCGCATTCGTGTTGCTCGGGGGTATGATCTTCGTCAATAAAGAATTGAGCACAATCGTCTTCCCAATAGGTATCACGGGGATTTACATTATTATCAACAAGCTTATCATCGGTAGTTTCCATTAAGACATACAGTCTCATGGCATTCCATACCACCTTGTAACGACCATAGAAATCGGTCGAATCGGGTATTGACTTTCCATCGAAAGGTTGATTTATATATGCCCACGCAGCGGTTTTCCAACATTCTTCATTACCAATGCCATCAATAGCGGGAGCTGTTTCGGTACGATATGCATTGTAATTAAAAGAGAACACTTGCATTGAAGACATCACTAAAATAAGTGTAATGGAAAAGATTTTATATAAATGAACAAGCCTGTTTGTTATATTTTTCATTTCTATTATTAGTTTGGAATTAATTATGCGAATTAGAAGTTAAAAGTTTACAAAGCCTTATAAATTGATTGCCCCCATATCTCCCCAAGTTTGATTGCCCCTTCTTTATTTGGATGCAGATAAAAAATGCCTTGTCGTCCATTTTCGGGCGTTAAGAGAGTGAGGTAATTTTTTTTGAAATACTGAAAGCTTTGCTGACTACCCAGAAAAACCTTTCCTGCTTGAGTTTTTGAGTATTTTTTTACTAAAGATTTCAAAGCTGGAAAATAGCTTTGAAGTCGAACTAAACCTTCTTCAAGATATTTTGCTCCATTTTCGGTATTTGGACTATAATATATCGGTTGCTGAATCACAACTTTAGCTTCAGGGAAACGAATAAGTAGCTCATCGATAATTGCTGTCATATTTTTGGCGTATTCTTCTTTTGAAATCGGCGCCCCATTAGTCCCTTTTATAGCACTGTCGTTAGTTCCAAGCGAAATGGAGAATACCAGTAAATGAGCAGGGTCTGAATGTAATTCTTTTATTACTTCCTGCACATCAGCAAAAGTTGAAGTTGAAGGCATGAAATCTAAAGTTGTATTTCCGCAACGTCCCTGATTAGTGAAAGAAACAGTGTTAATTTTTTTCTTGTGTCTAAGGTATTCTGACGCTATGACAGGAGGGGCATCCTGATCCGGATGATCAAGATTTGCTCCATAGGTAATGCTATTTCCTATGAAAACAATATCCACATTTAACATTTTATCAGCATTTTCAGCCTGCAAATTGACAGAAATTATAATTAATGCTAAAGCGAGAAATAATGCAATAACATTTATTCTGCTATCAATCATCATATGAATTTTATTTGAATAATTTATCTACGGTTCGTTTATTCGATTAGTTCATTCTATTTATTTTTTTATGCAATGCCTTTGCAATAGCATTTTCAACTAAAGGCTCCATAACCTTATATCCAGCCAGATTTGGATGAACACCATCTTCTGAATACGCTTCTTTCATTCCTTTTTGCTCATTAACCATTGATGAATAATAATCCACGTAAATGACACCTTCATTTTTAGCTGTAGCTTTTAACAATTTGTTTAAAGCAATAACCTTGTCTGCCGGTTCAAGTCCGGGTTTCCA
>JAYFPG010000051.1:0-15662 GCA_034928085.1 Paludibacter sp.
GGAACGGTAAATAATATTACTTTTGCAATCGCTTTGCAAAGATAATAAAAGATTTGTAAAAAGCAGGGCCCTTAGCTCAGTTGGTTAGTAGCACCTGACTCATAATCAGGGGGTCGTTGGTTCAAGCCCAACAGGGCCCACTTCAGGAAAGAAAAAAGCACTTACATGATGTAAAATGTAGGTGCTTTTTGTTTTTTCAAGCCTGGTTTATTGTTCATTCCTCTGAGTTCCCATTTATAGATTCCATAATTTCTTTGAAACTATTTAGCCCCGATTCTATGTTTTCGATAATCTCACTTGCCAAAATATCAGGATCGGGCAAATTATCCAAATCGGTAAGGCTTTTGTCTTTAAGCCAGAAAATATCCAAGTTGGTTTTATCCCTTGCTAATATTTCCTCGTAGGTAAATTTTCTCCAACGACCTTCAGGGGAGGTTGAGCCAGTCATAACCTCGCTCCATGTTTCAGCACGTTTGTGCCGGTTCCCGGGATTATAAAGTTTTACGAATTCTGCCAAATCGGTTGTGGTCATTGGCTTTTTCTTCAAGGTATGGTGAATATTAGTCCGATAATCGTAAAACCAAACTTCTTTTGTTTGAGCTTCTTTGCTTGCAGCTCTATTGTCGAAAAACAACACATTTGCTTTTACGCCCTGTGCATAAAACAAACCCGTTGGCAAACGCAAAATAGTATGTAAATCGGCTGTTAACATCAATTGTTTGCGGACTTCTTCGCCAGCACCACCCTCAAACAGCACATTATCCGGCAAAACAACGGCTGCCTGTCCCGTAACCTTTAACATGGTTTTGATATGCTGTAAAAAGTTTAGCTGCTTGTTCGAAGTTGTTTCCCAAAAGTCCTGACGATTGTAACTTAAATCTTCTTTTTCAGCTTCGCCTTCTTCGTTGGTTACTGTGTAGCTACTCTTTTTACCAAAGGGTGGGTTGGCTAACACGTAATCGTACCGGTTGCCCGAATCAGCTACCAATGCATCGCTGGATGAAATAAAACTATCGCCGGTAATATCGCCAATGTTGTGCAAATACATATTCATCAGGCACAAACGGCGTGTGTTTGCGACAATTTCGTTGCCATGGAAAGTTTTGTTTTTCAAAAACTCCTTTTCGTCCCGGTCGAGTTGGTTGTGTTCAACTAACCAATCGTAAGCCGCTAAAAAGAAACCACCTGTACCGCAAGCAGGGTCTGCAATGGTTTTCATGGGTTTGGGCTGTACACAGGCAACCATTGTTTTAATCAAAGCACGGGGTGTGAAATATTGTCCTGCTCCCGATTTGGTATCTTCGGCGTTCTTTTCGAGCAAGCCCTCGTATATTTTGCCTTTCACATCGGCTCCCATCATCGACCATTGTTCCTGGTCAATCATGCTGATGACTCTTGAAAGTTTTGCAGGGTCTTGTATTTTATTTTGGCTTTTGGTGAAAATATGCCCTAACATTCCTTTTTCGGTACTCAAACTGCGGAGCAGTTGGGAGTAAAACGACTCCAAGTCAGCGCCCCTTTTACCCGATAAAGTTTCCCAATTACAAAACTCACCATTTTCGATTTCTTTACCCTCTACATCTTTTATGCGAGGAAATTGCAAACCTTTGTTATATGGCGGTTTGTTTAATTCATCAGTCATTTTAAGGAACAACAAATAGGTAATTTGCTCCAAATAATCGCCATAACTAACACCATCGTCACGGAGTACGCTGGCAAGGTTCCAAATTTTTGATATGATTGCTGAATCTGACATATTTATTTATTCCTATTTAAAATGCTAATGGTTAATTGTTTTACTATTTCAGCCTCTTCGGTTTTGCTGGTGGCAATGAACAGTGTAAGGGCTGCAAGGGAGGCATTATCAATTATCGGCATGCCATCCGGTTTTAGTAATACCTTGTTTTGTTCCATAAAATAGAGGAAACACGCGGCGGCAATACGTTTATTACCATCGACAAACGAGTGGTTTTTGGTGATATAATACAGCAAGTTGGCAGCTTTCTCCTCTATAGTAGGATAAAACTCTCTATCGCCAAAGCCCTGTTTTATCTGATTTACCGAACTATGAAAACTTTCATCCTTGGGCTTTGCAAACACATCCGACTCAAATTCGGAGTACATGGCACGAATTACTTTCTGATATTCTTCAACCGATGGGTAGACGGTTTGCTGCCGTGTTAGTCCTTTTTTGTCGAGTTTTTCGTGGTCATAATCGTCAAGCAGCGAAAGCCCTTTGGCAAAAACCTTAAGCATTTCGAATTCTTCAGTGGTAGTTTGTTCGGCAATGGCACGGTTCAGAATTCGGATGCCGGTTTTGAGGTATTCCACTTCCATTTGCTTTTGTGCCAAACGTTTTTCGTTGATGGCGTAACCTTGCACCAGATAATCTTTAAGGCGTTGGGTTGCCCATTGGCGGAATTGGGTACCACGCTGTGATTTAACACGATAGCCAACAGAGATGATTACATCGAGGTTGTAGTATTCAACATTCTTTGTTTGTTCTTTTCCTTCAATAGCGCCGTGTTGAGTGGTTTGTGCAAATTTTGCACTAACCACTTTTTTGTCCAGTTCATTTTCTTCAAAGATATTTGAAATATGACGTGTAATTACCGTCCGATCGCGCTGAAACAGTTCTGCCATTTGTGCTTGCGATAGCCAAACCGTATCGGTATCAAACTGCACTTTTATTTCAGTTTGGTTGTCGGTGGTTTTAAATATTTCTATCTTATTTTCCATGATGTTTCTCTTTTTTTATCCGTTCTAGCAACTTGCTTGCCGGTTCGTAATCGGCTTCCTGTTTGCATTTTGCTATTTCTATATCACTTAACAACTTGCCCTCAAAAGCTTTTTTCAAAATGCTTTGCCGCAGGGCTTCGGCTTTTGCCAATGCTTCGCTAATGCTTTGCTCTACCTTGTCGCAAACGGAAAGGCGGGATTCGATTTCACGGACAATTTGATTTTGTTCTACAACAGAAGGAAATGCAATAGGTGTTTGACGTATAGTTGCCATTGATAAAGATGGTTGTGCTACGGCTTTTACTGTAGCCATCATCATATGTTTTCCAACACTTGATTGAAGTTGAAATTCTAAAAAACGAGAGTTTATTTCAAAATATGGCCTAGCCATTCCAATATTTGGCCCAAGAAAATACTTTCTATCCTTTGGAACTACAGCTACATTTCCTGTTCCTGCTCCAACAAAGACAACTAGTAATTCTCCACCAAACAAGAACGACCTTTTCAACATTTGGACAGTTTCAGATTTAATCTTGGAAAATTCAGTTTTTTTAAAACCATTTACACCTGCATTCTCTGCTTTTAAAACAGTCAAATCACCTTTATCATCATATTTTACATAGTCGGTATATTCAAAGCCCGCTAACTTAGTTACAAAGCAGACAGTTCCAACTTGTGTCCAAATCCAATGTGCCGGAATATCCCATTTTCTATTATCATGTTCTGCGTTTGGCTTTTCTGGGATAATTAGCTTACTTGGTTTGCTAGGTTTTTTATCCTTTTTTCCATTTTTTCCCCAATTTAAAACTGCTTGTTCCCATTCAATAATTTGTTGGTTGTAAAACTTTTCTCTACTTAAATCAATAGTTTCGTTTAATTCCTTTACTGTTTGCAAATTGGTTTGCTTTTCTCTCCATTCTTTTGTAAACTCCCCCTCAAACGCCTTTTTTAGCACCGCCTGCCGATAAACCTTTAGTTGCTCCTGTGCGGTTTTAAGGTCGGCAATGCCTTTGTCGAGTGAGGCAAAGAGGTTTTCGATTTTGCGGACGATGGCGCGTTGGATGGGAAGGGGGGCGAGGGGAAATTCAATTTTCAACAAATCACTTTTAGCAAGACTTGGAATAGTAGTACTTTTATCAAGTTTTTTAAAATTAAAGCCCAAACAAAAATAATAATTATATTTTGAATTATTAATCTGTTTAGGTGAGATTCCAAATGCAGTATCAACATTCCATAATCTTTCGTTGACAAAAATTGGACTATTAATTGTTCCTTTTCTTCCAATTACTGTTGTACCTGGCTCACAAAGATATTCGTTTGCAAAACCAAAAACTCCACCACTTCCATAAATCGGATATCTCCCATTTGCGTCAAGTACTAGTTTTTGATTTTTACCACTAATAATATCACAAACTTCCCCCAATTCCACTTCTATCCAATCTTCTCTCATTACGCGTTTCCTCCCAAATTTGAATTGAAAAGTTTGTCATCAGCCCAATTTGCGGGGTTGTTTATAATATATTGTTTAATGCGTTGATACGATGCCGCGTCGCGTATAATATGGTCGTGGTAATTGGGTTGAAAAAAATGGTTGTTTTTATTGTATTTGGGCATCATCAAATGGTTTTCGTCAATATAATCGTCAATTTTTGTATTTATTGCCGATTTAAAACCGCCAATAAATGACGAAATGGATTTTGGGGTTCGATATAAACCGTTTTGTTCGGCGGCGTTGGTGGCGGCGTTGGTGGCGGCGTTGGCGGTGGTGGTGGCGGTAGAGACGCACGGCCGTGCGTCTCTACATTTTGTTTCGTCCATACATTTTGTTTCGTCCATACATTTTGGAACGTTCCTGTCATCTGCAATATAAACAATTGCGTGTAAATGATTTGGCATGATTATATATCCGTCCAAAAACAATTCGTTTCTGATTTCAAATGATTTTAACCATTCATTTTCAACAATTTTTCCAAATTCGGATAATACAATATGAACCGGTTCATCCGCATCCTGCAATGAAATAATATTGCCCAAAATGCATTCGCGGTTTTGGGTAACCAACGTAATGAAATAAAAGGCCTCGGACGAATAATCCCATCCAGGTAACCTGTTTGATTCTATCCTATATTTATTTTTGAATTTTCCCATGTACACGTTTGGTTTATGCAGCTAACACCTCATTAAGTTCATTAATAATCTCGTTCATTTCCTTTCCAAAAAGCTGGTACATACGCCCACGACCGCCCAGGGCATCGAATGGGGTGTAATCCAAATCATCCATTTCAATGTGGTAACTGCTTACCACATGGTCTTTAATCATGCGCAGCCAGTCCATTTGTTCCTGTGTAAAGCGGTTGTGTTGTCCGGCGTTTTGTTTGAAAATCCAGTTTTGGAAATTTTCGTTTATGGTTCTGTCGAATGGTTTTAATTCGCCATCAATGCCACAGGCACGGCGGATTAAGGATACCAAAGTGGTTAGTTCATCTTTAGGTTGACCTGTTTTTACATTTTCAACCGCTGCATAAGCATTCCACACATAATCAGGAGCAAGCAAAGGTTTTTCCAGTTTTATCTTTTCCATCACCTCCTTAATCATTTTAAAGGTAATGTTTCGGCGGTTGTATGGCTGATTGTAGAAAATGCTCAATGCCTGTATCTCGTCTTTGTTCTTTTCGAGATATTCGGTAAAATCCTTTATGGTTTCGTTTGCCTTTTCGGTGGTAAAGCTGTCCCATTCCGATTTTATTACCGTGTCGATATTGATATGGTCAATGATCTGTTCATGCTCTTTTCGCAGGTTCTCAATGTATTCGTTCAGTTGCCCGTTAAACGTGGTTGCAGCCTGCCGGATTAATTCCTGTTGAGCCTGTTGGCGAATAGATTCCTGTTCGGCAGGTGACATCGTATATGTAGAGACGCAATGCATTGCGTCTCTACATATTGCGTCGTATTTTTTTTCAATCTCATCAGGATCAAAGGCATTCAATAATTCTTTAGTAATTTGTTTCAGGTTTTTACCGCTAGAATATTCTAACAGCTTTTCTTTTTCCTTGTCCGTGATTTGCTTTTCCAAACGGATTAAGCGGTTTGCCAACGAAAGGAAAAGATCTTCCTCTTCCACGCCCATCGTAATAGCACCCAATAAATCTTTAAGTGGTACTGTAGGTTGACGTTCCAATGGTCGGCTGTCGGTTTTTTTTGATTTTGTTGCACCAACGGCATCCACAATCACGAAGTGGGTTTTGATGTTCGCGGTACGGCTCACCTGCATCAACTTGTCGCTGTCGATGGTACGCGTACCACGTCCTTTCATCTGTTCAAAGTAGTTGATACTTTTTACATCACGCATGAAAAGCAACACTTCCAGGGGTTTTACATCGGTTCCCGTGGCAATCATATCAACGGTTACAGCAATTCTCGGGTAATACGAATTCCGGAAACGGTTCAAGAGCGATTTCGGGTCTTCATCGATTTTGTACGTTACCTTTTTGCAGAAGTCGTTGCCCTCGTCAAATTCCTCACGCACAATTTTTATAATATCATCGGCATGGCTGTCGGTCTTAGCAAAAATGAGCGTTTTAGGCACTTCATAATCGCCTTTTTCATCCACACGATTAGGAAATATATCGGTTTGTAATGCCCTCCGGAATTCCCTGATGATATTTCGGATTTGGCTCGGGTTCACCACTTTTTTATCCAAATCGTTTCGGGTGTATTCCGTGTCTTCGTCTTCCTGTTGCCAGCGTTTTTGGCGTGTCAACTTATCACGGCGGTCAACAAACCAACCTGCTTTTATAGTTTCACCATTTTTCGATATTTCGGTTTCAATGGTGTACACATCGTAAGGCACGTTTACGCCATCGGTAACCGATTGCTCGTAGGTGTATTGACTTACCACATTTTCGTTGAAGAAACCAAATGTCCGTTTGTCGGGCGTGGCAGTCAGTCCAATCAAAAAGGCATCGAAATAATCTAATACCTGTTTCCAAAGGTTATAAATAGAACGGTGGCATTCGTCCACCACAATAAAGTCGAATTGTTCGATGGGAACTCTTGCCGAATACTCCACAGGAACAGCCTGTTTTTTATTCAACTGGTTTTGCATCCATGTACTTTCGTTCGGGTTGTCAAGTTCTGCACTTTCGTCCAGTTCCTCGCCTTTCAAAATAGAATACAAACGCTGAATGGTGGAAATACAAACCTGGCTGTCGTTTGCAATATAACTTGATGACAATCGCTGAACATTGTATAATTCAGTAAACTTTCGATTATCATCGGTTGGCTTAAAAGTCATAAATTCCTGTTCGGCCTGTTCTCCAAGATTTTTGGTGTCAACCAAAAACAGAATCCGTTTTGCATTAGAGAATTTAAGCAAACGATAAATAAATGTTGCTGCGGTAAATGTTTTTCCTGCACCCGTAGCCATTTGGATTAAGGCCTTTGGCCGATTGTTCTTGAATGACTTTTCGAGATTCTCAATAGCTACAATCTGGGCTGGGCGAAGGCCGGTAGTATCAAGTGTTGGCAAATCCTGTAATCGCCCTCGTAAACTCTTTTCTTTTTTCAGCCATTCGGCAATGGTAGCAGGTTTATGAAAACTGAAAACATTTCTTCCTCTTGGTTTCGGGTCTCTGAAATTAGTAAAACGAGTTATAATACCTGTACTCTCGTAGACAAAAGGAAGCGGGTCGTTTTTCAGGTATTTAAGTTTTGCATGTGCATAGTCTTTCGATTGCTCTTCGGCAACGGTTAACCGGTGTCCTTCTTCTTCACGTTTTGCCTCTATTATCCCAACAGGTTTACGGTCAACAAATAACACATAATCCGCAGGTCCAACATCCGTCAGATACTCTCTCACAGCAACACCCTGATTTGCAGATAAATCAGCCTTACTTTTCGACTGGACAGTCCATTCAGCATCAATCAACATTTTGTCGATGCCATCTCGTGCAATCTGCTCAGGACTTTGGTTGATATTAGAAGTCATGTATCTATACAATCAATTTGTTAAAAAACGCCGCAAGTTACATAAAAAGTCTCTGAATCGAGCGGTGCATCAGCTGGAATTATTAAATCCGCAAATATATAAAAAATCTAAACAACTATTCATGTGTTACCACTTGAATTTAAACAGATTCAGAATCAGAGTGTTAACTAACTTCATTTTTTAATAAAAATCACCATCCATAAAACGGCCATGGAACTGGCTGCGGATGGTGATTCATCCGAGGGTTTAAGGTGTTTGTTCTTTACACTTTCCTCTGTGGTTAAATGATTCCCCTCGTATGGATGAGCCTCTATGCTCCCTGTGGTGGTGTGTTATAGCCTAATATGAGGTGCTTAGTGCAGTAGTACACTAAGCGATAGTGTAGGCCTGCACTAAGCGATAGTACACATGTGCACTAAGTGATAGTGCACTACTGCACTAAGCACCTCATATTAGGTAGTGTTGGTGTGCCACTACCGGTATGTTGCCGGTGCCATAGCCTTTATTTATAGAGTTCGCTAAGTTTGGTTACTGTGGCTGTGGTAGGTTTATAAACTACTTCGTTGGTGCTTACTATGCTGATTGTCGGGAAGAACATGCCATAATAACCTTCGGCTACATACATGAATCCTTTGTCGCCAATCCCGATTATCTGTCCGTAATCGGAAATTACTTTTACGAATTTGCCGTTACTTTCGCAGAGATTCAGCTTGATGACGTACTTAGTTCCGATTTTATACAGATCGTCGATAATAGTATAGGGATTTCTGGTGCTGTCGACCGCCGCTACAAATTGCAGGTAGCGATCGGTTCCCCAATCAATACTTCCACCATCGGGGTCGAGTGCTCCTTTGAAATTGTAGAGTGTCCAGTCTTCGTCAGCAGTAGGGTAGGATGGTGTCCTGTAAGCATCCCAAACCTGATTGCTTTTGTACTTCGTAGTGAAAATGGTGGTTTCTTCAATGTTGGTAGGTTCCTCCACCACTTGTTCACAACTTGAAAAACTACAGGACAAAACCACTGCAAATAATATGTTCAGAAGTATTTGTCTCATGTTTTTATAGTCTTATTGAAACACCCAATTCAAGGGCTGAGATACCGTAACCGATTTCGGCATAAGCGCCGAATTTCTTGTTGAAATTGTAACGAGCCCCGGCAAAGGCTGAATATCCGATACCGCTCGCGCTGCTTGCACTGCCAATGTAAGGGGCGATGGCATCACTTCCGTAATACTTACTTGAAACAACATTGTAACCCAGCATCAATCCGGCATAGGTGTCGAGTTTCTTCACTAACTGATAGTGGAATAGACCTCGGGCCCCCAGAATAAGGTAGGAGTATTTATATCCCCAGGTTTCATTGTTAAAATATGATTCCCATTTGTTGGCACTGTAGCCCAGGTAACCACCAACACCAATAGATGCCTTTCCTCCCAGCAGTCCCTCAAGAATGCCTTTTTCGTAAGATGCCGAAATGGGGGGGATACTGCTTGAATACCCATCACCGCCATAATAGCTTCCGATGCCGATACCCAGTTTAACAACCTGCTCTCCTTTTGAGATAATGTCTTTTGCACTGACATTCATTAATGCTCCGCATGTGAACAGAACAACAAACGTAAAAAAGATTTTTTTAATCATGATAATAATTATAATTAACCGACTTCTGATATTATTTCTTTTCGAAGAGCCGAAGTCCTATTTAAACTCATCGAAAAATGCTGCTACTTGTCAACTGTTTATTTAAATGACCTCTTTTTATACATTTAATGATGTTTGAAAAAGGACTGGCATGATGGCCGGAAATACAGTATTTCGTTGGCGTGGCAAAAGTAGGGAATTTCGTTTGCAGGCTGTGATGGACGGGTTTGCATAGCGTAAAAAATGCATTTGCCAACGGTAAAAATGTTTGTTTTTTTGATTACCTTCGCAAACCAAAATAGAAATGACCAGATGCTACGTGTACATTTTCATTCAAACAACCTGTTAAAGGCGCTTTTTAAATACAAACGGGTAGTTATTTACAGTCTCATTTTAATGCTTGTCGGCGGCGGGCATTATTTTTTTATGCAGATACCTTTTGAGCTATTCAGATCTGTTCGCTGGTCGGTTATTTCAATGTTGTGCTGTTTGTGCTTAGGCGGTTCATTCTTGCTCATAGCCCGGAAAAACGGAGGTCGTGCCCGCGCTTTATTTGCCTTTGTCATGTTTATGGTAGGACTGACCAATCTCCTATCTCTTATCAAAGGATTGACTACCGGATATGCAGGCGTGGTGGAGTATAAATTCTTGTCGCTTCCCATGCTGATTTACGGAAGTGTATATGCCTATATTTTTCTTTTATATCCCATAGAGGCTTTTCGTCCCGGATGGCTTACGTTGAAACGGGCGGTATTACTATCTCTATCCACTGTCGTTATTCCGGGTATATATTTGCTTCTTGTTAAAGCTCAGCAAGGGGCCGTGCCGGCAATTGATAACCGGATGGCTTTGACTCAGGATTTCTGGAACATCCATGTGTGGGTGCCACTGCTCATGCTGGCCTATCCTGTTTTCGGCCTGATGATTATGATTCGCTACCGGAAAAATTATATGAAATGGTGCGAAAACAACTATGCTTCGTTGGAAAATATCGATATAAAATGGCTGGAAGATTACATTTTCAGCAATTTTGTGATTACGCTTTCCTGTTATGTAGTGGTGTTAAGCGATAATGTTCGCAGTGTGCTGATGCACAACATCATTTTTCTCGTTTTCTTTCTTTATGGTTTTTCTCGTGTTTTATTTCAGAAGAGTCCTTATCCTGAGGGCTATTTTAAGGAAAGTATGAATGAAACGGAAGCGGAAATCAGAGAAGCGTTGCATACCGGCGAAAGATGTGAGCGTGAGGATGTGCCGGTTGAAGTGATTTCTGCTGATCAAACAGATTCAAATGCAAGGTATCAGTTTGCAAATAAGCTACCTGAATATAAGAACAAATTAGAGCAGTGGATGCAGACCGAGAAACCCTATCTGCGTAAAGACTTTAAGCTAACGGATGCGATGGAGATATTGCCGCTTAACCGCAGTTATCTCTCGCGTTTGTTCAACGAAGGTTATGGAGAGACTTTTTATCAGTTTGTGATGCGTTATCGCATCGCGGAAAGCAAGCATTTACTGTTGTCCCGCCCCGATTTAAACATCTCATGTATTGCCGACTTATCGGGTTTTAGTTCTCCCCCGGTGTTCAGCAGGGCATTTTTGCAGGAGACAAATTGTACTCCCATGCAGTGGAGAGAACAAAATATCCGGAATTAAAACTTATTTTTGCAACTTGTGTTATAAAGATTATTAATGCGCATCAGGAGTTAAATTAATCCAGCCCTTGCAGGGCTGCATAATATATTTTGAGCCTTTATTCCGTAGGTTACGCTTCGCTACACCTACGGTTATGAATAATTTCGCCGCTGCGCGGCTTAGCAAAACAATGCTGCAATGAACATAAATCAACACCTGATTGCATTATTAATATGAAAATAACAAAACTATTCATTCTTATTTGTATCGCCGTGGGATTACAGGAAATTGACGCTCAGGAGAACCTGACATACCAGTTGCCGCCGGAGAGTATTCTCCGACTGGCCGATTTTGAACGCGCACCGCAGGTCGTGATCGACAGTAATAACGAGAACATGCTGTTCAGTTACCGCAGTACCTATAAATCGCTGGCCGACCTGAATCAGCAGGAAATCAGTCTGGCCGGTTTGCGGGTGAACCCGGTTACCAACATCAGTTCTTCCATTACCTATGTCAATAACCTGAAGGTTAGAAAAGTAAACGGCGATGAACCGGTACAGGTGAAAGGACTGCCGGCTAATCCCAGACTGACTTACCTTACCTGGTCGCCCGATGAAAGCAAGGTTGCATTTGTGCACAACACAGGAGAAGGTGTTGAGTTATGGGTGCTGGATTTTGAAACTGCTACCGCGATCAAACTTACAGAAGCACGTGTGAATGCCAATCTGGGGAATCCGGTCAATTGGTACCGCGATAGTCAGTCGCTGCTGGTGAGATTACTGCCCGAAAATCGTCCGGCCCTGATCGATGGCAAAAATTCCTTACCCGACGGACCCATTATCTCCGTTAGCGATGGCTCGAAAGCTCAAAACCGCACCTATCAGGATTTATTAAAGAACCCGACAGATGAGGCTAACTTTGTAACCCTGACCACTTCGGAACTGTACCGGGTACAACTTGATGGAACCCGTAGTTTGTATAAAGCTGCGGATATGTATGCTAATGAAAGCTTTTCACCTGATGGCTCTTATGTGTTGATAACCACCATTCAGCGGCCGTTTTCGTATATCGTACCCATTAACCGTTTCCCACAATTGAATGTAGTGTACACTTCGCAGGGTGATGCCGTGAAGACTATTTCTGAAGTTCCGCTGACAGAGGTATTGCCGAAAGGATTTATGGCTGTGCGTACCGGCATGCGTGCCGTCAGTTGGCGTCCCGATGAACCGGCAACATTATGTTATGCTGAAGCGCAGGATGAGGGTGACCCGCAAAAAGAAGTCGAATTCCGCGATGCATTGTACTTGTGGAAAGCCCCGTTTAATGAAAAACCGGTGTTGCTGACCAAAACAAAACTGCGTTTTGCCGATATTATCTGGGGCAACGCGAACACGGCCGTGTTACAGGAAGAGTGGTATGATACCCGCATGCGCCGGGTTTCTCTTTTCGATCCGTCTAAACCGGAAAAAGCGCCCCGGTTGTTTAACGAGCGGAATTTTCAGGATATCTACGCCGACCCGGGTTATTTCGAAACCAAAAAGAATGAATATGGTAAATATGTCCTCGCGATGGATGGAAACAAACTTTTCCTGATTGGAGAAGGACATACACCCGATGGTCAGTACCCCTTTATCGATGCCTTAGACATCAAAACATTAAAGACAAACAGACTGTATCAATCGGCTTACACAGATAAAATAGAGGAAATTTTCGATTTTACGAATGTGAAAACCGGTGAAGTGCTGGTACGTTTGCAATCAAAAAACGAATATCCGAACTATTTTATCCGCAATCTGAAACGCAAAATAGCGCCTGTACAGATTACCCATTTCCCGAATCCATTCGCGAGTATCGAGCATGTCTATAAAGAAGTGATAAAATACAAACGTGAAGATGGAGTGGAGCTAACAGGCACTTTGTATTTGCCTGAAGGTTACGACCGGGAAGCGAAAACAGAAAAACTGCCCTTGCTGATTTGGGCGTATCCGGCTGAATACAAAGACAAGAACAGCGCAGGACAAAGCACGGCCAACCCGAACGAGTTTACTTTCCCGTACTACGGTTCGTTCGTGTATTGGGTAACACGCGGTTACGCGGTACTGGATGATGCCGCTTTCCCCATCGTTGGAGAAGAGAAAGAAGAACCGAACGATACCTTTGTTGAACAAGTGGTTGCCAATGCCAAAGCTGCCATCGACGCCGTGGATTCACTGGGATATATTAACCGTAAGAAAGTAGCGGTCGGCGGACATTCCTACGGGGCTTTCATGACCGCCAACCTGCTTACCCATAGTGACTTATTTGCCTGTGGTATCGCCCGTAGCGGCGCCTACAACCGCACGCTCACACCCTTCGGATTTCAGCGGGAGCAGCGCAACTACTGGGAAGCACAGGAAGTCTACAATGCCATGTCGCCCTTTATGCACGCCGATAAAATGAAAACGCCCATGTTGTTGGTGCACGGCGAAGCCGATAACAATCCCGGCACATTCACCCTGCAAACCGAACGATACTTTCAGGCATTGAAAGGCCTCGGAGCGCCTGCACGGCTGGTGATTTTACCGAAAGAGATGCATGGTTATGTAGCCCGGGAGAATATCCTGCATCTGTTGTGGGAGCAGGACAGGTTTTTGGAGCGGTATCTGAAATAAAAACTAATGTGAATCAGGAGTTGAAAATTGTCATCCCGAACGGAAGTGAGGAATCTGATTTTTAACTCCTGATTTGCTTTTATAGTTCATGAATTTCAGGTCATGCTTTCAGCATGTTTACAAGGTCTTCACCGGAATACAGATATCCAGTACAAATTTATGTTCCGGATGATTCTCCGGGTCGGCATAATAGAATTCATAAGGATTTCCTTCTCCGGGTTCATAACCACTTTCGGTCATCCAGACACACATGGTGTTCCACGCGTTTTCGAATCCGGCAACATCAATCTCAAAATGACCTACGGCATACTTACCGCCCTTAATCGTCATTTTACCAATTTCACCTGCTACCTTAACATCTTCATTCACAATCAAACAAGCGCTTTGACGCACTTTGCTGATTTCAGTCACCGATGGATCGTCGTGATAAACGGTTGCGGTATGTGAGTCTTTCCCGATTAAACCGCGCGGACCGGCAAATTGCATTAATTTGCTGAAAGCCTCGTGAATTTTGTCAAAAGCCCCCGTGTGCCTACAATAAATTGCCTGCATCTCAGGCAATTCTTTTACAATAACATTTGTTTCCATAATTACTAATTGTTTTAAATTTACGGAACAAAGTTCGTTATTCAGGGGGACATAAATTTGATTTTTCTTGCTGAGCGGTTGACCGTTCTTGCTATAATAAACCCCATCCTTTACAACAATTGGTCGTTCAATTTTCCGGTAAGCACTGGCGCTCATCCCGAAATATCTTTTGAAAGTACGTGCAAAAAGCGCCATGCTGCTGAATCCGCAATCAAACACGATATCCGAGATGCTTGATTGCGGATAATCTTTTAATTTCTGAGCTGCTTTCTCCGTGCGAATTCGCAAACAAAAATCGGCGGGCGTCTCGCCGGTTAACGTGCTGAAAATCCGGTGAAAATGAAAAGGGGAGAAATGTGCAATCTGAGCCATTTTATCCAGATTTATCTGCTCGTGATAATGGGTGTCAATATATTCCATTACCCGATTGATACGGGATATATACTCGGATCGGCTTTCTTGCTGTATATTCATTTACGTGATTTTGAATCTGCAAACATACAAAATTGAGCGAAAAATATTTTGATTATTCTTGCTTTTGTACTATTTAGGCAACGAACCAAAAAGTTTCTTAATATTGCGGTGAAACTTATGTATCCCGGTCGGCTGAGTAAACATGAAGATGCAGTGATGGTGAACCAGATTTACTTTGTGTTGCTTAGCCAGTTCGATTGCAGCAGTGGTTTCAGATTTTTGTTGAATCCAGATATTTGTAATGCCATTTTCGACAGCTTGTTTTACAACTGATTCTGTTTCGGTTGCCGGTGTAAGTATCAACAAATGCTGAATCTCCTGCGGTAAATCTGAAACAGACTGAACTTTATTGTTTGCTGCTTCGTTGCTGTCGTAATTTGGGTTGACAAACCAGAGCTTGTAATTGAGTGATGTGAGGTGTTTGGCTACTTCGGCACTGAAACTTTTTTCATTGCGTGAAGCTCCTGCGATAGCGATAGTTTTACCGGATGTAAAACCATTAATCTGATGTTGTGTAATAAGTTCCATAGAAATATGTGTTTTAAGTTGAATATTTTGCAAAGTTAAGAAACATCAGTTAATCAACGAATTGATAAATCAGTTTTTTGTATTGCCCTGATGAATTTTCTCCAACCACAATCTTTACCTCAAAAAAACTTAGAATTTATATCGGGCAGCCACGTTGAAACCTGCTGTTACCTTGTTTACTGCAATAATAGATGGATCCCATTCCGTATAATCCTGATGAAAATCGGCGGCATTTATTTTGAAATTCCATACCAGCGAAGGACCTGCCAAAATTTCCACGTGATTTCCAAGGTTAAATCCTACATTACATCTTAAGGTAGAATAGTGATTGAAATCAAGTGAAACCTGATGCATTCCTTCAATTTCGGGGTTGATAAAGAAAAGACTACTAATATCGAAGTTAGAACCAATACCGTAACC
>JAYFPG010000029.1:0-23147 GCA_034928085.1 Paludibacter sp.
TAATTCAATCCAATATATAGTTTCATTACATTCTTTCAATGCAATCGCATATTTATGAACAAAATCAGCTTTACTTTCAGCTTGTTTTCCTTCAATAATCAACGCTCCAACTGCTGTTCCACTTCTCAATATTTGTTTTGACAGAACAAATTCTTTCTTTCTATCACACAAATACTTATATAGTTTAATACATCTTAATGCGAAATTAAAACTTTTCTCACGTAAAACAAACTTATTCATAAGTTCAGGTTTAAATAAATGTAGCAAACGTTTTCAGCTTTCCGTTTTCAGTTTTCCGCTTAATTTACTCCGCTTCTCTTCAAAAGCGCATCAATCGTTGGTTCCTGTCCGCGGAATCGTTTGTATAATACCATTGGATGTTCGGTGCCACCTCTTTTGAGGATGTTCTCATAGAAAGATGTAGCAGTTTCCTTGTTGAAAATTCCTTTTTCAGCAAAGACTGAAAACGCATCTGCATCCAGCACTTCCGCCCATTTATAGCTGTAATAACCAGCGGCATATCCTCCGGCAAAGATGTGACTAAAGGCGGGACTCATACCGGTATTGGCAACATAAGGAAGAATCTGGGTTTTAGACATCGCCGTTTTCTCCATGTCCAACACATCTACTTCAAACGGATTTGTCAGGGTATGCCAGGCCATATCAACATAACCGAAGCTCAATTGACGCAAACAGAAATAGGCTGCATTGAAATTATCAGCTGCCTTGATTTTTTCTATTAATTCAGCCGGAATTTTTTCGCCGGTTTCATAATGTACTGCAAACTCATCCAGAAATTCTTTTTGAGAAGCCCAGTTTTCAAGCATTTGGGAAGGCAGTTCAACAAAATCACGATACACATTGGTTCCTGAAAGTGATTCGTAAGTACATTCAGACAACATGCCGTGTAATGCGTGACCAAATTCATGCAGGAAAGTGGTTACTTCATCATAAGTCAGCAAAGCCGGCTTGGTTTCGGTGGGACGTGTGAAATTCATGACGATGGTAATGTGTGGACGACTGTCCTTTCCTTTCTGCACCCACTGACCTTTGAATTCATTCATCCAGGCACCCGGGCGTTTCCCGTCGCGTGGGTGAAAATCGGTATATAAAACGGATAAAAACTTTCCATTTTTATCTTTTACCTCATACACATCCACTTCAGGATGATATTTTTGAATTTTGTCATTTTTAATAAACTGCAATCCAAATAACTTCGTTGCCAACCCGAAAACCCCTTTTTTAACATGTTCCAACTCAAAATAGGGTTTTAATATCTCATCATTTAATGCATATTTTTCATCTTTCAGTTTATCGGAATAAAACGACCAATCCCACGGTTGAATTTTGAAATATGCACCCTGACTATCCGCATACGTTTGAACTGACTCAACTTCTTTTTCAGCATAAGGTCGGTAAGCATTTAATAAATCATCAAGTAGTTTATAAACATTGTCTTTATTCTCAGCCATTCGATGCACCAAAACCTGATCTGCATAAGATTGATGACCAAGCAAATTAGCAATTTTCAGACGGGTATTGACGATATTACGAATGACTTCGCGGTTATCATATTCTCCACCATTCATACAACGCGTATTGAAAGCCAAATAAAGCTCACGACGTAAATCCCTGTTTTCAGCATATTTCATGAAAGGAATATAGGTTGTTGCTTTTAAATTGAGTAACCAACCTTCTTTTCCGGCATTTTTTGCATTCAACGTCAGCATATCAAGCACATCCTGTGGTAATCCGGCAAGCAATGCTTTATTGGTAATTAATAAGCTCCAGTTATTGGTTTCCTTCAGCACATTCTGTCCGAATTGCAGTGTAAGCATGCTGAGTTCCCTGGATAACTCGCGATAAACAGTTTTGTCTGATTCAGACAGATTGGCTCCATTATCAGCAAAGCCATCGTAGGTCTTTTGCAAAAGACGTGCATCTTCGACATTCAGCTTTAACTGATCACGCATTTCATACACGGCCTTAACCCTGGCAAACAACTTCTCATTGAGGCTAATAGCATTATAATGTTCAGACATCAACGGAGATACCTTTTCAGCAATTTCCTGTAAGGCATCATTTGTCTCTGCACTCAATAAATTATAAAAAGGCGACGAAACCTGACTCAGCAAACTACCGGCTTGTTCCAGTGCGACAATAGTATTCTCAAATGTTGGTTTTTGCTTGTTATTGGTTATTTTATCAACCTCTGCAAGGTGAATCTTCATAGACTCCTCAAATGCAGGAAGATAATGTTTAGTCTCAATTGAATTAAACGGAATTGTTCCGTAAGGAGTTTTATACTTACCTAATAATGGATTTGCCATAATAGCTGTTACAGTCATCGACATGAATAAAATTAATATGTTTCGTTTCATTTGGTTTTATTTATTATAATTTTTTGTTTTAATATTTTGTTATCAACAGTTGTTGCCTTAATCATATAGATACCATCAGGTAAACCTGTCAGATCAACGACACCTGTACGATATTCATTCCTGTTATTATTTATGATTTGGCCATTCAGATTCAAAATTTCCCAACTTTGAATATAATTTTCGTCTAAACTGATGTAGAATACACCGTTAGATGGATTTGGATATATTTTCAAGCGATCCGATTCATCCGTAATATTCGTAGTAACCGTGGTTTCAAGGTTATATTTAACTTCCATATGGTCAGCATTCATGATAGCAATCTCGTCATTAAAATAATATGGAATAAAGTTCTCGACAGACTTGCCTGTTTCTCCTCCCCAAAAGTTGTATTTTGATTCCATCAAACTGGGCTTCCCGTTTTCTATGCTACTGTATTCTATCGTGTAAATTTTTCTCCACTGACTGTAGATCAGCATATACATAATTTTCATAGTCAACACACCATTGGCATCATAAATATTCTCATATCTTGTATTTGAAGTCCAGAATAATGTATTAAAATAGGCATAAACTTCTTCGGTTAATCTGTTTTCCTGATCATACAGATATTCAATCTTTGTATTGTTTTCCCATTTTGAGGCTTTTTCATTCCATTTTTTCTGTATCTGTCCGGTTAAATTTCCGCTCTGTTTATCATAAAAATAGAGAGTTAATGATTCGTTTAAATTTACATCGTTTATGTTGTTCATCAACACTACAGAATCTGGTTTTCCTTTAGAGTTATAAGTATATCGTATGTGGATTGATGTATCTGTATTTAATACTTCGCTTCCAGTGGTAATAATTTGCTGTATAACTTGTTTATTTTGATTATAACTGAAAGAAATTTGTTGCATGACATTTTTATTCTCCTGATTTGCTTTGGAGTTTTTAATTGATTTTAATTTTCCATCATCATAATTGTAAATGATATTTTTCTCTGTTTTTTCAGCACCATTCTCAACGCGGATGTATAATTCATTTCTTTTTTTTTCACCAACATACTCTGTATTAATCAGGTGATTGGTTTTCCATCCACCATTTACCCATTTTTGTTCACGCTGGGTAATACAATTGTTGTTTTCGTAAATCCATTCGGTACGGGAAAGAGGAAATATCGAATAATTGTTCAAATAATATTTATTCTCCATCACCTTATTACGATTTTCATCATAGTAAAAGGTATGCCTGAAAACACTGTCACTTTTATTAACAACAATTTCTCTTACCAATGGTTTGTCATCAGCATATATGCTGCACATGAACTGTATTGACATAAGGAGAATCAACAGCAGTATTCCGAAAGACTTAAATTGTTGTTTCACAAAAAAATATTATATAATTTTTATTCGAAAAAAATCTGCCAAATATAGGTATTTTTTCTTTATTCAAATAATTTAATTGAAGTTATAAAACTTAATTGAAGTTAAAAAACCTATTTAAATCACTTAAAAGCTATAAAAAAAACTATTTGTGCAACAAATATCACTTAAAAAATAAAAAGTTGGATTTAACATCAGGATAAACGAAAAATATATTACTTTTGTGTGATTTAACCATTCTTAAACTGGAGTTTTCCTGTTTTAACAATCTATCTTTATAAATGAAACCAAAATCTGATAAATTAATATATACACCTTCTATAAGTGCGATTCTTGCTGACTTATTACTATTGGCAGTTGCTGTACTGATTGTTTTACTTGTAACACCCTTTTCATCAGAGATACCATTCCAAAAATATTTTGATTTTACTTTTTTTTACTTTGCATGCTGGTTCATTACATCCTATTCGTTTAAGCGTTATACCTTAGATCGCACAAATAGTTACATGACCAATATTTTCAAACTGATTTGGACAATTTTGACGGTTCAGGTTATTTTAAGTGCTTTATTTCTCACTCCATTGAACACAAGTTACTCCATTTGGATTATTGTAGGCTATTCATTGCTGATTTTTTCTTTAGGTTCTATTTTTTATATTATCCAATTTACCATCAGCAACGCAGTAGAATATAAAGACATAATTCAACTTGAGAAAGATAAACCTGATGATACTAAAATTGTAACAAAAAAAAGGGATAAAAGAAGTTCTCAAATACTAATAGACTCAATCATTGAATTCTCAGGGGAGAAAGTATATGCTTTTATTTCAAAATTTATTGATTTTAATCTGAAAAACAACCTAGTTTCTTTTTCTTCAAATTATTTTGATATCAAGTCAAAACCAGAAAAGAAATTTACGGGGATTGTAATTCTGAATAAACTGAATAATATAAGAGGAATTAACAAGTTATTCTCCATTGTGAATCATAAACTTCCTATGGAAGGTACTTTTGTTTGTAGTTTTGAGCAAAGAAGTACAAGAAAGAAAAGAATCTATGATAAGTATCCAAAAGGCTTGAATCATATAGTTTACTTCATTGACTACCTCACAAAAAGAGTAATCCCGAAGTTTTTTGTAATGGATAAACTGTATTATAACATTACGCAGGGTAAGAACAGAATTTTATCAAAAACAGAAGTGTTAGGCCGGTTGGTATACTGTGGTTTCGATATTGTGGAAACAAAAAAACTAAATGGTATAACCTATGTCATTGCTAAAAAGATAAAAAATCTCGACGCGATTCTCGAAAGCAAACGTTATGGTCCGTTATTAACCTTAAGGAGACTGGGCAAAAACGGAAAAGTTTTCAATGTTTTCAAATTCAGAACCATGTATTCCTATGCAGAATACCTACAGGCCTATATCTACAGAACCAGCAAACTTCAAAAAGGCGGGAAGTTCAATAAGGACATACGTGTCAATACCATGGGAAAATTCATGCGAAAATACTGGATTGATGAGCTACCTATGTTTATCAATGTTTTGCGTGGTGAAATGAAGCTTGTTGGAGTACGGCCGCTTAGCCAGCATTATTACAGTCTCTATGCTCCGGAATTACAAAAAATGAGGATACGTTACAAACCGGGGTTGTTGCCTCCTTTTTATGCCGATTTACCTGAAACACTGGAGGAAATTCAGGAATCTGAGTTTCGTTACCTGCAAAGCTGTGAGAAAAACGGTATTTTTGTAACCGACATGAAATATCTTGTTAAAATCTTAAACAATATTCTGATTAAGAGGGTTAAAAGCGCATAAATGAGTGGTTAATGGTTAGTGGTTAGTGAATAATTTTAAAATCACGGCATTAAAAAAGAAAAAAATGAAAAAGATATATTTGATTTTAGTATTTCTTTTGATTGGAATAATGGTAAATATAGCCCAGGATATTCCGAAGCATATCTCTTATTATCGCATATATGATTTTTTAGATGAACTGGCAACTGACGGTTTAATTGAAATCAATTCTGCGGTGAAACCCTATTCTCAGCAATTTATTGCCGAGAAACTTCAGAAAATTGCTATTCAAGCCAAAGAAACTGACGCAAAGTTACTTTCAAAACGCCAGATGATGGAGTTGGAGTATTTTTTAAATGAATTTGCGCTTGAACTGGATCGTTTACCGAAAAGTCCAAATTTCTTTTATAAGAATGATTTGTCAATTGCATCCATACTGCCTCCTGTCATCAGTTACAAAGATAGTCTATTTAAAGCCAGATTAATCCCTATATTAGGCATGCACATCACAGCTAATCAAAATGGCCGCATCGAGAAAAAATGGTTTGGAGCCGAATTTCAGGGAATGATTGGGAAAAACTTTTCAATATACGGAAGCCTGCGGGATATTTCTCATACTGGTGACGGATTGCTGTCGAAACCCACTTATTTGAATGATGAGCCCGGATATGAATATACTATTGGTACTGATTTCAGTGACTCGCGTGGTGGAATCAAATTTTCCAATGATTATTTATCCATCGGTCTGATTAAAGATAATATAAGTTGGGGTGATAATTACCATGGTTCCAATATCTTATCCGGAAGAGTTCCTTCATTTCCCATGATATATCTGCATGTTAAACCGGTCAAGTGGTTTGAACTGAATTATTTTCATGGATGGTTGGTCTCAAATGTAACCGATTCAACCAATTATTATGTTCAAAATGATAATCAGATTTTTTATCGTCCGGCAAATAAATTTATTGCAGCCAATTTATTGACCTTTACTCCGGTTAAGAATCTGAAATTATCTGTTGGGAATTCAATAATTTATGGTGAAAGAAATGTGCACCCAGCTTTTTTTATTCCTATTGCTTTTTATAAGTCGCTGGATCATGTTATGACCAAAGGGTTAGTAACTGAAAATCAAAACTCTCAGTTATTCATCAATATTAGTTCTCGAAACATCCGTCACCTGCATTTATTCACTTCAGTTTTTGCAGATGAAATTCAATTCCGACGTTTTAAACCGTCAAGTCCGGATAAGAATCCCATTTCTTATAAGATTGGAGCTAATATTTCAAATTTCCCGTTACAAAATCTTTCAGCAACAATTGAATATACCAAGACTAATATTCTCAATTACAAGCACTCAATACCTGCACTTACATGGGCTTCGAACAGTTATAATCTGGGACACTACATGGGCGATAATGCACAGGAATTCTATGCCTCCCTGCGGTTTAAACCAGCACGGGGACTTGATTTCAACTTATATTATATTGACGCCAAACATGGGAATGAATATGAATACATTCGAAAAGGTGTTTTTAACGGGATTAGCTCAAGTGTAATTAATATTATCAGCAATCCTTCACCTGGAGATATCATTTGGAGAAACCAAACAGTTGGATTTAATACTACTTATGAAATTTTCAGAAATTCATATGCCATCATTAAAGTGGAAAAGTCAGACATACAGACTTTTGATGCTGCTTCTGCACCTGTTTTCGGTGAAGTAAGAATGACAGCACAAGAGGTTATGGAACTTTACTCGCCAACATTGCTACAGGGCGACAACTTTACTTTTACAGTTGGATTTAGTTTTGGATTTTGATGGATTAACCAGCTTTACCATCGATTTCGGACAGTATGTGGTATGCCTGGTTGATTGTTCGCACCATGCTGACAACCACAGAACGACGGTTCTGCTGATCTCGCAGTTGGCACTGACGGGGATGAGTAGCTACAAACTGAAGTATCTTGCCAAAGTTTTCAGACTGATAGTATGAGGATAATGGATTTGTAACTAAGAAAGCTGTCATCCGTTCATTTTTCAAGACCAGTCTTTCAATACCGTATTTAATTGCCAGCCACCGTAACCGAACAACCAGCAGTAAATTCTTACTTTGATCCGGTATTTTGCCAAAGCGGTCCTCTATTCGTTTTTCGAATTCAAGCAAATCTGCTTCATTATCGATACTATCAAGTTCACGATACAGGGTAATTCTTTCTGAAACATTTTCAATGTAATCGGACGAGAACATCAACTCCATATCTGTATCAATCTGACAATCGGTTACATAATTAAGTGAAGAGTTTTCTTTGGCAATTTCTTCCGCGTACAATTCGGAGAATTCCTCGTCCTTAAGTTCGTGTACCGCTTCATTCAGGATTCTTTGGTATGTTTCATAACCCAGATCGGCTATAAATCCGCTTTGTTCGGCTCCCAGCATATTTCCGGCTCCACGGATATCCAGATCTTGCATGGCAATATTGAAACCACTTCCCAACTCCGAAAATGTTTCGATAGCAGTAAGCCTCCGACGGGCTTCGGGAGTTAACAAACTGGGTTCAGGAGCCAACAGGTAGCAATATGCTTTCCGGTTACTGCGCCCTACCCTGCCCCTTAATTGGTGCAGGTCGCTCAGACCGAATTTATGTGCCGAGTTGATGATGATGGTGTTTACATTCGGAATATCGATACCTGATTCAATAATGGTTGTGGCCACTAACACATCGTATTCATATTCAATAAAATCAACAATAATTTCTTCCAGTTTATCCGGCGGCATCTGACCATGACCCACTGCCACGCGAACACCCGGAACTAATTTTTTAATCAGCGCTTCTATCTGATAAATATTCTGTATACGGTTGTTGATAAAAAAAACCTGCCCATTTCGATTCATTTCCAACTGAATAGCTTCCCTGATAACATCTTCATCGAAAGTATGTACTTCCGTTTGCACCGGAAAACGATTTGGAGGCGGAGTATTGATGATTGACAAATCGCGGGCTCCCATCAGCGAGAATTGCAAGGTACGCGGAATCGGAGTCGCTGTCATGGTCATGGTATCCACATTCACTTTCAGCTCTTTCAGCTTTTCTTTGACTGAAACCCCAAAACGTTGTTCTTCGTCTATAATCAACAATCCAAGATCCTTGAACTTAACTGATTTCCCAACAAGTTTATGTGTGCCAATGATGATTTCAACTTCGCCTTTCGCTAACTTCTCTAATACTTCCTTGCTTTCTTTTGTGCCACGTGCACGACTAAGGTATTCAACCGTTACCGGAAAATCTGATAAACGATTTTTGAATGTATTGTAATGCTGCAAAGCCAAAACTGTGGTTGGTACCAACACTGCAACCTGTTTGCCGTCGGTTGCCGCTTTGAATGCAGCCCGCACAGCCACTTCCGTTTTGCCGAAACCCACATCGCCACATACCAATCTATCCATCGGTAATGTCGATTCCATGTCTTTTTTGATATCTGCAGTTGCTTTTACCTGATCCGGTGTATCTTCATAGATGAAAGAAGCCTCCAGTTCCTGTTGCAGATAACTATCCGGCGTATATTGAAATCCCTGTTCCGCTTTTCTCTTGGCATATAACTTAATCAGTTCACGGGCAATGTCTTTGACCTTCGATTTGGTTCTTTCTTTTAAACGCTCCCAGGCCCCGGATCCTAATTTATTGATTTTAGGCGCTTCGCCTTCTTTTCCTTTGTATTTTGAAATACGGTGTAAGGCATGAATACTAACAAAGATAATATCATCGTCCCGGTAAATAAGTTTCACCATCTCCTGCATCTTGCCGTTGACATTCGTCTTTACTAATCCGCCGAAAGTCCCGATACCATGATCGACATGCACCATGTAATCACCTACCTGAAACTGGTTCAACTCTTTCAGGGTCATGACGACCTTGCCCTGACGTGTTTTGTCGGTACGTAAGCGATATTTATGAAAACGATCGAATATCTGGTGATCGGTGTAACAGAACACAGACAGGTCGTGATCAATAAATCCCTGATGCAGTGTATTTTTTATCGGTTCAAAGATAATATTGTCTCCACGGTCTTTGAAAATCGCTTCAATTCTGTCGGTTTGTTTCACACTGTCACTCATGATAAACAGCTGATAGCCATCCATCATGCCTTTTTTCAGGTTATCGGCAACCAAATCGAAGTTTTTATGAAATACCGGCTGAGGTGCCGTATTAAAACGAAGTTCCTGGTCGGGTTTAAAATGACTTTTTTCACCCACTTCAATTTTTTTAAACAACTCAATTTGGGTAATAAAATCGTTACCGGTAATGCGCGACTTGTGCAAATCGGTCACAACCACATCACCTTCGTTCGCTTTAACCAGGGCTTCATCATACAACTGATTGATTTTATCCCGGATGAATGTAGCGTTGGAAAATGTAAGTACAGTCGATTTATCAATAAATTCAAAAAAAGAAACCTGCGTAATTGATTTGTCCTTCTGTAAGTCAGGGATTATCTCGACCTGCTCTACTTTTTCATTTGAAAGCTGACTTTCAATGTCGAAAATGCGGATGGAATCAATTTCATCCCCGAAGAAATCACAACGATACGGTAGTTCGTAGGCAAATGAAAAAATATCGACAATACCTCCACGGATAGAAAACTGACCCGGTTCATACACAAAATCGACCCTTGAGAAACCATATTCAGTCAGCATTTCGGCCAAAAAATCTATGCTGATAGACTCTCCTCTTTTCAACTTCAGCATGCGTGTCTGCATGCCATGTGCCGATACTACTTTTTGAAACAAAGCTTCAGGATATGTCACCACAACACAGGGCGAATTGTGATTAACAAGTCTGTTTAGCACTTCTGTTCGTAACACTTCATTCGAAGCATCCAGTTGCGAAAGTTTGATGGCTTTTTTGTAAGAAGATGGAAAGAAGAAAACCTCAGACTCGTCGAGACAGCTTTTTAAATCATGATAAGTATAAGCTGCCTCATCAGCATCTTCCATGATTAATAAAAAAGGATAGGCTGCTGAACCGGCACTTTTAAAGAGTGAGGCTATGACTAATGACAATGCCGATCCGTTCAAACCGGAAATTTTGATATTTTTTCCGTTCGGATACAGCCAGGTCGCCAACGCATTCAGGTGCGGATGACGACTGTAGATATGTAAAAAATCACTGAGAATCAAAGCTTAATGGCAAATTTTTTCAACCGGGCATCCAGCATATGCGACGGAATAATTTTTTTGATGGTGTTGGCTACCGCGTTCATCATGCCTTCCCGAACATAGTCGTGCCTGATAACCAAAGAGATTTCGCGGGTAGCTTCAGGATCCACCAATTCCCTTAGATTATTTTTCTGTTCTTCCGACAATAAATCAATGTGTAATTCCGGAATGACCGTGTATCCACCGTTGACATCCACAATCTTAACAAGGGTGTCAATACTGCCTGCTTCATAAATTGATGACTGATGAACCTGTTGATTGCAGAAGTTGAATACCTGACTGCGCAAACAATGTCCTTCCTCAAGCACCCAAAGATTATCTAAGGGCATGGTTTTACTGGAAATGGTTTTTGATTTGTATACCGGAGCAGTTGGCGACACATAGGCCACGAATTTCTCGTAATAAAGCGGAACCTCCAGAATTTTAGGATCATTAAGCGGTGTGGAGAGTATGGCCATGTCAATTTCTGCAATCTGAAGCTTTTGAATGATATCAGCCGTATGTAATTCCGATACCTTTAGTCCGATTTCCGGATAGTCGGTTTTCATGTTGGCAATAAAACTCGGAAGCAGATAAGGTGCAACTGTTGGTATCATGCCCAGGTTCAACTGCCCGTTCAGTGAGCCTTTTTGTGTACTCACATTCTCTTTCAGCTGATTCACGTGATACAGTACAACCTGTGCCTGATTGATGATTTGCTGTCCCACTTCTGTTGGAACCAGGGGATGTGTCGACCGGTCGAAGATACGGCAATCCAGTTCATCTTCCAGTTTCTGAACCATCGCACTGAGGGTAGGCTGTGTTACGCCGCACATCTCAGCCGCACGTACAAAATGACGTGTTTTATCCAACGCCAGGATATATTCAAGTTGTTGTAGTGTCATGATGTTAAATTCAATATACCAGTTAATTATTCACTATTCACTTGAGGGCGCAAGCATTGCGCCCCTACTATTCGTTTTTCGCTTTCCGCTCTCAATCAAACACTTTTCTATACGCGTGACAATACGGAATGCCGTTTTTCTTGTCATAATACTCCTGATGATAATCCTCTGCTTCCCAGAATTCAGGTGCAGGACGAAGCTGCGTTGCAACCTTATAACCTTTATCAGTCAGTATTTTGATGTATTTTTCAACCATTTGTTTCTGCCTGTCGTTTGCATAGAAAATTACCGATTGATATTGCGACCCTATATCGGGTCCCTGACCACCAACCTGTTCAAAATCATGGGTTTCATAATACAACCTGAGCATATTCTCAAATGAAGTAATTTCAGGATCGAAAACTACCTCCACAACTTCCACATGTCCGGTTGTACCAGTACAAACTTCTTTATATGTAGGAGCAGTGGTATGTCCGCCCATGTATCCCACTGTAGTAGATATCACACCGGGCGCTTTCATAAAGTGATATTCGGTTCCCCAAAAACAACCAGAGGCAAAATAAGCTTTTTCCATTTGTATGTTGTCTGTTTCTTTCTTATTTAATGTGATATATCCTGAAAACAAAATCATCAGTAAACTAATTCCAATAATTCCTGATATAACTTTTTTCATGACTTTTTAAAATCAAGCGATAATGAATTTACGCAATGCCTGACATTTTTCGTTGTAAAACCTTCTCCGGAGAAAACATGACCCAAATGCCCACCACAGTTTGCACAAACAATCTCTGTTCTGCTACCGTCGGCATCGGGAATCCGTTTTACAGCTCCGGGAATTTCATCATCGAAAGACGGCCAGCCACAATGAGATTCGAATTTATCTTCCGATTTGTATAGCGAAGTCTCACACCGGCGACAAACATACACTCCTTTTTCCTTGTGATTGAGGAACTTTCCTGTAAATGGATATTCTGTTGCTTTATGAACAATCACAGCTTCTTCTTCGGGAGTCAGTTTATTGTATGCCATGCTATCAAACTTTTAAACTGAAATATATTATCGTATCCTGTTCAATGATTTTATCAGGGCTTCATCTTTACCAATAGCCCTGATTGCCATGATACTCAAGATGATACCAACCAACGGAAATGCGGCAGGAATTTCCAGAAATAATGAGGCTTCCAGCGATTTCCCGTATTGCCACAAATAAATAAACATCAGTCCGTAAAAACCTGCCATCAGCACAATATTAAAAATAATCAGGCGAATCTGAAGCATTCTTTTCTTAAAGAGTATTATTGTTATGAATGCCAGTAGCGGTATAAGGGCCATTAACGCCGTGAGCATCCAGGTGTTGGCAAGCATATTGCTTCCTCCCGAAACATTCATTTCGAATAATCCGCGATAGCTCATTTCATAAATTGCAGCCTGCTCTGCATGCTGCAATCCGGCAACCGGTGAAAAAAATGTTACAGTTGTAAGTACAACAACAAGCAACAGGTATAATGTTTGAATTCTTTGTATCATTATGCTCAAAAAAATTAATAATGAACCGTCCGGAACTTACTTCTTCCATTTAGAATCACGGACAGCATAAATACGTTCAATAATATCAACCACCTTAAGACCTTCCAACAAGTTAGTTTTGATATCGCCGTCACCCATCAGTTTTTCAACCACATTCTCAATTACATAGTGATGATTCTGAGCAGAACCTTTGTATCTTCCGTAATCATTGGGCGGGTTTGATGCTGCCAATTCAGGCATCACATAATCACTGATATGGCAATACACCACTTCATTCATATATTGACCGGCAACCTTAACTGTGCCCTTAGACCCAATGATGGTAATGGCGCTTTCGAAGTTAGTATCCCAAACTGCGGTTGAATAGTTCAGACAACCCATTCCCCTACCTTCAACGAAGTTAAAAGTAACGATACCGCTATCCTCAAAGTCAGTCAGGTGTTGATGGTTGAAGTCGGCAAAACTTCCGTTAATATTGGTGATATCACCAAACAACCAGTACATGTTATCAATAAAGTGCGAAAACTGGGTAAACAAGGTTCCACCATCTAATTTGGCATCGCCATGCCAGCTTCCGGGTTTATAGTAATGTTCGTCACGATTCCAGTAACAATCCAGTTTCACCATATAAATATCACCTAACACCTGATCGTCCACAATTTGTTTTAGCCACACAGATGGCGGAGAATAACGGTTCTGCATTACACTGAACACATGTCTCGACATTTTAAGTGACTTATACAATATCTTTTCAGCATCGGCTTTTGTCAGAGCAATCGGTTTTTCCAGTACAACATGTTTTTTTGCCTCCAGTGCCCTGATGGCATATTCGGCATGAAACCCATTGGGTGTACAAATATTGAGCACATCAAAATCGAGATCTGACTGCATCAACGCATCAAAAGACTGAAAAAACTGTTCCTCAATATTATCCAATCCCAATTCCTGTCTGGGTAAGACATCACATACAGCAACCAGCTCTGTATCCGGATTTCTGCGAATCATTTCAGCATGCCTTTTTCCAATGTGACCCTGACCTACGACTGCAAATTTTATCATATAAATTCCTGATTTAAAGTGTAATTAACTAATTCTTTTAACTGTATCATTTTCAAATAAATACTGTTGCTTTGTCTCCGGACATTCGGCAATACCCTGGTGATTGAATTGCAGGCGATGTCCATACTCGCTCACCCAACCTGTTTGTTTGGCCGGATTACCTACGACAAGTGCATAGGGCTTAACAGCTTTAGTTACAACCGCCCCGGCTCCTATCAGTGCATATTCTCCAATTTCATTTCCACAAACAATCGTGGCATTAGCACCTATGCTAGCTCCTTTACGCACAATCGTTGTTTTGTATTCATCCTTCCTGATTACGTGACTGCGGGGATTGATGACATTCGTAAAAACCATCGATGGTCCCAGAAAAACATCATCTTCACAAATCACACCGGTATAGACAGAAACATTATTTTGTATTTTTACATTGCGACCCAATTTCACACCGGCTGAAACAACTACATTCTGACCAATATTACACGCTTCTCCTATTTCACATCCAGTCATAATATGTGAAAAATGCCATATTTTGGTACCTTTGCCAATATGGCAACCGGAATCTACGACAGCTGTTTCGTGTGCAAAAAAATCACTCATAGAAATTCAATCAGATTGTTTGTAATATACTGAATTTGTTCATCATCCATTTCCGTATGAATGGGTAACGATAACACACAAGCAGCTAATTGTTCAGCAACCGGGAAGTCACCTTGCCTGTATCTTTCGTCTTTATATGCTTTCTGCATGTGCAGTGGAACCGGATAATATACCATAGATGGAATTCCTTTCGATTGCAGGTGTTTTTGTAAAGCCTCCCGGTCAATATCTTTTAATTTCAATGTATATTGATGAAACACATGGGTTGAAGAAGAATTTCGTCCCGGAATCATCAGATTTTTAAATCCGGAGAATGCTTTATCATACGCAGCTGCAACATGTTGTCTTGCCTGAATATAAGAATCCAGGTACTTTAGTTTAACATCCAGAACGGCAGCCTGTATACTGTCTAATCGAGAATTAACACCCACATAATCATGATAATACCTCACTTCCATACCATGATTGGCCACAGCCCGCATCTTTTTGGCCAGTTCGTCATCATTGGTAAAAATGGCGCCGCCATCACCATAACAACCTAAATTTTTGGACGGAAAAAAGGAAGTACAACCAATGTGTCCCATGCAACCCGACTGAGTAGTTGTTCCATCAGCAAAGGTGTAAATAGCGCCAATTGACTGACAGGCATCCTCGATTACATACAGATTATTTTCATGGGCAAGTTTCATGATGGCGTCCATATCGGCATGTTGACCGAACAGGTGAACCGGGATAATGGCTTTAGTTTTTGGAGTTATCGCTTTCTTCAGGGCTTCAATAGCAATATTGAATGTTTCAAAATCAACATCTACCAAAACAGGTGTAAGTCCGAGTAAAGCAACCACTTCAGCTGTTGCAATAAACGTAAAAGTAGGGGTAATCACCTCATCTCCCGGTTTCAATCCCAATGACATAAGTGCAATTTGCAATGCATCTGTCCCGTTACCAACCGGAATGACATGTTTAACTCCCAAATATCTTTCCAGATTGTGTTGAAATTCAGTAACTTTACCTCCTTTTATAAAAGTGGTAGAATCGATAACCTCCTGAATTCCGGCGTTAATTTCCTGTTTAATTTGCTGATACTGGCCTTTCAGGTCGACCATTTGAATTTCAGTTGTCATAACTCTTCCAGTAAAAACTCAACTTCTTCAGGTTGAATTCTGATGTTAGAAATGTAGGGTTTGTTGTTGATTATTCTCAATCTTTTCTTTTTTAAATCTCCTTTTTTTATTTCATTGAAATCAATAACAACATGTATGTCGCTGTTTTGAAATGCATTAAAGTTCTTTACACTGATATTAAAAACCACCTTAACCTCAGCAGGAAATGAAATAATGGAGATATTGTCCGGATTATTGATGATCTGAACAGGTAAACTGACCGATTTTTCAGTAAACATCTCCGCGCAGGCTTTTACCTTTATCTGATCAACTGAATATTGCACTGATTTAATTGGTTTAATCGAAATAAAACGGGTAATGGTATCCCGTAAATCTCTAATTTCCAATTTCTCTGTATGTAACTCTGTCAGTTTGTTCAGTATGATGCGCGGTCCATACACTTCCACTTCCTCAGGTATAATTTCAATGGGTTTGCAAAACATATACTGACTTTCCAGACTGATTTCGCTGTTTAACCTTACAGGAAGCTTCTTTGAATATAATCTTACATAAGTTGTATTGATATTTTCCGGATTAATTAACAAAATTGAAGTTGAAGGCAATAATCTTTCTGAAGCCAAAGATAACAACTGTAGATTGGAAATATTAAAACTTCCCTTTTCTGAATTGCCTTCCTCAAATTTCACTTGGACCGGTTCCGGTTTTTTACGCATGTAAGTCCATAAATTTACACCCAAATCCGCGACTTTAATCGTAACTTCTGTTGGCAATTCCCTTTCAAACATAAGGTTTTTAGGGACATCAGTGTATTCCAGCGGAATTGAAATTGTTAACTCTCTGTCTTTATTCAGTGCATTAACAAACCAGAACGTAGCAGAAAGTAACAAAAACGCCAAGAAGCTTAAAACATCTTTTGAAACAAAGAATGATTTAAGCTTCAGGGCAAATTTTATTAATTTCCTTCTGCTGTAATCAGCCATTATCTGATTTAGTTATTTCTGCTGTCCTTGCTGCGCATCCTGCAATGACAGAAAGACAGAAGATTTGTCAACTTTAATGCGAACATTTTCAGCAATTTCAATAATCACGGTATTGTCTTCTTTAATTTCACGGATTTTTCCGTAAATACCACCAGAAGTAACCACCTTGTCACCAACCTGCATATTTTCGCGTTGTTTTTTAATCTCTTTCTGACGTTTTTGCTGCGGACGAATCATGAAAAAATAGAAGACAACAAAAATCAATACCATCATCAGGATACCTGACATGCCTCCTCCTTGTCCTGCCGGAGCTGCTGCTTGTAATAATAAGCTTAATAAATTCATACTTTTTGTTTTTAATTTAACACATGCAAATATAGCATATTTTTTTATTTCGTGAACATCACAACTTTGATTAGTTTATTTTCTTTTTTAAGCTGTCCCACGATATTATCCAATACGCCGTTGATAAAAGTACCACTCTTATCGGTACTGTAGTTTTTGGCAATTTCTATGTATTCATTAAGGGTAACATTTACCGGAATTGTTGGGAAGTCCATTAGTTCAGACAAGGCCACCTCCATGATCAGGATATCCATAAAAGCAATACGGTCGAGTTCCCAGTTTTGGGTGTGTTCATCAATAATAGTTCGGTAGGATTTTCCGTTTTTAAGCACACCATGCAACAGTTTCCGGGCAAATTCCGCATCCTCCTCGTCTTTAAACATGGGCAATAATTCCTGATCAGCACCGGATTCTTCGTCAAACCGTTTGATGGTTTTGATAATAAAACTGACAACAATCTCAACATCGTCGGTCCAAAAAATGCTCTGATCTTCAATGGAATTATCCAAACTTTCGTTTTGCAGCATAATTCTTTTGAAAATTTTACGCCATATATCTTTATCAGCATGATAATCAACTGATTCCAACTCCATATACTCCTGATAAAAATCACAGGCAATGATTTCCTCGTAAAGTTCTTTGATTATTTCAGGATGGTTGACCCAGGATAGTTTACGTTCGTTCAGATAAGCAGCAAACTGTTTATTTTTTTTGAGCTGATCAACAAATGCATTATCTATAAAACGGGTATTGGGATTGATATCTTCCGGAGAAGGCCTGAATTTATTCTTTTTTGATTCAATGCGTGAAGCCGCATAATCAGTAATCAGGATGATGAGATTGAGCAGATGATAATAAAGATCATAGGTTTTTTCAACACTGTGAAAAAGCTCTTTTTCAACCATAAGGGCAGTTTTACCTTCTCCCTTATAGAATGCATACAAGATTTGAATAATCTTGATTCGCAACAAAATTCTGTTAATCATACAATAAAGTGAACGTTTTCAAATTTTGAGCAAAGATACTGCTTTTTAGATAAAAATATAACCATTTACTTGTTAATTTCAAAAAAAATACAGAAATTTGGAGTCAAAAGGTCAAAATCGCACAACACCTTATTAAAGACCTCATAATAAACAATTTAGATGATATTCGTTATGGAAGTAGAGAAAAGAAAAATTGAACTGGAGAAAAAAGACAACGAAATTATTTATTCTAAATCCATTAAAGCAGGAAAAAGAATCTATTATCTGGACGTAAAGAAAAGCAGAAACGAAGATTTGTTTTTAGCGATAACAGAGAGTAAGAAAAAAATAAACGGTTTCGATCAGGATGCTCAGGTAACCTACGAAAAACACAAGATATTCCTCTATAAAGAAGATTTTAATAAGTTCCTCGAAGGACTTGAAGATGTAATAAGTTTCATAAAAAAAGAACAGGGCGAAGCTACTCCCCGGGAATACCCTGTTTCGACTGACTCAAATGGTGCCGAATCTGCTGATGATGATGAAAACACTGACGCACCGGAAGCCAAAAAAAGTTTCTTCGACAAATTTAAATTCTAACCCGCATGAAAGCTTTTGCAAGCGATAATTACTCAGGTATTCACCCCGAAATACTTGAAGCAATACAACACGCTAACAACTATCACGAAGTATCTTATGGTGCTGACAATTTCACCCGGCATGCCAATGATCAATTTGAATCCTTATTCGGACCGGTAAAAGTTTTGTACGCTTTTAATGGTACGGGAGCTAATGTGATTGCATTGAAATGTTGTACGCTACCGTTTCATTCCATCGTTTGCACAGAAACTGCCCATATACATGTTGATGAATGTGGAGCACCTGTACAAAGCACCGGCTGCACACTGATTCCCCTGCCAACATCCGACGGGAAACTTACTCCCGAGATGATACGCCCGCTTTTGAAAGCCAAAGGGAATGTCCATCATAATCAACCCAAAGTCATTTCAATCAGCCAGAGTACAGAGTTAGGGACAGTTTATTCGCTTCAGGAACTTAAGGCTCTTTGTGACTTTGCACATGCCAATGACCTGTATGTACACCTCGATGGGGCCAGGATATCGAACGCGGTGGCAGCGCTCGGTGTCGACTTTAAAACAGCCACGGTTGACTGTGGTATTGACATCATGAGTTTCGGTGGAACAAAAAACGGACTCATGATTGGTGAAGCGGTATTGATTTTCAATGAAGAACTTAAAAAGCATGCTGAATACTACCAAAAGCAATCGGCTCAGCTTTTTTCTAAAAACCGGTTCATTGCGGCACAATTCTCGGCCTTACTAAAAAACGATTTATGGTACCGGATGGCTTCTCATGCCAATAAAATGGCTCAGTTATTAGCCGCTCAGATTTCCCTTTTCCCGGAAGTGAAAATTACCCATTCAGTGGATGCAAATGCTGTTTTTGCTATTATTCCTGAAAAAGCTATCAAACCACTTCAGAAATTGTATCCTTTTTACATCTGGGATGAAAATACGATGGAACTCCGATGGATGTGTTCTTTCGACACAACTTCAGAGGATATTATGAATTTTGTATCAGCACTGAAACATATAATTGACCCATCTCATACCTGATTACTTCAATAACGGTATCCTTGGGGATAAAACCTCCTTCAGAAATAGCATCGTACACAACGTCATCAATAGTCACCTTTCCGGATGGACGTAAATCAGTCCGTGCTTTACCCTGTTTGCCAACCAGCGCTTTATTCTCCATGGGTACAGCCATGTAGCCGGCATCTTTTTCCAGGTTGGTATTTAGAGCGATATTTCTTAACAATCCCTTTGTGCCAATCTTGGCGCTCAGGTATAAAACCAAAGCAAATCCAAATGATATCCCGGCTGTTACAGTAAGCAATGCCTTGCCTACGCCTCCGGTCTCTACCGGTTCAAAGTCAAAGTTGACATTCTCCAGCAAACTTAATGTCAGCCCGGCAATAATCAATACTATACCTGAAATGCCCGCAATGCCAAATCCGGGTATGACAAAGATTTCGACGGCAAGCAATATCAACCCGATGACAAACATCAGAATTTCCCAGTTGGCAGCCAGTCCTTCAATATATAGAGGTGCAAAATACAACAAGGCCGCCAACACAGCAACTGCCAGCGGAAATCCGATACCGGGTGTTTGCAGTTCAAAATAAATTCCGCCGATAATCAACATGATTAAGATACCCTGTAAAACAGAACTCATCAAAAAACCTTTAATATTATCCAGCGCAGTTGGACTGAATGTAATCAATTCATACGACTCAATTCCAAGATTTTTAGTGACTAACTCATCCACACTGTTTGCCACCCCGTCGCAATAGCCGTATTGTTGTGCTTCAAGCGTCGTGAATGTCAGTGTTTTGCCGGAATCAATTAAATTGGGTACCACGGTTCTTTCGTCCACCATGGCTTCGGCAATCAACGGATCCCTTTTCCACTTGAAAATAGTGTCATTACCCTGCATGATGGTATCGCGCCCGTGTGCTTCTGCAGTTGCCCGCATGGTAGCCCGCATGTACGACTGATATTTATCGGGCATCTGTTCCCCGGTTTGATTGACTACCGTTGCTGCACCGAAACTGGCGCCGGGACGCATAAAAATCTTATCACAGGCTATAGAAATCAACGCGCCTGCTGATGCAGCATTGTTATCGATAAAAACATAAACCGGAATATCTGCATTTAATATTTTTGTCCGGATGGAATCAGCATACAATACCTCACCCCCGTAGGTATTCATGTGAATCAACACTGCATCTGCATTTTTTTCCTTTGCTTCATCAAAACCTTTTTGAGTATACAACCAGGTTGTACTCCCGATTTCTTTTTTAATATCAATCTTATAAATGATTTTATCAGCAGCAGTTATCGAGCTGAACAAATTTAGAACAAATATAAATAAAATCAATATGGATATTTTTTTCATTTTGCAAAATATTTTGTTCAAATATACTAACATTTCGAAAATATATTTTTATATTTGTATCGAAAATATTATCAAAAAATTTTCGAAAGAGCTCTTTATTTCGCATCATTCAGTATAGACAACTGACAATCAATTACTTGCTTTTGTGAGGAAGTTTTTTCATAATATGGAGTTGAACCCATATTAGGTTCTGTTAAGTTATTCACACATAAAAACTACAGAAGATGAAAAATGTACACATTGAAAATGAGCTGGTAGCATTACAAAGCAACATGAGGAATTTTGCCTTTTCACTTACATTAAATCGTGAAGAAGCAGAAGACTTATTGCAGGATACTACCTTAAAAGTATTGGATAATCAGGAAAAGTTTACTGACAATGTCAACTTTAAAGGATGGGTGCTCACCATCATGAAGAATATCTTCATCAACAATTACCGTAAGATTGTGCGCAACCAGACTGTAATTGACAAAACTGAAGATTTGCACCACCTGAATTTGCCTCAGAACTCCGGTTTTGAAAGTCCGGAGAGTTCTTACTCTGCAGGAGAGATAAGAAACAGCATCAATGCATTTGCTGATGAATACAGAATTCCATTCTCCATGCACGTTCAGGGATACAAGTATGAAGAAATTGCAGAAAAAATGAAATTGCCGATTGGCACTGTTAAAAGCCGTATTTTTCTGGCCAGAAAGCGTCTTCAGGAACAACTAAAAGACTACCGTTATTGAGTATAAGGTAAAAGAGCCGGAGAAATTATCTTCGGCTCTTTTTTAAATTATAAACCACATTAGTAACGTAAGTTAACATAAGACGTAAATTAAACTCTTAAACCATTAAGCGTATTGTATGAACGAAGGAATTATCATGTTGGGAAGCAATCTTAACCCGGAAGAAAACATCACCAGGGCAAAAGAGAAGATTAATGATCAATATGAAATTATTGATGAAAGTACTGTATTGATAACCTTACCCCGAAACAAAAAATACAAGAATCATTTTTACAATCAGGCAATTAAAATTCTGTCTGATGAGTATTTTGAGGATTCAGTACGTTTTTTTAAACAAATTGAACAGGAACTGGGAAGAACCCCGGATGGAAAATCGAATGGTTTGATACCCATTGATATTGATTTTGTATTCTGGAATGAAACCGCTATGCGGGATGACTATGAAAAATGGGATTTTGTAAAAATCTGCATTGATCAAATCAAAGATAAACCTTCGACAAGTTTACTGTAAATTTAATTTTTTAATTTCCAGAAAGTCGCTTAGTACCTTTTCTGCCTCCTTTTTGGCCTTTTCAAGGTCGTCATTCACGATGGTAACATCAAAATGAGGTGCAAAAGAAAGTTCATATTCAGCTTTCGCGATGCGCAAATCAATCATTTCGGGGGAATCAGTACCTCTGTCCGTTAATCTTTTGCGCAACTCATCTATTCCCGGAGGTGCAATGAAAATCAGCAAGGCCTGATTTCCGTATTGTTTCTTGATATTTAAGCCACCCACAACATCCACATCAAAAACGATATTTTTGCCTTTCCTGCCGATTCGTTCCACTTCACTGCGCAGGGTGCCGTAATAAGTATCTTTATATACTTCTTCGAACTCGATAAACTCGTTGGCAGCTATTCTCCGGCGAAATTCATCGGGTGACAGAAAATAATACTCAACGCCATCCTGTTCATTACCACGGGGAGAGCGGCTGGTCGCCGATATAGAAAACTCGATATCGAATCCGGCCTTTAACAGGTGATTTACAATGGTACTTTTACCGGAACCTGAGGGAGCTGAGAAGATGATTAGTTTGGCAGCCATTTAATTTAGTGGTTAGTGGTTAGTGGTTAGTGGTTAGTGATGGCTGATTTTTAATTTACCACTAACCACTATCAACTAACCATTAATAAAAACAGCACTCCTGTAAGCC
>JAYFPG010000018.1:0-79557 GCA_034928085.1 Paludibacter sp.
TGTTACGAATAAATAATGGGATTGGTATTTACTTTTGAAATATGGACTGCAAAGGTAGGTAATTTTTTTCGAATTATGTCAAAAAATAACTCTTTTGTGAACTGTTCTGTTTCAAAATGACCTACATCTGCAATAATAATCATATTTTCTGCTCCAAAGAAATCATGGTATTTAAAGTCAGCAGACAGAAAAATATCTGCACCGGCTTTGATTGCGTCCTGTAAAAGAAAGCTACCGGAACCACCACAGACTGCTACTTTTTTTATTTTTTTACCTGTCAATGCTGTATGTCTGATTGGGTTTCCTCCAAATAACATCCTCATTCTTTGGAGAAAATCAGACTCATTTTCTGATTCAACCAACTCTCCCACTACACCGGAACCAACTTGTTGATAATCATTTAATAATGGAAAGATATCATAAGCAGGTTCTTCATAAGGGTGAGCTTCGATCATGGAGGCAATCACCTTTTTTTGCATGTATTCAGGTAAAATGACTTCAATCCTGGTTTCTTCTTCATAATGAATTGTATTCACTTCACCTACGAACGGAGTGGCATTACTATTTGCCCTGAAACTGCCATATCCTTCAGAGTTGTAGCTACAGGCATCATAATTTCCAATGTGACCGGCACCAGCTTCAAATATAGCTTCCCGTACACGTTGCACGTGCAGTTTGGGTACAAATGTAACCAACTTCACAAGCATCTCACTTTTAGACTGAAGAATCTTTCTGTTAACCAGTCCGATTTTGTCGGCTATCCGACCATTTACACCATCAATAACATTATCGATATTGGTATGAGCTGCATAAACAGCGATATCATTTTTTATTGCCTTAATTACGCAGCGTTGTACTTCATTTTGTCCGGTAATTTTTTTCAATCCATTGAATATCAAAGGATGATGGGCAATAATTAGATTGAGATTCTTTGCAATTGCCTCATCAATAACTGATTCTGTTACATCCACACAGACTAAAACTCCATTAACCGAACTATCAGCATTACCAATGAGCAACCCTGCATTATCATACTTTTCCTGCAGTGTCAACGGAGCAAAAGTTTCAATAATATCTGTAACAGTTTTTATTTGCATATTTCAATCAGAATGGAAGCAACCAATAATTAATAATTATTCTTTAGCAACTTCTTCAGCAGGTTTATCTTCTTCTTTAGACAAGAAAACAGTAATACCATTGTTAATCAAAATATTATACCAGGAAAACATTTTTCTCATATCGCTTGGATATACCCTATCCCGATCAAAATCTGGTAATACTTCTTCCATGTATTTTCGCAACATGTTATTGTCTGCTTTAGGATCGATGGGACAAACACTCCCGTTTTCTTTTTTACTGATGTTTTCAAACACCTGACCAAGTGGAATTTCTTCTGTATTGGTATAGATGGCAATATCACCCAACGAAACCACTTTATCCTTTGTATAAGCCGGAACACGCTTTCCATCCAGCAACGACTCAACAACAATCATGTTTTTCCCCTGCGAAATCATTTTGTACAATCCCGGCTTTCCCGAAATAGATAAAATCTCTTTTAACATAAACCCAATTAAATTAATTATATAATCTCTTTTCCTTCGTAATAATTAATGAATGCTTTGTTTACCAGTCGATTACCTCCCGGAGTGGGATAATTACCGGTAAAGTACCAATCACCCAGGTGGTTCGGACAAGCCTTATGTAAGCCCTCAATTGTTTGATATACCAGTTCAACCGGACAATCAACTTCCGAAGGAGTTAGCATTTTAGCAATTTGTTCCGACACTTCTTCCTGTGTAAAAGGAGCATAAATTTCCGTTACAAAGTTAACAATTTCTTCTTTAGGTAAATGCTCTTGTGCTTTAGATTTTTTATAAACATCGTCAATGACATGTTGACGATCTGTATCCTTTAATAGTTGTATGGCTGCCCTGAAAGCACAAAACTCAGACATTCTGGACATGTCAATTCCATAATAATCGGGAAAACGAACCTGAGGCGAAGAAGATACAATAACAATTTTTTTAGGTTCAAGCCTATTCATGATTTTCAACAAACTCTGTTTCAGGGTAGTACCGCGAACTATGGAATCATCAATTGCAATCAGGTTGTCAACCTTTCCACGACGGATAGAGCCATAAGTTATATCGTAAACGTGCGTAGCCAAATCGTCCCTTTCCTTATTTTGCGAAATAAAAGTACGAAGTTTGATATCTTTAATTAGTACTTTTTCAGTCCGGGGAGTTTTGTTGGTTTTCTGCTTAATTCCGTCAATCATACCATAAAAAGCAACTTCCGCAGTATTAGGAATAAAAGAAAATACCGAATTTTCGACATCCTGATTTATCGATTTCAGAATAGAATCTGCAAGCGATTCACCCAACATTTTTCTTTCCCTGTATATGTCGAAGTCACTACCACGGGAGAAATAAATACGTTCAAACGAACACCTTTTCAGATTCTTATCCTGTTCTCTGATAACTTCAAACTTAATTTCACCATTCTTTTTGATAATCATGGCATTACCTGGAGTCAGCTCATGCACATCTTTTTCTTTTACATTGAGTGAAGTTTGGATTACCGGACGTTCGGATGCTACAACTATAATCTCATCATCAGCATAATAAAAACAAGGACGAATACCTTTGGGATCTCTGAAGACAAAAGAATCGCCATGTCCCAACATACCGGTAATTACATATCCACCATCCCACATGTGTTCGCACTTGCGAATGATTGAAGCAATATCAATTTGTTCTTCAATTTTTTGTGTAATAGTAAGATCATTGGTATAACGTTGTTTAATAATATCATATTCCTTTTGAACCTCCATATCCAGCTTATAACCAAGCTGTTCCAACATCAGAAAAGTATCTCCTTTGTCTCTGGGATGTTGACCCTTAAGCGTAAGATAATCAAATAATTCGTCTACATTTGTAAGATTAAAATTTCCGGCCAACACCAATGTTCTGTTTTTCCAGTTATGTCTTCGTAAAAAGGGATGTACATGCATAATCCCGTTTTTATGATTTGTCGTGCTGTAACGTAAATGACCAAGGAAAACATCTGCAGCAAAAGGCAATAATTTTTTTGCCTTATCTGCATCATTAATAACATCAGAGTCAGTTTCAGAAACCTGTTTGTTGATATTAGCAAATATTTTCTGAATCGCGTTTTTTCCCTCAATTCTTTCCCTCCAGATATATTCTTCGCCTGGTGGCATATCAAATTTAACACCGGCAATACCACCACCTTCCTGTCCGCGGTTGTGTTGTTTCTCCATCAACAGGTACATTTTTTGGAGCCCATATTGCCATGTACCATATTTTTTCTGATAATAATCCAAAGGTTTGAGCAACCTTACCATCGCGATTCCGCACATCTTACTAAAAGTATATATTTGAAATTATAAATAAACTATTCTACCGTAACCGATTTTGCCAGATTTCTGGGTTGATCGACATCACAACCTTTCACAACGGCAATATGATAAGCCATCAACTGTAGCGGTAGCGTTGCGAGAAGCGGAGCTAGACATTCTTCAGTATCAGGAATTTCAATACAATAATCAGAAAGATTTTTCACAACCTCATCACCTTCAGTAACGATGGCTATAATTTTTCCTTTTCTGGCCTTAATTTCCTGAATATTACTCACTACCTTATCATACATGCCTGAACTGGGCGCAATCACAACAACAGGCATTTCCTGACTGATCAGGGCAATCGGACCATGTTTCATCTCTGCTGCCGGATAACCTTCCGCATGAATATATGAAATTTCTTTCAGTTTTAGAGCTCCTTCTAATGCTACAGGGAAGTTATATCCTCTTCCCAAATAAATAAAGTTCTGAGCATAAGTGAAAGTTTTTGCAAACTGAGCGATCATTTCATTTTGATCGAGCAACTTCTTCATTTTATCAGGAATAGTACCCAGTTCCTTTACGATATTCAGGTAACTTTCCTCGCTAATGGTCTTCTTTTCCTTACCAATCATCAAGGCTAACATAGTAAGAACAGTCACCTGGGCAGTAAATGCTTTAGTAGATGCAACCCCGATTTCAGGTCCCACGTGTGTATATGCACCTGAATGCGAATTTCTGGGAATTGAAGAACCAACCACATTACATATACCGAAAATAAATGCTCCTTGTGATTTTGCCAATTCAACAGCAGCCAGCGTATCGGCCGTCTCACCCGATTGGGAAATAGCGATAACAACATCATTGGGATAAATAACCGGTTTGCGATACCTGAACTCCGATGAATACTCAACTTCTACAGGAATACGCGCAAACTCTTCAATAACATACATACCAATCAGACCGGCATGCCAGGAAGTACCACAGGCTGTTATGATGATTCTACCTGCATTTACGAATTTATCTTTGTTATCAATGAAGCCAGATAAGACAACATTGTTTTCATCCACATTAACACGACCACGCATCGAATCAGCCAGTGTTTTGGGCTGTTCAAAGATTTCTTTCAGCATGAAATGAGGAAATCCACCTTTTTCAAGTTGTGTAAGTGTTAATTCCAGTTTTTTTATTTCAGGCGTTTTTTCCACATTGGCAATGGTTTTTATTTTCATGCCGTTACCTCTGTTGAGCGTTACAATTTCTTCCTCACCGATATACACAACTTTATCTGTGTATTCGATAATAGGAGTAGCATCAGAAGCCAGAAAATACTCATTTTCACCTATCCCCACAACCAAAGGAGAACCTTTACGGGCGGCAACAATAATATCAGGCTGATTTTTTTCCAAAATAGCGATGGCATAAGCGCCAATTACCTGATTCAAAGCCAACTGAACGGCAGTCGACAAATCAACCTGATTGGTTTTTTTTATAAATTCAATCAACTGAACCAGTACTTCTGTATCTGTATCACTTTGAAAGCTATATCCATTTTCAATCAAACCTTGTTTTAGTACAGCGTAATTTTCAATGATACCATTGTGAATAATCGCCAGCTCTTCTGATTGCGAATAATGTGGATGTGCGTTCACAGTATTGGGTTCACCGTGTGTAGCCCATCTTGTATGTGCGATTCCAATATTTCCATTAATATTTTTTTGTTCGGCAAATTGAACCAAATCAGCAACTTTACCTTTTGCTTTGTAAACATTCAGTTTGCCTTCACTCATCAAAGCAATTCCTGCACTGTCGTATCCTCTGTACTCCAGACGTTGCAGTCCTTTAATTAAAATAGGATAAGCATCTCTGTTTCCTATGTATCCAACTATTCCACACATTTTCAGATTAAATTTTAGATTGTAAACTTTGAAAATTATTAATTATAATCGATTTTTTATTCTATTCAGGGCTATTTGGGTATCCTCAAAACTACAGAAGCCACCAAAACGCATATAACCTTCCCCCTCGTGACCGAAGACCACACCTGGCGTTCCTACAATCTGAAAATCCTGCAAAAGCATCTGAAAAAACTTCCAGGAAGGCATATCATCGGGAGTTTTAAACCAAACATAGGGCGAATTTACTCCTCCATAAACCTTTAATCCACTCTGTATCAACTCTTCTCTGATCATTCGGATGTTATTCATATAATAATCAACAAGCTGTTTGATCTCCTGTTTCCCTTTTCTGCTGAAAAGCGCTTCGGCACCTCTTTGTACAACATAAGAAATACCGTTCGTGTAATTTGCATTCCGGCGACTCCAAAGCTTAATCAATGGAACATGCTCTCCGGTTTGTGTATTCACCATCAGTTCATTAGGAAAAATGGAATATCCGCATCTTAATCCGGTAAATCCGGCGCTTTTAGAAAAACTACGGATTTCAATCGCAACTTTTTTAGCATTCTTAATTTCATAAATGCTTGCCGGTACATCTTCTTCCGTTATGTATGACTGATAAGCAGCATCAAAGATGATGATACTATCGTGCTCAAGTGCATAATCCACCCACATTTTCATTTCAGTTTTTGAAATGGTGGTTCCGGTTGGGTTATTCGGACTGCAAAGATATATGACATCAACCTTTTCTTCCGGGAGTTCAGGAACAAAGCCGGTATCCTCATTGCATCTGAGGTACACAATATTACTCCATTTATTATCCTCATGCAGATAACCGGCACGGCCGCTCATGATGGTTGCATTTTCATATACCGGATAAACCGGATCAGCGATGGCAATGATGTTATCTCGCCCAAGCACATGACCAATATTGCCAATGTCCGACTTGGCACCATCATTGACAAAAACAGTATCTTTGTCAATACTGATTCCTTTGGTACGGTAATCCCTTACAATTTTATCGATGAGAAAATCATAGCCCTTCGGGGGACTATATCCCCTGAACGATTCTGCATTTGCCAGTTCATCCAGCGCTTCATGCATTGCTTTTAACGCCACTGCAGGTATCGGACGGGTAACATCACCAATTCCGAGCCGGATTAACGTTGCATTGGGATGCAACAACTTATAGGCATTGACACGCTTCTCTACATCGTCAAAACAATATATTTCAGGTGTTTTCAGGTAGTTTTCGTTTGCTAATGCCATTGGTTCTAATTAAAAATATCTATAAAATCAAATTGAAACGTATATTTATAAAAAATATCATTCAGAAATCCTGACAATAGTTCTTCCTTTTAATTTTCCGGATAAAATCATTTGTGTTGCCTCAGGAAGTTCTTCCAGGGTTATTTCCCGGTACATATCCATCAGATTATCCGGTTTAAGATCGGTTGACAACCTTTGCCATAAGTCAGATCGCAATGCCGTTGGATAATTCTGAGCAGAAACTCCAATCAAGGTTACTGCTCTTAAAATAAAAGGAAAAACATTGAGTGGCAGGTTCGTTGAAGCAACACTCCCACAGGTGGTTACAGCACCCATTGGTTTGAGCATTTTGATTATACGAGCCAATATATCACCACCAACTGTATCAATTGCCCCAGCATAAGTTGCCGGCAGTAAAGCCTTATCTGCCATTGCCATAAATTCATCCCGTGAGATTATTTCATCAGCACCGCATGTTTTCAGAAATTCCGACTCCTGCACCTTTCCAGAAATGGCAATTTTTTGATATCCTTTTTTCGTTAACATTGACAGCGCCATAGATCCCACTCCGCCTGTTGCACCAGAAACTATCACTTTACCATCGGCAGGTTTAACTAATTCTACCAGTCGTAGCATAGAAATACCGGCTGTAAATCCTGCTGTACCAATAATCATAGACTCTTTTAGGGTTAAACCTTTTGGTAATTTAGTAATCCATTCGGCCGGAACACGAATATATTCTCCAAATCCCCCTGGTGTATTCATACCCAAATCGTAACCGGTTACAATAACCTCATCACCAATTGAAAATGAAGAAACATCGGATTGAACCACGACACCTGAAGCATCAATACCTGGTGTATGTGGATATCTTTTAGTTACTCCTTTGTTTCCGGTTGCAGATAATGCATCCTTATAATTCAGAGAGGAATAATATACCCTGACCAACACCTCACCTATCGGCAAATCATCAACATTCAGAGACTTAATGACAGGAATAAACTTATCATCAATTTCCTCAACAACAAAAGCCTTGTATTGCATCTTACAAAAAATTTTGAATGAAAATAAAAAGCGCTGAAACAAATTCAACGCTTAAATCTTTATGCAGTGGTTTCTGTTTCCTTCATGGAACAATTCCCATTGAAAACGGCGTTCGGCTCGACCACCAGTATTTTTGTTTTAATATCACCGGTTACATAGGCTGTGGACCTTAAAGTCAGCGTGTCGGTCGCGATGATATTCCCCTGGACATTGCCGATGATTTCCGCATTCAGGCAGGTTATTTTTCCTTTCAGGACTCCGGTCTGACCTATGACCACTTTACCTTTACAATTCATATCTCCTTTTACTTCTCCATCTATTCTGAAATCATTCTCTGAAGATATATTACCGGTAATCACACTTCCGTATGTCAACGCATTATAAGCCGAACCGGAATTATTGGATGTTTCTTTTGCCATAAAATGTTCTGTGTATAATAGGAAAAAATAATGCCCTCAAAATTACTATTTTCTTTTGAAATAGAAAAATAATACCCGAAATTATGGTAATATACTTATATTCGTTATTTTTGTTTAATTTTACATGAAAAATCAACTTTCTCCGTCCATTATGATCATCAGACATTTATCGCACAGCAGCATCAATAAAAAAGAATGGGATGATTTTATTTCACAGGCAGATAATGGATTAATCTATGCTCAATCCTGGTATCTTGATATTGTATCTCCTCAATGGGAAGCGTTAATCAGCGATGATCATAAGTTTGTAATGCCTGTTCCAATCAAAAGAAAATATAGATTACCATACATCGTTCAACCCCTTTTGACTCAACAATTGGGTATTTTCAGTAACGAACCTATTACAACTGATACTATTAAAAAGTTCATACAGAAGCTACCGTCTTACAGTTATCAATTAAATCTGAATGCATCCAATTTTACTCCTGATGCTGAAGCATACCCAAATTATATTCTATCATTGCATAATCACTATGCTGAAATTGCTGATAAATACTCAAAAAACACAATCAGGAATATAGATAAAGCAGTAAAATCTAATTTGAGCATCACAGACAAAATCAGTATTGAAGACTTTATTACATTTTATGAATCCGTCAGCAGAAAATTCAAACCCACTGATTGTAATTGCATGCGAGAATTGATTAAAGAAGGAGTTAAACGAAATCAAATACATATAAATGGCGTAGTTGATAACCATGAAAAGTTAGTAGCCGCCCTCTGTTCCACTGAATACAGAAGCAGGATAACATACCTGATACCCGTATCGAATGAGGCAGGAAAAAAAACATCTGCAATGTTTTATCTGATTGATTCAATCATCAGACAAAACTGTGCAAAAGATAAATTGCTTGATTTCGAAGGATCTGCTATTGAAGGAGTTGCCCGCTTTTACAAGGGCTTCGGGGCAATAAATCATCCCTATTATATAATAAAGAACCTCAGACCCTCGTTCTTAATTGGTAGAATCTAATGAATAATAAAAGTAAAATAAACGTTTTATTTTTATCTGCGTGGTATCCTAACAGGTACGATGCAATGGCCGGTTTGTTTGTACGAAAACATGCGGAAGCTGTAAGTTTGTATTGTGATGTAACGGTGTTGTATTTGCATGCTGACAAGAATATTGAGAAAACAGAAATTGTCACTCAAACTATAAATCAAAATGCCCGTGAGATTATCATTTACTATCCGGAAAAAAGAAATGGAATTTTCCGGAAGTTTTTCAAAGCTATCAATTATTTCCACGCAAATATCATTGGATATAAGAAAGCGATAAAAACAACTGGTGTTCCTGATATTGTGCACGTAAACATATTAACCAGAACTGGTTTACTGGCATACTGGTTAAAAAAAACAAAAAATATCCCCTATGTAATAACTGAACACTGGACGAGATATCTGCCTTCAAACAACACTTATAAGGGATATTTCAGAAAGGCCTTAACACAAGTTATTCTGAAGAGTTCAGAAGCAGTAATGCCTGTATCAAACCAACTTAAAGATGCAATGTTAATGCATGGTTTGAAACACGCAAACTATAAAGTCATTAATAATGTAGTAGATGATTTTTTCTATCGAATGAAATCTACTGAACCCAAAATCATATCCTCAAAGAAACGTATTTTACATGTATCCTGTTTTTTAGAAAAAGCAAAAAATGTAAAGGGTCTTTTAAATGTTGTTAAGTCAATCTCCAATAGACGAGAAGATTTTGAATTAATTATTATTGGATACGGACCAGATTATGATGAAATATTAAAGTATACTACAGAGTTAAGAATTAAGCCTTCAATTGTCAGTTTTATAGGAGAAAAAACACCTGAAGAGGTAGCATATTTCTTTCATCAATCGGATTTCTTCATTTTGTTCTCAAATTATGAAACAGCAGGAGTAGTTATTGCTGAGAGCCTCGCAAGTGGAGTTCCGGTTGTTTCTACCAGGGTTGGAATCGCAACAGATTACATCAACAACGGTAATGGCATTCTGGTAGATGTAGGAGATGAAAATGCATTTGCAGATGCTATTGAGTTCATGTTGGATCACCCGGAGGCTTTTGATCGAAATAAAATTTATAAAGACGGTGAAATATTTTGTTATGAGGTGGTTGGTAATGACATATTTAACATATACAATGCTATTTTACAGAGATAACCATACTGCTTGTATTTGAATGATTAACACGAAATCAAACATTAAATATTTTCTTAAAGAAATTGAACAAAAGGGTTTTTTTCATTTACTGTCAGCCAACCTTTTGATTCAGGTATTTGCATTTGCATCACAATTATTTGTTGCAGGAATACTATCACCGGAAAATATCGGCAGGATAAAAATTATTCAAACTTTTTTTTCTGTATTTCTAATTATTGCAGGGTTGGGATTTAATGCATCTACGCTTAAAATTTGCTCAGAGAACAGGCCTCATCAAGAGAACGCAGACTATTTTAATGCAGCTCTATTATTTACGCTAATCTCTGGTATATTTGTTTATTTCTCAATTCTGATTATTAATGCATTCAATCTCATCACCAAAGACGAATTGATTCACAAGATTCTGCCATTGGCTATGTTGCCAGTTGTAAGCAACGCTCTTTTAGCTTTATACATGTCCTACTTCCAGTCACAAAAAGAGGTGAAACTTTATTCCAGGTTAACCATTTATAATAAACTCATTGCTATCATCCTCATAATTATTTTCACCTATTATTGGGGTGTCATTGGATATTATGCAGCATTTAATATAAGCTTTGTTATTTTACTGGTTGTATCTATCCTAAAGGTTAAAGAAAAATTCAGATTGTCATTAAAATTTGACATCAGACAGAAGCTGAGAGATCACTGGCAATATGCTAAGGCTAACACGCTTGCTTACATTGTATCTGAACTGTCGGCCTTTATCGATATAATTTTAATTTCATTTCTTGTTAAAGACATCCGAGAAATTGGATTCTATAGTTTTGCATTGACATTAACAATTGCATTAAAAATATTTCCTTCAACAGTTCAACAGATTACCATCCCCTATTTTTCTTCTTTCAAATTGGGGCAATCAGAATTTATGTCAATTTTCAGAAAATATAATAGTATACTTTTCCTTACAGTATGCACATCATTGATTTTATTTCTGATAATTGCACCGTTTTTAATATCATTCTTGTTTGACGGAAAATATGACAACTCATATAACTACCTCATTTTCCTATCAATAGGATGGAGTATCCGAAATCTCATACAATTAAAGAGCGGAGCTATTTTCGGTCTGGGTAAAATTAAATACAATGCATTTGCCGGTATATGGACATTGCTTTGTTGTATGATTGTTTATCCTATATTCATAGGACATTGGGGAATTATGGGTGCCGCTTATGCCTCCATCATATCCGGAATCATTTTCTTTATCTCATTCTCTTTATACTTCAGAAAAGCCGTGAGGGAGCACTTTAACTCTGTGGGTCAAAAGGACTAACAACAATATTTATTTCAAAAGTTTTATCCGGAGAGACGGGAAAATTAATGAGTTCTGCATTTAATTTTTTCTTCGTATATATGGCGCACATGGTATTTGAAACATGGTATAGGTATTTGTGTTCTTCCACGGGTAATCCATCCCATATGGCTGCTATAACAGAATGTCTCGGGTGCTCGGGATTATAACCGTAATCATGCCAGACGATGATTGAATTTTCATCTTTTAAGAGACTGAAAACCTTTTCTGTGTCTGATTTAACTCCTTCATAGGAATGATCTCCATCGATAAATATTAAATCGTATTTTTGATTCAACGAATTGAAGTTAAACATTCTTGAATTTGCGTGGATGGTTTTGATGTTAGTTTGATCTTTAAGCAGACAACCATGCAGTCTGGCGTATTTCTCTGGTAAACCCATGGCAATGATATCATCGGGGGACAGATTAATTGAAGTACATTGGTTTGCGACTGCTGCTACATTTAATAAACTCTCCCCTCTCCAGGTACCAATTTCAAGGTATTCACATGACTCAAAAGAAGAAGCTAATGACCTGAGCAGAGCTAAGTCTGTAATGAGTGACGAACCATCGAGAAAAGTATAGTTATCTACAACTGCCTTGTTTTGATTAAGAAACTGTGTCAAGTCTGTTGTAGCAAACTGTGTTTTACCATATTTCTTTTTGAGATATTGTTCAAACTCTGTTTCATCTTTTAAAATAAGGAAAATTGAAGATGGTTTTTTTATTATTTTCCTTGCAAGTTTATATAAGACTTTAAGCTTCTCTTTGTTGGTCATGATTGTTTAGTATAAAAAAAAAGACAGTATTGATTTACAATACTGCCCAAAATTAACAAAAAGTTTTTAAATTTCTTATACCAACCTCCTAATCAGGTCTTCTTTTTCACCATACAACATATCAATCATCGGAATTTCTATCATGGTGTAGGCACCCGGATTGGTTTTCATAGCTGCTCTCGCACAAGCTACTAAAATCTGAGCGGTCAAAGCCGGATTATTAATTTTCATATTGAATTCGAACAGCTGATTGTAAGTCGCACCGGAAACACCTTTGCGAACTAGATTCACACCATGTCCCATATCAATCAGGTTGTTTACATCGGCAACCTGTATTACATGTGTCTCATCTTTTACAAAATACGCATCATTTTTGATGTTTTGCGCTACTTCTTCAAAGTTGTAACCATCTTCCAGTTCAATGTACACCATGCGACGGTGTATGCTGGTCCCTAAGGGAATGGTCATTGACAGGGCTTTCTTTACTCCCGGAACAGCTTTCACGGCTACCGTATGTCCCATGCTCATGCCCGGACCGAAATTAGTGTAAGTAATGCCTTTGGGAGCTATAGCTTCCAATAAAGCACGTACCACAGAATCACTTCCCGGATCCCAACCGGCAGATATGATAGCAACAGCCTTGTTGGCCTGAGCAACCGGCGAAAGCTCCTGACGGAGTTCCCAAATGCTTGAATGAATATCGTAACTATCAACTGTATGAATTCCCAATGCCAGTATTTCCTTTGCCTGAGCGGGAACGCTGCGTGTGGGTGAACATAAAATGGCAACATCTACACCTTGCAGTTTTTTGATGTCGTCAACAATGCTGATACCTGTTAATTCTAAAGGAGAGTTTCCAATGGATGATGCACGGCGTACTACACCTGCTACTTCAAAATCGGGGGAGGATTGTAAGGCTTCCAATACCGATTTACCAATATTGCCGTATCCGACAATAGCTGCACGAATTTTTTTCATGAATGACTTAGTTTTATTGTTTGTTCTGCCTGCAAAATTAATGAAATAAGTTTTTGTAATCATATATTAAACCACAAAAGGCACAAAAGAAAAAATGAAAGAGACACAAAAGTTAATAAATTAAAGTATCATTGCGTACAATAAAGCACATTGTAAGATTATTAAGCACAAATACTTTCATTCTAAAACTCTGACAAAACAAAAAATCCAATTTACTCAATTTTAGAATAGATTCTTTAGTTCCATTTAGTAATTGATAAAAAATATTCTGTTTTTCCTTTTTTTCTTTTGTGCCTTTTGTGGTTTAAATATTAAAGTAATTTGCGAATCAAATCCGGCCGATTAACTTTTTGCAGCATTCTGAAAATATCTTTTTTATACTCCGGCTTGTACCAAAAGAAAAACTTTCGTTGATTGAGTTTTTCATCTTTGGTTTTAGGTGTATAAACCTGCTCCAGAGTATAAGGATGATAACCTGAATAATATATCTCCGTCGCCAGTGTCATAGGTGTTGGGGTAAAGTCCTGTACCTGTTCGAGTTTAAAATTCATCTCTTTTGTTCTGATAGCAAGATCAGCCATATCTTCGGGTTCACAGGCCGGGTGACTGGAAATAAAATAAGGAATCAATTGCTGATTCAACCCTTTCTCCCTGTTAATTTGATCAAACTGCTCCTTGAACTTCTGAAAATATTCAAATCCCGGTTTACGCATCAATTTCAACACTTTATCTGATGAATGTTCAGGTGCTATTTTCAATCTTCCGGAAACATGTTTGGTGATTAACTCTCGCGTATATGCAGTATGACTTTCATTCGCTTTCTTGTCTTTTACATCCGAAAGCAGGATATCATACCGGATACCACTTCCCACAAATGATTTTTTGATACCGGGCAATTGATCAACTGCACGGTATACATCCAACAAAGGCGTGTGGTCAGTGTTCAGGTTGAAACACACCTTAGGATGGATACAAGAGGGTTTCTTACATGTTTTACAGATTTCCATGTCGATACCACGCATTTCGTACATATTGGCCGATGGTCCGCCCAAATCGCTTAAATAGCCTTTGAAATCAGGCATTTTTGTAATATGTTTCACTTCGTTCACGATGGACTCCTTCGAACGGGAAACAATAAACTTACCCTGATGCGCTGAGATGGTACAAAACGCGCATCCTCCGAAACAACCACGGTGCAGGTTGACCGAAAACTTAATCATCTCGAAAGCCGGTATGGTTTTTCCTTTGTACTTAGGATGAGGCAAACGGGTGTAAGGCAAATCGAAAGAAGCATCCAGTTCGCCTTGTGTTAGCGGCTGAAAAGGCGGGTTAACAACAATATATTTATTTCCGTTTCGCTGAATTAATCGGTCGGCATCGTAGCGATTGGATTCTACCTCGATGTGTTTGAAGTTCGATGCATACATTTTCTTGTCTTTCAAACAAGTATCATGATCAACCAATTCTTTCGTTTTCCAGGTGGGATGATCAGCAACCGCTTTCGTCAAATAAGCCGTTTGAGATACATCCCGTATCTCAGCAAAAGATTTTCCTGATTTCAGTGCTGACAAAATTCCCATCAAAGGCTTCTCCCCCATCCCGTAAACCAGCAAATCGGCTTTTGAGTCCATTAAAATGCCCGGCATCAGCTTATCTGACCAATAATCATAATGTGTAAACCTGCGCAATGAAGCTTCAATGCCCCCAATTAATACCGGGACTTCAGGATAAAGCTTTTTCAGGATATTACAATACGTAATAGTGGCGTAATCTGGTCGGAAATGGGGTTTTCCATCAGGCGAATAGGCATCATCTGAACGCAGTCGCTTATTGGCCGTATAATGATTCACCATCGAATCCATATTACCGGCAGTGACCGCGAAAAACAAACGTGGTCGGCCTAATTTCTTAAAATCCCGCAAATCATCCCGCCAGTTAGGTTGTGGCACAATGGCCACTTTAAGTCCTTGTGCTTCCATCAAACGCCCAATCACAGCTGCACCAAAAGCAGGGTGATCAATATAGGCATCTCCGGAGAAGAGAATGACATCTAATTCGTCCCAGCCCCGTAATTCGAGCTCTTTTTTGGTAGTCGGGAGGTAATCTGTAAGTTGATAATTCATTTTTTCACAGGGCTACACCCTGAATTGATATATGACGCCACTTTGTGGCTGTTAATACATTGTTTTCACATTAAACACTTTCTGACTTGCTTTGTTCGGATTTACCCTGTATAATCTTGTATTTCAGCAAGGCAATGAGAACACTCATCAGCGGACTCACGTAATTAAACACCGCGTAAGGCAAGTAAATCAGTGTTGATACCCCGAGCACTGTGCTTTGGGTCATACCGCAGGAGTTCCAGGGAACCAAAACAGAAGTTACCGTGACACTGTCTTCGAGCGAACGGCTTAGTAACCTGTTCTCATAACCCTGCTCTTCGTAAAGCTTCTTAAACATATTGCCAGTCAGAATAATACCCAGATACTGATCACCCATGGTTAAGTTTGTTAATAAACCGGTCGCGACAGTAGACCCCACCAAACCAAAGGTATTACGTATTTTTTTTACCAAGGCCAACGTAAAGCTTTCAATCATGCGGGTCGATGCCATAGCAGCGCCAAAACAGGTCGCGCATATGATAATCCATACCGTGTTTAGCATACCCTGCATACCCCGTGTAGCAATCAACTCATTAATTTCAGCATAACCAGATTCTATTGAAGTTTTCCCAACCATGGTGATAATACCTCCTTTTATCAGTTCTGCCATACTTTTCCGGGGACTTTCAGCTACTTCAAATAGCAAATCAGGTTGAAAGAAGTATGCACAGACCAAAGCAATCAGCATCGAAATAAACAAAGTGATGAGGGGCGGATACCGTCTAACAATCAAAAAAACCGTCAAAGCCGGCACCAGTAACAACCAGGGAGAAAGGTTAAATCGTTCGTTCAATACCTGTTCATATAAACCAGCATCTACCGAAACCTGCTCTTTCATCAGCAAACCTGCAATCCCAAATACCAATAAGGAAATGAGGAAAGATGGAATGGTAGTAATCATCATGTAACGAATATGTGTAAACAAAGGTGTACCTGAGACAGATGAAGCCAATACCGTAGTATCAGATAAAGGCGAAACTTTATCCCCGAAATAAGCGCCTGAAATAATAGCACCTGCAATCCAACCGGAAGAAAAACCCAGAGCAGTCCCTATTCCCAGGAGAGCAACCCCAATTGTAGCAATGGTAGTCCACGAACTGCCCGTTAAAACCGACACCAGCGCACTGATGACACAGGCTGATATCAAAAACACAGCAGGATGGATAATCTTCAAACCATAAACAATAAATAAAGGCACTACCCCGCTTATCATCCAGGTAGCCGACAAAGAACCGATTACAAACAAGATGAGCAAAGCGCCCGAGATATTTTTGAAGTTCTTTTGCAGCTGTTTTTCGAAATCATGCCAATGCGCGTTGACGGTCAGTTTACCAAGCAACAAACAAAAAGCAGCTGCCAACAACAACGCCATCTGACTGGCACCATTCAGGGCATCGGCACCAAAGAGATAAACAGCCACCGAAACAAAGCAAATCAGCAAAATAACGGGTAAAACAGCAATCAGGGGATGCGGCAGTTTATGATGTTCCATCAGCAAAACCAAACGTATTTAATATTGTTATACATAAAGAAAATACTATCTTTGTGCAAAGATAAATAAAAATTTAACTTGATAAGGTTATGAAACAATTCCCCCCGTCCGAACTGATTATCAATGCTGATGGAAGCATTTTCCATCTGCATTTGAAACCTGAACAATTAGCTGACAATGTGATTTTAGTTGGTGATCCCGGACGGGTTGCCCTGGTTGCTGCCTATTTCGACACACAGGAATTTTCCATTTCCAGCCGCGAATTTAACACAATAACAGGCACTTACAAGGGAAAACGCATCACGGTGCTTTCTACCGGAATCGGTACAGATAATATTGATATCGTGATGAATGAATTAGATGCTTTGGCTAATATCAATTTAAAAACCCGTATTGAAAAAGCTGTTTTCAGACAGTTGAAGATCGTGCGCATTGGTACTTGTGGTGGTATGCAGCCCGATATCCCATTAGGCAGTTTTCTTATTTCTGAGAAATCAATTGGTTTCGATGGGATGATTAATTTCTATGCTGGTCGGGATGGAGTTTGCGATTTGGACTTCGAAGCTGCTTTGGTTAAACACTTAGACTGGAACAAGCAACTTGCGGCTCCTTATGTTGTTGATGCAGACAGGGATTTGGTAGAAAGGATTGGCAAAGACGACATGATACGGGGTGTTACCATATCAGCCAATGGATTTTACGGTCCGCAAGGTCGCGAACTGCGCGTTGGGTTAGCCGACCCGCACCTGAATGATAAAATTGAAAGTTTCCGTTACGGAAAATATAAGATTACCAATTACGAGATGGAAGGATCAGCAATTGCAGGTCTGGCCAAACTAATGGGGGGACACAAAGCCATGACCGTGTGTTGCGTGATTGCCAACCGTCGGGTTGAAGCTGCGAATACCGATTATAAACCCTATATCGAAAGGCTTGTGCAAACGGTATTGGATCGTATTTAATTGTATTTATATTTTTTGAAAAACTCATTTAACCTGTTCACTATGAACCACTCAACCATTGCAGCCATATCAACAGCGCCGGGGGTCGGAGGAATAGCCGTAATACGTATTTCCGGCAACGAAGCTATTCCGCTTTGTCAACAACTGTTTCAGCCCAAAAGCAAATCCATCCGGTTTGAAGAACAGGCTGCTAATACGGTAATCTTTGGCTCAGTCGTGGATGATAACGGTGAAACCATTGATGATGTATTGGTCAGTTTATTTCGCGCACCGCACTCTTTCACTGGCGAAGATGTGGTAGAAATTTCCTGTCACGGTTCTGTCTTTATCCAACAACAGATACTGCATTTACTCATAGAAAAAGGTTGTCGGTTGGCCATGCCGGGGGAATTTACCCAGCGTGCTTTCCTGAATGGAAAAATGGATTTAGCGCAAGCCGAGGCTGTAGCCGACCTGATTGCTTCCGGTTCAGCTGCTTCGCATCGCATGGCCATGAACCAAATGCGGGGTGGTTTTTCAAACGAACTGACCAATTTACGAACTCAGCTACTCGATTTTGTATCCTTAGTTGAACTGGAACTTGATTTTTCCGAAGAAGATGTGGAATTTGCTGACAGAACCCAACTGAAAGAGTTGGCTCTCGAAATTGAAAAACACATCAGCACCCTGGCTGATTCATTTCGTGTAGGGAATGCCCTGAAAAACGGGATACCGGTGGCATTAGTCGGCGAAACCAACGTGGGTAAATCAACACTGCTCAACCTGCTGCTGAAAGAAGAAAAAGCCATTGTCTCAGATATCCACGGCACTACCCGTGATACCATAGAAGATATCGTAAATGTTCATGGTATTTCGTTCCGGTTTATCGATACTGCCGGTATCAGAAAAACCAACGACACGATTGAAACAATTGGCATCGAGCGTACATTTAAGAAAATCGAACAAGCCTCTATCGTTCTGTGGATATTAGATTGCACACAATTGAGTGAACACATCGAATGGCTGACTGAGAAAATTCAAAAGAAAGCAGAAGGCAAGAAAGTCATCATGATTTTCAACAAGATAGATAAGATTACCCCAGAAGAAAGAGAGGTACTTACCCAATTATTCAATCAGTTTGATTGTGAGCGAATCTTCATTTCCGCAAAAAATAAGATTAATATCAAAGAACTGGAAGAAGCACTTGTTCGTGCCTCACAAATACCTGAAATTCATCCTGGCGATGTGGTGGTGAGCAATATAAGGCATTACGAAGCACTCCGGCTGGCTTTATTAGCGATACAACGTGTTATCACGAGCATGGAGAGCGGACTTTCCGGCGACTTTTTATCCCAGGATATTCGCGAATGTATGTTTTATCTGGGAGAAATAACCGGACAAATATCGAATGATGAGATATTAGGGAATATTTTTGGTAAGTTCTGCATCGGGAAATAACCATCTAAATCAATCATCATCAACATGAAATTCAGAATTGAAATTGATAAAGACATTGAACTGGTGCAACTTAGTCTCGAAGATGCTTCAGCAATCTTTAATACCATCGACAGTGAGCGTGATTATCTCGGGAAATGGCTCCCTTTTGTTGAATATACTGAACAGCTAAGTGATTCTGAATCATTTGTTCTTTCGGTAATTGATGCTCCTGAAAACAAATTTGAATACATTTTCACCATCCGTAAACTTGGTGAATTTATTGGATTAATAGGATTTAAAGATACAGACAGGGCAAACTATAAAACTGAAATTGGTTATTGGATTTCAGAAAAACACCAAAAACAAGGTATTGTAACCAAATCGGTCGCCCGTCTCTGTGATTTTGCTTTTTTGGATATGGGCATGAACAGGGTACAAATCAAATGCGCTGTTGGAAACAATTCCAGCATCAACATACCGAAACGACTCGGATTTCAGTTTGAAGGCATCGAGCGACAAGGCGAATTGCTCTCTGGAAACGTATATACTGATTTGATGATTTTCAGCAAATTAAAAAGTGACAGATGAAGTTACTAAAAGCATTTTTGATTGTGATAGGTTTTTTGGCTGTTGGCTTAGGTATTCTTGGCATGTTTCTTCCCGTCCTCCCTACCACCCCATTCCTGCTGCTCGCTGCCGCCTGTTTTGCCAGAAGTTCCAAACGATTTTACCACTGGCTGCTCAACAACAAATGGTTTGGTTCCTACATTAAAAACTACCGAGAAGGAAAAGGTATTCCGATCAGGATTAAGATTTTATCCATGGGATTTATGTGGATAACTATATTAACAAGCAGTATCTTTTTTTTAGATAATATTTATATCAGGATATTGCTGATTGTCATTGCTATTATTGTAACGATTCACATCAGTTTGATAAAAACAAAAAAAAACGAGGGTCTATAGGTATCTCTCCCAACTCACAACCTCTCCCAACTTCTTCCTTTTCTTCTCTCTGGTTTCCTGAGTAGAATAACCCAGCAAAATCACCAGCATCACTTTTTTGCTTCCCGGAATGTCTAATATCGTCCTGATCTTCTTTTCATTCAACCAACCCAGCATGCAGGTACCAAGTCCTTCGTCGGCAGCAGCAAGACAAATATGAGCTGCCACGATACCCAAATCAAGATGCGGATAATGAATTTGCTTAACCATTCCTCCAAATTTAGAAGTAAAATTGGCATTTTCCTCTACCAATACAATTTGCACAGGTGCTTGTTTGCTGAAGTGATTCATGCCTAAGGCTTTGCTGGTACAGGCATCCGCAATTTGCATTCTTTTTTCCGGATCAGTTACCACGATCATTTTCCACGGTTGCGCATTACAAGCTGAGGGCGCCATACGGGCTGCTTCCAATACACGTTCTATTTTCTCCGGTTCAACCGGCTTATCTGCGTAAGCACGATCGCTTTGGCGTTTCCTAACCAATTCCTGAAAGGATTGACTCATAAGTATGTTTGCTTTTTATTTTTCATCCAAAGATAATACTATTTGCTGAAAATTGGCTTTGTGAATGCGCGAATGAATCATTATCTTTGCCGGATACTATTACATGGCTGATGTATACTTAAAGCTGAATAATCATGCTGCAAAAAGTACAAGATTTCATACAGGAAAACCGGTTATTAGCGCCTGAAAAAGGGCCGGTGATCGTAGGCCTTAGCGGAGGAAGCGACTCCGTTGTGCTGCTTGATATCCTGTTGAAATCAGGTTATCAGTGTGTGGCAGCACATTGCAATTTTAATCTGCGAACAACAGAATCTATACGCGACCTGGAGTTTGTTCGCACCCTTTCCAATAAGCTGCATATTCCTTTTATTAGCATTGATTTTCAAACGATTAAACATGCAAAAGAAAAGGGTATTTCCATTGAAATGGCAGCAAGGGAATTACGATACGAGTGGTTCGAAAAAATCAGTATGGAACACGGTGCACAAGCTATCGCGACCGGTCACCACCTTGATGATAATATCGAGACGATATTACTTAACTTAACCCGTGGAACAGGATTAAAAGGGCTGACCGGCATGCCTGTGCGAAATGGAAAAGTTGTTCGTCCATTACTATCCTCTTCGCGCGCAGAGATCAAGCAGTATATTAAAAATAACCAACTGGAGTTCGTAGAAGACTCCTCCAATGCATCCACCGACATCGTACGGAATAAATTCCGGCATGTGATTATTCCTTTGCTGGAAGAAATCAATCCAGCCTTCCGGAATAGCTGTAAAGAAACTATTGAAAACCTGCATGGAGCATATAAAATTTATCAACAGGAAATTTCCATTATCCGTAAAGATATTGTGCACTTTTCAGATTCTGCCGTCTCTATTGATTATTTCAAACTGATTCAACGCGAGGAATATTCAACTATTTTATTTGAATTACTCAGGGATTATGGATTTAACCGGGATCAGATCCAACAAATATGCAGGAGTTTTCAGGCAGAATCGGGCAAACAATTTTATTCCGGAACACATAGTTTGTTAAAAGACAGGAATAAGCTGATTATTCGTCCCCATGTGATAAAACCTGATGATTTATCAGACATAAAAGTTGGCAACAAACTTAATATCTGCATTTTTGAGAAAGACATAGCTTTTAAGCTATCAAAAGACAATCAAACCGTTCACTTTGATGCCGACAAAATTACTTTACCGCTCACAATCCGCAAATGGCAGGATGCAGATTACTTTTATCCCCTCGGCATGAAAGGCAGGAAGAAACTAAGTGATTTCTTTATCGACTTAAAAATCAATCGATTCGACAAAGAAAACATCCATGTTGTACTGTCTGATAATCAAATTGTGTGGGTGGAAGGGCTGAGAATTGATGAGCGGGTTAAGGTAACGGATGAGACGAAGCGTATCTTAGAGTTAAAAGTGGTTAGTGGTTAGTGGTCAGTGGTCAGTGGTCAGTTAATTAACCACTAACCACTAACCACTACTCAACATTTCCTTTGCGTTCTGAATCGCTGCCTCACCTTTGACTTTACCGCTAAGCATCGTGGCTATTTCATCGACTCTTTCGGTAGCTGACAGCTGCTGGATGTAGGTTTCGGTTTGCTGACCGGAATCATCTTTATAAACCCTGAAATGATGTTCTCCTTTTGCAGCAATCTGTGGCAGGTGGGTAATGGTAATCACCTGCATGTTGCGACTCATCTGATGCATGATTTCTCCCATGCGATGCGCAATTTCACCGGAAACGCCGGTATCAATTTCATCGAAAATAATGGTCGGCAAATCTGATTTACCGGCAATCAGGGATTTGATTGACAACATAAGGCGCGAAACCTCACCACCAGAAGCAATTTCCTCGACTTTTTGCATTTCCCTGTTTTTATTGGCCGAGAAAAGAAACTCAACCTGATCAATGCCATTTTCAGTATAGTGTTGCATCGGCATCAGCCTGATTTTAAACTGGATATTAGGCATACCCAACTGTGACAATTGTTGCACCATGTACTGCTCAATAGCGGCAATTTGTGAGACCCTGCTTTCTGTCAGTAACAAAGCATGCTTCTGCAATTGAGCTAAGGACATTGCAATATTTTTCTCAAGCTGAATAATATCGTTATCATAAGAGTCAATATGCTGTAATTGAGCATCAAAATCATTCCGTTTCTCAATCAATGCTTCAACTGAATTCACCTTGAATTTTTGCATCAGCGAATACAATTCACTCAACCGGTTTTCGGTTTCTTCGAGGCGGGTTGGATTAAACTCCAGGTTTTCCTGCAACAGCATAAGCTCCTGCGTCAAATCTTTCAAATCGATATATGCAGCCTGTATTCTTTCGAATTTCGAATCTCCTTCACTGATAAACTTAGCTATTTTCGATAGTGCCGCTACCGACTCTTTAAGTTGCACCAGGCTCCCCTGCTCTCCATCTAATAAACCTGTAATTCTGTTTAGCTCTGTTTTTATTTCCTCAACATGACTCAGACTCTCTTGCTCTGTTTCAAGTGCCTGCTGTTCACCTGCAACAAGTCTGGTTTCGTGCAGCTGGTTAAACTGGAAACGAATGAAATCAGTCTCGGAAGATGCTCTGGCAGCATCAACTTTCAGTTTTTCCAATGCCTTTTCATCCGCTTTCCACCTTTGATAGCTTTCACTGTATTGCTGCAACAATTCACTATTCCGGGCAACTGTATCCAATACTTCTAATTGATAGGCTGCATTCGAAAGCAGCAGGTTTTCATGTTGAGAATGAATATCAATCAAACGGGAAGTTAAATCACGTAATACAGTTAAAGCAACCGGCGTATCGTTGATAAAAGCCCTGGATTTGCCGTTTGCAGACAGTTCCCTGCGGATAATACAATGATGCACATCCTGGTCAAGTTCATTTATTTCAAAAAAATCATCCAGGTGTTTATAGGCCGAAATATCGAACACCGCTTCCACCACACATTTATCTTCCTCTTTCTTGATGGATTTATTGTCTGCCCGCTGTCCCAGTATGAGTGACAAAGCGCCAATTATGATGGATTTACCCGCTCCGGTTTCCCCGGTAAGCACCGATAATCCCGGCTGAAAATCAATTTCCAGCGTTGAAATTAAGGCATAATTAGAGATAAATATCGATTTCAACATAAGATGTTATTTCAGAATAGATTCATATCTTTCCGCCTGGGTCGGATTGACATCTGATAAAACTTCAATCATATTCTTTTTCTCCTGATCGGTTGCCCTTTTGAAGATATTAATCAACTCCTCTGTTTTGGCATCAAGGAAAGATGTGATGGCAACAGCCGAAGGTCTGGCACGATTCGTTTCTCTCAGAACGGATAATCCGGCATTAATACGGGCACGGGCATTTGCCATGTTGATACTCATCTCATCCAAGCCCAGTCGGTGGTATTCGTAAAAATAATTCCTGTATTTCTTAAAAGCTTCATCCGTGAGATTGCTGATCAGAGCATATCGGTTACGGGTACTCTCAAAGGCACGCCATCCCGGCATGTCGAGCGATTGCGCGCTGTTTACAATGCGCTCAGCCGCCTGAAAATAAGGCGTACCACCCAACCGCGAATAAGAGTCCATGTCATAACCGATGATGAGGTACACGTAATAAGTCAGCACCGCAGTCAGGTTCGAAGTAATCGAATTTTCATTAAATTCCAGAACTTCAAACTCTTTGTAGTTAAACACAAAAGCATTATCCCTGAAATTGAATAAAGTAGTATTATAGGAAGAATTGAATACCGGCCGCCTTGATTGCACCTGAATTTCAGCCGTAAAAACATCATTTTCCATTTTAGAAACGATGATATTCATTGTGCATTCAATCCGTTCATCCTGAGCATAGGTTAGTTCAGTCCATTTTCTGTTATTTACAAAGTCTGATACAGATTTTTCGAGTGTGGAGAATACAGATTTATTAGAACCCTGAATCATATCTGAATTTATTTTCAGATTGCAATTCAGTTCCTGAGCCGGAATAAAAATTGAAAAAAGAACAAAAACTAAGAGCAATATAAATCTCATGCAAAATCGTTTTACAACAAACACATTATATCAATTAAATTTTCAACGCAATAATTTTTAACCATATAAGTCACATAAGTGCTTATTGTTTGTTATGCTTATGTTACTTATATGACTTATATGGTTAAAAATTCAGCATATTGAGTATCAAAATATCAGTGTATTAATCTCTTTCACGATATCATCAGCCACATCCAGTTTACTTTTCAGTTCAAACTGCTTTTTTAGACCAGAACGATGTAGTATAGTCACTTTATTTGTATCGAATCCGAATCCTGAGTTAGGGTCACGTAAAGAATTCAACACGATAAAATCAAAATTTTTACGCTCCATTTTGCTGATGGCATTGGCTTCTTCGTCGTTAGTTTCCAGGGCAAAGCCTACGATAAACTGTTCAGGCCTTTTAACCTTTCCTATTTCAGCAGCAATATCAACCGAAGGTTTCAATTCTATAATCAGGTTATCTTTTCCGCGTTTCATCTTGGTTTCAGCCGGGGAAACCGGCGTAAAATCTGCTACGGCAGCACAAAGTATAGCACCATCAACCTGTTCGAAACGACTCATCACCACCTTATGCATTTCCTGCGCCGATTCTACATTAATCCGTTCAATGTTTTTATATGGCGTACTCAGGCTTACCGGTCCGCAAACCAGCGTGACTTCCGCACCGCGTCTGGCACAATTCTCAGCCAGTGCAAATCCCATTTTCCCGGAAGAATAGTTTCCAATAAAACGTACCGGATCTATCATTTCGTATGTTGGTCCGGCTGTAATCAGGACTTTTTTTCCCTGCATATCTTTCGGATAGAAAAAATCATTCAGTTGACGTACGATATTCTCGGGTTCCTCCATCCTACCCTTTCCTTCCAGTCCGCTTGCCAGTTCTCCGACAGTAGGTTCAATCACATAATTACCAAAGGATTTCAGCGTGTTGAGGTTCTGTTTGGTGGTTGGATGAGCAAACATATCCAAATCCATAGCGGGGGCAATAAACACAGGACATCGCGCCGACAGATAGGTCGTTAACAGCAGGTTATCAGCAATTCCCGTAGCCATCTTAGCCAATGTGTTCGCAGTAGCCGGTGCAATCAACAAGGCATCAGCCCAGGTACCCAGGTCAACATGGCTGTTCCAGTTTCCATTTTCAGGATCGAAGAAATCGACCAAAATCGGATTTTTTGACAGCGTCGCCATGGTAAGAGGCGTTATGAACTCTTTTGCCAGAGGTGTCATGATTACTTTTACTTCGGCACCTCTTTGCACCAGCAAACGAATAATCTGTGCTGATTTATAGGCTGCAATGCCACCTGTTACACCTAATATGATTTTTTTTCCGCTCAACATAATTGACTTTATTTTGTGTTTATCACTTCACGCCCCACAAAAATACAAAAAGAAATCAGATTAAAATCTGAAAAAAACAAAAGTCACAAAGAATGTTCAAAATAGAACATACCCTGTGACTTTCAAATCTTTTAGAAGAAAAATTATTTCAGCTTATCCTTCAGGGGATTTCTGTAATAAACTTTTCCTTCGATAAACTCCTGAGTTGCCATCAATACCGGTTTCGGCAATTTCTCAAAATAACGTGAAATCTCAATTTGTTCACGATTTTCAAAGACCTCTTCAATATTTTCAGAGGTGTTGCCGAAATCCTGTAGTTTTTTATCAATCTCAGATTTAATTTCTGCACTGATTTGATTCGCTCTTTTGGCTATGACCATCACAGTTTCATACACGTTACCAATTTCCTCACTCATGGCATTCATGTCGCGGGAAATCGTTGTTGTAGGAGCATTTACTTTTTTGAAATCCATATAGTTGTATATTTAATCTTTTACAATTCTTTTAGCATCAGCAAAAATTCTTTCTGCTTCTTTTTTATATTTACCGGCAGGAAATTCATTGATATAATTGTAATACTCATCAATGGTATCCCTATAACGTTCAATTTTCTTTTCCTCCACACTCTGAACAGCCTGTTCATACTTCGACTGAAGAATAATGTATGACAACTCTTCTCTGTTCGAATTGGCAGGATAATTCTTCAGGGCATTCTGTGCGACAATAATAGCTGAAATGTAGTTATTACCTAAGTAATTACCCAAATTATAATACAATCTGGCGCTTAAAAACTCTTTATAAGCCAACTTACTTTTCAGTTCATCCAGTAACTTATTCACTTCAGGAACCCTTTCACTATCGGGATGGATATCCAGAAACTCCTGAAAAGCGTTGATTGCATCACGGGTTGCCGTTTGATCGAGTCTGGCATCCGGTGAATCTAAGTAATAACAATATCCGATCATAAAGCGAGCCTCGGTAATATAGATTCCTTTGGGATATGTTTTCACGTAAGTTCTGTAATACTCACTTGCCGTAAAATAATCCTTCTGACCCATATACGATTTAGCCAGATAATTTAATATCTGCTCCGAACGTTCAGTACCCCTGAAATATCTGGAAACCTCATCGAACAAAGTAGAAGCACGCATGAAATCATTCTTTTCAAAATATTCCACGGCTTTATTATACTTCAATTCAGGATCGGTACTTTTCAGTATGTTCTGATATTCACTGCAGGAAATCGCAGCAAATACAACAAGTATGATGGCTAAGTATTTCTTCATAAGAAAATTGGACTGCAAAAGTAAGTAATTTAAATGTAATAATAAAATTTTTCCACACTATTCATTGAAGTATTTCTCAAAGCCTTCTGAATAGCTAACCTGATAGTTTCCTGCTTCATCCGCATAAATCAGGTAACATTCGATATCGGGAACACGGCGACAAACAGCCAGACTGCTATCGACACCCAAGACCATAAAAGCGGTCGCAAAAGCATCAGCACGCATGGAAGATGCAGCTATCACCGTTGCACTTAACAAGTTATGATCTACAGGATAACCGGTTACCGGATTGATGGTATGGGCATATTTCTTTCCGTCTTTAAAATAAAACTGACGATAATTGCCTGAAGTTGCCATCCCACAATCGGTTATACCCAGGATGATTTGTAATTCCCTTTGTTCTTCAAAAATTTCCTCGGTCGGTTTATCAACTCCTATTTGCCATTTCTTGCCTTTAGGATTTACTCCTTTACAGGCAATTTCGCCCCCAATTTCGACCATATAGTTTTCGCAGCCATAGGATTCCAGGAGTTTTCCGATTACATCAGATGACTGTCCTTTGGCAATAGCGCTTGCATCCAGCATGATACGTTTATCAGACTTAACAAGTTGATTATCTTGAAGGCTGATCTTTTTGTAACCAATATAGGGCAAAATGGACTTAACATCCGGCAGTTCTTTTCTTTCCTGGTCTCCGAAACCAAAGCCCCAGGCATTCACCAACGGAGCTACCGTGATATCAAATGCACCACCTGTCAATTCTGAAACCTGACGGGCTTCCCGGTACATGGTTACAAAATAATCATCAACTGTCACACTATCCTCATTATTATTAATGCTGGAAATGATAGAATTCGGATTGAAAGTTGACAGCGACAGTTCAAACTCACGCATTTTAGCTTCAATCTCAGGCTGCAAATCTTTTCCTTCGGGATGCAAGTAGGTAGCGTGGTAAAATGTCCCGTGGATTTTACCGCTGTTTTTCGTGTATTCCTTGTTTTTTGATGTAGGCTGCTGACAGGACAGCAATACAATAGCCAACAAAGCAGGAAAGAAAAATCTGTTTTTCATCTTCAATATTTATTAAAAGTCAGTCTTTTACCACGAATGGCTGTATTTACTTTGCCATCACTGTAAGCCAGCTGACCATTTACCCAGGTTTTTTCGACGGTATGATGAAGGGTTGTGCCTTCAAACGGTGACCAACCACATTTCGACAACACCAAATCAGCCGTAACCGGCATTGATTTCGCCGGGTTCACCAATACCAAATCAGCAAAATAACCCGGCTGAATATACCCTCTTTTTTGTACCCTGAATAAATCTGCCGGTGCATGACACATTTTTGTAACTACCTGTTCCACGGTAAAATAGCCCTTAGCTGCCAATTCGAGCATGGCAGGAAGTGAAAATTGCACCAACGGTCCGCCCGAAGCTGCTTTCAGACAGTTACCCTCTTTTTCTCTCAGTAAATGTGGTGCATGATCGGTAGCCACCACATCAATAAAATCCTGATTCAGCGCTTCGATGAGTTTAAGCCGGTCGGTTTCGGTTTTGACAGCCGGATTCCATTTGATGCGGTTTCCATATTGTTCATAATCCTGATCCGAGAACCACAGGTGATGCACACACACTTCAGCCGTGATTTTTTTCTCTTTCAACGGCAGTTTATTGCTGAACAGAGCCATTTCACGAGCAGTAGACAAGTGCAGCACATGCAAGCGGGCATTGTATTTGGTTGCCAGTTCCACTGCGAAGGCCGATGATTTATAACAGGCCTCAGCATCCCGTATCAGGGGGTGAAACTGAATGGGCAAATCATCGCCATATTCCGCTTTATACCTGGCTTTATTCGCTTGTATAGTTGCTTCATCTTCACAATGGGTGGCAATCAACATCGGAATTTCAGCAAAAATACGACTCAGGGTTTCCCGATTATCCACCAGCATATTACCGGTCGAGGAGCCCATAAACACCTTTACCCCACAGACTTCAGCAGGATTTATTTTTTTAAGTTCTTCAATATTGTCATTGGTGGCACCCATGTAAAAAGAATAATTGGCCACCGATTTTTCAGCGCCAATTCTATATTTATCCTCCAATGCATCACTGGTAATTGTCAGCGGCATGGTATTGGGCATATCCATAAATGAAGTCACGCCACCAGCCACAGCCGCCATTGATTCTGTAGCGATATCGGCTTTATGAGTCAGACCCGGCTCCCGGAAATGCACCTGATCATCGATAACACCCGGCATCAACCAAAGTCCGGTGGCATCCATTACCTCATTAACATGCATATCCTCGGGGATATTACTTCCGTGAAAAACAGCGCTTATCATTTCGCCGTCCAACAGGACAGAACCTGTGAAGCGTTTTCCATCATTGAAGATGGTTGCATTTTTGATTAACAACACGATTTGCTATTTACAATTTAAGAATTAAAACCACAAAAGGCACAAAAGAAAAACTAAGGAAACACAAAAGAACTTTAGAGATAAACCCATGAATCTTTCAATTATTTAAACCATATAAGTTTCATGTAGGTAATTAACCACTAACCATTAACCACTAATTCATGATTGGATATTTCCTCCTCCAGCTTTCCAATTTCAACTGAATCACACCCATAAATGCTTCGCCGAAAATGCCACCACTCATTTTTGAAGTACCCAATTCCCTGTTTATAAAGATGATGGGCACTTCCACCAGTTTAAATCCACATTTATAGGCTGTAAATTTCATTTCTATCTGAAAAGCATATCCTTTGAACCTAATCTTATCCAACTCAATGGTTTCGAGCACTTGTCTTTTATAGCATTTGAATCCTGCGGTTGTATCCGCTATTTTCATGCCCAGGACAAAGCGCACGTATTTGGAAGCAAAGTACGACATCAACACCCTGCCAATGGGCCAGTTAACCACATTGACACCGCTCACGTAACGCGAACCGATGGCCACATCAGCGCCACCTTCGTTACAGGCCTTATACAATTTTACCAGGTCATTCGGATTGTGCGAAAAATCAGCATCCATCTCGAAAACGTAGTCGTATTTTCGTTCCAGTGCCCATTTGAACCCGGCAATATAGGCCGTGCCCAATCCCAGTTTGCCTTTTCTTTCGAGTATATGCAACCTGTCCGGAAACTCTTTTTGTAACTGTTTTACAATGTTGGCTGTCCCATCCGGAGAACCGTCATCAATAATCAACAGTTCAAATACAACTTCCTGTGCAAAAACAGCCCGGATAATATTTTCAATATTTTCCTTCTCGTTATAGGTGGGGATAATGACAAGATTGGGGGACATAAGTCTAAATTTAATTTTTAACCACAAAAGACACAAAAGAAAAACTTAAGTAATCACAAAAGAAAATATTATTTCCACTAAATTATTGTTCAATATAATATTTTGTCTGCAGTTTGTGGGCGCAAGCATTGCGCCCCTACGTTTTCCGTTTTCCGCTTTCCGTTATTAACTATTCACTAACAAACTATCATTCAAAAACATATAACTCCGTCGGAGCGAATCTTTCCAGAATAATCAACTTCAAGTCCTTTCCAACCCGGATATTTTTCTTCTCCAAATAGCTTCTCACTGTAGTAAACGCAACATCCGGATGATTATTTTCCTTACTCAAATGACAAAGAAAAACGGCTTCCAGATGATCCTGGTAATTTTCTGCCAGAAACTCACCTGTTTGATTGTTACTCAGGTGACCGGTATTGGATCTGATTCTTCGTTTTAAATCGGCCGGATAAGGTCCGGTTGATAGCATGCTTTCATCGTAGTTGGCTTCAAAAACCATGTAATTTGCACTTCTCAGGTGATGAGAGGCTTCTTCACAAACATAACCCTGATCCGTGGCAAACGTAAACCTCTTACCCTGGTATTCAACCGTATAACCTACGCTATCTGTGGCATCATGAGAAACCTGAAAGGCAGTGATATTAAAACCGGCTATTTCGATCGTTTCATTTTTTTCGATGAATCTCCTGCTACCGTTCAACTTCTCGGTCACACAATAACTGTTGTTAATCCCTTCGTGAATCTTGCGGGTGGTGTAAACCGGCACGTGATGAATTTCACCCAACGAACCAACTGCTCTGATATGATCGGCATGGTCGTGTGTCACAAATACGCCCCAGATATGCTGAAAATCAAGTCCCAGCGCCCTGAGATTTCTTCTGATTGTCCTCACCCCTATTCCTGCATCAATCAAAATTCCGCAAGATGCATTGCCGATATAATAGCAATTTCCACTGCTGCCACTTGCAAAACTCTGAAAACGCAATCTATCCATAAAATGCTGTTTAAACTTTTTTAATTCTTGCAAAGGTAGAATTAATAAACTAAATTATTGTAATTTTGCGTGACTTAATTACAAAAAATATCTTAATATACCGATGGTAATCCTGCATATTGAAACTTCCACCCATGTCTGTTCAGTCGCGTTGAGCGAACAGGAGAAATGCATCTTTCAACAGTCGAATTATGATGGCATGAATCACGCTGCCATGCTGAGTTTGTTTATTCAGGATGCATTAGATTTATTAAAGGAATCAGACAAAAAATTAGATGCAGTTGCTGTGAGTAGCGGTCCGGGCTCATATACAGGCCTGCGCATCGGCGTATCCACAGCAAAAGGCTTGTGTTACGGACTCAACATTCCACTTATCAGCATCAGCACGCTGGAAATCATGACCATCGCGGCAATGCAAAAGCACGCACCAACTAAGCATGATTTATTTGTCCCGATGATTGACGCCCGCAGAATGGAGGTATATGATGTCATTTTTGATTCAAACCGGAAAATCATCAGAGACACAGCGGCCAGCATCATCAATGAAAACAGTTATACAGAATTGTTAGAAAAAAGTCAGGTTTTTTTCTTCGGAAACGGAGCTGCGAAATGCAAACAAGTCATTACTTCTCCCAATGCGATTTTCATTGAGGACATACATCCATTGGCTGAAAATATGATAGAGCCAGCCCTGAAAAAATATCAGCAAGAGTTATTTGAAGATGTGGCGTATTTTGAGCCGTTTTATTTGAAGGAGTTTCAGACAACGCAGGGAAAGTGAGCGGAAAGCATATAATGAGAATTGAATCATAAAAACGAATGCAGAAATTAGTCTTAAAAACAACTTTCTGGTACTTGGCTTAGTAGCAGATTTTAGAGCACAAATTTATTTTGTTTTTTAAGTGTGAGCAATCCTAAAACCGTCCTGAAAAGCGGTAATTGGGTCGGCTTTGCAAGCTCTTTGACAAAGCTTTGGTAACAGCGTAGACTTGTGTGGCTTTGGCAATGTGCTTGCAAATAGGATGGCATACTCATTTTGCAATAATTTTTCTGTTTATGTTATCGTATTTATAATCCAAAATTGATTCATTTAAAATCATTTGAATGGCTTCTTCTATAACCTCTAAAGGCACGACAAACCATTCTCTTGGGGTAATTCGTTGTCCTTTTTCATCAAATAAATCAATATTCAGACAAGATGAGGCAAAAAATCTATGTAATAACTGCTCTAATTTATCGGCATTACGGTTATAACAATTGTATGAAGTGACTTTCTTAACATCAGCAAACAAATATGTTGCTTCGTTTTTAGCATTTTTTATGCGTTCATCAACTGGTGTTGTGGAAAATCCAATCTTGTATAAGTCTTTAATAGATGAAATCTTTGGGTCAGTTGACTTTGATTTTAAAACATAAATCCAACCTGTTTGAATATCTTCTTCTTTAACCAGATTAGCATTAACAAACAATTCATTCTGAGCATAAGTATCAGTATTTGTTACAAGTTTTCCGTTTATTTGAAGTTGTTTACCTAATGAACGGTACAACATATTACTGTAAGTACCATTTTCGAATACGGTTCTTGTCCTTCCATCTTTTCTTCGAGACGTTTCTTTTGCTAAATTTTTATCGTCTCTTTCAAAAATCACATCTTCAAGGTAAAGCATTACCCCGTCAGCTATATAGAAATGTCCCTTTTGCAAATGTTTTTCCAAATCCTTAAAAGGAACCAACTTCCTTCTACCTTCTTTTATTTCCTGATGTACTTTTTGAAACATTACCTCATAAGGCTTAAATTCCTTTTCCTTCATCGGTTTTCGTTGGGCAACAAAATCTGCCTCTGCTCTTTCTTCTGGATTTGGTATATTCTTAAATTTAAAAATAGAGAGTTCTTCTTGTGTATTAAGTAAATCATCATCTTCGTTTAAAATATCATCAATACTTAATTTTTCAATTTCAACATGACCAAGTAAATCGTGCCTGTCGAATGGTTTCAATATTCTTTTCTTGGCATCATCTTGTCTGATAGTCTTTAATTTAGCAGTTAAACCATACTCCGACATACTTGATGTGCCAGGTTCTCTGTTATTTTTATCTACAAACACGTTGATTTCCTCAAAAGATTCAATAAGCCTGTCTTCTTCGGTTTTAATGCCCGAAGTTTGTGGCTTTGAATCTAACATTCCAAAGTCGTCATCGTTGAAAATATCGTCTATTGTTAACTTCTTACTCATGCAACATTCTTTGTCGTTTTAACTCCCTTAAAAATACCACTGCTTCTGCCATTCTTTTTTCTTTGGGGTCAAAAGATTGTAAACTTGGTGCTTCTCCAGTCCTTTCCCTCCATTCTTTAATCTTTGGCCACAATAATACCGCTTCTTCTTCGGTCATTTCAATTTTTGTTGATTGAATATGTTCATCAATTAGTTTCAACACTTGTGTAGTAACCGATTTTGACAATATTTCAAATGCCTTTTGAAAAGGGTTTATTTTATCAATTAAATCTATATGAATATCATCTATGTTTACAAAACTACCAGCCATGCGGATAAATTTCTTGTCACCTTGCTCTTCAATAACGCTGTTTTTTATTACAGAATCAACTACTACATGCTGGCGGACCGCTTCAACATCTTCATCGTTAAGGTCCGGGTAAACTTCTCTTATTATCTTAGGGATTAAAACCGTATTAATGACTTCGGGTTCTATATTTCCCGGCATGGCTTTAAGCATTTGGTCATCTTGTAAAATCCTTGCTTTTAAATCATTTAAATCTGATTCAATAATATCTTTAGCCCTTTGAGATGTTGGAAGTTTAAAACCCCTTATTTTAATAATATTTTCAACCTCTTCATCATTTGCCTCCTCATCGTCATCGTCATCCGACTTTTTAGGTTTAAACTTAAAATTCGGGGCTAATACCTGTTCCATCAATAAAGATGCTGTAATTGCTTTCAGCATATTATTAACTGCAACTTTTACATCCTCATTTTCAGCATCGGGCTCAGCAACAAGATTTGTAAACTGTGCATGTACTTTATTTTTGCTATCCCGTGTTGCCCTTCCAATTATCTGAATGATTTCGGTTAACGAACCACGATAACCTATCGTTAAAGCATGCTCGCAATATGGCCAGTCAAAACCTTCTTTTGCCATGCCAAGGGCGATAATTATATCAATATCATCGGCTGATTTTATGTCCCTTAAATAGGCAGAAATTTTATCTCTCGATTTTGGATTGTCGTTTACTAAGTCGGCTACCTTGAGTATTTTATCAGTTCTTTTGCTTTTAACATACAATACGCCCGTTTTATCGTCCTGATATTCCATTTCTCCCAAAACATCAATAATATGGCTGACTTCCTCCATTTTTTCTCTTGATGATTCAGCAGAATTTACGCTTGGAATATGAATAATTGTTTTTTTGTTCTCATCCAATATTTCTTCTAAAGCAGATATTCCTTTATCTTGCTGCTTTTTGAAATACCGCCCCTGATAAAAATGATAACCAATTCCTAACGATTTCAAAAACTCATAACCATTTAATTGTTCATAATAGTTGTAAGTTATTTTAGTGAAGCGGGCTTCATCTTCGGGCATCAACACAGGTACACTGTCGCCCCTGAAGTACGAACCTGTCATGGCAACAATGTGGGCAGTAGATTTTGCCATTATGTTTTTCATTACTTCGCCCAAACGGTTATCACCATCAGCGGAAACGTGATGAAACTCGTCGATTGCAACCAACGAATTATTTAGCTTTTTTTCGTCTAAGCCTTCAAATGCAAAACGCAGGGTTGCATGGGTACAAATAAGGATTTGCTCACCGTTTTCAAGAAATTCGAGAAAAGCTTTCACTTTGCTTTTTTCATTGCCCGGCGTACAAAGGTTGTATTTATCATTAGGCGTCCAATCGGCAGAGAACCCCTGTTTTTTCAATTCAGTTGTGCCAAATGATGCCCCGATTGTTTTTTCCGGTACTGCAACAATTACTTTTTTTATTCCCTGATGCTGTAATTTATCTAACGCAATAAACATCAACGCTCTTGACTTGCCCGATGCTGGTGGAGCTTTAATTAAAAGATACTGTGCAGTCCGTCCTTTAAATGCCTTTTCCTGCATTTCTCGCATGCCAAAAGCATTTGTTTTTTTGCTTTTGCCGGTTTGGTTATATGTTACTTGAACTAAATTTTGCATTTTATTTTGAGTTATCCGGTTGGTTGTTTTTCTTATCTTCAATTGACCGAATACTTTTTGCATTTAGCGGACTGACTACCTTCTTTCCGGTTTCGGCTTCCAATTTCAACCGGGCTTCTTTAGCTATGTTGCCCCCACGGCGTGCAACATCCTCGTGTTCAGGAAAGGATTCGGGATTGGTTGTTTCCGAAATTTCTTTGGTTGACAATTCGGCAAGCATATTGAGTACCAATTCTTTATTGGTCATGTTATCGCGAAGGTTTTCTTTTTTCAAACCCTTATATTTCTTATATTCTTTTGCTGTTTTACCTGCCCATGTTTTGTAAATAATATCGGTTAATGCAGCAAATTCAACTCCTTCCTCCAATCCAAGCCGCTTCCATTCATCTGTCAACGCTTTACGGATTTCAATACTTTTAAGACGTTGGTTTATCCAATTGTCTGAATATCCCAAACGCTTGTAATCGGTCATTGCCTGTTCAATAGACAATTCGGGGTCTTGCAACTGGTCGAGGCGCTGTTTGGCTACTTCTGCGAGCCATAGTTTGAATGGTTCGGCCTTTTTTGATGGAATTGACTGTATTATTCGGAAAAGCTGTGCTGTATTGGCCGCCAATGTGTTGCGTTGTTTGCCTGTTTCGGTGGACATAGCTACCTGGGGACAATTTGTCCCTATGTAATCGCCAAGTAAAGTATCACGTTTTCTAAGTTTTTTAAGATAATCAGTGGGGTTCGCACTATCGGTAAGCACGCCAACTACATCAACTATCGAGAAATACCATTCTTCTTCCGTTTCGTTCCACGCCGAACGGATTTTCTTTTCTTCAAATAGTTTTATCGAGCTTTCTTTCTTCATAATTATTTCCTTTTTTTCTTAGGTTTGGCAAACAAGGTGTCTTTATTTACCATTTCTTCATAAAGTTTGAAAAGATACTCCAAGCGTTCGGTATCGGTGGTAAAAGGTTGCAGGCGGTAGCACTTTTCAATAGCTTCGTCCAATTCCCTATGTGCTTGCCGTAAACCTTTGGGCATGGTATCGGGGTTGTAAAGCTGGGCCATTGTTTTTTCGGGATATTTTGCCCGTTCATCTAAAATAGCAAACACATACAAATTCAGGTTTTCTTTTTGCTTTAAGGTGATTTCGGGGAAGGGAAATGTATTGTAGCACAATTTTGCTGAATATCTATAATCAGTTTTCAAACGGCCTCCTACAGCCATAACCCATACCATGTGCATACGAGATGTAACAATGGCAAAGTGCCAGGGTTCAACGTTATATATTGCCATTGCAGAATTTGAAATAATGGTTTCATTATTCAAAAATCCTATTGGAATATATTCTCTTTTTTCTGATGATGTTGCTGGAATAATAATTGAATCGGACTCCTGATGACGAACTTCTCCAAATGAATATGATTTACCTACTAAATCCTTAGTTGCATCACGTTGACTATTTATTCTATGAATTTTTACTTTTTCAATTCTTTCAGAAATATTTATTATTCTTGCTGCTTCTTTGTATTCTTCATCTTTTATCCATATACAGTAACGCCTAATACCTTTAACAAATTCTGAACCTCCTGAGAAATATTTGATATATTTTTTAGAATCTTTATTATTAAGAATTAATTCCGATTTTTCTTCTTCTGTTAACAATAAATGCCCTCCATCATTCGGCATACTTCCAAAATTCATTTCTGGCAATTTTGAAATAGGCTTACTTCTACCAGTTATTATTAGATTTTCGTAATCTAACAAGTATGGATTTATATTTTTCACATGTTTTCTGAGTTTATCAAAGAACATGTATTTGTTAGCATTTGTAACATTTCTAAGACCAAGTATAATTACGGTAACCCCGGCATTTCCTTTGGCATTGTTTGTCCACTTAAACGATTGGTGGGCAAAATCAATTTCAATTTTATTTGTAAGAATATGAGGCCAAAGCAAAGCAACCTGCTCGCCCTGACAAATTGAATTAGTAGTTACAAAAGCAACTTTGGCATTTTTGTCCTTTATGAAATCTTTTGCTTTATAAAACCAACATGAGATATAGTCCATGTTATTGTAACCTTTGACTGTATTAAAAACAATGGCCATATCTTTCTTTTGTTCATCATCTTGTAGCCTTGCTCCCAAATATGGTGGATTTCCAATAACATAAACTTCATCATCACTTGTAATAGGGCATACCTCGTTCCAATCCTTTCGGGTAGCGTTACCCTGTACAATACGCCCTGCTTCTTTTAAAGGCAAAATAGGTTTTGACTTGCCATAATCGAAAAGCATTTCTTCAAAAATCTTGTTCATTTGGTGTTCGGCAAGCCACAAGGATAGAATGGCCATTTCGTGGGCAAAATCATCAATTTCGATTCCGTAAAACTGCGATAATTGAATTTGAGAAAACTCTATAGTCGGGGTTTGTGTAAGGTCAATAATACGTTGCAAAATCTTTATTTCGAGCAATCGGATTTCTTTGTAGGTAATAATCAAAAAATTGCCACTGCCGCAGGCAGGGTCAAAAAAATTGATTTTCGAAATCCTTAAAATAAGCTTTCTTAATTCCTTTGCATTATTAAAATTCTTTTCAAATTCTTCGTATAATGAATCCAAAAATAAAGGCCTGATTAGTTTGTGAATATTCTCAACCGATGTATAGTGCATGCCCAAATCGCTACGATAATCGGGCAATACAACGGCCTGTATCATAGAACCGAAAATATCGGGGTTAATGTCTTTCCAGTTAAGTTCGCCCAATTCAATAAGAGTTTTACGGGCTTTGAAATTAAAAACAGGCGAATCTATTGAATCACGGAATAATCCACCGTTTACATAAGGAAAGCAGGCAAGATAAGCAGGAAAATGTAAATTTTCTTTTGTGTTTAACCTTCTGAAAAGGTCGTTCAAGAAAACGTGCATATCGCTTCCATCATCGGAAGTATGCTGTACAAGCGTATTTGTAAAAATCCCTTCTTCGTTAAATATTTCGGTGTCCTCTGCAAAAAAACAGAACAGTAACCTTGAAAGGAAAATATTCAAGCCGTGTATATTTTCCTTTGAATTATAAATATCAGGGTTTGCATTAATCAGGTTATCGTAAAGCTGAGCCATTTTATAGGCAGCATCACGGTCGGCTTTATTATCGTTTGAAGTGTTGTAAACCTCACTTCCGGCAAGTGGCAGAAAAAAGTCAAAATATTTGGGAAGGTCTTTTAATGCAATATCAAGATTTTTGCCAATTTTCAAATCTTTGGCAACAAGCGTTTCAAAATCAGTAACAATAGCAAAGCGTGGGCTGTGTTTTAATATTCGGTCTTCATTAGAGAGGTTTTCAATACTGCTTAATAATTGATTGGCAGAATCCTCTTTAAAAAATATTTTCTTTTTGTATAATATTTCACCATCAAGTTTCGATAGGTTGAAATCGCCTTTTTTTAATCGGGTTACAGAAGTTTTTGAAGTACCGTAAGCAACTAATAAATCATAGATGAATTCCTCTTTTGAAAAATCCTCAAAGATTTGCTTTACGTTACTTTCTATCTCTTTACTGTTCATTTTAAAATCAATACATTACATTTATTAAATCAACACCTGACAAAAATAAGACTTTTATTTCCTAATTAGAAGATATGCTGCAATGTGGACGAGGTTTCCTTTGTTCTCTTATGAGGGTAGAAAAAAACAAAATAAATTCATCCAATTTGCACCAACTTATTCAAGAGCTAAATTCCGCTTATAAATACTTGTCAATTTCTCACGTATCTATCGAGCTACACAATTTTTTTACAATAGTTGCTAACTCGTTTATATAATCACCTAAAGCCCAATAAAGCTGCATATAGCATGATACCCTATGCTTAACATTGTACACTTTTATTGATTTATTAGGTGTATAATGCAATTTGCAAATATAAATAAAACTTTCTTCAATTTCTGCATCAAACGTTAATTTGAGTCGAAAGTAGCGATTAAAAAAAATGTCTTATACTGATATAGGTAGACACATTATTAACAAAAATAATGTGTCTTATGAGGAAGAAACAAACAAGATTAAGTGAATCTGAGAAATTATCGATTTTAGTTGAGTATTATTCAGGAGGTCATTCGATTTACTCAATTGCCAAAAAGTATGCATTGTCGGGCCGTACTCTTAGTTATTGGATAAAGACGAATCCAATTGATTCAGTATTACTATCTTTGCCTCAGGAATCAATAGAAGAAGTTATGGGGAAAAAGAAAGCTAATGAATCTGCAGATGAGATCGCAAGATTGCAAGCCCGGATTAAGGCTTTGGAGAAAGCCCTGGCATTCTCCAAGTTGGAAACACAAGCGCGTGACATGTTGATTGACATCGCCGAAAAGGAGGAGAAAATCCAAATAAGAAAAAAATCTGGGGTCAGGTAGTAACGTTACTGGTCAAGCAGGAAATAACAAACGTATCAACTGCTTGCATGCTATTTGGCCATTGCAGTCAGGCTATATTGACTTAGATGGTGGATGTTGCTATTTACACTAGAATAGTGAAAGTGTCAATATTTTTAGTATGAAAAACTTTGATGTGTCTATATTTTTAGTACAAATATTTCAGAAGTGTCTATTTATTTAGTACAACCAATTTAAATGTGTCTATATTTTTAGAATAACCAATTAAAAAGTGTCTACTAAAATCAGTAAAAGTCAGGCGTGCCAATCATAAAATCATTTCTCCCTATAGGGGAAATCCAATTCAGCCTATAGGCTAACAACAATTCTCCCTATAGGCTAAAGTAAAATCAGCCTATAGGCTAAATCGAATTTACCCTATAGGCTGATTTATTTTTATGCCCTGCAAAAATTAATAAACTGTTATATGTTCATCGAGTAATGCCGTGACTTTCTTACCTGAAACCGGGGCATTACTTTTAAAAACAAGCTTGTACGTACCCTTTGCTAATACAGGAACTACAAAATGCACCTCCGAAGGCTTAATGCCGGAATATACTGAAGCCCGGGTTTCCAATTTAGGATTTATATCTGAAATAAAGAATATACCCTGATTTTGATTGTGTTTGTCAAATTTTAATTGCCTGCCCTGGATTGTGGCCAGGTTGCCTGAACTTACACAGCTGTTTATTTCATCTGTTATCGAATCTATCACTTGATAGATTTCAGGAGTGTAAGGAGTAACAGATTCTTTTTTTAATTCGGCCACCATCTTGATGTTGCGAATCCGACTACCAGGTGTGGAGCTAATTTTAATCAGATGTCGGTCAGGATCGAATTTGTCACCTTTACTTGAAAATGTTCCTGAAATACTGGTGCGGCATCGAAATAAGGGTGTTGAAATAAAATTACCCTTTTTAAGATAGCGCTCGGTTAACTGAATCAGTTTCTCGAAATAGGCAATTGCCTGCGGGCGGGTCAGTCCGGTACCTTCAGCAACCATGTCGTCGATATAATCATCCATTTTGATAATTTTATTACAGGCAACCGAAGCAATATAATCTTGTTCACCCTTTGGCATCGGGTTTTCAATCAAACAGTACTTTAACATAATACTTTGTGGTTAAAATTTATATGATATCGAATTTATAAATAATGCGAATCTATTGTAGCGACTCCTAATTGGTTCATTTGCGACTACAACTCAAACTCCTCTCCCGCTTTCGGAATTTCGATTCCCCTGAAACCTTCTATTTCAAGCTGTTCCTGGTAAAATTGCTGTGACTCATATTCTCCGTGAACTAAGAATATTTGGCGGATTTCTTCCTGATCCTGGCAATTCAGGAAATCAATCATTTCGCTGTAATCGCCATGACCTGAAAAAGCTTCGATGCGTTCCACCGTTGCATTCACCGGATGAACTTCACCGAAAATGGAGATTTCCTTTAAATCGGGTTGCTGAATCCGGGCGCCTAAGGAACTCGGGGAACAATACCCGATAATCAGTATGGTATTGGCCGGATTGGCTATATTATTGGCAATGTGGTGTTTGATGCGGCCTGCTTCGGCCATGCCCGATGCTGAAATGATGATACAGGGCTTATCGTAGCTATTCAGGGCTTTCGATTCTTCAACATTTTTGATATATCTAAGGGAGTTGAAGCCAAAAGGATCTTCATCGTATTTCAATACTGCTTTCACATCTTCATTCATGGTTTCAGTATGCATTCTGAATATCTCCGTTGCATTGACTGATAACGGACTATCCACAAAGACCTCAATTTTAGGTAATTTGCCTGCATTGTAAAAATTATTCAGCTGAAAAACCACTTCCTGTGTTCTTCCAACTGAAAAAGATGGGATAATCAGTTTTCCTTTTTTATCCACGCAGGTTTCATGTACAATGCGGAGCAGACTTTCTTCCATTTCCTGCATCGGAGCATGCAAACGGTTCCCGTAGGTTGATTCGGCAATCAGGTAATCGCATTGTGGAAAAGCTGCCGGTGGTTTTAAAAGTTTGTTGTGCAACCTACCGATATCACCTGTATAGGCAAGACGTTTTTTCTGACCGTTTTCTGTAATTTCCAGGTTTACAACTGCACTGCCCAACATGTGACCGGAATGGGTAAATTTCACATTGATTTTATCGTTGATGTAAAAACGACGGTTGTACTCCACACTGATAAACAAAACAAGTGCTTTTTCAGCATCATCAACGCTATATATGGGCGAAACTGTCGGCAATCCCTGACGGGCGCGTTTTTTATTAAACCATTTCACGTCTAATTCCTGGATGTGACCGCTGTCGGGCAACATCACCGAACATAAATCGCGGGTGGCGCTGGTGCAGATTACCGAACCACGGAAGCCTTGCTTATACATATACGGAATCAAACCCGAATGATCGATATGAGCGTGTGACAGAATCAGGTAGTTGATACTTTCCGGATCGAATCCCAGGTTACGGTTCATGGCATCCGTTTCGAGACCTTTACCCTGAAACATACCGCAATCCAACAGAATGCGTTTGCCATCATCTGTGGTTATCAGGTGTTTGCTGCCGGTAACCTCTCGTGCTGCGCCTAAAAATTGAATTTTCATGGTGTTTATGTTTAAATGTTTTCGTTTTGTTTCGTAGAGACGTTGCATGCAACTTCTCTACACAATTTGCAACGTCTCTACACAATTTGCAACGTATTTACTATTTTCTTTTCTTCGGTTTCCCGTATTTCAACCGCATGGCTTCGGCCCGGCGGACTTTCATATTGACTTTTTTGTTTTTTCCGATTTTTTCATGGAATGCCCCACCACCCTGCTGTATATCAGGATTGCTTACCAATACGTTTTTCATCTTCACTTCAGGCATTTCGTATAGGGTCAGTTCGTCCGACAATTCCACTTCTTCCGGCATAGCCATCAGGGAGATTTTTTGTCCCATCAGGGCTTCAATATTCGTTCTGTATTCCGCATCGGCTTTTGTCATAAAAGTAATCGAAACCCCCTTTTTATCAATACGACCGGTACGACCGATGCGATGGATATAATTTTCAGCTTCTTCCGGCACATCGAAATTCACAACATGGGTTACATCGTCAAAGTCGAGTCCGCGCGCCACAATATCCGTAGCAATGAGCATCCTGTAATTCCCATCGTTAAACAGTCTCAGGTTTTCGAATCGATTATTCTGAGATTTATTGGAGTGAATAATCCCGATTTTTTCCGGATAAGCATCTGCTATTTTTTCATAAACATCGTCTGCCATTTGTTTAGTAGAAACAAAAAGCAGCACTTTTGAAAACTCCGGATGCGTATCCAGTAAAAATTTCAGCAGGTTGATTTTTGTATTGAAATTAGGTACCCGGATGGCAGCTTGTTTGATATTCTTCAAAGGCGTTCCGGTGCGTGCAGCTTCAACTTCTTGTGGGTCAATAAAGAAATCAGCAATAAAGTCTTTAATCTCCGGTGTGATAGTAGCTGAAAACATCAAATTCTGACGTTTTGCAGGCAAGAAATCCATCAACCGTATTAATTGGGGTCTGAAACCTAAGTTCAACATCTCATCTACTTCATCGATGATAAATTTCTTCACCGACCTGAATTTCAATGTTCCATTCAGCAGAAAATCAAGCATGCGTCCGGGTGTACCCACGATTACATCCAATCCTTCCATCAGCAAGGGAGTCTGCTGCACCATATTCACCCCTCCATACACGCCGGCAACCCTGATATTCATATATTTAGTAAGTTTAACCACCTCTTCAGTCACCTGCAATACCAGTTCACGCGTAGGTACCACCACCACAATCGAAGGGTTTTTATCTTTGGTAAATTTCCACTGACGCAGGCAGGGCAACAAAAAAGCAATGGTTTTACCCGTGCCGGTTTGTGCAATGCCGACCATATCGCGACCGGAAAGTATCACAGGATAAGCTTTTTCCTGGATCGTGGTAGGGCTTGTCATGCCCAGTTCATTGAGGGCATTCAGTAAAGGTGTGGAAATATTCAGTTCTGCAAAAGTCATATTCAAAAAAATTTCTACAAAGTTAAAAGAATTTCCGGAAAATGAATTTAATAATGCCAAATCATTATTAATTCGCATCAGGAGTCAAACTATTTAAAGAAGCCGCGCAGCGGCGAGATGATTCATAACCGTATGCAAGGCGTCAGCCGCAGCTTACGGTATTAGATAAACTGGTAAAGCCATAGCCCTGTAAGGGCGTGATGTAGTATAATTACAGTTAATAATCCAGCCCTTGCAGGGCTACATAATACATTTTGATCCCTTATTCCGTAGGTTACGCTTCGCTACACCTACGGTTATGAATAATTTCGCCGCTGCGCGGCTTTGCAAAATGATGCTACAGTGAACATAAATCAACTTTACTTGTTGATATCTTTTCAGATTTTGACCTATTAGTTTAAAAAGTTTAAGCTAACTTTGCGCATCCAAAAAAAATCTTTCAGGTGATGAACGAACTGTTTCAAGACCGGCACACCGGTATTTCACAAAAAGACCTGACAATCATGCTTCAGGCAACAGGTGTAAAAACCTTAGATGAATTAATTTCACAGACAATTCCGGAAGATATTCTTTTAAAAGAAGCACTCGATTTGCCGGAACCCATGACAGAAAAACAATATCTCAAACACATCGGGGAATTAGGCGCCAAGAACGAACTTTTCATGTCTTTCATCGGACAAGGTTGGTATGATACCGTGATGCCCGCGGTAATTCAGCGTAATATCTTCGAAAACCCTTCCTGGTACACGTCCTACACTCCTTATCAGGCAGAAATTTCACAAGGAAGATTAGAGGCGCTGCTGAACTTTCAAACAGCTATTTGCGAATTTACCGGCATGCCACTGGCAAATGCCTCCCTGCTCGATGAAGCTACAGCTGCCGCAGAAGCCGCCACGATGATGTACAACCTGCGAAGTCGCGATCAGGTAAAGAACAACGTAAACAAACTATTTGTCGATTTGCAGGTTTTTCCTCAAACATTAGCTGTACTGAAAACCCGTACAAAAGCACAAGGAATTGAGCTGGTTACAGGTTATTATGATGCTATCAAACTAACAGATGGATTTTTCGGAGCGATTGTGCAATTCCCGAATGCAGATGGAACCATAAGCGATTACAGGGAATTCATTGAATCGGCAAAGGCATTCAATATGAAGGTTGCTGTAGCTGCTGATATCCTGAGTTTAGCCTTATTGTCACCTCCGGGCGAATGGGGTGCCGACATTGTTTTTGGCTCCACGCAACGCTGGGGAATTCCGATGAATTTCGGTGGACCATCGGCTGCCTATTTTGCCTGTAAGGAAGAGTATAAAAGAGATATGCCGGGCAGAATCATCGGCATCAGCAAAGATGCAAATGGCAGAACGGCATTGCGCATGGCTTTGCAAACACGGGAGCAACACATTAAAAGAGAAAAAGCAACATCTAATATTTGTACTGCGCAGGCTCTATTAGCTTCTATGGCCGGTATGTACACCGTGTATCATGGGGCAGCAGGAATCAAACAAATCGCCTTACGCATACACAGCATTGCGAACTACCTGAATGAAATGCTGCCGGTTTACGGCTATTCGCAAATTAACGAACAGTATTTCGATACGCTTAAAATTGTATTACCTGAAGAAATTAGTATCGCTGATTTCCGTGCAGTCGCGCTTGACTATGGCGTGAACTTCCGTTACTTTGAAAGTGGTGAAGTTGGGTTGAGCATAGACGAAACAACTGATATTGAGTCACTCAACACCCTGATACAAATTTTCGCAGAAGCAGCCGGCAACGTACCGGTTTACGCGACAGAAGATCAAATCAACCTGTATATTTCTTTTGATGAAAGTTTGGAACGAAAATCAGACTTTCTGACACAGGAGATTTTCAACCTGTACAGGACAGAAACGGAGATGATGCGCTACATCAAAAGATTGGAGCGTAAAGACATTTCACTCACCCACTCGATGATTTCACTGGGTTCCTGTACGATGAAACTGAATGCAGCCTCAGAAATGCTGGCACTCAGCATGCCTGAATTCAACAGCATTCATCCATTGGCACCGAAGGATCAAACTGCAGGTTACAATGAATTAATCAACGAACTGGAGTCATATCTTTCCATTATCACCGGGCTTTCAGCTTGTAGTTTGCAACCCAACTCAGGGGCAGCAGGCGAGTTTGCCGGACTTATGACCATCCGCGAATATTTCATTGCTAAAGGTCAGAATCAGCGCAAAACAGTGTTGATTCCTGCTTCGGCACATGGCACCAATCCCGCGAGCGCCAGTCAGGCCGGCTTAGACATCGTGGTGGTGAAATGCGACGAAAACGGCAACGTGGATTTGAACGACTGGAAAGAAAAAGCCATACAAAACAAGGATGTTTTGCTGGGCTGTATGATTACCTATCCTTCTACACATGGAATTTTCGAAGTCAGTATCAAAGAAATGTGCCGCATCATACACGAAAACGGCGGTCAGGTTTATATGGACGGCGCCAATATGAATGCGCAAGTCGGACTGACCAACCCGGGAACCATCGGTGCGGATGTATGCCATCTGAACTTACACAAGACTTTCGCCATACCACATGGTGGTGGCGGACCGGGAGTAGGTCCCATTTGTGTGGCAGCCCATCTTGAAGCATTTTTACCGGATAAGCAATTTGGTAAAAACACGGTTGCAGCAGCACCTTATGGCAGTGCAGGTGTTTTGCCGATTACCTACGGATATATCCGCATGTTGGGAGAAGCCGGTTTGAAACAATCAACCAAAATCGCTATTCTGAATGCCAATTATCTAGCATCCAGATTAGATAAAAGCTATGGCGTGTTATACAGAGGTAATCAGGGTCGAGTTGGTCATGAACTGATTTTAGACTGCCGTAATTTTAAAAACACGGCTGGTGTTACCGAAACTGATATCGCCAAAAGGTTGATTGACTACGGCTTTCACGCTCCTACCCTTTCGTTTCCGGTACATGGTACCTTGATGATTGAACCGACAGAGAGTGAGTCTTTAGCCGAATTAGACAGATTCAGCGAGGCCATGCTTCAGATATACAATGAAATTCAAGAAATTGAACGTGGTGAAGTTGATAAATCAGATAATGTTTTAATTAATGCACCTCATCCTGAATATGTTATTGCTGCTGACGAATGGAATCATGCCTATCCACGTTCCAAAGCTGCTTTCCCGACACCATGGGTGGCATCCAACAAATTCTGGGTGAATGTTGCCAGGGTAGATAATGCTTACGGCGACAGAAACTTAGTTTGTAGCTGTCCCCCTACCACGGATTGGTCAGCATAACTGTTAAAAGATGTAACAAATCATTCAAAGATATAAAATTGAAAAGCGGTTTTATATATAGTGAATGAATAAAAATTATCTTTGTGAGCTAAAATAAAACAAATGGTAGAAGCTTTTATTATATCAGCAATTTTACTTTTCATCGGAATCCTGTTATTTGGTATACGCGTGTTTTTCGTTAAAGGAGGCGTATTTCCCAATATTCACATTGGTGGAAATAAAGCACTAAAAGACAAAGGTATTGGCTGTGCAACTTCACAGGACCGTGACGCACAGCTCTCTAAAAAACAAGCTGCCAACAAGATGGTAGAAGATATGATTCAAAATTTATAATAATAAAATTTCTTTATGAAAAACATTTTACTCATTTTAAATGCAGTTTTGGTGATTGCTGTAATTATTCTTTTCGTTTTGGTACTCGGAAACAAAAACAATAATTCATTCAGTGGAGAATTTACCGGTAGTGATTCAACAGCATCCGTTCGATTGCCAATTGCTTATGTAAACATTGATTCGTTGTTACTTAATTATCAGTTTGCGAAAGAGTCTAATGAATCGTTAATGAAAAAACAGGAAGATTCAAGGTTGGACTTAAATGTTAAAGCACGCCAACTTCAGGGTGAAATGGCTGAATTTCAGCGCAAACTTGAGAACAATGCCTTCTTGAGCCGTGAAAGAGCTGAGCAAGAACAAAACCGCCTGATGAGAAAAGAGCAGGATTTACAACAACTCAATGCCAAATTATCTCAGGAACTGATGGATGTTCAACAGAAAGTGAGCGAAGAATTACGTGATTCTATCAATGCTTTCCTGAAAGAATACAACAAGGATAAAAAATACGAACTCATACTCAGCAATACTTCCAGTGATAATATCTTACTTTCAAATGATATTTATGATATTACCAAAGAAGTAACTGAAGCTTTAAACAGTAGATACAGCAATAAAAAATAAAATTTCTTATTTCAACAAAAAGTCCGCTACTTTAACAATAGCGGACTTTTTTATTGTATAAAATGTTGGTAGATTTTATTTCGAATAACTCTTTTTTACCAATGGATGTTTCTGCAAATACTCCAGACTCATCTGCACACTTTCAAGTGGTGTATAATTGTATTTTTCAACTTCTACTACAAGGTTTCTTACTCCTGCTTTTTCCGTGTTATTGAAGATGGCATCAAATCCTACCATACCGCTTTGTCCGAGTTCCTTGTTATCTTTAATGTGCAACACTTCAAAACGTCCGGGATAGTTTTGGAAGTAATCCACCGGGCTGTAACCACCTTTTACCACCCAATATACATCCATCTGAAAAAATACTTTCTCCGGATCGGTGTTTTTCAGCATGAAATCATACATTAGCTCGTTTTCCACCTTCACAAATTCGAAGTCGTGGTTGTGATATCCAAAACGCATACCCGCCAGGTTGCATTTTTCGCCAATTTTATTGTAATAATCACAATATGCTTTCAAATCAGCTAAAGTTTTTAAACGAGGCATAGAAGGCACAACCACGTATTTCATACCCGCTCTTTTATGGGCATCAATAGCAACATCCCACCATTGCCATATTTCATTCCAATCGGTATCAGCAATATCATCCTTTAACCTTTTATTGAGGTGTGATGACAAAACTTTCATGCCTGTGGATTCGATTTCCTTTTTAAAATCTTCAGGACTCAAACCGTAAAACTGACCATCTCCATAGCCGGCAGCTTCTATGCCGGTAAAACCCATCTTAGCTACACTGGCAACGGTACCTTTAAAATCCTTCTTGATATCATCTCTTACAGAATAAAGCTGTAAATAGATTTCCTTGTTCTTTGTTTTGCCTCCGGCCATGACCAGTACACTTAAAAACAAGGCAAAAGCAAGGAATATATTTCTTTTTTGCATTTTGTTAGATTTATTGATTTTTAAACAGTAAACCTGTCAGGTTTTTGGAACCTGACAGGTTTGATAAATTATTTACACGTGTGGAAAACTTTATTCTAAAATTTTCACTTTGATATTGCGGAACCACACATCATCACCATGATCCTGGAATCCGATATAACCTTCCTGATTTTCTCCACCGGCATTGATGAAGTTATCCCAGCCTTTGAATTTGCTGTTTTCCACCATTTTCTTCCAGTCATCTGTCCATAAATGGTACTCAACAACCGGTTCTCCGTTTTGCATGTGAATAACGGTACCTTTGTAAACAATTACACTACCGGTATTCCATTCGCCAAAAGGTTTTGAATTCTGTGGTTTGGCCGGAATCAGGTCATACAAGGAAGCCGACTGACGATTACCATCTTTTCCTAATCTGGCATCCAAATGATTCACATTGTCCAGAATCTGGTATTCAGGTGATGATTTCCATATTTTCTCACCTTCAATTTCCTGAGCAAGATAGAACACCCCGCTGTTACCACCTTTGGAAACTTTCCATTCAAAAGTTAGCTCAAAGTTTTTGAATTTTTTATCAAAAATGATGTCACCACCATCTTTAGCACCAGACTCACCCTGACCAGAACCATTGATTTTCAGGGCACCATCTTCAATAGTCCATGCCGCAGGAACATCTGTACGACCATAGCCTCTCCAGCCATCAAAACCGGTTCCGTCGAACATGACAATCCATTCGTCATCAGCTTTAGAGTCATTATGATCACAATCTGCATTCTTTTTTGATGCATTACCACCACAAGCTATTAAACTCATACTTGTAAGTATTACTGTTAAAAAATAAAATGACTTTTTCATTTTTAATTTATTTTAGTTTGACAATTTATAAACTTATAACTTTATCAGGGCATATCAGGCAGTTTCCAGCCTTCACGATAATTATGTTTGATTAGCTCTTCTGCAAAAGCAATTGCATTCACCGGATCTGTCATTGTTTTATTGAAAGTCGGGTGACCATCTTTAATGCTGAAACCATCTTTAATCATGGTCCGGATTGTTGCATTCTCAGGAATGTTGGTAAAACGCATATTCTGACCATCCCAATGCAATTCCTGATTCAGACCTTGCAAGCGAACGCCAAGTACACCCATAACCACCATTTCGTTAAACGGACCAGCTTCGCTGAAGGGAGAAGCAGTTTCAATGCGGTTATCGGCATCTTCCTTACAAGCACGTACCCAATCCATTTCGTGTGATTCAGTTACAACACGCATTTTCTTCGGAGCTTCGGGGTTACGACCCGAAACCAACCACGGATTTTTACCGTAACAACCACAAATCAGTGTATCTTTAGTACCATGGAAAATTACACCACCACCGCTGTCATTTAAACTTTTTCCGGCAGGGACACCTGCTGGACGAACAGGCTGTAAACCACCATCGTACCAGTAAACATCTACTTCAGGCATACCCACTTTAGGCATATTATCTCGTGCCGGGAAGGTATATTTTACCATTTGCGCATTCGGAGCACATTCTGTCAGCAAGGATGTTGAACTTCCCTGTACTTTAGTCGGATAACCAAGATTTAATCCTTTGAAAACCGGATGCAGGATGTGACAGGCCATATCGCCCAATGCACCTGTTCCGAAATCCCACCAGCCACGGAAGTTCCATGGGGTATAAATATGATTAAATGGACGCATGGGAGCCGGACCGATAAACAAATCCCAATCCATTGTATTGGGTATTTTATCTACTTTCTCCGGACGTTCCAGACCCTGAGGCCAGATTGGACGGTCGGTAAAAGCTTCCACCTTGGTGATTTCACCTATTTCGCCGTTCCATATCCATTCGCAAACCTGACGCACCCCTTCACCAGAAGCCCCCTGGTTACCCATTTGAGTTGCCAGTTTATGTTTGGCTGCCAGCTTTGTCAGTAAACGTGATTCGTAAACAGTATGTGTCAATGGTTTTTCAACATACACATGTTTGCCCATGGTCATGGCGTCGGCAGCAACGATAGCATGTGTATGGTCGGCAGTTGCAACCACAACGGCATCAATACTTTTGCCTAACTCCTCATACATTTTACGGTAATCGTAGTACTTTTTTGCATTCGGGAAATAATTAAAAACGCGTTCGCTGTATTTCCAATCCACATCACAAAGTCCAATTATATTCTGACTTTGCAAGCCTTTTAACACAGAAAAACCGCGACCCCCAACACCTACTCCGGCAATATTTAACTTGTCACTCGGCGCAACATGACCGAAATTCTTACCCAGTACTGAAGAGGGCACCACCGTCAAACCAATGGCAGAAACTGCGCCGGCTTTCAGGAATTTTCTTCTTGACATTTTTGATGACATATGACTTTATTTAAAGGTTAATAAATATACTTTATACAATTGAATTGAGTTGTTATGAATTTACTATGTTATGGCTCCTATTGAATTTAAACTATTTAAACTCTTAAACCTTAAATTTTAAATCTATCCCCTCGTTATCACCTGCTTTTCTGCATCCCAATACATGGTTCTGCCTTCGAGATACGCACGGGTACCCATGTGGGCTGCCATGGCCTCTTCGAAAGCCTGATCAATACCACAGGATGGTTTTTTATTCTGACGAATACACTCCAGCCATTCTCTGATATGCAGGAAAGTTGTATTATATCTTTTCCCTTCCACATAGGAGAACAACAATCCCCTTTCTGCAAAATACATTTCAGTGGCAGATGAAAGCGCGTCTATGCTTTTCCCGGAAGCATAACGGTAAAATGGCTCACCCGGTTTAATTACACCCTTCTCAATTTTATCTTTATAACGTTGTGAAGCCCTGTCGATGGTTACATTCAGCGTACTTCCCAATTCTATTGTTGCATCCGTTCCCATGATTTTACGGGGACGGTTATACTGACTTGCCAGTGTAGCTGTATATAACAAGCTCATATCCCGGTCAGGGAATTCAAATGTTGTTTGTAACACATCCGGCACGGTGCGACCATCCTTGAAAAAATACACTCCTCCCGATGAAGTAGCTGAAGCCGGAATACCCAAATCAAGCATGTGGTTCATTACATCATATTCATGGGTAAGCAAGTCACCACTCAAACCGGTACTGTAATCCCACCAGCAACGCCAGCGGAAGAAACGCTCCAGGCTGAATTTATCGCGTGTATCCGGACCAACATATTTAGCTGCGCCTACTGAAGTCATGTAATCCATATATTCCTTAATGCGTTCCGGATTACCTTCAAACTGTTTCCAGTCAATGTTTGATGGATTTGCTTCCGGATGAATCGGATAAACCCACGCGCCATTGGGGTCGTTGCGATTGGTACTTACTTCCACCAGGGTAACTTTACCAATCAATCCCTTTTGGATGATTTCCTTAGCACGATGATTTATCTCAATCTGCCTGCCCTGATGTCCCAACTGAAAAACCTTACCGCTTTTTCTGACAGCATCGGCTACCAGATAAGTTTCCGGAACTGTCCATGTCAACGGTTTCTCTGCATACACATGCTTTCCGGCATTCACGGCGTCAATAACCATGGTTCCGTGCCAATGATCCGGTGTGGCTATGATTACGGCATCGATATCCTTTGCTGCCAGTAAATCTTTGTAATGCTTGTATATAACAGGCAATTTGTCAAATTTACCGTTTGTACCCTCTTTGTTGACATTGGCACCTGCCATGGCAGCCTCTTTGGCATATACATCAAATATATCACACACCCCGTTGATTTCAACATTCAGATTTTCCTGCTCCAGAAAATCTTTATAACGGGTATTCTGAGTATCTTTTTTTGCCTGTTCTTTCAGTCCATCGATATAAGCAGGTGTAGCAAAACCGAGCGCCTGCATCAGTTGTGATCCCCTGATGCCAAAACCGATGATTCCCAGCCGGATGGTTTTTCCGTCGGGCTGACGATCCATAACAGTAGGAGAAGCTTCAAAATTAAAGATGCTTCCGGCAAGCTTGTTATTGTGTTCTGTTTTCTTTTTCTGATATACACCATAAGCCATTGCACCCAACACGGGAATGGTCGCAAGCGTTTTCAACGCCTCACGTCTGCCATTCGACGACGGCAACACCGGTTTGGTTTGTTCTTTATCTGGCTGATTCAATTCTTCTTTTCCCGACATAACGAATGATATGCTGATTATGTTTTACTTCAGTTCTTTAATTAACGGATAGTTTTTTTCTGTATATGAACCTGTCAATTCCAATTTCTTTAGAGGTTGGAAACAACATCAACACTACTATGGCGCATAGCATGATCAGGTTTTTGTCTACCCACATATAGGATCCTTCCGGTCGTATGAGATAATGCACATCGATAAGAGGAGGATGCGATAAATAATACAATGTAAGTAATCCAATTGCTCCAATGTTCGCGTATTTAACAAGACAACCTAAAATAAGACATAAGCCAATAGCGGTGAGTCCATACATATTGATGGCATTCACAACATCCATGACAATAGGATGATCAGTTAACATCGTGAAAAACGGGGCAAAAACACCTTTGGAATCGCGAAGATAAGCATAAGACGACCAGTTTGTAGCCATAATTTTGGTCAATCCCTCATACAAAAAATACCAGCCAATCAGTACCCGCAATATTACCAGCGAAGTAAGTTGAGAACGGCTGTATAAAATACTTTTACTCATTTTTATTATAGTAGTTATATTATTTTAATATCTAAAAGTCATAAACAAGGTCACTAACGCGTAAATCAATACCACGGCAATCCAGAGCGTAGACCCATCAAACATAGAATAAGTTGCCAGCGCCAGCATGAGCGTCAGCATCATATTCATTCTCATGAGTCTTTTTTGTCTGAAATCCGGGCTGATGTTATTAAACATTTCGATAAGCTGTTTGACAATCAGCAACAAAGTCCCGGCAGCGAAGATGTATTTAAAAAAGGGCTGATCGAAAAAGTGACCAAAAGAGCCGGTGATAACCAGTAGAATACCGGAAACATAAAGGTACTGAATATACTTATTTTTACGATTGTCAGTTGCAGGTTGAGCCATGCCGTGTTTTTATAATTATAAGGTCAAAAAGAAACCTGCATGTATCGCAGGAAAAGAGCAATAGCCTCTTATTTCAGGATAAACACATCCTCATTGTCTTTCTTCATGTAATATTTTTCCCTGGCATATTTTTCCAGAAATACTGAATCGTCCCTGAGTTTATGTATATTTTCCTTATTTTTTTTTATTTCATCCTGATAAAACTGATATTCCGATTCCAGTTTTTTAATTTCCTGTGAAGTCTTATATCGCTTTATCAGATTATGGTCATCAAAGAATGTCAGATACACAAAAAATATCAGGAGAACAAAAGTATATTTGTTCAATAAGTAATGACGAATATTTTTAATAAAAGTCCTATTTTTTAATTGCATTTAACATTTGATTTTCAAAACCACACAAAGGTAAAAAAAAATCGTTGTTTAAAAACTTTTCAACAATTAAATTTTTGGCCGAAAAAGCTAAATTAAAATCATTATATTTGCAAAGCAAAGAAGCAGCGTATTATTCATGGAGAATTTCATTGTATCGGCCCGAAAATATCGTCCGGCTACCTTCAACTCGGTAGTTGGTCAAACTGCATTAACAACCACCCTTAAAAACGCTATCCAGAGCAACCACCTGGCACATGCCTATTTGTTCTGTGGTCCGCGAGGTGTCGGAAAAACGACATGTGCCCGAATCTTTGCCAAAACCATCAATTGCCAACACCTTTCTGCTGAAGGAGAAGCCTGTAATCAATGCGAATCCTGCGTTTCATTCAACGAACAACGTTCATATAATATTCATGAGTTAGATGCCGCATCGAATAACGGTGTGGATGATATCCGTTCACTGATAGATCAGGTGCGGATTCCACCCCAAATCGGCAAATACAGCGTGTACATCATTGATGAGGTACACATGCTTTCTCAGGGGGCTTTCAACGCTTTCTTGAAAACACTGGAAGAACCGCCTGCTCATGCGATTTTCATTTTGGCGACTACCGAAAAGCATAAAATAATTCCCACCATTCTTTCCCGTTGTCAGATTTACGATTTCAACAGGATTACAGTGGCTGATACGGTGGCACATCTGAAATATGTAGCCGAAAAAGAAGGCGTAAATATAGATGACAATGCACTCAATATCGCTGCACAGAAAAGTGATGGCGGGATGCGGGATGCGCTTTCCATCTTTGATCAATTGGTGAGTTTTTGCGGTAATAACATTACTTATCAGGATGTTATCAGCAACCTGAATGTGCTGGATTATGATTATTACTTCCGATTGGTTGATGCGTTCCTGAAAGGAGATGTGACCAATTCACTGCTGATTTTCAACGAAGTATTGAATAAAGGCTTTGATGCACATCATTTTGTGTCGGGACTCAGTACGCACCTGCGTGACTTACTGGTGTGTAAAGACCCTCAAACCATTGCCCTGATGGAAGTGGGCGCCGACATTGGCAAGCATTACCAGCAACAGGCGCAACTTTGTCCGGTTGATTTTCTTTTTCAGGCACTAAAACTGAGTAACGATTGTGACCTCAGTTACCGGATCAGCAACAATAAACGATTGTTGGTAGAACTTACCCTGATTCGCATCTGTCAGCTGACAGATGAAAAAAAAAAATCCATAACTGAGGAAAATAGACCAGCGCTGAAGTCAATTGCAGTTGAACCTGCTCCTGCTCCTGCTCCGACCCAAACAAAAACAAATCCAGTCACCCCGACTCCGGCAGTTCAAAAGACGCCGGAACCCAAACCCGCAATTCAGCCCCAGGTACAATCAACTGCCAAACCTGAATTAAACAGGGGTGCTCGTCCTGTTTCTATTTCTATTTCCCCGATGCTGAACAAACAGCAAAACGCGGCACAGGAGACAAAGCAAACTTCTGAAGAAACCACAACACAGGAAGAGCCCTATTCCAATACTGCCTTTGAGAGAGCCTGGAAAGCATATATCCAGCTGATCCCGAAAGTTGTCAGCGTTGTTAGTTATATCAACAACAACAAGCCGGCAAAAATTGCAGAGCATACCTACGAACTCACATTTACCAATATTTTTCAGGAGGCTGATTTCAAAAAAGAACTGGGTAATATTTGCAACTACCTGAGAAAAGAACTCAAAAACTCGAACATACAATTTGTCACCAAAGTCGTGGAAGTTGCTGAAAGAGATAAAAGAAACGACCCGGAAGTTATTTACCGAAAGATGGCGGAGCAAAACCCTGCCTTAAACATCCTCAAAAAGAATCTGAATCTGGAAATAGATTAGTTTGATTACTTGCGCCAAAAAGCAGGGGTGAAAAGCACCAGTACGGTAAATAGTTCAAGGCGACCAATCAGCATCATAAAAGAAAGAAACCATTTACTAAAATCCGGAATTGCCGAAAAATTACCGGCGGGTCCGACAGTTCCCAGTCCGGGTCCTACTCCACCCAGACAGGTAATTAATCCACCAATTGACTCCTGAAAAGGCATGCCGGACAAACTAAGCACAAAAACACCAAAGGCAATCGTAATTAAATACAACATAACAAATGCCAGGATTTTAGTTATAACATCCTCATTAACAAGTCGCCCATTGTATCTAACTGGCACAACTGCATTGGGATGGAGTAGTTTTTTAAACTCATAATAGCAGTATTTCACTACAATCACAATCCTGATCATTTTAACAGCACCACTCGTTGAACCAGCAGATGCACCCATAATCATGGCAACCAGTAATAAAACCCAGGTGAAAGTTTTCCAGTTCATATAATCAGCGGTAGCAAATCCGGTTGTCGTCATTACAGCAGTAACATTAAAAAATGCTTCTCTCCATGCTTTCTCAAAATACTCAAAAGAAAAAGCAGCTGAAAAATCAAACAAAGATACCATCACCACGATAGTGAACGAAAATAAAGTAATCAAATAATACTTTAGTTCTTCATCCTGCAAAATTTTCCTGAATTTATTTTTAAATCCAAAATAATACAAACTAAAATTAACTCCTGAAAGCAGCATGAAAATGGTTATGACATATTGAATATAAGGAGAATTCCAATATCCCACACTTGCCTGTTTGGTTGAAAATCCACCGGTAGCAACCGTGCCAAATGCGTGACACAGCGCATCAAACCATCCCATACTTCCAATCCTGAGTAGTATTGTTTCCGAAACGGTTAAGATAAAATAGATTAGAAATAAACGTTTAGCAGTTTCATTAATTTTCGGATGAATCTTATCCTTGGTTGGACCAGCTGACTCAGCAGCAAACAATTGTGCGCCACTCACTCCGAAAACAGGTAATAAAGCCAACGACATGACAATGATACCCAATCCCCCGATCCAGTGCGTCAGACTTCTCCAATACAGTATACTGTGCGATAACTCTTCAATATTATTCAGGATAGAAGCACCTGTAGTTGTGAATCCCGATATCGTTTCAAAAAAGGCATCAGTAAATGAGGGAATACTACCTGATATCCAATAAGGCAGTAAGCCAAAAAGCGAGAATACAATCCAGATAAAAGTTACAACGAGTGACCCCTCTCTCCTGTCGATCATGGGAGTAGCGCCTCTACCGGCCAGCACACCGGCAACACCCATCGCAAAAGCAATTCCGGCCGTAATCAGGAAATAGTATCCATCATATTCACGATAAAACAAGGCAACCAAAGCTGCTGACAACAAGGCAACCGTTTCGACCAGTAAGAGAACTCCGAAAAACCTGAAAATAAGTCGAAAATTAAAGTCTTTGTTTATTGACATGTAGGTTTTGACAGATTATTGTTTATTTCTTCCAGAAAATAGGCGTAAAAATAATCAGAACCGTAAATACTTCTAACCTTCCGATAAGCATCACAAAGGAAAGGAACCATTTTGAGAATTCAGGTATTGAAGCAAAATTTGTTGCAGGCCCGATGCTTCCGAGTCCGGGTCCAACATCACTGATACAGGTTATCATACCGCTCAACGACTCAATAAAGCCCATCCCCGAGAACGCTAGTATAATAGTCCCGAAGATAATTAGTAATATGTATAACATGATGAACGCAAGTACACGTGTAATAATCTCATCCCTCACAATCAGGTTGTTGTATTTAACCGGGAACACAGCATTTGGATGTATGATTCTTTTGAATTCATAATAAGCATATTTTACCACCAAAAGTACCCTGACTAATTTCATACCACCGGCGGTAGAGCCGGCTGATGCCCCCGTGAGCATGACAATGATAATTAACATCCAAACCACTGGCGAAAACAACATGTAATCTACTGTTCCATAACCCGTTGTGGTGATCATTGAGACGACCGTAAACAGACTGTCCCTGAACAATTTTTCAAAATCAGACAAGCTATGAATATTTGATGTTTCAAACATCGAGAAACCGATTAAAGCAGTAAAAACAAGAACCATGAGAGCAAAAAAACGCAATTCTTCATTTTCTTTAATTTTGCTGATTTTCCCTTTTATCAAAAAATAAAACAAAGAAAAATTGACCCCCGCAAAAAACATGAAAAAGATAATGATGTATTGAATTGCCGGTGATGACCAGTAACCCACACTTGCTTGTTTAGTAGAAAAACCACCCGTAGCCATAGTCGTAAACGAATGATTTACAGCGTCAAACCAACCCATACCGGCAACAACCAGCAACAGAGTCTCTATAACCGTGAGTACAATGTAGATAGCCAGTAAACGCTTGGCTGTTTCGCTCATTTTGGGATGAATTTTGTCTTTGGTGGGACCCGTTGCCTCAGCCGAGAACAACTGAACGGTTGAAAAGCCAAAAATTGGCAATAAAGCAATGGAAATAACGATGATGCCAAGTCCACCGATCCATTGAGTCAGGCTTCTCCAGTATAACATACTTTTTGGCAAAGCCTCTATATCATTTAGAATAGAGGCACCGGTTGTCGTAAAACCCGACATGGTTTCAAAGAAAGCATCAGTAAATGAAGGAATACTACCACTTAACCAATAAGGAAGTAACCCAACAAATGAAAAGAACAACCAAATGGAAGTAACAATGATAGAACCCTCCCGTTTGCCAATCACAGGAGAGGCACTTTTGCCAATCAAGTAAAACAACAGCCCTAACGACACCGCTATCGCAGATGTAATCCAGAAATGAGATATTGCTTCTTCTCCGTAAATTTTGGCTACTAATACCGCAGTCAAGAGGAAAACCCCCTCGAACAACAACAAACCTCCAACGATTCTAAATATCAGTTTATGATTGAAATCGCGAAACATCAATTAAAATAGTTTTCAATTTTGCGGATAGCCGAAGACACACAAAAACAAATCACGTGGTCATCAGGTTCAATGATAGAATCTCCGGCAACAATAAATCCCTCTCCGTTACGAACATAACCACCAATGTTAACATTAGTCGGTAGTTTCAAATCCTTTATTTTCGATTTGGTAATTTTCGATCCTTTTTTAGCTACAAATTCCACTACTTCCGCGTCAGCCGACGTCAACGTTCTCACATCCAGCACATCAGCATCCAGTGTAAGCTGATAGATATAGCCGGCTGCAATCATCTTCTTATTGATTACGGTTCCGATATCCATACTTTCAGCCAGCATGATATAATCGATGTTCTCAACCTCGGCAACAGTTTTCTTAACCCCAAGTCGTTTGGCAGCAAGACAAGCCAAAATGTTGGCTTCAGAATTTGATGTTACCGCGATAAAAGCATCAATATCATGAATACCTTCTTCTTTCAACAGATCCAAATCCCGGGCATCTCCATTGATAATCAACGCTCTTTGACATTTCTCGGCAAGCAAATAACTTTTCTCCCGGTCTTTTTCCAGTATTTTCACACTGATATGTGCTGGCAATGCTTGTGCGGTTTTTTGCGCGATACGACTTCCACCCATGATCATGGCACTGTTAATCTTATAATCGACCTTACCTGCCTGTTCTTTTACAAATGAGACATCCTCAGGACGGGTAATAAAATATACGATATCATTGGCCTGTATCTCATCAGATCCACCCGGAATGATGGTAACGTTATTGCGTTTGATGGCAACAATCCTGTATTTGCGGTGATCAAAAAAGCCGCTCATGAATTTTTTATTGATGATTACGGCATTGTCTCGCACCTTGATACCAAGCAAAACAAGTTCACCGTTGCAAAAACTGAGGTTTTGTCGCAACCAGGTGGTCTCCAGCGCCGCCACGATTTCCTTCGATGCTAATCTCTCCGGATAAATCAGATAATCTACACCCAGTTTCTGAAAGAACTCCTTGTTTTTGGGCATCAGGTATTCGTAATTATCAATTCGAGCCAGGGTCTTAATAGCACCTAAGTTCGTAGCAATCATACAGGAAGTGATGTTCACACTTTCATAGGGAGTCACGGCAATGAAAAGATCAACATCTTTCACGCCAATATCCTGCAAATCCTGAATAGAAGTCGGACTTCCTTCCCTCGTCATCATGTCGTAATTGGCATCAAGGTCTTTCATTTTAGAAGGATCCTGGTCCATAAGGGTGATGTTGATATGCTCTTTCGCAAGCAATTTTGCCAGGTGAGTACCGACTTCACCGGCTCCGGCAATAATAATTCTCATTGACTTGTAATTATATCTGTAATAGAAAGAATATTAATTTAGATTCCTCGCCTTGCTCGTCATCCTGAATGAAATCTGCTCCATGATGGTCCGCGCGATACCTGTTGCATCCAACCCCAGCATAGCATAGAGTTCTTCCGGGGAACCATGTTCAACAAAAGCATCGGGAATTCCCAGTCTTTTAATCTGAACAGCATATCCATGATCCGCCATAAACTCAATTACGGCTGAACCAAAACCGCCATTGATAACACCATCTTCAATGGTTATAATTTGTTTATACGTCCTGCCTATTTCATGTAGCAAGGCTTCGTCAAGTGGTTTCAGGAAACGCATATCATAGTGAGCAATTGATAAATTGCTTTCATTTTCGACCTGTTGAATAGCTTCAGTAGCCGGAATAGCCATTGTTCCGATGGTCAATACCGCTACATCCTGTCCGGTTTTTAAGCATACACCCTTACCAATTTCAACTTCTCTCATTTCATTGCGCCAGTCAATCAACGAACCTTTCCCTCTTGGATAGCGAATTACGAGGGGACTTTCATTTTTCAGCTGAGCCGTGAACATCATATCCCTGAGTTCATGTTCGTTCCGTGGAGCGGCGATGACGATATTCGGAATACAACGCATATATGCCAAATCAAATGCACCATGATGCGTTGCCCCGTCTGATCCCACGATACCGGCCCGGTCGAGACACATGATTACCGGCAGTTTTTGTAATGCAACGTCATGAATAACATTGTCATAAGCCCTTTGCATGAACGAAGAATACACATTGCAGAATGGGATCATGCCTTCCTTGGCCAGTCCGGCCGAGAATGTAACCGAATGACCCTCGGCAATTCCCACATCGTACACCCGCTCTGGAATAACCCTTTGCATAATTGTCATGGAACAACCCGAAGGCATGGCCGGTGTAATCGCCACAATCTTTTCATTCTGTTTGGCCAGTTCCAGCAAGGTTTCACCAAAAACATCCTGAAACAACGGAGGTGCAGGAACCGAACTTCCGGCTTTCTTTTCGCCTGTAGAGGCATCGAAGAAACCGGGCGCATGCCACTTTACCGCATCATTTTCAGCAGGTTCGTAACCTTTTCCTTTTTTGGTTATGCAATGCAGTACCTTAGGTCCTTTGAAATCCTTAATCTCGTTGAGTACTTTCACCATGTTTTTCACATCGTGCCCATCAATCGGACCGAAATAACGGATATTCAGTCCTTCGAATATGTTTCCTCCCTGACGGGTCAACGTAGCTTTCAGACTATTACCGATCGTCAACAGCCGTTTTTTCCCATCCTCACTGATTAACCCGAGCTTTCTGAAGGCACGGTAGATGAAAAAACGCAACTTATTATAGGTAGCTGAGGTGGTCATATCTACCAAATACTGAGTGATTCCCCCGTGTACCGGATCAATGGCCATCTGATTGTCATTCAACACAATCAGCAGGTCATTTTTATCCATAGAAGTATTATTCAATCCTTCGAAAGCCAGTCCCCCGGTCATGGAGCCATCGCCAATCACGGCAACTACCCGCCGGTTTTGCTCTTTTTTCAATAAAGAGGCTACCGACATGCCCAGAGCAGCTGATATAGAAGTCGACGCATGACCGACACCGAAGGCATCGTATTCACTCTCGAATATACTCGGGAAACCACAAATGCCACCAAATTTACGATTTGTATGAAATTTGTCGCGGCGACCGGTAATGATTTTATGTCCGTAAGCCTGATGCCCCACATCCCACACGATGCGATCGTAAGGGGTATTAAACACGTAATGCAGGGCTACCGTAAGTTCAACACTACCTAAATTTGAGCCGAGATGACCCGGATTTTTCGAAACCTCATCGATGATAAATTGCCTTAATTCGTCGCAGACCTCCGGCAATGATTCCTTCGGGATGGTTTTCAGATCATCAGGCGAATCGATTTTCTGAAGATATTTGTATGTTTTTTCTGTCATTATTTCTATAGAATACAGCAGGCAAAAATAATATTTTTTTGGTGATATTACCCATGAAAGCTTCTTTTTATTGTTAAAGCTGATAAATTGAGTGAAATACAATCCAACAAATCGCACATAGGCCTTATTTTTTAACAATTAAACTTACTAAAAACTTACAATTTACCACTAAAATGCACTTTTTTCAAAAAAAATAGTTGATTTTTAAAATTATCTGTTTATCTTTGCAGCCGATATTTAATAATAAAACATGTCAGTTCGTCTATTTAATATTGTCGCTTTAATCGTCGTGGTACTTTTGGTCAATCATCAAGGGTGAGGACGGTTATGTGATAAATATTACAGATATAAATGCACAGGAAGCCTTTCTCACCAACAATGAGAGAGGTTTTTTCTTTTTTATCTCAGGCATTTGATTGAAGTTTTAAAAAGATAACAATAAATTAAAAAAACAGGATATGAAGAATATTTTGCGCAGTCAGACCAGTACCGGTGGAAGAAAAATGGCCGGAGCCAGGGCATTGTGGAGAGCCAATGGTGTAACAGAAAATCAATTCGGCAAACCGATTATTGCTATCGCCAATTCTTTCACTCAGTTTGTTCCGGGTCATGTTCACCTGCATGATATCGGTCAGAAAGTGAAAACTGAAATTGAAAAACTCGGCTGTTTCGCTGCCGAATTCAACACCATCGCCATCGACGATGGAATCGCAATGGGTCACGATGGGATGTTGTATTCTCTCCCATCCCGTGATTTGATTGCCGACAGCGTTGAGTACATGGTAAATGCCCACAAAGCAGACGCATTGGTTTGCATATCAAACTGCGATAAAATTACCCCGGGTATGCTGATGGCTGCCATGCGTCTGAACATCCCTACTGTATTTGTTTCGGGAGGACCGATGGAAGCCGGTGAATTAGACGGTAAACACCTCGATTTGGTGGATGCTATGGTACAAGCGGCAGATGACAATATTTCAGATGAACAAATTGCCAAGGTAGAAAGTGCTGCTTGTCCGACTTGCGGTTCTTGTTCCGGTATGTTTACCGCGAACTCGATGAACTGTCTGAACGAAGCGATTGGGTTAGCGCTGCCCGGAAACGGAACCATTGTCGCTACCCATGCCAACCGTGCCCGTTTGTTCGAAGATGCTGCCAAACTGATTGTGGAAAATGCTTATAAATACTACAGAGATGGTGACGACACGGTTTTACCACGAACTATTGCCACCAAAGATGCTTTTATGAATGCCATGGTGCTTGACATAGCGATGGGTGGTTCCACCAACACCATCCTGCATACCTTGGCGATTGCACATGAAGCTGAAGTTGATTTCACCATGGACGATATTGATGCGCTTTCCAAAAAAACACCTTGTTTGTGTAAAGTTGCTCCCAATTCAGATAAATATCACATCCAGGATGTTAACCGTGCCGGAGGTATTCTGGGTATTCTTGGCGAATTAGCTAAAGGAGGCTTATTGAAAACTGACGTTTACCGTGCTGATGGTCTCACATTGCAACAGGCGGTCGAACAATACAGTATCACAGTTGATAATCCGAATCCGGAAGCACTACGCATTTACAAAAGTGCTCCCGCCAACCGTTTCAACTTAGTTATGGGTTCACAAAATTCACAATATAAAGAATTAGACACAGACCGTTCGAATGGTTGTATCCGGGATATGGCACACGCTTATACCATTGATGGCGGTTTGGGTATCCTCAAAGGTAACATCGCGATTGATGGATGTGTAATTAAAACTGCCGGTGTGGATGAAAGCATCTGGAAATTCAGCGGTCCGGCCAAGGTATTTACTTCACAGGACACGGCTTGTTATGGCATTTTAAGCGGACAGGTAGTCGCCGGCGATGTGGTGGTTATCACCCACGAAGGACCAAAAGGTGGTCCGGGTATGCAGGAAATGCTCTACCCTACTTCGTATATAAAATCCAAAAAATTAGGAAAGGAATGTGCCTTGATTACCGATGGACGTTTTTCCGGCGGCACATCTGGTTTGTCGATCGGACATATTTCCCCGGAAGCTGCTTCAGGCGGAAACATCGGATTAATTGAAGATGGTGATATCATTGACATTGACATCCCAAACAGAACCATCAATGTAAGATTGAGTGATGAAGAATTAGCTGCCCGTCGCGCGAAAGAGCTTGCACGCGGAGCCGATGCCTTCACCCCGAAAGACCGCAACCGCGTCGTCAGCAAGGCCCTGAAAGCCTATGCTTCGATGGTAAGTTCGGCTGACAAAGGGGCCGTGAGGATGATTTAAAGCGAATAGCGGAAAGCGGAAAGCGAATAGTGAAATAACGTTAGACATTTGACATTAGACAATTAAACATTTAAACGATTAAACAAAATCAACATATGGAACACAAAAAAATGTCAGGATCACAAATCCTGATTGAATCAATGATAAAAGAAGGCGTAGATACCATCTTCGGTTATCCGGGTGGTGCCATTATGCCGGCATTCGATGCTTTGTACGATTACCGAACCCGGCTGAATCACATATTAACCCGTCACGAACAGGGAGCTGCGCATGCAGCACAGGGATATGCACGTGTATCCGGAAAAACAGGTGTTTGCCTGGTAACTTCCGGTCCGGCTGCTACCAACACAGTTACCGGCATCAGTGATGCCATGCTCGACAGTACCCCGATGGTGGTAATTACCGGTCAGGTGGTTGCTCCGTTGCTGGGGACAGATGCCTTTCAGGAAATAGACGTGGTGGGTATTACCCAACCGGTTACCAAATGGGCATACCAGATTCGCAGGGCGGAGGACATTGCCTGGGCTGTAGCACGTGCCTTTTATATCGCCAAAAGCGGTCGCCCGGGTCCTGTTGTACTCGACATCACCAAAAACGCCCAGATTCAGGAGACTGAATTTGACTATAAACCATGCACTTACATCCGAAGTTATATTCCCGTTCCTGAAGTCAACAAAGACCAGGTGGCGCTGGCTGCCGAAATTATCAACGGTGCAAAAAAACCCTACGCACTGGTTGGACAGGGCGTTGTATTGTCGGGCGCAGAGGCAGAACTGAAAACATTCCTTGAAAAAGCAGATATCCCGGCAGCCTGGACCTTGCTGGGCGCATCGGCTATGCCGACTGATTTCCGCCTGAACAAAGGTTTTCTGGGCATGCACGGGAATGTATCCCCCAATATGAAAACAAATGAATGTGATGTACTGATTGCCATTGGGATGCGTTTCGACGACCGCGTAACCGGCGATTTGAACACTTATGCCAAACAAGCTAAGATCGTTCATTTAGACATCGATATGGCTGAAATCAACAAAAATGTGAAAGCAGATGCACCGGTTTTAGGAAGCGCCAAAGATACTCTGCCTGCCATCACTGAATTGCTGAAACCGGCCAAACATACCGAGTGGATTGATTCATTCCAAGTGTATGACGATCAGGAATTCGATAAGGTAATCCGGAAAGAACTTTATCCTGAATCAGGTGAAATGACCATGGGAGAAGTTATCCGCAAAATATCGGAAGCCACCCAGCACAAAGCGGTTATCGTTACCGATGTGGGTCAGAACCAGATGATGGCTGCCCGTTATTCGAAATACTCGCAGACACGCAGCTTGATTACTTCCGGCGGACTCGGAACGATGGGATTCGGTATTCCGGCAGCGATGGGCGCGAAAATCGGCGCTCCCGAACGTACCGTTTGTATGTTCAGTGGCGATGGCGGTTTCCAGATGACCATCCAGGAACTGGGAACCATCATGCAGGAACAAATCGGCGTGAAGATGATTATCCTGAACAACCACTTCTTAGGCATGGTTCGTCAGTGGCAGGAAATGTTCTTTGAAGAGAGATATTCATTTACCGAAATGCAAAATCCTGATTTCGTGGCAATAGCCAAAGCCTATCGCATTGATGGCACCGAGGTATTGAAAAGAGATGAACTGGATGCAGCCATTGCAGATATGCTGAAAGACGACAAACCCTATCTGCTCGTGGTTAATGTAGAGAAAAAAGGAATGGTTTACCCCATGATGCCCGCGGGCGCAAGTGTTACCAATATCCTGCTGGGAGAATAATTCAATGTAAATGCATTAAAAGCTTATCAACATGGAAAATAAATTATATACAATCACCATCTTTTCTGAAAATACCGTTGGTTTACTAAACCAGATCACGATTATTTTCACCCGCAGGGCAATTAACATCGAAACCTTATCGGTCTCCCCTTCGGCATTGAAAGGCATCCATAAGTTTACCATCACGGTTTTTGCAACTGAAAATACCGTTGACAAAGTGGTAAAACAAATCGACAAAAGAGTGGATATCCTGAAATCCTACTACAACACGGATGAAGACCTCGTGCACCAGGAGATTGCACTCTATAAAGTGGCTACAGATAAATTGCTGGGATTAGGTTCTATCGAGAAACTGGTTCGTCAGTACAACATCAGCATCCTGGAAATGAATGAAACTTTCGTGGTTTTCCAGAAATCCGGTCATTATGCTGAAACACAACAATTGTTTGATGAGTTAAGCGCAACGGTCGGCGTACTTCAATTCATCCGTTCCGGCCGTGTTGCCATTACGAAACACAAGGTAGAACGATTAAGTGACATGCTCGAAACTCTGAAAAAATTCGAACAGTAGACGCATAAAAATAGATACGATTGTTTATCAATCGGAAAAAATACAATAATTTTACACAAAATTTATTTTAACAACACAAAAATGGCAAATTATTTCAATTCACTTCCACATCGCCTGAAAGTTCAGGAACTGGGAAAATGTGATTTTATGGAAAGCAGCGAATTCGCTGATGGAGTTAACAAACTGATTGGCAAAAAAGTAGTTATCGTTGGTTGTGGCGCTCAGGGCTTGGCTCAGGGACTTAACATGCGCGATAGCGGTCTGGATGTTGCTTACGCACTGCGTAAAGTTGAAATCGACGAAAAACAGATTTCTTATCAAAACGTAGTCGAAAACAAATTCGAGGTTGACACCATCGAAAACATGATCCCGAAAGGCGACCTGGTTCTGAATTTAACTCCGGATAAATACCACACTTCGGTTGTTAACCAGATTATGCCGCTGATGAAAAAAGGCGCTTGTCTGTCGTATTCTCACGGTTTCAACATTGTGGAAGAAGGCATTCAGATTCGCAAGGACTTAACCGTGATCATGGTAGCTCCAAAATCTCCTGCTTCTGAATTGCGTGCTGAGTACCTCCGTGGTTTCGGTGTTCCTACCCTCATCGCGGTGCACTTAGACAACGACCCGAATGGCGACGGACTGGAAATTGCCAAAGCCTATTGCGTTGGAACAGGTGGTCACAAAGCCGGTGTACTGCATTCGTCATTTGTTGCAGAAGTAAAATCGGATCTGATGGGCGAACAAACCATCCTGTGTGGTCTCTTGCAAACCGGTTCTATCCTGTCATTCAACAAAATGGTAGAATCAGGCATCGACAAAGGATATGCTTCTAAATTAGTACAATACGGATGGGAAGTAATTACCGAAGCGTTGAAAATCGGTGGTATCACCCACATGATGGACCGCTTGTCGAATCCTGCTAAAATCGAAGCCTACAAATTAGCTGAAGAGCTGAAAGAAATCATGACTCCTTTGTTCGCGAAACACATGGACGATATCCTTTCAGGAGAATTCTCACGCACCATGATGGAAGACTGGGCAAATGGCGACAAAAACCTGTTGGCATGGCGTGCAGCTACCGGCGAGACCGATTTCGAGAAAACACCAGCCGGCAGCATGGAAATCACCGAGCAGGAATACTTCGACAATGCCGTATTGATGGTTGCTTTCGTTAAATCAGGTGTTGAACTGGCTTACGAAATGATGACCAATTCAGGCATGAAACCTGCATCGGCATATTATGAGTCATTGCACGAAACACCGCTGATTGCCAACACCATTGCCCGTAAAAAACTGTTCGAAATGAACCGCGTTATCTCCGACACAGCCGAATACGGTTGCTATTTGTTCGATCACGCTTGCAAACCGCTGTTGGCCGACTTCATGAAAAAAGTAGATACCAGCCTCATCGGCAAAAACTACAACGAAGGCAAAAGCAACCACGTCGACAACTTCGAACTGGTACAGGTAAATGCTGCCATCCGCAACCACTCCATCGAAGTATGTGGTGCCGAGTTGCGTGCAGCCATGACTGCCATGAAGAAAATCGTGGAATAATCGATTCATTAGAAAACTTACAGACATAGTAAATTGGGAAAGCAGGTGTACAGCAATGTGCACCTGTTTTTTGTTGCCCAATATGCATCCGATGCGCATTAGGTGGTGCTAACAGCTAAATGTGTTGCACAATGACATTCACCGGATATGTTGATAATAAAATGCTGATAATATATTGATTATTCATTTATTGTGTTTATTTTTGGGGTGAATTTTTAGCACACTTCAACTGTTTTAAAACCTTAAATTGAAATATTGTATGCGAAACACCTCTGTTTTATCGCCTTTTTCTATTTCTCTCCTTTATCATGTTTTGATGATATTTTGATCAAAGATAAGGCGAATGTATATGAAATACTGGTTTAAATAGAGAAAAAGGGGAAGTATCTCAGTAATTTTGGAATTTCTCTATTGCTTTGCAGCAGATGCGCACTGCCCATGCAGGGCACACACAAAAACTATATATCAATTGGGGTTTCGGTGCGGACAACAACAACTTCGGGGTTAGACAGGAAAGCAACCCGCAATCCCGAATTGCATATAGTTCCGTCCGTTATGGCTCATAATAAAAAAAATAAAGCTCGTTTGTGCTGAAATGTGAGCCGTATTTTATATATTTGTGAGCTAAAAATCGACTTATGGCTGAAACGAAACAAATAGAAATTTTAAATTTCATTCAGAATCACCCGAATTGTTCCTCTGGTGATATTCACAAAGAATTTGCGACTTCGATTAGTTATGCAACAGTAAAACGAATTTTAAGTCAACAATTATCTGAGAAATTTATAATTTCGGAAGGAAAAGGTAAAGGAACAAAATACTATATTTCACCTTCATACGAACTATTGTATTCAGTTGACTTAGATAGTTATTACGAAAAAGAAATTGACGAAAGACAAATTAAAGAAGAGTTCAACTTAAAAATCTTTGATTTGCTAGACCAGATAGTGGTTTTCAGTGAAACGGAACTCAAGAAATTAGATGACTTACAACAAAAATACACAGAGAATATTTCACAATTGTCAGAATTCGAATTCAAGAAAGAACTTGAAAGACTTGCTATTGATTTAAGTTGGAAATCGTCGCAAATTGAAGGAAATACATATTCTTTACTTGAAACAGAAAGACTGCTTAAAGACAAAGAAACTGCTGCCGGAAAAACGAAAGAAGAAGCAATTATGCTTTTGAATCACAAAGAAGCACTAGACTTTATTGTAGAAAATCCGGACTATTTAATTCCGTTGGAAATTTCCAAAATTGAAGATATTCACAGCCTTCTGATAAAAGAACTGGCTGTTGACAAAAACCTCAGGAAACGTCGAGTTGGTATTTCCGGAACCAATTATCGACCGCTTGACAATGAATTTCAAATACGAGAAGCTTTGGAATCAGCTTGCAAACTGGTAAATAAAAAAGACAATATATTTGAAAAGGCATTGCTGACTCTAATGTTGATTTCGTACATTCAACCATTTATGGATGGAAACAAAAGAACAGCACGAATTGTAAGCAATGCTATATTGATGAATTACAAACATTGTCCAATTTCATTCAGAACGATTGACTCTGTAGAATACAAGAAGGCAATGTTGCTTTTTTACGAACAGAATAATATATCGCGATTTAAAGAGATATTTATCAACCAGTTTGAATTTGCGGTTAAGACATACTTTTAAACTTAATAATAGAAAATAACGAAGCCATAACATGCACTATGCAACCCTATCGGGTTTGCTGCTTAGCGTCTTTTGTTAGGCTCAATTGCAGAAAAAAGGTTGTGCTATCCTATAACAGTTATTAATTGTTAATCTTTGTTTGATGAATATACTAGATTATACATATGAAAATTGGAAAATACATCTCAGTAAATTGTGCCCATAATAACTGAGGAGAAAGCACGGTTGAAAAGATGTCAAAGTTAATTATTGATCAAGAGCCTGACATTAAAGGCTTTTCTCCTCAGAATTTGTGGAGGATGAAGCAATTTTACGAGACATATTGTCAGGACGAAATTCTCGCACCACTGGTGAGAGAAATTGGTTAGTCAAATATTTTGCTAATTCTAATAGAAATACACACATGAAAATTAAGAAAATAACATTACTACTCTTGACAATTATTACACTATTAGGTTGTGAAGACGAATCGTCTGAGAATAATGTCTTTACCAAACATCCAATGTCAATTGGCACTTCATGGACGTATGAAAAAATATGGACAATAAATACTTATAAATCTCCTACCTCAGATAGCATCATAAGCTCATACACAGCAAAAATTAACGGTACAATTCGGATTGATAAAGATACAATCATTAACAAAACAAAACTGTTGGTTTTCAGGACACAAGAAATTGCAAATAATGATACTTCAACCACGTTTAAATACTATAACATGGATAAAGAAGGACTAAAATGTTATGCATATAAAAATGAAGAGATCGTTCTACCCAACATTGACACAATAGGCTCTAATGAAATTTTCATTTATAACACTCCGGTTTTATGGATCAAATATCCACTTACTATTAATTCAGAATGGATTAGTGATACTTCTGACGACAATGGCATTTCCATAACAAAAAAAGTAATTGGAACAGACACCTTGCTTATTAATAACCAAAAACATGCTTGTTTGAAAATTACTTATATTTACCCTTCAGGACATACAAATCAATCGACAACACAATGGATTTCTAAAGTGGGATTATTAAAAGAGGAATCAAGTTCTGGAACTGTGGTGGTTAACCTATTCAAATTTGAAGCATCGATACAGATGAAAGTTTTATCTGTGAGTATAAAATGAACGGGGAACTAATACTACGGGCACAACTATTGCAATGTACAATGAAATAGTAAATTGAAATAAAGTATAAAACTATAGGAAGAAAATCCCATGCATAAAAAGGCTTTAGTGGTAATTGACATTCAAAATGACATTACCAAAAACTACAAAGAAATAATTGATAATGTTAACCGGACAATAGATTGGGCAGTGGAAAATGATATTCATGTCGTTTACATAAGGCATTATAACTTATCTGACGGCACAAGGACTTTCAAACCAAATACCCGTGGGTCTGAATTAGTTCCGGACATGAAATTGGTTTCCAGTAATATTTTTGAAAAATCCAAAGGAAACGCTTTGACCAGTCAGGAATTTACTGACTTTATCAAGAAAAATGAAATAAGCGAATTTTACATTGCAGGAGCAGACGCCATTGCCTGCGTGAAATCGACCGTGTTTAATATGTGCAAGAATAACTACAAAGTTACAGTCGTATCAGATTGTATTACGAGTTATGATAAAAGAAAAATTTACGAAATGCTGAATTATTACGAAAAAAATGGTAGTAAAATAATTAATTTGAATGACTTGTTGGCTTCTAAATAGAATATGAGCAAACTTATACGACAAATATGAATAACAACAGCGTAGCCCCCTGTGGCGTAATATGTGATATTTGTTTAGGTTATCAGCGGGAGAAGAATAAATGTGTCGGCTGTCTCAATGTTGGTAATAAACCTTATCATTGTACAGTATGTAGTATAAAATCATGTGAAGAAAAGAAAGGCAATGAAGAATTACTCTGCTATGATTGCAGTAAATTCCCCTGTACACGCATCAAAAACTTAGATAAACGTTACACATTAAAATATGGCGAAAGTCCAATTCAAAACCTGAATAAAATAAAAGAAATTGGATTGCAGGCGTTTATTGAAATTGAGAAAGAAAAGTGGAAATGCAATAGCTGTGGTCAGTTGTTATGTGTTCATAGTGAGGTCTGCTTGCACTGTGGCAATATAAATGAGTACTTTCCACAGAATATTTACACTATTATTTGAATGAAAACACCCCTTATCATTTACTGGTTTCGCCGCGATTTAAGATTGCACGACAACAGGGCTTTGTTTGAAGCGCTGCAAAACGGCTGTCCTGTATTGCCTCTTTTTATCTTCGATACTGATATTCTCGACAAATTACCTGACAAAAGGGATAAAAGGGTTGGCTTCATTTATCATGCAATCAGCAAGCTACAGGATGAAATAGTGAAAACGGGAAGTTCCTTACTGGTACTTCACGGTAAACCGCTGGATATCTTTCAGCAACTGCAACACCAGTATGCTATTTCGGCAGTATATGCAAATCATGATTATGAACCCGAAGCCATAAAACGGGATTCAGACATATCCGGCCTGCTGAAACTCCACAACATTCGGTTTGAGACATACAAGGATCAGGTCATTTTTGAAAAAGCTGAAGTGTTAAAACCTGATGGCACTCCCTACACCGTATTCACACCTTACTCAAAAAGGTGGAAACAGCAACTTACTGAAGAAATGGTGAAATCATTCCCAAGTCAGGATTATCTGATGCATCTTTATAAAACCAATCCATTTCATTTCCCTACTCTTACTGAAATTGGCTTTGCTGATGCCGAAAATACCTTTGAACCCGCCCGGATTGACGAAAACAAAATCAGGCTGTACCACGAAACACGTGATTTCCCCTCCCTTAACGGGACTTCCGGCCTGAGTGTCCACCTCCGTTTTGGAACCGTGAGCATCAGAGCATTGGTACAGATTGCACTTCAACTGAACGAAAGCTGGTTGAATGAATTGATCTGGAGAGAGTTTTTCATGATGATTTTGTATCATTTCCCAAAGGTGGTGAACGCCAGTTTTAAGGAGCAATACGACCGGATTGTCTGGAGAAACAACGAAGATGAATTTCATCGCTGGTGTACGGGAAATACCGGATATCCGATTGTTGATGCCGGAATGAGGGAGTTAAACGCAACCGGCTACATGCACAACAGGGTGCGGATGATTGTCGCAAGTTTCCTGACAAAGCATTTGTTGATTGACTGGCGTTGGGGTGAAGCTTATTTTGCGGAAAAACTGCTGGACTATGAGCTATCATCTAACAACGGAAACTGGCAATGGTCGGCCGGCTGTGGCTGCGATGCTGCCCCCTATTTCAGGATATTCAATCCTGCCGAACAAACAAAAAAGTTTGACCCCCAACATGTTTACATAAATAAATGGGTTGAGAATATACATGAAAAGGATTATCCGGAGCCGGTGGTTGAACATCAATTCGCGAGAGAAAGAGTTTTGCAGGTGTTTAAAATGGCACTGAATAATGATAAGATAAATTAGAAGATCATGGCAATTCCAACAACAAGAACAAAAGAAAATGCAACGATTACTATCGACACCGAAAGGTGTACCGGTTGTGGAAAATGCATCCTGGTTTGCAAAGATTTCAACTTTCGCCTGGAAAACGACAAGGCCTGCATCAGCAATACCCCTGTATTTGGTTGCATAGGTTGCGGACATTGTATGGCTATTTGTCCCGCAGATGCCATTGAAATAACCGGGAGGGAAATATCCAAAGCCGATTTGTTCGGGTTACCCTCCATAAAGGAGACGGCAAACTTTGAACAATTAATAGCCTTGTTCCGGCGCAGAAGAAGTGTGCGGGAGTTTCAGGAGCAAGAAATTTCACCCGAAATAATAGAAAAGATTCTCGGTGCTGCCTCTACAGCCCCCATGGGTCTTCCTCCATCTGATGTGAACGTTCTGATTCTTGACAGCAAAGCAAAAAACCGGCAGTTTGCTGCTGATTTTTGCAACTATCTAAACGAGATGAAGTGGTTTGTATCCGGGTGGTTCTTGACGCTCATGAAACCTTTCTGGGGTAAAGCCAATGATGAAATGTTCAATGGTTTTGTGAAGCCTCTGTTTGATGTGTACATCAAAAGCATGCAGGCAGGCATCAACCTGGTAAACTACGACGCACCTTTAGCGCTATATTTCTACGGTTCACCTTATACCGACCCGGCTGACCCGATTGTTGCAGCGACAGCAGCCATGTACGCAGGTGAGTCTTTAGGGCTGGGAACCTGCATGTTAGGTGGGATTCATCCGCTTATTCAGAATGGAAAAAAAGCTAAGGTATTCCGGGAAAAACATGGCATTCAATATCCCAGCCGGGAAGGATTATTTGTTATTTTCGGGTATCCGGCAGTGCATTATAAAAAAGGAATCAGGAGAACATTTGCTTCTGTTACGCACTAAAGTTCTGAGTGTCAATAAAGTTAAAAATCAGGTTAAAGCATAAAAAAACTACAAGAACGAATTCCTGTAGTTTTTTTGATAGTTTTAATATATTAACCTAACAATCAGCTTAGTAACCAAGTTCTTTTTCAATGGCTTCGAGTTCTTTACTCATACCAAGCCGGTAGTACAGCATGCGGAGGTTTCTCTTGTAAATCTGTTCATCCGGGTTGATTTCAGCTGCTTTCTTGAAGTATTCGATGGCTGATTTGAAAACCTCGTTTGCTTTGTTCTTCGCAAGGTTGAATTCTCTGTCTGATTTATAAGCTGCATCATCCAGGATTTTCTGACCATCCTCGATTATCAAAACACCAATTCCGGCATAAGCATCCGCATATTTGGGATCTAATTCAAGAGTTTTGTCGTAAAGCTTACGGGCATCCACATTATTCTTCTCAGTTTCGAAAATCTTGGCTTTGATATAATAATATACCGCTTCATTGGGTGAAACCTGAATAGCTTTGTCGATATACACTTTCGACTCTTCAATCAGATTATTAGTAAGATAATAATTAATCAGGTTTTGAATGAACCAGGGATCTTCCGGCATCTTATTAAATCCTTCATCCAATGTTCTGAGGAAGTTGGCAGTGTCTTTTACCTGCACATATTCTTCATAAAGCATTTTGTAAACATTACTTGTTTCATATCCTTCATTCTTGATTTCTTCGTGAATCCGGATAGCCTTATCCCACATCTCAGCATTTCTGGCAGCAAGTGCATTGAAATACTTCACCTGCGTATAAGTTGAGTCAATGGTCACCACATCTTTCATAAATGGCAGATCCGGAATCATAAGATAGGTTTCAAAAGCCTTCATTGCACCTTTATAGTCCTTCTTTTCGTCGTATAAAGTTGCTGCATAATAAAACAGGTTATGCTTTTCTTCAAAATACTCTTTGATTTTAGCTTTGATATCAGATTCGTACTTTGGTTTTACCTTTCTTCCTTTTTTATCCAACTGATTCTGATCCAATTCGTAGGCCTTGAGGAAATAATTGAGCGACTCCATCACGGCTTCGCCTTTTTTCACAAAGTCAACCTGTTTACCTAATGCCAATTCCTTGAAGTAGCTTTCGTTCTCTTTGTACCCAATCATACCGGCTACATGCCAGGTTCTTGGATCTCCACTGGTAGTGGGCTCTTCCAAAGCTGGTAAAATCGCTTCGCGGGCACCTTTAAAATCGGGTGTTTCCATCAAAGTCAGGTTCCTTGCCTTGGATACATTCTTTTTTTGAGCAAAAACTGCTGTTACACTTAAAAGTAATAAAAGTGAAAAAATTACTTTTTTCATAATTGTCTAATTTAATAAATTGTTTGTTCTTTTCTTGCGTCTCTCAAATACACCTGATTACTCCTCAATCTGAGTTTCATCTGTTTCTTGTTCTGCCTGATTGTTATTATCTTCGTTTTCAGTTATATCTTCTGTATTTTCGACTTCTTCCTCATCTGTTTCTGCCAAGACTTTGCAAACAGATGCAATTTCATCGTTTCGTTTTTCCAGGTTGATGAGTCTGACTCCCTGCGTTGCCCTTCCCATTACACGAATATCGGCTACATGTAATCTGATGACAATACCTGAAACATTGATAATCATCAGGTCATTTTCATCTTTAACGCTTTTGATGGCAACTAATTTACCTGTTTTATCAGTGATGTTGATGGTTTTCACCCCTTTTCCACCCCTGTTTGTAATGCGGTAAATCGGTTCTCCGTTTTCATCATCCAGTAACGAGCGCTTGCCATAACCCTGCTGTGATACGACCATGATGGTTTCCTTGGAGTCCTTTTTAACACAAACCATACCAACCACCTCATCCTGTCCGTCATCGTCGAGTTGCATACCGATTACACCAGTAGCCGTTCTGCCCATGACACGCACCTTGGATTCATTGAAACGGATGGCCCTTCCGTTGCGGTTTGCCATTACAATTTCAGAATCTCCGTCGGTCAGACGTACCTGAATAACTTTATCATCTTCCCGTATATTGATGGCAATAACTCCGTTAGCACGTGGACGTGAATATGCCTCCAGCGAAGTTTTTTTCACAATACCGTTTTTCGTACAGAAAATGATATAACGTGAGTTGATGTATTCTTTGTCATCCAGATTTCCTTTTACCCTGATGAATGCATTCACCTTGTCATCCTGCTCAATATTCAGCAGATTTTGAATGGCTCTTCCCTTGGAGTTCTTACTACCTTCTGGTATCTCATACACTTTCAGCCAGTAGCATTTACCTTTTTGGGTAAAGAACATCATGGTGTTGTGCATGGATGCGGGGTAGATATACTCAATGAAGTCTTCATCGCGGGAATCGCTTCCTTTGGAACCGACACCTCCCCTGCCCTGTGCACGGAATTCAGCCAATGCCGTACGTTTGATATATCCAAACCGGGAGATGGTGATAATCATTTCATCATCGGCATAAAAATCTTCAGGATTAAACTCTTCTGAAGCATAAACAATATCAGTGCGGCGATTATCTCCGAATTTGGCCTTTACTTCGAGCAACTCATCTTTGATGATGGCCATGCGAAGCTCCACTTTCTCTAAAATTTCTTTCAATTTAGCAATGAGGGCCATCACATCTTCATATTCGGCACGCAGTTTATCCTGCTCCATTCCGGTAAGCTGACGAAGACGCATCTCTACAACTGCACGGGATTGTATTTCCGACAAACCGAAGGCTTCCATAAGTCGCGTACGGGCTTCTTCAGGGGTCTTAGAGTCACGTATGATGCGAATGGCTTCATCTAAGTTATCTAAGATAATCATGAAGCCTTCGAGTAAATGCGCCCGTTTTTCGGCTTCTGCCAACTCGAATTGGGTACGACGGGTCACCACCTCATGACGGTGGTCCACGAAATACCTGATTAAATCCTTCAGGTTGAGCATGCGGGGTCTACCTTTAACCAGTGCAATGTTATTAATACTGAAGGATGATTGTAGTGCTGTAAATTTGAACAGCTTGTTCAACACAACGGAAGAATTGGCATCTCTTTTAATATCAATAACAATGCGCATACCTTCACGGTCCGACTCATCGTTAATGTGGGCAATACCCTCAATTCGCTTTTCGTCAATCAGCGCCACGATGTTCTTAATCAACTCAGCTTTATTCACCAGATAGGGAATCTCGTTAATCACGATTTTCTCACGACCCGATGCTTCCGTTTCAATTTCAACTTTGGAACGCACCACAACCCTGCCGCGACCGGTCTCGTAGGCTTCCTTCACGCCTGCATATCCGTAGATAGTACCTCCGGTCGGGAAGTCGGGCGCTTTCACGAATTTCATCAATCCGGCAATATCAATCTCACTGTCATCAATATAAGCTACTGTTGCATCAACTACTTCGGAGAGGTTGTGTGGCGCCATATTGGTGGCCATACCTACCGCGATACCCGACGAACCGTTTACGAGCAGGTTGGGGATTCGCGTTGGCAAAACCACCGGTTCTTTCAGCGTGTCGTCAAAGTTCAACTGAAAGTCAACCGTATCTTTGTTGATATCCACCAGCATCTCTTCGGCAAGCTTCTGCAAACGGGCTTCGGTATAACGCATTGCAGCGGGACTGTCGCCATCAACTGAACCGAAGTTACCCTGTCCGTCAACCAGCGGATAACGCAACGACCAGGGTTGCGCCATACGAACCAAGGTACCATATATGGATGAATCACCATGCGGGTGGTATTTACCCATAACTTCCCCGACAATTCTGGCGGATTTTTTATAGGGCTTGTCTGAATTGTTTCCTAATTCATTCATCCCGAACAATACCCGGCGGTGAACAGGTTTAAAACCGTCACGTACATCCGGCAAAGCGCGGGAAACTATCACCGACATTGAATAGTCGATGTACGAAGACTTCATTTCTTCGTCGATATTTACCTTAATAATTCTGTCTTGATTTAACATCTGCACTTGTTTTTTTTCTTTTCAAAAAATCACGCTAAAGTAATACTTTTATTTGGATTTAGCAAGTGAT
>JAYFPG010000025.1:0-54161 GCA_034928085.1 Paludibacter sp.
GAACAAAACCACCCTGAATTCGGTTTATAATGTTAGTATTAATCTTAAAACTAACATTATGAACCTGCTTGAACAACTGAAATCCTACACGAAAGTTGTAGCTGACACCGGCGATTTCGAATCGATGATCGCTTTCCAACCGGTAGATGCTACTACAAATCCTTCCCTTATTTATGCTGCCTCACAGGATGTAAAGTATCAATCACTAACTGATGATGCAATTCATTATGCAAAAAGTATCTCCGGAGATAAAAAGGTACAACTATCAAAAGTGCTTGATAAGCTTGCTGTGAATTTCGGGTTGAAAATCCTGGAGATTGTCCCGGGTAGGGTGTCTACCGAAGTCGATGCCCGTTTATCATTCGACCAAGAAGCAACCATATCCAAAGCCCGTGAATTAATATCTATGTATGAAAACAGCGGAATCTCCCGTGAACGGATCCTGATTAAGATTGCCTCCACCTGGGAAGGCATTCAGGCCGCTGAAATCCTCGAGAAAGAAGGTATTCATTGTAATTTGACTCTCTTATTTTCCATGGCACAAGCTGTTCAGTGTGCTTTATCCAATATAACACTCATTTCACCTTTTGTTGGTAGAATCCTCGACTGGCATAAAAAAGAACGTGGCGTAAGCGATATTCCCGCAGCAGAAGACCCCGGGGTCTTATCAGTTACCGACATTTATAATTACTACAAAAAATTCGGATACAAAACTATTGTCATGGGTGCCAGTTTTCGCAACACAGGTGAAATTATCGAGTTAGCTGGTTGTGATGCACTCACCATTTCACCCAACTTACTGAAATCTTTAGAAAATACGGATGGAATTTTAATTCAAAAACTCGATCCGCATAAAGCGCAACAAATGGACATCAAACCCATTATGATGGATGAAAAAACGTTTCGCTGGATGCTGAATGAGGATGCCATGGCAACAGAAAAACTGGCTGAAGGTATTAGAAAGTTCACCGAAGATCTCATGAAACTAGAAAAACATATTTCATTGTTGCTGTAGCAAAAATTTATTGCCATATCACCACCGCATCACCATTATCCTAATGTTTGTTAAATCTTGTTCTTTAATTGTATCGCGTGCGATATATTTACATATATTTGTATCGCAAACGACATAAATAAAAAAAACGACAATATTATGACACAAAATTTTTATGATTTCAAGGCTATTTCCCTACAAGGTAAAGAAATAAGCATGGAGAGTTACAAAGGCAAGGTAATTCTGGTAGTGAACACTGCAAGCAAATGTGGATTGACTCCGCAGTTTGAAGGACTGGAAAAGCTTTACAAACAGTATAAGGACAAGGGACTTGTAATTCTGGGATTTCCCTGTAACCAGTTTGCCAATCAGGAACCGGGCAGTGAAAAAGACATTGCAGAAGGATGTTTGATAAATTATGGCGTTACTTTCCCCATGTTCTCAAAAGTGGATGTAAATGGAAACAATGCGCACCCAATTTATAAGTACCTGAAGTCGCAACTAAAAGGCGGACTCTTGGGAAGTAATATCAAATGGAATTTTGCCAAGTTCCTGATTGATAAAAATGGCAAACCCTATAAACGTTATTCGCCCACGACAGCACCGGAGAAGTTAAGTAATGACATCGAAAAATTGTTGGCTTAAAAAATCCTTAATATCGGGACTGAAATTCACTTTTTAGTCCCGATTTTGTTATTTTTGTAAAAATTCATGTTATGGCATACGAACAACTAAAACTTGAAAATCAGCTTTGTTTCCCGTTTTATGCGACTTCCAGGCTTATCATAAGAGCCTATCAGGAGGATTTGGATGCGTTAGGCATCACCTATCCACAATATTTGGTGATGATGGTTTTATGGGAGGATCAGGAAATAACGGTAAACCAAATAGCAGAAAAACTGATTCTCAATACCAATACGATTACACCACTCCTGAAAAGAATGGAAATAATGGGTTTGATTACCCGTACCCCTTCAAAAACAGATCAACGCAAAGTAATGATTGGACTGACAGAAGAAGGGAAGAATATGAGAGAGAAAGCAGCAGAAATACCTTCCCGGTTGTTACAGCGGTTGAAAATCGACCCAACAGAAGAAAGTTTGCAGGATTTCCACAATATGAAAAATCAATTAAATGCTTTGATAGATCTATTGAAGCAGAATACCTGAAAAAAGTTAGTTTATGGCAGATTTAAATTATGGTGTGATAGGTAATTGCAGAACAGCTGCATTGATTTCAAAAGCAGGAAGCATTGATTGGTGTTGTTTTCCGGATTTCGATTCTCCTTCTGTATTTGCCAAATTATTGGATCAAAAAAAAGGTGGGCATTTCGGATTTATAGTTGATGATACATACGAGATCTCTCAACGTTATATGCCACATACCAACATACTGATTACTTCCTTTGAGTCTCCCGATGCGGCTTTTGAAGTTTATGATTTTATGCCCCGCTACAAAACCGGAGATATAAAAGGATATTATCTTCCTGCGGAGATTTACAGGTTAATTCGCCACAGAAAAGGCAAGCCATGTTTTCATATTGATTTTAAACCGGCAGCAAACTATGCAAGAGATCTGACTACTTTTGAGTTCAAGAAAAAATACCTGAAAGTTTGTTCTGTTGAAAATGAAAAGGATAGTTTTTATTTGTACTCCGGTTTTGATAAGGATCAAATATTGGGTAGAAAAGAAGTAGAAATTACGCAAAATGAGTTTTTTCTGCTTTCCTACAACCAAAAACTGATAAAAATTGATAATGATAGGGTTGATTTGGAATATCAAAGAACGAAACTCTATTGGCGCGACTGGGCAAATCGCTCTAGAAAATTCAATAGCTATCATGGTTTAATAGAACGTAGCATGCTGGTATTGAAATTAATGTCGTATCACAGGAGTGGATCGGTATTGGCTGCTCTAACGACTAGTATCCCCGAAGCTATCGGTGAAACTCGTAATTGGGATTATCGTTTTTGCTGGCTTCGCGATGCGTCTATGTCGATTGATACTTTGTTGCAGGTAAGTCATGAGGGTGCTGCCAACCGATTTATCAATTTTATTAAAAATATCCTACGTAAGAAATCGGACTCATTCCAGATTATGTACGGTATCAGGGGAGAAAGAACGCTGACTGAAGAGACCTTAACCCATCTAGCCGGTTACCAAAACACACAGCCCGTAAGGATTGGGAATGATGCCTATCATCAAAAGCAAAATGATACTTACGGATACGTGATGGATGTGATCTACAAGTACTATCAGTATTTTCCGGGTACACTTGATGATATTGAGGATATGTACGAAATAGTTAAGAATATAGTCCGCACTGTGATTGAGGACTGGCGTAAACCAGATAAAGGTATCTGGGAAATCCGTGGAAAAGAAAAGCATTTTGTCTTTTCAAAAGTGATGTGTTGGGTGGCACTTGACAGAGCAGTGAATATTGCCCGTCTCTTACATGATGATGACAATGCAGATATGTGGGTGGATGAAGCACAAAAAATCAGGGAGGATGTGCTTAAAAAAGGATGGAATGAGGAGATGCAGAGTTTCACACAAACCTATTGCAATACCGATCTTGATTCTTCTTTATTGCTGATGGAGTTTTACGGTTTTATGGATGGATCAGATGATAAGTTTATCCGGACAGTAGAAGCTATACAACAAAATTTAGAGTATAAAGGGTTGTATTTCAGGTATAAGAATCAGGATGATTTTGGGGTCCCGACTTCAGCATTTACAATTTGCACCTTTTGGATGGTTAGGGCTCTCTATGCAATTGGTAAAAAAGAAGATGCGGAAAAGCTTTTTGAGGAATTGTTGCAGTATTCAAATCACCTTGGATTATTCAGTGAAGATCTGAATTTTGAGACTAAAGAACAACTCGGGAATTTTCCACAGGCATATTCGCATCTGGCATTAATTAATTCAGCATTGTTATTCACAGAAGAAGTGCAAACTTCCCGTTTTATTCGTCCTTAATCGGGCATAATCAGCTTACGAAGAAATGGTAGTGTTTTGGATTGTGAGCGCAAATTATAACGTGCCACCTGCGACATCTTGCCAATTTTGATCGTGTATGCTGTTTCGGGCAGGGCTTTGAACATATCTTCATCGGTTGTGTCATCGCCTATTGCCATGACAAAGTCGTATTTATCCAGCGTCATCAGCCGTTTGGCTTCAGATCCTTTTGTGTGTGAGGGTGACTTAACCTCTACAATCTTATTCCCACGCATGATTTGTAGACCGAGACGTGTACACGGCTCAATCAGTGCATTGATTAGCTGCTGTTCACGCAAGGAAGCCAGCCAGGCATCAACATTGCGATAGTGCCACACCAAGGTCGTTTCCTTCTCTTCAATCATCGATTTGGGTGTTTTCTCCACAAATAATTGCAGGATATCGGTAATCTCATTGTTCCAGGGTTTGGAGTCGGGAAGATTGTGTTGCCAGCCGCCTGTATTTTTGTAATAGGCTCCATGTTCGGCAGCCATTGAAATATTCATTGAACCAAACCATTTTTCAAGGGTTAGGTGGTCGCGTCCACTGCTGATAACAACATTGTTCCGGGTGTCAGCAACTAAATCTTTCAATATGTTTAATATAGCAGCATCTGGTGAGGCATCTTCCGGGTTTTTTCTAAAAGGAGATAAAGTGCCATCGTAATCAAGAATAATCAAACGTTTTTCTGTAGATTGATAGGCAGATTTAATTTTGGAAATAATCGTTTCATCTACTTGTTCGCTGTTTACATTGTCAAAATTCTGACGAATGTTTAACAGTTGATTAATGAAATTGTTAGCCCAGTAGTTCACCGTATATTTAGCCGTTTTACGTTGCATATGCTGCAACCTTAACATTTGATCCAGTTCAGGCATTTCAAGTGCTTCGCATATGCTGTCAGCAATCATGTCCGTGTCATTTGGATTGATAATCAGTGCATCGCTCAATTCAATGGCTGCACCTGCCATTTCACTCAAAATAAGCACTCCTGGTTTATCTCTTTTTGCCGCAACATATTCTTTTGCAACCAGATTCATCCCATCACGTAGCGGGGTAATCAGAGCTACATCCGCGATGTGATACATGGCAATCAGCTCGTTGAAATCAAAACTATGATAAAAATAGTACAGGGGTGTCCAGTTGATGCTGGAATATTTTCCGTTTATAGCCCCTATTGCTTCATCAATTTTTGTTTTCAAATCATAATAACTATCCACAGTGTCTCTGGAAGGAACAACAATCATCACCAGGGATGTTTTTTCATGATATTCAGGATGTTTTTCCAGAAAACGTTCAAATCCTTTAATTCTGGATAGAATTCCTTTGCTATAATCAAGCCGGTCGACAGACAAGATTAACTTTCTGTCACCGAAGATTTCTTTTAACTCCTTGGCCTTTTCCTTCGTTTCAGGGAGTAAAGGAGCATCATGATACAAATTGAAATTTATTCCCATGGGGAAAACATCTGCATAAGCAATGCGATTATCCAAAGAAACCTGATCTAATTCAAATCGAAGATCAAGAATACGTTCACAGGCACTTACAAAGTGACGCATGTAGTCGTGTGTATGAAATCCGATTAAATCGGCTCCAAGCAATCCTGAAACTAATTCTGCTCGTTGCGGTAACACCCTTATCAGTTCATAAGTGGGAAAAGGGATGTGATGAAAATAGCCAATGTTCAAATCTATACCCGATTCTCTCAACATCTTTGGGAGTAACATCAATTGATAGTCCTGTACCCATACTATATCACCTGGCTCAATAAAATTGAGTGCCACATTCCTGAAGATTTCATTTACTTCCTTATAGCCATTCCAATAATCAGTGTTATAATCGATGAATGTATTGAAATAATGACACAGTGGCCACAATGTACTATTACTGTAGCCTTCATAATGATTTTGTATTTGGTCTTTGGTCAGAAAGACCGGATGAAACTTAAACTGCTCAAGATGTTCCCTGATTATCAACTCTTCTTCGGGGGTGTCTGCAATTGTGCCAGGCCAACCTACCCAGTGCTTTTCAATGTCTGTTTCTAATGAATCTAATCCTGTCGTTAAACCACCTTCGCTTCTTACAAATTCAAGCTCATTTTGGTCGTTTCGGTTGACTTTCAACGGGAGGCGGTTGGCTATTATTATTAATTTCATGGGGCAATAATTTTCATCAGGTTTATATTAATCATCATTGAAGTATTGCAAATATAGTTAAAATTGACCTTAAAAACAAATAATACATACATAACACCAGTAAGAATGCATAAATTTGCAGACAAAATTCAATGATAATGATGATTATAAATCACAAAAAATTCTTTTTAAATAAAAGAATAACAATATTGGGTATGGTATTGTTGATTTTAGCAGGATTAAGTGCACAAAATGTAGATGAGCGGGGTTATATTGTAAAAATTGGTGACACTGCTCCGGAATTCAGTATGAAGTTGACTGATGGGAGTGTGGTTAAACGAAGTGATTTGCGGGGAAAAGTAGTTATGATGCAATTTACCGCCAGTTGGTGTGGGGTTTGTCGCCGTGAGATGCCTTATATTGAAAAGGATATCTGGCTGAAGCACAAGGATAATCCAAATTTTGCTTTGCTTGCTATTGACCGGGACGAACCGTTAGAGACAGTGATTGAATTTGCCAAAAGTACCGGTATCACGTATCCAATCGGGTTGGATCCCAATGCTGATATTTTTGCCTTGTATGCCGATAGAAAAGCCGGTATCACACGCAATGTCATACTCGATAAAACAGGAAAAATTGTGATGCTTACCAGGCTGTTTAATGAAGAGGAGTTTGGGAAAATGAAGAATTTGATTGATGAAATGTTGAAATAAAATAAAACAGGCCGGCTTTTCTCAAAACCGACCTGCAGACATATATCATTTAAACCAAATTACTTGAGATATTTTGAAATCAAATTGTCAACGGAGAATTTTCCACTACCACCAAGCATACCTGCTAATGCAAGTCCGAGAACCAGGATGAAGTATTCCATTCCTTCGCCGGCTTGATTACCGAACCAGTTCATGAAAAATCCGTTTTCCACGTGACCACCGAGGAACATAGCACCACCAAGTGTCAGGAAGATTGAAAAGGCCATGAAACGGGTTCCTGCGCCGAGAATCATGCCGATAGCTCCTACAAATTCAGCTAAAATAACCAGTACCCCCAGCAATAAAGGCATTCCCATACTTTGGAAAGCGCCCAGTGTTGCTTCAAATCCATAACCACCATACATTCCTAATGCTTTTTGCATGCCATGTGGTAAAATCACGATACCCAATGATAGGCGTGCTACTAATAAGGCCCATGATTGGGTGTCTGTTGCGAAAAATTTCTTAATCAGTGTATTCATAATCATTCATTTTTAATTGTAAAACCTATATTTATTGTTTTCCTATTGTTACATGTTTACCAATGCATCGGGACTTCCATAACAAGTACCCGTGCTTCAGAGCCAGCTTTTATTTTAACTGAAGCGGTTTCGGTAAAGGCAATGGCATCTCTCCCGGATAATAAGTTTCCTGCGACTTCAATGCTCCCCTCTATCAGTTGAACAAAAACACCGGAATTTTCTCTTTGCAACTGGTATTCCAGCTCTTTCCCTGAAGATAGGTCAGCCATGTTAAACCAGGCATCCTGATGAATCCAGACACCCTGATCATCGGTATTCGGAGAAAGAATCTGATAAAATTCATCTTTTTTGGCCAAATCACTGATTGTTATTTGGTCGTATCGTGGTGTCACGTTTTTCTTGTTGGGAATAATCCAGATTTGGAACAAGGTGAGCGGATCTACTTTGCTATCGTTGAATTCGCTGTGGAAAATCCCGCTCCCGGCACTCATGACCTGCAATTCGCCTGGTTTGATGACACCTTTATTGCCTATGCTGTCCTGATGCAATACTGCACCTGTAAATGGGATGGTGATAATTTCCATGTTGTCGTGCGGATGACGACCGAAACCTTCGCCGGCAGCAATCCAGTCATCGTTGAGAACTCTCAATGCCCCGAAGTGTATCCTTTCGGGATTGTAATAGTTGGCAAAACTAAAAGTGTGGTTGGTCTTGAGCCAACCGTGATCGGCATGCCCCCTTGAATCTGCCGGATATAGTTTTGTTTTCATATAATTTTTTGTTATGTTATTACTTATTCTTTACACATTATTTGATGATGCAAAGATACAGTCACTTACACAAGCAAAAATTAATAAAAACAGGAGAAAAATTGCAAAAATCAGGACAAAACTACACCAGTGCGAAATTCAGATGGAGTTAAACCGGTGTTTTTCTTGAAGAAATTATTAAAATGAGCCGACTCATCAAATCCGAGAGAATACGCGAGTTCTTTGCCTGTCTGAGTTGAGAAAAGCAAAGAGCGTTTGGCTTCTATTACCAGTTTTGATTGAATATGCTCTTTTGCCGATTTCCCTGTGATTGATTTCACGGTTTTATTCAGATAATCGGATGTGACGGCAAGTTTATCGGCATAGTCTCCGACTTTGTGATATTCGGTATAATGTTTATTGAGTAATTGTTTAAATCCCCGCAGGAGATGATTGGTTGTTTCCAGGAATTGTGGGTTGTCTGATTTGAATAAGGAACAATGGTTATTACACTGAATTAAAAGCAGTTTTACAAGTGCACCCACAGCTTCCAGGGTGTATTTACCAGTTGATGCAGCAAAACTTTCAATCTGATTGAACAGGTTTAGGTAATCTGACACCGTGTCCTGATGTATTGGAAGTGGTGGTGACTGACCGTAATCATCGAATAAATATATTTCATTAATCAGGTAATCAGGAATGGCGTTACTCAATAGGAATTCTTCAGTAAACGAAATAATTCTACCTTGTGGTTGAGTATCAAAGACAAGCTGATGCATCTGTCCGGGAAGCACGAAGAAAATCTGCAAATCAGTAACTGTATATTCATTAAAATCAATCACATGAAAACCGGAACCTTTTTCAACAAAGTAGATATTATAATAATCATGGCGGTGGGGTAAAGGTTTCTTTCCGAAAGCCTTTTTGTAAAGATCTTCCATTCTTTTAAGCGAAAAATGGGGAGAAAAGTTAGATTTATCAGCAAGTGAATATGTTTTGATTTCGCGATGTAGCATAATTGTACCTTTCTGTTAAGAATATATTAACAATCCAAATCTAACAACTCAGTTAAAATCATGGCTGTCGCACCCCAGATAATAGCCCCCTCGACATCGAAATACGGCGCTTTAGTTAATCGGGTGCTGTTATGAGTTTTGAATTCTCTGACCTTTATAACATCAGGACGTTTAAAGTGTTCATAATTGAGTACTAAAACCTCCTGTACCTCCCTGTCATCGATAATAAAAACAGGCTTTTCAGTTAAATATCCTACGTATGCCCTGACCATAAAGTTACTCGGAGGAATATATAAGTCACTCAGTTGGCCCAATATCTCAACACTATCTGCTTTTATGCCAATTTCTTCTTCAACCTCTCTCAAAGCTGTTGTTTTCAAATTTTCATCCGATTCTTCATACCTTCCTCCAGGGAAAGCAATTTGTCCTGAATGTATCCCGACATATTCGCTACGCCGGATAAAAACAATTTTCAGCTTGTCATCTTCGTGAAATAAGATAATAAGAACAGCGCTGAGGCGTGGATTAAAATTATCAGGATTAATTTTATATAATTCTTCTGCACGATGCTCAGGAGCCATTTTAATGTGAGCATCAATACCCGGAAGTTTTTCTGCAAGATTGTATTTCAGTTGATTAATATCCATAATGAAAAATCAGTCGCTGCAAGTTAAATGCAACGACTGACAAATTTAGAATATTTATTTCAATCAGGAGCTAATTCTTCTGCCAATAAATATTGGTTGCAATTCTGTCAACTATAACTGATGCAAATCCGGCCTGGCGAACAGCCTGAAATATTGTGCCAATATCTGCAATTGTATTGTCTTTTAACTCTCTGATTAAAACAGAGGTGCCATCATCGAATGTAATTTTCACATCTCTTTTCTGATTGGTAACTCCCAAATTTTCTGTATCCGGCTGATTGAACACAATTTCAACGCTTGCATTTGTTTGAAGTACACCATCCACATATACCTTTGCACTATCAAGTCCCTGGGGACCGGGAGTACGAACGATCTGCACATTGCCAATTGTCAAGGAAAATATTTTTTCCCGTTGTTTTTTCTCCTGATCAACCTTATATGAAATAATTTTTTCTTCATATAGAACAACATCATCTTTTGTAATTGAATAAACTGAAATAGCTGTATCTCCACTATTCTGGATATTTGTAACCGCATATCCATTTGCCAGCATGTATGTTGAGCTAAAATTTAATCCGTTTATTTTATTTCTCAATCTTTCCACATTTAAAGTTCCAATGCTATTTTCTTCAAGACTCATTTCTGACGATAACTTATATTCCAATCCCTTTTCATAATGTCTTGAAAGTAAATAATCACTTACACTTATTTCAAAGTTATTTTCCAGCAGGGTGTCATTGGGGTGATAACTAAAAAGACGATGAAAATTTTTTACCTTTTCTACAGGAAGATGAATAATCATATTGTCATTGTCACCAATCCGGTCAAAGAAACGCAAGGGTTGAAATTGCGCCCTCTTGACGCGTTTCCAGGAGTATTCATATACGCCAGAGATATCAGACAAATTAATTTGCATGGAATCAAACCTGCTTTCAGGCGCTTCATTCATTTTCTCTATTGACAAAACCCGCTGGTTTTCTGAGAACATCGCCTCGGTCATCAATTTAAACTCTTCGGAAGTTGAAATAGCTGTTACAGCATCATACAATTTTTCTGCGCTTTTATTCAAGGAAGCTTTTAAAGTTTCCTGTTTGTTTGCAGGTAGAGATTCTTCGTTTCTCAGGTCGCTAGCAGAATCACAAGCTCCCAATAAGAACACCAGTGTGGTGCTTATGAAAAAAATTCTGGTAAAAATTACTGATTTCATAACTGTTAGATTTTTGAGTATTTAAATATTAGAAACAACACAAAACATGATATTGACTACAAATTTATGAAAGGGTTTAAATTTACATGCTGATATTCTGTTAAAAAACGCTTCATTTCAGTAGAATGGGCAATTTTACAGGTAAAAACCCGAAAGGATATGAATATTTTCCTATTCAATTTCTGACAATATCTCATTAGAGTTTAAATTCAATTGATAACAATGGGCATTAAAATAGTCAAACACGTACAATTTATTTTCATAAACATTAGGTTTACATCCGGTTAGAAAATTATTCTCAGGACATGAGATTTTTTGTTTTATTTCACCGGTTTGTATGTCAATAATATAAAGTTCACCGTCTCTGCTGATTAGATAAACCTGTCCATCAAACACAGCAGCATTACCACAGGTAATTTCATGTTCATAAATTGTATTACCTGATTTGATGTCTAATCCCAGATAGCGATTGACACCCCACAGAAATAGTACATCTTTATCAATCAGCATATCGGTTGTTATCAAATTGAATATGCCGGTTGACTGACATGTCCATTCGGTGGTACCTGTTTGCGGATTCAGGCAAAAAACTTTTCTTCCACTTATACAGTATATCAGTTCCTTATAAAGAACGAGATCTGTCACGTTGTAATGCACATCATCCACGATATTGATTTTTGAAATCAGATTTCCGCTTTTTAAATCAAGCAAACAAACTGCACTTTCTTTGGCGTTCATATTTGATTGTAGTGCAAATTCCTTTGTTGAAAACAAAAACAATGGCTGGTTCATTTTTTCAATCGTATTAAAAGATGAGGAGTTTAGTTCAAGTTTTTTATATCCGTAAGAAGGACTGAGTATCAGGATCCTGCTGGTATCACCGGTAAGTACATCTCCCCGGAAAATAATTGTTTCTTTCTCAGATTCTGAAACAAAAATGAACTGATTATCATATCCACCTACATCCTTACAGGTAGGGTGTGAAAGCTTTTCCGGGATTTCAATTTTCCACTCGCAGTCACCATTGTCAAGATTTAGACAGATAATCCGGTCAAATTCACAAAACGGTTCAAACTTTGACATTTTAATCACCATATGATTTTCAAAAAGATAAGGTTTTCCCCAGAAAAACATCGGATTCCTTGCATCATAATCGTGCGGAAAGGTCCAGTTGATTTTTCCGGTTTCCAGATCCAACGCATGTATCCTGTTATCTTCTCCATTCTCTCCTGTGAAAATTGTAGAATGAAAGAATATGTTATCCTTATATACAGGTAAGCCAATTAAACCGTCGTTGTAAATTCCTGCTTTTCCAGGTAGTCTGGTTGACCAAATTGGTTTCAGGCCTTCAACATCTTTTTGATGTGGATAACTGATGTTGCCACAACTAATGAGACAACATAACGAAATAATGAATAAATAGTTACCTGCTGAATGCACTCCCATATTTTTTATTGATGATAATTTCTTCCAGTAATTTACGCATCTCAATATGATTTCCCATTTCCTGATGATTTACGCCAGGTACCCTGACATTATAAATGTTCTCTTTGCCCTCCATACCTGAAATCACATCCTGTCTTGAGAGGATACCATCATTTTCCAGAATAAAGGGTAGATAGGATTTTTTACAACTTAGTTTTTGCAGGTCTATGCCAGTTGGAATACAGTAGTCCTGTAAGCGATATTCCACAGCTTCCATGTTGGAGGCAAAATCGGCATGCATTCCAACGTCGAGATATCGATACAGGGCATCCCACTCGAGACGTGCTTTCAAAACCAGTTCACGGGTCAGCCAGATCCAGGGCATGAAAATAGCCGGAACTGCCAATGCTTTGTAAACAAGATTATGGGTTTGCTGTATTTGGCTAATGAATACCAATCCTGCCTGCATCTTTGGAACGTATTCCTGATCAAAACTTTGATCCCTGTATTGAGGATTCTTTACATCATTTATTTTAGATAAGGAGCCGATGGCCCTGATAACCTGCCAATTGTCTTCTGATCCATAGATATTGATATGTGGTACGGTGTCTGTTTTCGTGTTTAAATGTTGCAGTAAAGCACTTCCAGGTAACATATCTCTGATGCAGGGATGGCTGAGCGCATAAATTCCCATACCGGTTTGAAGCGCAATTTTAAGTGAAGTGAGTACCCCATCTCGTGTCGAATTTTTAAAAATTGTTATCGGAATGACAATCGGAGCAGCAATGGTAGTAATCGGGAATCCACTGAAAATACCAGATAAGAGGGAATTATCCACAGCTCCTGATGCCATCCTGATTGCCTGATGGAAGAAATCGTATGTTTTACCACGAAGCGTATTTATCAATAGAACAGAACCGGAATTGGGTGTTCCGACCGTAATTATTCCTTTTATTTTAGGAGAAAGGCCAGTCAAAGAACGTGCAACTAATCCTCCCATACTGTGTGCAATTACAACCAAATCATTGTCAAACTCTATAGGTTTGATGTCATTCTGATAAATTCTGTTGGCGATGCCGGCGATCGTGTTGTCTGATGAGTACTCAATAATAAAGCCGTTTGTTGCAGTCAGGTATTGCTGATAGATATCCCAGGTATTGGGTCCCTTGGCTCCTTCCAGTCCATGGAGCCAGATGATTTTTTTTTGCGTGAAAGCAGTCATGCTGAGTATAAAGCAGACAATCAGGATAATATTTTTCATATAGTAGTTGTTTAATTGATTAAACAGATAAAAATGTTTTATTTAAAATAATAGCGGGTTTGGTTTGTTTTATAAAACTCCTTTGAATGCCTAATGACAGGATATCCTTTAGGGTTCATTGTCAGGGTAAAGGTTTCAACTGATTGCGGATTCTCACAGATTACCCTGTTATGGTGCAGATTCATCAAGTTTTTACTTGAATCATATGTGTACTTTTTTCGTTGGATTAGATTATCTCCTTGAAAAATATCGTGTTGCAGGGTTTTTGTCATTTCTGGATTCAACTCGATGCGGCTTTTCCGGGTGCCGTTAATCCCAGGATAAATCCCCAAAATATCTTTGATATTATTGACAGGCGATTCGACAATAACATTACCATTCGGCAATTCATAGATATTACTCTCAGTAGTACAATGCTGTTTAAATGATTTGATTCCGGCCTTTTGATTAGACTGCCTCTCTTGATTGTTTCGGTCTGTTTTCATGACATAAACCTTCATGGTGTCGATAAATTCACGCATGTCCGGTACAGGGAATACATCGTGCATGAGGATTTCACCAGCTGCATTATAAGCTGTTAGAATGCCATCTTTTTGTTTTGTCAATGCAATTCTCGATTTCTCAGAAACCGGTGTTTCGGTAAGTTGAAAAATAAGGTTTTCAGTTAATGGAGTCAGAAACTCTGTAATACTTTCCGTTGACCCATCTGTGAATATCTTGGTACAGTTTTTCGTTTCTTTGATTAGCGGGATTTCATCATAGGTAAAAACTGTATCAACACCTGAGGGGGCATCCCTTTTCATTTTATGTCTCAGAAATGTACTTTCATTGAGTATAGCAGTCACATCACGAGTCAGAAAATCATCATGAAGACCTTCTTGTAAATACTCCGTTTGTTCTATTAATGTAACATGAGTTAGCATCTCAATAATTATATCAGGCTGGCCGGTTGTTATATCCGGTTGTAGATCATTGTTACATGAAGTGTAAAGCAAGAACAAACAGGCAGAAACTAAGTAAACATAAACAGATTTCATACGTAAATAAATTAAGATTGTTAAACAAACAGATAAATTTTCAATGTGCTAAATTATTGGAAATAAACATGCAAAATATCAAAAAATAAATTCTGATAGAAATATATACTTTTTGCGTGTACTGATTATCAGTATAGTATGCGCTCGTTTGCTTGTAAAATGAAAAAAATAAAAATAAATGCCGGTATTTTATCTTTTACCCTGGCATTATTGCTTTGTAAATCCCACCCGGAATACATTTAACGAGTGCCTTAAATTCCATTTCAAGTAAAAGAGAGGTGAGCTTGCTGTAAGGAATAGAAGTAGCAACTGACAGTTCATTCACATGAATGCCATCCTGATATTTCCTGATGATACCATAGATAAGCGTTTCCTCCTCCGATAAGTCCGTAAATAAAGCCGTTTGAACATTTTTAATGTGATTAGTTTGCTGATCCCAGCCCATTTGCCTTATGAAGTCATCCGGAGACTCAATGAGTGATGCGCGGTTGTTTTTGATGAGTGCATTGCATCCTTTCGACCACTCATCGTTAATTCGACCCGGAAAAGCAAAAACATCGCGATTGTAATCATTGGCCAGTTCAGCGGTGATAAGCGCACCTCCTTTTTGAGCCGACTCAACGACAATAAGTGCATCAGACATACCTGCGATAATGCGGTTGCGTTGTACGAAATTTTGGCGGTCGGGTTTGGTTTTGCTGAGGTATTCAGTAACAATTCCTCCCTGTTCCAACATACGTACAGCAACAGCTCTGTGTGCGGAAGGATAAATCACGTCAAGTCCATGTGCAACAACACCCACGGTGGAAATTTTATAATCAAGCGCAGCTTTGTGTGCACAAATATCTATACCATAAGCCAACCCGCTTATAATCACAAGATTTGGAATCGATGCTAACGCATAAGCCAGGTTGTGACATATCTCTTTGCCGTATTCAGTTGCATTTCTGGTACCCACAATGCCCACAAATTTGGCATCATTCAGATTCTGTGCACAACGTGCAAATAAAATCAATGGAGCATCAGGGCACTCTTTTAGTCTGAAAGGGTAATTTTTATCGGTATAGTAAAGGTGTTGAATGTTATTTTTCAGGATAAATTCAATTTCCTGCTCCGCCCTTAAGAGGGCTTGTTTGTGATTGATAATCTCTTTGGCGAGGGTGTCACCAATGCCTGGTATCCGCGAAAGATTCTTCTTTTTTTCCTTAAAAACAGCTTCTTCGTTACCAAGATATGCAATCAGATTTTTGGCGAGGCTGTTGCCAATACCGTTGATCAGCGTAATACCGATCCTGAATTTCAATAGATCAAGACTCATAAACAAACAAATAAAATGTAAACAGGTTGTAGGATGTTAGAACATCTTTTTAATAACAGTAAATATACCCCAGCCGGCAAGAATTCCAATGGTATTACTCAAACTGTCGTATACATCAGTAAATCTTTCCTTCATAAATACGGGTTGTAAAATTTCAGTAACGATTCCCAATATAAATGGAGTGATAAGACACAAAAGAAAAAAGACCAAACGATTATTTTTGTTTTTCACATCCTGATGATGATCGTACATTACAACAAAAGTAAGTGTCAGATACATCAGGAAATGCACAATCTTATCGCAGAAAGTAACTTTAGGAATATCTTCTAACCCGGAAAAACGACCAAATGTTAACACCAGAATTATCAGGGTCACCAGGATTGTTTTCCAGTAGTTTCGGATTAAACTCATGTTCTTTTCAATCGTAATAATTACTTTTCTACTTTCGGATGCAAAGATATAATTAATATCTGAAACTACTACCTCCCATAAACTCCCTGAGCAATGATGTTGGTGGAATTTCGCGGTCGTGAATAGGCACAAAAAAGTTCAGAAATTTCAACAAACGATGGGTTTCAGTATATTCGTCACAGTATTTAGGAACCTCTGCAAGAATAGGTTCTGCATATTTTTTGAGTACAGCCAGCTCGAAAATAAGGGCAGAATTAAACATCACATCCGCATCTTCCTGAAAAGGAAAAATCCACTTCTCTTCGCCTCTTCTCACGCTTGGCCATCTGGAAATTGTATCACGTGCCGAATAATTTCTGAAGCGATAATCCCTGATAATCCGGCGTAATAATCTGGTATCGGTCGTAGGAACCCAGTTGTGGTTGTCAATCGAAATGGTGGTCAGGGCAGAAACATAAATTTTAAATGTTTTCTCCCGGGGTATTTTTGGGAGTAAATTAGGATTCAGGGCATGAATACCCTCTAAAATAACAACTGTATCATGATCTAATTTCAGTTTATCACCCCTGAACATGCGTTTCCCATTCTCAAAATTGAAGAATGGCAACTCAACTTCTTCGCCATTCAGCAATTGTTCCATTTGTTGGTTGAAGAAAGGCAAATCAAGCGCTTCGAGTGTTTCAAAATCATACTCTCCTTTTTCATCTTTGGGAGTTTCCTCGCGATTGACAAAATAATTATCCATCGAGATGATGACCGGTTTTAGTCCGCTCACCATCAATTGGACCGAAAGCCTTTTACTGAATGTGGTTTTGCCTGAGGAAGAAGGACCCGATACCAACACTAATTTTACATTTTGCCTTTGTTCAATCATATCCGCGATGTAGGCAACCTTTTTCTCGTGTAAAGCTTCCCCCACCTTGATTAAGTCAAACGACTGTTTATTGCGACAGGCAATATTAAACTCGCCAATGGTTTTGAGTTTCATAATTTGATTCCAGCTCATAAACTCATTGAATATTTCATACAATTTAGGCATTACTTCGAATTTCTCCAGCCGGTCAGGTTCAGTCCTGTTGGGAATTCGCAGGAGCATTCCGTCGTAATAGGGCAATATGTCAAATAAGTTGAGTTTATCAGTAGAAGGAAGAAGCACCCCGTTATAATAATCAACATAATCATGGATGCGAAAATAGCGCATGTATGGGGTGTTAATTGTCTCAAAAAGAGACAGATTCTCATGCTGGTTGTTTTGAAGGGCAAAAATCTTTTTCACTTCTTTCACCTGTTTCTCTTCCACCATGATTGGGTATCCCTTAGCAATAATTTTATTAATTTCTGCTTTAATCAGATTTATGACTTCTTGATCAAGCGGCTTATTAAGATAATCCAACCGGCAATAGTAACCTTTTGAAATAGAGTGATTAATACTTAATATTGCTTCAGGAAACAAACGTTTTACGGCATAAGCAAACACCATACTCAGGGTGCGAACATAGACACGCATCCCTGAGGGACAACTTGCATCAATAAACTCAATATCTTTTGGTTTATAAACCAGAAAGTTAAGGTCTTCAACCTTGTAATTTACCCTTGCGGCAACAATGTCATATTTAAGTTTGATATTCAGGTGATTGCTAATTTCCATCAGTGAAGTTCCGATGGGAAAATCATGATAGGATGCTGTGTTTTTACAGTATATGGTTACTTTCTTTTCCATTATTTTGATAAAATTTTGGGGTAAAAATAAGAATATTAATCGAATATTATTTGTGTTTTTACTAAATTAAAGTATTTTTGTAACGCTTTTGAAAGTCCATTTGGTATCAGTTTCAGGTCTGTTTGTCGATTTAGTAGTTTAAATCAAACAAAAAACATCATAACACACACTACATGAATTATTCATTTTATGATTTCATGATGCTGGTAGGCTCGCTGGGATTATTCCTCTTCGGAATGAAAACCATGAGCGAAGGACTACAGAAAGCAGCCGGAAATAAATTGAGGTCGATTTTAACGGCCATGACAAAAAACCGTTTCACCGGAGTACTTACCGGGGTTTTCATCACCGCACTCATTCAGTCTTCCTCTGCAACTACCGTAATGGTTGTAAGTTTCGTAAATGCTGGCTTATTGAACTTGTTACAGTCTGTAACGGTGATTATGGGCGCCAATATCGGTACAACGATTACTGCCTGGATCATCTCATTCTTCGGGTTTAAATTCAGCATTGCCGCTTATTCGATTCCGATGATTGCTATTGCAACACCCTTGTTATTTTCTGCGAGAGGGAAAAGAAAATCATATGGTGAATTGATTCTTGGTTTTGCTTTGCTATTCATGGGGTTGGATTTGTTGAAAAATTCAGTTCCTGATTTAAAGAGTAATCCCGAGATGCTGGAGTTTCTAACCATGTTTACCCAATCGGGTTTTACTTCCGTAATAATATTCCTTATTGTTGGTACTCTTTTAACAATCGTAGTACAATCATCGAGTGCAACCATGGCTATTACGCTGATTATGGTGTCGAAAGGCTGGATATCTTACGAACTGGGAGCCGCCATGGTCTTAGGGGAAAATATTGGTACAACCATTACTGCCAACATTGCCGCCATACCGGCCAACATCTCTGCTAAAAGGGCCGCGTTAGCACATACGCTCTTTAATATTACCGGGATTATCTGGATGCTCGTGTTGTTTTTCCCCTTCCTGAATATGGTAACTAATCTCGCTGAATTCTTAGGCTTTGGAAACCCGACTTTGTTTTCTCAGGAACTAAGTACCCATCCCGATGCTATCCGGATTGTTTCAGATGAAAGCGGATTATTAAGCGCACAAGAGTTAGCATACCAGAAAGAGTTGATGGTTTATCAGGCTTCCACATCCTACGGTTTGGCGCTCTTTCACTCCATGTTTAATATAATCAACACTTTTCTGTTGATTTGGTTGGCAAAAGCAATTACAAATGTGGTTTCATTTATTATCAAGAAAAAAGCCACAGACGAGGAATTCCAGCTACGTTATATCTCAACCGGGTTACTTTCTACTTCTGAGCTTTCATTAATTCAAGCCTGGAATGAAATAAAATCGTATGGATTAAGAACACAGAAAATGTTTGCTATTGCCCGGACTTTCTACGAGGAGAAAAATGAAAATGAGGCGGTTAAACTGTTCACCAGACTTCAGAAATATGAGAGCATCAGCGACAGGATGGAAGTTGAAATCGCCCGCTATCTTACCAAAGTTGGTGATGGTAGATTGAGTGAGGAAAGTAAACACCAAATTCAGAAGATGCTACGTGTTGTATCGGAGATCGAAAGTGTGAGCGACGGTTGTTATAATATTGCCAGGACTGTTGTAAGAAGGAACGAGAGTAGTATTGTTTATACCAAAGAAATGGATGAAAACATACAACTTATGATGAATCTTATTGATAAGGCAATACAACAGATGATTGACGCATTGGAGAATGACGACGTTAGTGATGATGAACTTAATCGTTCCAAAAATACCGAGAATGAAATCAATAACTATAGAAATCAGTTGCGAACCCAGAATATTCTGGATGTTAACGCCAAAAAGTACGAATATCAGGTGAGCGTAACATACATGGACATCATCATTGAATGTGAAAAAATGGGTGATTATATCATCAATATCATGGAAGCGTTGAATCAGGCTTCTAAACTTAATTCCTAAAAAACTCATAAAGTTTAAGGTTGAATCCGGACAAATGAGTACTTTTGTCCGGATTTTTTATTCAAAAAAATGATAGATTATTTACTAATTGTCGCAGGGTTTGCCCTGTTGATTTTTGGGGCGAATTTTTTAGTCGACGGCTCCAGCGGCTTGGCTAAACGATTCAATGTGTCCAATCTGATTATCGGGTTGACGGTGGTTGCATTTGGAACATCGGCGCCTGAAATGGTTGTAAATCTTGTGGCTGCGCTTAACCCTGGCTCAACAGATATTGCATTAACGAATATCATCGGTAGTAATATGATTAACACCTTTGTCATTCTGGGTGCTGCTGCGGTTGTATTCCCTATTGCCTCTCAAAAAAGTTCCAGAAGATTTGATATACCATTGAGTCTGATTGCTCCTGTTGCAGTGTTTTTTTTAAGTATGAACGGTATTTTGTCCTTGTCGGACGGACTTATCCTTATGTTGTTCTTCATCTGGTTCATGTATACCAACATTAGAAATGCTGTTCGTCATCCGGAAGAGGAGCAGGCTGAGAATTATAAACCCATGAAAATATGGAAGGCCATCCTGCTTATCATCGGGGGACTGGCTACGTTGGTCGGCGGGGCGCAACTGATTGTTCCTTCGGCCACCAATATTGCTGCCAGCTACGGGGTAAGTCAATCGGTTATCGGGCTTACAATTGTAGCGCTTGGGACATCCCTGCCTGAACTGGCTACATCGGTTGTAGCAGCCTTCAAAAGAAACTCAGACATCGCACTTGGAAATGTTATCGGATCCAATATCTTTAATGTATTTTTTATTCTTTCCTCGAGTGCCTTAGTCAGACCTTTACCCGTATATCAGGGAATGAATGTTGATTTGATGGTAACAGCAGCAGGAAGTCTGTTGGTACTTCTCTTTATCTATTCAAATAAGGAAAGAAACATAAAAAGATGGAGCGGATTGCTGTTCCTGTTGTCTTACACCGCATTTCTGGTATGGAAAATATCCACATTAAATTAATAACTATTGAAAACTTATTTTTATTCAGATGAAGACTTTTGATGTATATCCTTTATTCAACATCGAAATTGAAAAAGGAATCGGTTGCAGGACGTATGATAAACAAGGTGTTGAATACCTTGATTTATATGGTGGGCATGCTGTTATTTCTGTAGGACATTCACATCCTTTCTTTGTGCAAAAGCTAACCAATCAGGCAGAAAAACTAATTTTTTATTCGAATTCAGTAATAAACAAATTGCAGGACGAGCTGGCTGATAAGTTGGGGAAACTTTCGGGTTATGATGATTACTCGCTGTTTTTGGTGAATTCCGGAGCGGAGGCAAACGAAAACGCCCTTAAATTAGCATCCTTTTACAATGGCAGAAAGAAAGTGATTGCTTTCGAAAAAAGTTTCCACGGAAGAACATCAGCTGCTGTAAAGGTTACCGATAACCCTAAAATAGTGGCGCCGGTGAATGACGGTTTAGAAGTTCATTTCTTTCCCTTGAATGATATTGAAGGAGTGAGAAAATCGCTTCAGAATCAAGATGTTTCGGCGGTGATCATTGAAGGAATTCAGGGAATCGGAGGCATAAAAATTCCGGATCCTGTTTTTCTGAAAGCGTTAAGTGAGGCTTGTAAGGCTACCGGAACGATTTTAATTCTTGATGAAATTCAGTCGGGCTATGGTCGAAGTGGTAAGTTTTTCGCTCATCAATATGCCGGCATTCGTCCGGATTTAATCACTGTAGCCAAGGGAATGGGCAATGGATATCCTATCGGAGGCGTATTAATCAGTCCGTTATTTCAGGCATCACATGGATTGCTCGGCACAACTTTCGGAGGCAATCACTTAGCCTGTGTAGCAGCTATTGCCGTACTCGACATCATGAAAGCAGAAAATCTCATTCAGAATGCAAAAAAAGTGGGAGAGTATTTGCTCACTGAACTGAAAAAATTTCCCCGGATTAAAGAGGTTCGTGGTCAGGGACTGATGATTGGATTAGAATTTGATGAACCGGTAAAGGAAATCAGAAACCGCTTATTATTCGAACAAAAAGTATTTACCGGCGCAACAGGAACAAATATCATCCGTTTATTACCTCCTTTGTGTCTGTCTATCAGTGATGCCAAGATATTTTTAGAGAAGCTGAAATCAGCGCTTTAACATAAAAGCACAAACCTCCTGAATGCATTGGGATATCGGTTTAAACCGGTAATCCAATGCATTTTTAATTTTCTGCGCGGAATAGTATGATCGATTTGTTGCCGAAACAGCGAAACTCCTGTCGATAACGGGTTTAAAACCGAATATCTTACCTGCACTCTCAACCAAAAGTCCTGCTAAAGTTAGAAAGCTTTTATTTACATTGATAAAGGGACGTGGCTTCTTAAATCCTTTAGCCATCAGGGTTAAGATGTCCTTGTTTGAATTATTTTCACTTACCAGGATGAACCGTTCTCCACTAATATTACTTTCCATCAACTGAATCATAGCCTTTACCACATCCTGCACATCTACGTAACCTGAACCGCCAAGCGTGTAGAAAAGCATGCCTTTTCTCGATTGTTCAAAGATCATTGAACTACCGGAATTGATGCCTGATACACCTAAAATTACGCCCGGGTTTACAATGACAGCATGCAGTCCGTTTTGAATGGCCTTCCAGACTTCCTGTTCTGCTTTATACTTGCTGATAGCATACAAAGATTTATGATTTGACTTTTCCCAGGGAGTCTCTTCTGTGATCATTTCGCCATGATCGACAAAACCACAGGCTGCAATGGAGCTGACAAAGCAGAGTTTGGTTGTTTTATTTTCCAGTGCAACAGAAACGACATTGCGTGTACCCAACACATTGGTATCCATTAAAGTGTCGTCGCCTTTCCCAAGTGAAACAACAGCAGCGCAGTGATAAACCAGGGTAATTTCTTGCATGGCTTCACGAAGCGAAACCATGTCAAGGATATCCGCGTCCCGCCATTCAATTTTATTTAACCAGGCATCCGGCTCGTCGGTATAAAAACTAAAGATTGTCCTGAGCGGTTTCAAATTACTTGTTTTTCTTTTCAAAGCAACAATCTGTTCGTGTTTTTGCAATAAATGCCAGAGTAAATGTCCCCCGACTAATCCGGTAGCGCCTGTAACCAATATCATAACTGAGTTAAATTTTTGTTCAAAAATACAGAAAGAAAATGTACTTTTGCATGATTATTATAAATTTCTTAAAATATCCACATGCAGAATATTTGTGTTTATTGCGCATCCAGTTCACAGGTAAGACCGGTATTTTTTGATGCTGCTGAAAAATTAGGTGAAATCCTGGCTGAAAGAGATTGCAGGTTGATTTACGGTGGAGGTCACCGCGGACTGATGGGAAAGATTGCTGATACCGTGCTCGAACGTGGCGGAAAGGTGACCGGTATTATTCCCGGATTCATGTGTGAAGTTGAATGGAATCACAAGGGGTTGACGGAATTGATACTGTTAGAAACCATGCATGAGCGGAAAGAAAAGCTGGCAGATTTGGCAGATGCTGCGGTGGCATTACCCGGTGGTTGCGGTACCATGGAAGAGTTACTTGAGGTAATCACCTGGAAAAGACTGGGTATTTTCACGAAACCAATTATTATATGTAATGTCGATGGATATTTCGACCCACTCATTGAAATGCTGAACCGTTCGGTTGATGAAAATTTCATGGGCGAAGAGCACCGGGCTATGTGGACAGTTGTATCTTCCCCCGAAAAAGTAATGGAAGCAATAGAGAACTCGGTTCAATGGGATGAAAATGCACGAAACTTTGCTGCTTTATAAGACAAAATGCCGGATTTGAATATTATAGATACAATCAACATCCCCGATACCACTACACTGCAATCGGTTGTTACCACAAAAGCCATACGCTTTGAAGGTGAACCCATTGCCCGACTTCCGCATAACGAAAATTGGATATTCGGGGTAGTCTTTGTTTTTTTCGTTTTTTTCTTCTTTTCATTAAACCGGTCTTATAGCTGGATTGAGGATTCGTTAAAAAATATTACCAAAGTTAAAACCCGAAATAGCCTTTTCAGCAAAACCACTGCAGAAGAATATCAGTCCCGTTTTTTGCTCGTTTTATTTTCGGTTGGAGTAATCACGCTGTATCTCTATCTCACATTCTTTCCGACAATAATTCTCAATCTTAAAGTATATGTATTGTTATTTCTGAGTAGTCTGACATTTTTATTTTTGAAGCAGATATTGACAAAAATGGTTGCATATACCTTTTTGAACAAAGAGTTATTCAAAATTGGGTCAGAAAACTTTTACAATACCCTCTCATTTTTAGGGATACTGCTCTTTCCGCTTCTGATTCTGAAGATCTATTTCTATGATGGCCTTAATGTGAAATTATTTGATATTATAGCCTTAATCTTCACATTTTCAGCACTCATTTTTTTAACAGTTAAATATTTTCAGATTTTTTACCGGAAAATATTAGATTTCTTTCACATATTGTTGTATCTTTGCACTCTTGAAATTTTGCCGCTAATCGGTATGTATCAAGTCTATAAATGGATAATTAAAGAGTTTTAAACTTAAATTTATTTGGTCTTGAAGATTAAGAAGATACTGGTTTCTCAACCGCAGCCTCAAGGAGAAAAATCTCCATATTTTGACATCAGCGAGAAATACAATGTTAAGATTGATTTTCATCAATTTATCAAAGTCGAGCCTTTGAGTGCGAAGGAATTTCGTGCTCAACGTGTTTCAATTCTGGATTTTTCGGCGATAATTTTCAATGCAAAACAGGGTATTGATCATTTCTTTCATTTGTGTGAGGAGATGAGGATTACCATTCCCGAGACCATGAAGTATTTTTGTATTTCCGAGTCAGTTGCAGTTTATTTACAACATTACATCCATTACCGTAAACGGAAGGTTTTTTATGGGACAACAGGAAAACTTCCTGAATTTATCACGGTTTTGAACAAACATGCAACAGAAAAATTCTTATTTGTAACACCGGAAGTATTAAACGAAGAGATTATTACGGCACTTGACGGGTCGAAAATTACTTATACCAAAGCGATTATGTACAGAACGGTAGCCAATCCGTTCACTCCGAAGGACGATTTTAATTATGATTTGATTCTTTTCTTTAGTCCCATCGGAGTTCAGTCATTATTGAAAAACTTCCCTGATTTTAAGCAGGGAGAAATACAAATCGGATGCTTTGGTTCGACAACAGCTACAGCTGTGCGTGAGGCCGGATTAAGACTTGACCTGGAGGCTCCATCGTCACAATATCCCTCGATGACAATGGCCCTGGATGGCTTTTTGAAGGATCATTTTAAAAAGTTGAAAGCAAACGGAAAGTAAATCCTGGTAGCAACAAAAAAATAAAAATCCCGAAAGTCACGAAAAAAACGTACTTTTGGGATTATTTTTTATTCAAAAATGAAAACCCCGGTTAAAATTTGATGAGTACGAAAAACACATTTCCCAAGAAAGAAAAGTTATGCGGAGAGATTCGCATCGGGAAGCTGTTTGCTGAAGGGGAAGCATTTATTGCGTATCCGCTGAGAGTTGTGTATAAATTTTCAGATGAACAGCAGGATGCCGGGGTGAAGATTCTCATCAGTGTTCCAAAAAAGAAAATCAAGAAGGCGGTACACCGGAACAGGATTAAAAGGCAAATCAGAGAGGCGTACCGGCTCAACAAAGCTGCTTTGCTGGAGAATTGTCTGCATAATGATAAATCTCTGCAAATTGCGGTTACCTATTTGTCAGACAAGTTACCGGAGTACAAAGTTATTGAGGATAAAATCAAACATACATTAACAAAGTTGCTCCAATTGTTCACAACATGAAAAAATGGCTTCGACATCTGTTCCTGATACCGGTATATTTTTACAAATATGCCATTTCTCCGCTGAAGGCTCCAAGCTGCCGGTATACTCCGACCTGCTCTCAGTATGCCATTGAAGCAGTGATGAAACATGGCATTTTCAAAGGCGGATGGTTGGCCATCAAACGTATCCTGAGTTGCCACCCCTGGGGTGGAAGTGGTTATGATCCTGTACCCTAAGCTGCCTTGACATCAAACAATCGGGACAAATATTTTGTTAATTATTTTAATTGATGTCCTGAATTGTTAACTTTGCACCAGGTAAGCATCCAAAATTAGCATTTAATAATGAAGAAAGCACTCAGATACCTGCTGTTTCTTCCGTTTTCGATACTCTACGGAATCGTTACCGGTATGAGGAACTGGTTATATGACATAGGAGCGCTTTCGACGGAAGAAAAAGGAACAGCCATCATCTCAGTAGGCAATCTTACCGTTGGAGGAACAGGGAAAACCCCGCATGTAGAATTTATTCTTACCGAGTTACAATCTCTTTTTCGTGTCGCGATGCTCAGCCGCGGTTATAAGCGAAAAACTAAAGGTTTTGTGTTGGCAGATCAACATGCCGATGCCAATCGAATTGGAGATGAACCATTTCAGATTTATCAGAAATTCAGTAAGATACCCGTTGCAGTTTGCGAGAACAGGAGTGAGGGAATTGATCAGTTGATGAAGCTGTATCCCAACTTAGATGCCATCATTCTCGATGATGCATTTCAGCACCGCAAAATCCGCTCTGGCTTATCCATCTTACTTACAGATTACAAACGACTGCATACCCGTGATTCGTTACTGCCGGGGGGGAATCTCAGGGAATCGGCAAGGGGTAGTCGCCGCGCTGATATCATTATTGTCACCAAATGTCCGGCTGATATGAAGCCGATTGATATGCGCATCATCGAACACGAAGTCAGGCCATCCATCTATCATCCGGTGTTTTTTTCAACTTATGTATACGATGAACCATTGCCTCTTTTTATTCGCTATGCCGATGAACACTGGCTATTTAAGAAGATAAAAAAACGCGGTGCTTCCATTCTGCTGGTAACGGGAATTGTTTCCCCGCAAATGATAAATGCTTACCTGGCAGATTACTCAACCGATGTCAGAAGTTTGCATTTCAATGACCATCATGATTTTTCGAAAAAGGATATCATGCAGATTGAGAAGAAATTCAACGAGATTCAAAATCAGGAGAAACTCATCCTGGTTACAGAAAAAGATGCAGCCAGGTTAATAAAAAATAAAGCCGTACCCAATTCGCTTAAATATTATATCTTTGTGTTGCCCATACGGGTTGAAATACTCAATTACAAAGAAACGGCATTAATAAAAAAAATTACAGATTATGTTGCAGAAAATTCAGGAAACCGCTGATTACCTGAAAGGTATCATCAAGACAAGTCCGAAGATTGGCATTGTTCTGGGTACAGGCTTAGGCAATCTCGTTACCCAGTTAACAGATACATTGGAAATTCCTTATGAACAGATACCCAATTTCCCGGTTTCGACGGTGGAAGGTCACAGTGGAAAGCTTATTATAGGAAAACTCGGGCAAACCGAAGTGCTTGCCATGCAGGGACGTTTTCATTATTACGAAGGATATGACATGAAGCAGGTTACTTTTCCGGTTCGTGTTATGAAGGCTATCGGAATTGACAACCTGTTGGTTTCGAATGCTTCAGGAGGTGTAAATCCTGATTTTGAAATCGGAGACCTCATGATTATCACCGATCATATCAATTTATTCCCGGAGCATCCGTTGAGGGGAAGGAATTACAATCAGTTGGGAACCCGGTTCCCCGATATGAGCGAAGCCTATTCAAAAGAGCTTATTGCAAAGGCAAAGGCGATTGCTGCTAAAAACAATATTAAGGTGGTCGAAGGTGTTTACGTGGGCACTACCGGTCCCACTTTTGAAACACCTGCTGAGTACAAATATTTCAGAATTATAGGAGGGGATACGGTTGGTATGAGTACTGTTCCCGAGGTTATTGTAGCCAATCATGCAGGGATGAATGTGTTTGGCATGTCCATTATTACTGATTTGGGAGTTCCAGGTAAAATAGTGGAAGTAACACACGAAGAAGTGCAGGAGATTGGCAATAAAGTGCAGCCGCTGATGACGTTGATTATGAAAGAACTGGTCGCAAGCATCTGATAATATTCAATAAACAAAAATGCCGGCAGGGAAAATTTCGAATGCCGGCATTTTTGTTTTAGGGAATGACCTTCGGATTATCTGAAAATGATATCATAGGGCATTCTGGCCTGTATCCCTTTCATATCTTCGAATTGTTTCAGGTGCTGAATTACATTGTAGTGTTCTCCCAACCGTGATTTCAGGATTCTGACTTCCACTTCGCCATTGAGTACCTTCATCAATTTAGTAGCAAAGTCTTCTTTCGCCGGATATTCGCGAATCTGATAGGCATCCAGTTTGGCTTTTTCTACTGCCATGGCAATGGCTTTATCCAATCCGCCAAGGGCATCTACTAAACCAATTTTCAATGCATCTTCGCCTGTCCACACGCGGCCTTCGGCGATAGATTTAATTTCTTCAACTGTTTTGGACCTGCCTTCGGCGCATCGTTTTACAAATAACTCGTAACCATTGTTGATGTAGTTCTGCATCAGCAACTTTTCTTCTGAAGTGAAAGCCCTGTTAACCGAAATGGCATCACTCATCTTATTTGTTTTCACACCGTCGTAACTAAATCCGAGTTTCTTGTTCAGACCTTCTATGTTTGGAATTACACCGAAAATGCCGATTGAACCGGTGATTGTATTAGGCTGAGCCACGATTGAATCGGCCATACAGGCAATGTAATAACCTCCGGAAGCAGCATAGTCACCCATGGATACAATAAGCGGTTTTTCCTTTTTCAGATTAGTCAGCGCCCGCCAGATTTGTTCGGAACCATAAGCGCTACCACCCGGAGAACTCACCCGCAACACGACTGCTTTCACATCTTTAGCTTTTGCCGCCTCATCAATCGATTCAACTAATTTCTCAGAAATAATGCCTTCAGTTGAATTGCCGTCGATGCCGCCAATTGCATAGATTACAGCCACTTTGTCTTTTTGGAACTTTTTAAGATCAGGAACCTTGTTCATGGCTTTGTGTTTAATCACCTTGTATTCTTTCCTGAAGTCTTTCAGGATACTGTCTACCTCATCGACATAAACCAATGAATCTACAAGATTGTATGCCTTGTATTTTTCTGCTTGTTGAAACAGCATCATTTCATCGGCATAAGCATTTAGCTGTTCAGCAGCAATTTTTCGGCTGTCGGCAATGCCATTTACAAGGGTATTCCAGATGGATGATACATAGGTGTTCACCTGCAAGCGGTTGGCATCACTCATTTTGGTATTGATAAACGGCTCAACGGCTGATTTAAATGTGCCCACCCTGACAACCTGCATTTCGATGCCGAGTTTATCCAGCGTATTCTTAAAAAACATCAGTTCAGCTGATAGCCCTTTCAGTTCAAGCATTCCCGTAGGGTTCAACAGGATCTTATCTGCAACCGAAGCCAGGTAATAATTTGATTGCGCGTAGGTATCGGCATACGCGACGATAAATTTACCTGTAGATTTGAAGTCAAGCAAGGCATCGCGAATTTCTTTCATCGAAGCAAAACCTCCGGAAAGCACGCCCCCTTTCAGGTAGATACCCACGATATTGGAGTCGTTTTTTGCTTTTTCGATATTGGATAACACATCATCCAGTCCGATTACATTGACTTCAGGTTGTCCGAAAGCTTCAGCCATCGCGCTGCTGAACGGGTCATCCTGCGAACGGTCGACCAACTGTCCTTTCAAATCAAGCTGATAAACTGAACCCGGTTCTGTCTTTACCGGTTTATCGGCAGAAGCGCCAATGGCGCCAAGAATCCCAAACATCAGGATAGTTCCCAGTATGGAAACGATAACAACACCAACTATCGTGGCTAATGTGAATTTTAAAAACTGCTTCATAATTGTTAGAATGTAGGATTTATATTAATTCATTATTGTTTACAACTTTTGTCCGAAAGCCAAATCGCCAGCGTCTCCCAATCCCGGGATGATGTAGGAATGGTCATCAAGTTCCGGATCTATAGCGGCTGTCCAGATGGTGGTTTTAGTTTCGGGCAGGTGCTCACGGATGTAATCCACGGCATACTGACTCGATATTACAGATGCCACATGAATGTGTGCCGGTGTACCTTTTGTTTTCAGGGCGCCGAAAGCCAACTCCATCGAACCACCTGTTGCCAGCATCGGGTCGGTAATAATCAGTGTTTTCCCGGTGAGGTCAGGTGAAGCGATATATTCAATAAAGATCTCGAATTTCAGCGCGTCTTTGTATTTGCGGTAAGCCGATACAAAGGCATTTTCAGCCTTGTCGAAATAACTCAGGAATCCCTGATGAAAGGGGAGCCCCGCGCGCAGGATAGTCGAAATAACCAACTGTTCATTCATCACGTTGACGGGTGCAATACCCAGCGGTGTTTGAACATCTTCTGAAACATATTGAAGTGATTTGCTGATTTCATACGCCATAATTTCCCCGATTCTTTCGAGATTGCGCCGGAAACGCATGGAGTCATGCTGGATTTCTACTGACCTGATTTCCTTCAGGTATTGGTTTAAAATTGAATTTTGTTCAGAAAGGTTGACTATCTTCATATACTATTTAATGTGTGATGCTTTTAATCCTTTGATGACCGCGTTGGTAAAACCATTGGCTTCCATCTCGTTCAGTCCCTTGATGGTGATACCGCCCGGAGTAGTAACTTTGTCTACCTCCACTTCGGGATGCGTGTTGTTTTTTTCTAATAATTCGATGGCGCCACGGAGAGTTTGTATAACTACTTCTTTCGCTGTTTGTGCCGGTATGCCCATTTCCACACCACCTTCCATCGCGGCGCGAATATAGCGGAATGCATAAGCAATGCCACAGGAAGAAAGCGACATGTAGGCATTCAGTTGTGATTCGGGAACGATAAAAACTTTACCCAATCCACCGAAAATCTCTGAAATAACAGCCAGTTGCGCTTCCGTTGCCTGATAAGCTGAAATGATAGATACACTTTGCTTTACATCGATGGCTGTATTGGGAATGACCCTGAAAATAGTGGCGTCTTCGTCGAGCTGAAAAGAAAGGGTGTTGATGTCGATACCTGCCGCGACAGAAACGACCATTTGTTTCTTATAATTAATTTTTCCCCTTATTTCATCTGTCACTTTCTCAACCAACCAGGGTTTCACCGCGAGCAGGATGATATCGGCATTTTTGATGACTTCAACATTGGATGTCGTGGTTTCGATGTCCGGAGAAAACGCTTTCAGGGCTTCCAGATTTTGCTCACTGATATCACTTACACTCACATCCGTGGCAAACGAAAAGCTGCCGGATGCGATTCCCCTGGCGATGGCTCCTCCCATGTTACCTGCGCCTATGACTGCGATTTTCAAAGTTGATGTTTCCATTGCTGTTTGTTTAATCACGCAAAGATAAATAAAACTTTCTGAAATGCTAAAAATTAAACCGGATACCTGTGATGATACTCCACGTACGGGCGTTCATTTTATCTCTGTCGGTGAGTCGCCAGACCGATTGCAGCGAGAAAATCCGGAAGATATTGGTGAAACCAACGCCGACTTCCATATAGGGTTTATGCAGTTTCCCTGTTTCAGCTGGAAAATCAAGGACAGCAGCATGATTATCTGACAGAGAACCATACAGACATTTGAAGGAAACCAGTTCCCGCAGGTTTAGTAGCCGAATCACCGGAATCTGATTGAACAAAATGCCGTTGAACACCCATTCGTGGTGCATGGCGATGTATTTATCGTAGGCATATTCCATGTAGTTCATCAGGTTGTAATGATAACGCTTGAAAAGCAGGGTTTCACTGCCCTGAGGCATCCACAGGAGGTTATAAGGAACAGCACCCCATATCCATCCGGCATCGAGGTTGTAATTCCATTCCCCGATGCTGAACAAGAGGCGGTGATTGAGTTTCGCGTTCACTTTTCCGTACGGATACCTATGCTGATGAATCGTTGCTTCACCGCCTTCTAAGGTTAAATAGACTACCGGATGGTAATTGTGGATGTGTATACGATCCAGGTGATCTTCGTAGGTTCTTTCATTCCGGGAGAAGCGGGTTGTCAGCGAAACCGACTGATGATGCATCGCTCCGGCCTCAATCCCGTTTAATTGAAATGGGAGCGCCTCATTTCCGGTATACTGATGATTTCTGTAAAAGAATTTACTTTCGATACCCGGATTCCAGTCATGCGAAACGGAGGCATAAAACTCTTTTCTCGGATTGATTTTATCCGACGAGCGGAATCCGAAATAAGTATTGGCAATATCTTCGTCGCCTGAAAGCAAAGGGTTTTCTCTTAGTAAAAAGTCATTATAATCATAATCAACCCGTCGCAAATCATCGGTATAACCGGCACTAATCACCGTTTTATTTTTCAGCGGAAGTTTCCATGCGGCATAAGCTGAAAACTGATGTTGTTTGTTCCGGAAGCCATATCCCCAATATCCCCCGATGGTGAAGTTTTTCCAGAGCAATTCGTTGGTGCGGAGCGGCAGATTGAAACGCGTTCCTTCGATGTTGGTGAGGCGCGCCAACTGATACACCTTGCCGATGTCGATTTTTCCGGCCTGAACGTAGCCCGTAATAACCCCGTCAGCAATCCATTTGGCTGTTTTCATCAGTGGCAAATCATTCATTTCGGCTAATTTCATTTCCAGTTCCTCTTTGCTGAAAGGCGTTCCGGCAAATTCAGGTTGTGCAACAATCAAAGTATCCTTGATAGTAGCATAGGTTCTTTTCTCTATGTAGATTTCAGGAGATAGATTTGCGCTGTCGGCCAGCAGTTGATAGGTCATGTTCAGCGACAAGGCTGCTTCTTTCGGGAACCAATATCCCTGATCTGTGCTTTGATATTGATTGCTTAATCGCAGGTTGCGGATGTAATTGATGTTCGAACGCGCCGGCAGTTCCGCGGTAATCCTTGTCAGCGCGTAAGTTGCCGAATCTATCCATAACTCACCGTTGAACGCGAGGTTTTTGTTGTTTTTCGTCCTGTAACGGAGGTAATATTGCTTCCCTGCTTCCGACTGAATGCTGTCGATGATGAAAAAGCGGTAATAGGAGTTGGCGACGTTGGCTAAGGGACTGACAAAATGTTTCCCGAGCAAGACAACGGTGTTGTGGTAGAAATTCAAATCGGTTGTAAACTCACCCAGCAGTTTTTCAAGCAGGATGGCCGCGTTTTCCGGACTGGCCTTTGCCTCTTTGCGCAGACTGACTGGTGGTGTATTGCCCGATTTGAGATAAGAAGCTGTTGATAAATACAAAGGAAGAAATGTAGTAGAATCATTTCTATTACGATTGCGACTGAGGAGGACGACTTGCTGTTCTTCATTCGAAAGAGTTACCGGATGGTTATAAATATCATTCTTTATCCTGTTTTCCCTGACCCGCTGCATCAGGTCCAATGCCGGATTGGCACCTGGAAGCACGAAAAGATCCTGCAATAAATTGATGTCTTCCCGCATTTCGACATACAAACCCGCTGTCTCTCCCGGTTTAATTTTAAACTCCTGTGTTTTGTACCCGATACACGAAAATACGAGGGTGTTTTCCGGACCGGTATGCTTCAGGACATAAAAGCCATCTTCATCCGTTACGACCCCGATTTGCGTGTTCTTAAGGTAAATATTGACCGATTGTATCGGCGTTTTATCTGTTTTGCTGCGCACAGTTCCCACCACAACCGTTTCTTGTGCCAGTCCCCACGAGAAGCTGCACAACCAAACCAACAGGATTATGTAGGTATGCTTTTTCATTTTTTCAACATCGGATGACATTCGAGGATTGTTTTTTTCAGGAAATGGATGTCGATATGGGTATATAACTCCGTGGTCGTGATGGATTCATGTCCGAGTAATTGCTGAATGGCACGCAGGTTGGCGCCGTTCTCCAGCAAATGCGTGGCAAAAGAATGCCTGAAAGTATGCGGACTCACCTTTTTACGGATACCGGCAGCCGCGGTCAGCTCCCTGACGATGGTAAAAATCATGGCGCGGGTCAGTTGCGTGCCCCGCCGGTTCAGAAACACGTACTGTTCATGCCCTTTTTTGATGTCCAGCATGTTCCGGTCGATATACCACAACTTCAACTGATTGATGGATTGCGGAGAAAGCGGAACCAATCGTTGTTTGCTGCCTTTCCCCTCCACGAGCATGTATCCTTCTTCAATATACAGATTGGCTATTTGCAAATTGACCAGTTCGGATACCCGCAAGCCAGAACCATAGAGGATTTCCAGCATTGCCTTGTTGCGCTGACCTTCGGGTTTCGATAAATCGATGGCACCGATGATTTGGTCAATCTCGTCGACCGTTAAGACTTCAGGCAAGTGCAATCCAATTTTCGGACTTTCCAACAATTCCGTCGGGTCATCCTCCCGTTTGTTTTTATAAATCAGGAAATAATAGAATGATTTAATGCCTGATAAAATCCGGGCCTGCGAACGCGGATGAATGCCCAGCGAGCTGATTTCAACGATAAAATCGCGGAGGTGTACCTGTTCAGCCTTTGCCAACTCCACATGTGCATCCGAGAGAAAATCCGATAATTTCTGTATGTCGTTTTTATAGGCGACAACTGAATTATCCGACAAACCCTTCTCAAACTTCAGGTAATAGAAATATTCCTCTTCGATGGTCAGCATGGGATTGTTGTGATGACTGGTTGAATTGGGTACAAAGATAAAAAAATAAAATACAGTTCGAATCCTGATGATATTATGTTCCTATATACCAACACTTATTCCTTATTCCAACTCTAACTGTTTATTTAAATGTGGGGTATAGATGACCGCTTCAACATCAACCTTGCGTTTACTTAGTAAAGTCAACACAGTATCATCTACATAATTATCAATCAGAATAATTGAGGTTTTGGCATCCCGGATAATATCACTTACAAAACTAAAAGCATCAAAAACAGCATCTTTATAGAATACACTACGGTCCGGCTTATTGTTCTTTTCCTCCAAAGCCTGGAATACTTTCTCAAACCTGTGTTCTGTTTCTATTTGCTTGATCTCAATTTGATTAAGCCTTTGAAGTATCAATGTGTTATTAATTAGCAGTTTTCGCATTTCAATAAACGCCCGTATTATTTGCAGGCTGATTTCAATTGCAACGGGCGTGCGAAGTACTGCCGACAACATTGCAATACCTTGTTCTGTAAATGCAAATGGTCTGGATCCTCCAAAATACTTCTTTGATGGTATCACAAATTGTGATACCATGGTGCTCATTTGTGCATCGGAGAGTACAAACATAAAATCAGCAGGGAATCTTTCCTGGTTTCTTTTTACCGCTTGTTTAATTGTCCTGGTGTCAGTTTCGTACAATTTTGCTAAATCTTTGTCAAGTATAATTTGCTGTCCATCTATAGTATGGATAACATTTCTTATTCTGTAGTTGTTGGTTGTCAGTGAATTAGACTGTTCGGCGAAATAGCTTTGCGCCTGTGTAACTATTTCTTTTCTTGAATCAGCATTTTGTACAATTAAATAACAAGCATATCGGCTTAGTTTATAGCTTTGCATTGCACGTCCGGCACCTGAACCAATCGATACCATCTCGTTAACTTCAACGAGATGGTTATCTATTTTTTGTCCCCTGCTTTTACATGTTTCCTTCGTTTTTTCAATTACTGAAATAAAATTTCTGAAATCAGCATATCCCAGAGTTTTGGCTAATTGTCTTGCCATCCAGAACTCATTCCCATTTTCGTCGGTGTGCTTTATTTGCTCAAAAACAGATACTAATCGGGTGTTAATTAGGGTTTCCATAGGGTTAATGTTTTTCTCGGTTAGATTGAAATCGCAAATTTACTGCTTTAGCACAAAATTTATTTCATGTTTTATATTTATTAGTTATAATTATTCTTATCGGTGTGGTTGCCCCGTCATTGCGAGCTAGCGAAGCAACCTCCTGCTCAATCGCACGCAATGATTGTCCCATATTTAACTTAAATTTTATGAAGTATGTAATCATTCCAATTTTCCGTCCAAAAACAGCACAATCTTTGGTATAGTCACCACGATATTTTTTAATTATAACCAGTTTGTTTCTATACATAAAGAGCAAACACAAAACTATTTATTATGGCTGTTTTTTATAACAAGATGCAACGGAGGAATCCATCCGATGCCAGTGCAACGCCAAAGTGGTATCCAACATTACGATCCACCGGTATGTTGAAAGAAAAAGAAGTGGCACGTCAGATTGCCGATGAGACCACACTGAACCCGAAGGAAGCCGAGATGGCGCTTTCACAGTTACACAAAATCATGCTTAGGGCGCTGCACAACGGGCAGTCCATTCAATTAGGCGATTGGGGTTCGTTCTACCTCACCCTGAATGCCGAAGGATCAGAAACCGAAGCTGATGTCAATGCTACAAAGGTGAAGAAAGTCAACATCCGCTTCTCCCCGGGCAAGGAATTGAAGGAAGCGATTGCCAAAGTTGAATTCCGACAAGCTAGTACTCTGAGCAAGTAACCTGATTGTCACTTATCCCTGAAAAACCGGGCGGCTTACCATGATAAGTCGTCCGGTTTTTATTTGCCCTTGCCCGACTGATTGGTTATAGATGCCCAACTTGTTGACGGCAGATGCCCATCTCATTGACATTAGTTGCCCGACTTGTTCGCATTAGATGCCCATCTGGTTCACATTAGATGCCCATCTATTTTCAGATAGATGGGCATCTATCATCAGCAAAGTCCTGTTTTGTCTTCAACAAGGTACTGTTCTCGCCGCACCCAAGTCCTGTTTTGTCTGTAACTACTTCAAATAGGGGCATCTGCCATTTTTTGCCGGATGTCAGTACCTGACAAAATTACCTGTCACTTAAATATTCTTAATTGCTTATGGTTGGCAGGGTTAAATTGTTTTTACTACTGCTAATGAATGTGATTAAATCTCTGCTTGCTGCGGCCGATAATACATTTTTATTTGGCTAATATGCAGCTAAGTGATTAAAGATGAAAGAAAATTGGGAGTGTGAGTTAAAATTATCAAAATTTATTTCTATGTTTGTAAGTCGAAATTTCTAAGGATGAAATGTTAACCGGATGGTCTGGTGCTGATGCGCGCAAATTGTGGTTTCTCTGGGGTTGCGTGGGGAGGGATGGTTGTTGATTTAGGAGAATTACGAGAACGATTTGGGGTGCTGGGTAGAGTCTGGATTTAATGTATGCGAAATGAGTATCTGCTGTTGTGTTTTGGTAAGTTGAAGTAATTCAGATGAATATAGTTATAATGTAATAAATATATACGAACTACTGGTTCGCATACAGAAAAGGGGTTCGTATAGTTAGGAGTTAGCAGCAATTTTAGAAAAAAAAGAAAATGACAGAGAGACCGAATATACTTGTAGTTTGTGGTCGAAATAAGAGACGCAGCCGAACAGCCGAATACATTTTTAAAAACGACGACAGATTCAACATACGTTCTGCTGGACTAAGTCCGAAAAGTGACAGAAAAATTTCTGAAAAAGATTTAAATTGGGCTGATTTAGTTCTAGTAATGGAAACACGACAACGAGCTAAATTGCGTGAACTTTACATGAATTTAGAACTGCCCGACATTGAAATCTTAGATATACCAGATAATTACGAATTTATGGACGAAGAATTAGTACAATTACTTACAGAAAAAATAAACGATAGATTGAAAGATCGCATTTAAAATAGCTTGCGAATGTCCTCAAAGAATAGAGAAAAAGAACAATACATTAAAATGTATCCCGAAGCAAGAAAATGGTTAAATGAATGTGTTATTTGCCATTCTATGGGATTTAAGCCAGAAATGCCGGAAAATATTTACCCTGGAAGACTAGCGCAAAATATCAGAAAACTATATCGAGAACTAAATGTAAATGACATTAGTATTTGTGATGAATGTGCGAAACATTGGGATAAATAAAAAAACTGCTGCTAACACCCGCCTATAGGCATTGGCTGGCTGACGTGCACTTTGCGGGTTTTGCGCCCGCATTCACTTTGTCGCTGTGCGACAGCGAACGCTCCCGCAAACCGCCAAATGCCCATAGCCTCGGTCGTTAGGGGCTATTATAAAAAAATGATATTCAAATTTAATCAGAAATTATTCATAATTATTATGGACAATCCAATTACATGGACAGAAAAGCTTTATAAAGGACATTGGTTAATGGACCTTGGTTATCGCGATTATATTGCTGCTCGCTTGTTACTTAATAATCATTTGATAATTCAAGGACTAACACTTGCAAGTACTTCTGTTGAAAAATATCTGAAAGCTTTAATTGTATTTAATCTCAAAGAGAGAGAAAAATATCATTATCATTTCGACAGATTTGAGAAACTAAAAAATCTTTTAAACAAAGTCAATAAGAATGTGACTGGTAAATTTGATCCTTTTTTCTTAGAAATATTACAAAATGCATTTAGAATTAGATACTACGACAAAATTGAACAACCTGTTTTTATGGGTTTTTACATAAATCAATTCATTGGAGAGTTAGACTATACTATTGACTTTATAGAAAATTTCATTACAGAAACGGAGAATGGTGGAGAATGCTTTTCAGCGTACTATAAGGCGATTCAAAATAACGATTCACACCTTTATGAAAATAACTTCGTTTTAAGCAAAGAGAATAAAAAAGACTTTATGGAAAAACCGGATGTCGGATTTTCAATATATATAAGAATTGAATCCGTAGTACAAGAAGAAAAAATAGTAAAAGGAGGAAGCACTAAAAATAAATATGAAGGGCGAATATCTAAATTCACTGAATTTGGATCAAACTTATATTGAAACAATAACAGCCCCTAACACACACCTATGTTCATTGGCTGGCTGACGTGCAATTGGCAGGTTTTGCTCCCGCATTCACTTCGTCGCTGTGCGACAGTGAACGCTCCCGCAAACCGCCAAATGCCCATAGCCTCGGTCGTTAGCCGTCAGCATAAAAAAAACAAAAGTCTGTGCGAATAGAAAATTGAAATTATGAAAGTACGAGCATTTTTATCAACTATTTTAATTATATTCTGTCTGAACTGTATTGCTCAGATTAAATTAAATTTCAATTACTCAAGTTACGCTAAAGAGGTAAACAGAGCATACGTTGTATTGAAATCTTCAACAAATGAAATTGAAATACTGAATGATACAGTTAGGAAATTTGAAGACACATTGGATATTCCTTCAAAAAGAGAAAACTATATTCTATCGCTGAAATTTGAGAACAAGACAATAGGTAAAGAAGAATTTAAATATACTTTCTCGACACATGGAAATGAGACAGACATTGAAATAAACTTAAGAACTTCAAAAAACAACTTTGATAAGAAGGAAAAACAAAGCGGAAATATTGAAATAGTAAAATACTATGAACCTAAGCATAATCTTGAAATTCAATATCTACCTAAATTAAAGGGAGATGAATTTTATAAACCGCCATTTTTTTTGTTGAAGAACAATTCAAATGATACAATCTACGGACAATACATAAAAGGTTACTTTTGGGGTTCAATTAGTATCTTAGTTGATTCTATATGGACTCGAGATTTTTTTGGTAGACTGGATTATAATTTTGCTGGTGGTTCTCCTTTGTTTCCTGACTCTATGACTGTTGCGTGGGTTGGCTCATTCGGTTGGAGGAGTGAGTTACCCAAGAATCGTTATAAATACACATTGTTATATACAACTGATAAAAATTCAAGTAGTGGTTTGAGAAAGCATTTAGAAAGAGATAGTTTTATTTGGTGGGCAGACACAAAAAAATATTATAGATTAATTTATCAATTTGAAGTTAAATAGAAGGACATAATGCCGAACGGCTAACATGCACTAAGCGCAACCCTATCGGGTATGCCGCTTAGTGCCGTTCGTTATGCATAATACTAAAAAAAAATGAAAAAGTATGTTCCCAATAGAATTTATCTTTAATGGACCTCCATTGTCTTTGCAATCCAAAAACAAAGCAAAGAAAAGAAATTACAAAGCTATGGTAGCAAATGAAGCTACCAGTGTACTTCCTGTTGGGTTTACCCCAACAACTGATGAAGTCGATATTACTATCACTTATTATTACGAGAATCAGTCGGGTGATGTTGACAATATAATAAAACCTATTCAAGACTCATTAAATGGAATAGTTTATATTGACGATTCTCAAGTGGTAGAAGCAAGGAGTCGTAGAAAAGACATAAATGGAAGCTATAAGATTAGAAGTGTTTCTCCAAAAATACTAGAAGGATTCAGTCGAGGTAATGACTTTATTCATGTGAAAGTTCAAAAGCATATAAACAATCAAGATTTAGACTAATGGAATCACAATATATTCAAGGAATTGAAAGAAAAATAAAAGAAATAGCCAAAGACTATAAGAAAAAAGGCTATGAAGTAATTGTTGAGCCTCAACAAAGTTTACTACCCGAGTTTTTAAAGAAATTTCAAGTGGACTTAATTGCTAGAAGCGAAAATGACAATGTTGTAATTGAGGTTAAATCTTCAAGTTCAAAGACAGATTTTAAAAGACTAGAAGAACTTGCAAACATAATCAACTCAACAAATAATTGGAGATTTGAACTTGTTTTCACTAATCCCAAAAGTGAACTTCAAATAGAAAATAATTTGCTTATTATTGATAGTGAGACTATTGTGAAAAGAATAACAGACTGTAAAATCCTACTCAACAACAATAATATTATACCTGCTTTTCTTCTAGGTTGGACAGTGTTTGAAGCTTCCTTGCGAATTAAGCTAAGATCATTGAACATGAACGAAGAATTGAGTAAAAAGCCTGTATTATATTTGATAAAGAGTTTATACTCATTAGGTGTGATTAGTTCAACTGTGTTAAGAAATTTGGAGCAATTGAATCAATATAGAAATAATATATTTCATGGTTTTGAATCTCAAATCTTGAAGCAAGATGTAACTGAATTAATAGAGATTATTGAAATGTTAAATGGGAAAGGGAAAAACACAGATATATATGATTGGATTTCAAATCTAGACCTTGATGGTTATGAAGAAATATATTGTTTATACAGATCAGTGGCTGAGGTTGATGATTATGGCTTATTTGAAACACGTAGAGTTGGCAAAAGTATATTTGTAAAATCAGATATTGTAGATGAAGAACTTGAATTAAAAGATGAGAATCAACAAAAAGAAATGCTTGAAATAATTGAAGAAGAATATATGGACGGAATGGATTCTGAAGGTTTTTATGGTTTTCACAGAGCCATGGAGAAAGACGACTAAAGTACTATGCATAACACCCGCCTATGGTCATTGGCTGGCTGACGTGCAATTGGCAGGTTTTGCTCCCGCATTCACCTTGTCGCTGTGCGACAGTGAACGCTCCCGCAAACCGCCAAATGCCCATAGCCTCGGTCGTTGTGCGTCATACAAAAAGACCGAACCCGATTACAAAGGAGTTAAGAAATGAAAGATAAAAACACGATTAATTTTGACAAGGTTGCTGATATTTACGATTTCTATGTAAATGTTGATTTTGATATTCCATTTTTTACAAAAGAGACTGAAAATTATGGAGGAGAGATATTAGAATTAATGTGCGGAACAGGAAGAGTTTCAATTCCTCTTTTAAAAGCTGGCAGAAAAATGACCTGTGTTGATTATTCAAAAGGAATGCTTGATTCATTTAAGAAAAAAATCAGCAATGAGGATTATTCTGTTGACTTAGTCGAAATGGATGTTACCAACCTTAAACTTGATAAAAAATTTAGTTTGATAATATTGCCATTCCATTCTCTAAGCGAAATATTAACAACAGAAAAACAACAAGAAGCCTTAAATTGTATCTCAAACCATCTTGAAACTGGCGGGACTTTCATTCTGACATTGCAAAATCCTGAAAAAAGACTGAAACAGGCAGATGGAAAAATGAGGGTAATTGGGAAATTCTCAGTTGGTAAAGACAAAGAGATGATTTTGTCATACACCAATCAATACAATCAAAAAGAGGAAATCGTTTCAGGTTATCAGTTTTATGAGATGTACAACACTGAAAACATAATGACTGAGAAAAGATATTTAGAAATAAATTTTAAGCCAGTTCAATTGGATACATTGAGAGAAATGATTGCGAAAACAGATATGGAAATCACGAAAATCTATGGAGACTATTCATTCGGTGAATTTGATGCTCAGAAAAGTGACTTTATGATATGTAAATTGACCAAGAAATAATAAGTACGAACGCACAACAATAAATATGTGTAATGCGGGCGATTTAGTAAATTTGAACATTAAAGCATTTAATAAACAAAGTAGCGGTTTGACAGTGAAGTGCCTTGAAATCCCGCACTACGCATATTCGAGCCGTTAATAAAAAAATCAATCATCATGGCAGAATTAACCTGGAAAAAAGCAATAGAAAGAGTCTTAGAAGATGAAGAAAAGGCTTTACACTACACAGAAATTGCAGAATTAATAGCTGAGCGCAATTATCGTCAGAACTTTGGAGCAACTCCACAAGATACGGTGAGCGCTCAACTTACAACTGATATTAATAACAATGGAGAAGAATCAACTTTTGCAAGAGTAGATAAAGGGGTGTATATTCTAAGAAAGTTTCTGAACGAACAATCACAAAAAATTATCCAAAAGAAAGAAGAAGATACCGAAAGCTCAAAAGACACCAAGGAAGAAAGATTTAAGATTATTAATGCTTTTGGAATATACTGGGATAGGAAGTTGGTATATTGGGATAATTCAGTTCCTGATTTATTGGCAGTACAACAGAAAGGTGCTGAGCCAACAAATTTTAAAGACCAAATTTGGATTTATATGTTGCATGATAATAGAGAAGTAATCTACGTAGGACAGGCAGTTAAAAGATCCTTAGGTGTAAGACTAAGAGAGCATACGTCTGATCGTCTGAGTGGACGTTGGGATAGATTTTCATGGTTTGGTTTTTATCCGGTCAATCAAAAAGGAAATTTAATTAAGGATATAAAATTTCAGGATTTAACTATCGAAAACATTGGAGATTTGTTAGAGGCAATTCTTATTGAAAGTATTGAGCCGAGACAAAACAGAAAACAAGGTAATTTATTTTATGGAATTGAGTATTTACAGCAAGAAGCACCAGAATTGAAAGAAAAACAAATGAAACAAACGATACAGGCTATGGTCGAAAAATTTAATAAATAAAGCCCATTTTTAACCAGATTTGAGCCATATCTCCTAATCCTCGAGCCTTATTTTGCCATTACCCAAATATCAACTATGTTTGATACTATCAAATGATACTATCAATACATTTGTAATCGGTAAGTATCACTATTAATGTCAAGTATTTTGTTTCGTTTACTTGACATTTCAATATTCTTTCTATCTTTGCAAAGCAATGAGAATTACCCAAAAAATACAAAAGGAAATCAGCAAATTAGCCGATGGAACAACGTTTAAATACGAGCAGTTGGCTATTGAACCGCAGGAATATGTTGCGGCAGCTAAAGTTATTGAACGGCTGATTGCAAAAGGTGTTATCAAGCGGATTTCAACAGGTGTGTTTTACAAACCCAAGAAAACTGTTTTTGGAGAACTGAGACCCAACGAAGATGAACTTTTAAAGCCCTATTTATTTGAAAAAGGCAAACGAATTGCTTACATCACCGGAACCTCGTTATACAACAAAATGGGACTAACAACACAGATTCCCAAGAATATAAAAATTGCAAGCAGAGATAAGCGTATTTCAGTCTCAAGAGGCAATGTAAAAGCAACTCCTGTAAAAAGTTATGTGGACGTAAACGATAAAAACTTTTATTTATTAGAATTGTTGGATGTATTCAAGGACTTTAAAGAAATCCCGGATTTGGATAAAAGTTCAGCAATTAAAATAATCTCAAAAAAACTCAAAGAACTCAACCCGGCAGAAACCAAACTCTTGATAAAATGTAGCTTGGCTTATCCACCAAGGGTGAGAGGTCTTTTAGGTACGTTATTGGAAAACATAAATACAACAACCGACCTGACAACATTGAAAAATAGTTTGAATCCGCTTTCTGAATATGAATACGGTATTGACAAAAAACAATTACCCACCGCAGAAAACTGGAATGTAAAATGAGGCTACACGAAAATAAAGAACTGTTTCGGGATGCCGTGATTGCTACTGCACAACAAAAAGACATACGTGAAATTTATGTTGAAAAGGATTATTGGGTAACGTATGCTTTGTATCACATTTTCAAAAATCAAATTGGTAGTGAGACTATTAATACTTTTTTTCACTCAGACGAATTTGAAATAATGCTTTTGCGGGTAGCCAATGACGATATTGTAAGTTTCAAAAACAACAATGAATGGTTGGCAAATCATCCGTCGAAAGCAATCATATTTTCAGAAACAGCAGACATCTGGAATAAAATCAAAGACGTTTACTCAGGTAATTTCAGCGAATTAGTATTTGGTGAACTTCCTGATGAAAAGAAAATATTGAAAACACTAACAAACATATCGGATAGATTGAAAAATGTAGAGTGGAACATATAACCATCTTTTTTTCTATCTTTGTCCCGAAAAACCCTACAATATGCAACAGAAATTTACATCTTCCAGCAAAATGAATGATCTGATCAAGGAGGATTCTTCTTTGCTGTTGACCATAACACGGTTTGGGTTTTCGTTGGGATTTGGCGATAAAACCGTGAAGGAAGTCTGCCAGGAAAAGCGGGTGGACGAGAAAACTTTCCTCGCGGTGGTGAACTTTATCTCCGATGGATACAAGGAAGAAAACATCAGACACGAGGAGATTTCGATTGATGCGGTTATACTTTACCTCAGGAAGGCGCATGATTTCTTTCTGGATTTTAAACTGCCGCTTATCCGTAAGAAACTGATTGAAGCCATTGATGAATCGGTGCAGGAAGCGCCCTACCGGAAGATGATCCTGAAGTTCTATGATGATTATGTAGCGGAGGTTCAGAAACACATGGATCATGAGAATGAAACGGTGTTTCCTTATGTGCTGAATCTGTTGGAGGGAAAGAAAGACCCGCGTTATACCATCGCCATTTTCGAACAAAACCACGAGAATATCGATTCGAAACTGTCCGATCTGAAGAATATCCTTATTAAATACTTCCCTGCTCAACAACCCAATTATTTGCTCAATGAGGTGTTGTTTGACCTTGCGGCCTGTGAGAAGGACTTAGAGAAACACAACCGGGTAGAGGATCATTTTTTCGTGCCTGTTACCGAAACCATCGAAAAGAAGTTGAGTGAACAGAAGAAAGAAGAGTCGGTGCAAACTGAAAAAGCAGATAACCTCACGGATCGGGAAATAGAAATATTAGCCAGCGTTGTAAAGGGACTTACCAACAAAGAAATCGCCAGTAAACTCTTTTTGTCAACGCATACCGTTATTTCGCACCGCCGGAACATTACCCGGAAATTAGAAATCCACAGTACCGCCGGTTTAACGATATACGCGATTGTGAATAAATTAGTCACGCTCGATGAGATAAAATCAGTGATTGAATAGCATTTTTTCTCATAGATTTTAGCCTTTAATTTAATGCATAGTAAAAACGTCAGAACCTGGATATTTTATTTTGTGATGATAAGCTCGTTTATCATCCTGACGTATGTGCTCTTTAAAAGCGCGGAAAAATTCGACGTGCATATACCGCAAAATGTAACAGCTGTCAGTTCTGCTGTAACCGACAACTTTGATTCTTTTAAGAACTCGATTTTCCATAATCTCGGCGAACCGGTTGCGCTGCTCTTAATGCAAATCATTGCCATCCTGTTTGTCTCCAGAATTGCCGGATGGATTTTTATCAAAATCGGTCAGCCGACCGTCATCGGAGAGATACTCGCGGGTATCCTGCTGGGACCTTCTTTGCTGGGTCATTTCTATCCCGAAACCTATAATTTCCTGTTCGCGGCCGAGTCACTGGGTAATCTGTATATTCTGAGTCAGGTCGGACTGGTACTCTTCATGTTTGTTATTGGCATGGAGCTTAACCTGGGTCTGCTCAGGAACAAGATGGGAACTACCTATGTCATCAGCAATGCCAGTATTATTTTCCCCTTCTTCCTGGGGATGTTATTTGCCTATTTTGTTTTCGAAGAATTTGCCGCGGGTCAAACCGATTTCCTTTCTTTTGCTCTTTTCATTGGTATTTCGATGAGTATTACCGCTTTCCCGGTACTGGCACGAATTGTACAGGAGAAGGGCATGACCAGAACGCATATCGGTCAAATCTCCATTATCTCGGCAGCCTTTAACGATGTAACGGCCTGGTGTATGCTGGCAGCAGTTATTGCAATCGCCAAAACCGGAAGTTTTGTCAGCTCCTTGTACACCATCGGGCTCTCCATCGTTTACATCCTGTTTATGTTGTATGCCGTACGGCCGTTTATGAAGAAAATCGGGAATATCTACAGCAACAGCGAAGTGCTGAATAAAAGTGTTGTTGCCTTTATATTTTTATTCCTGACCCTTTCAGCTTTTGCTACGCAGATGATTGGGATACATGCTCTTTTTGGCGCATTCCTGGCTGGTGTTATCATGCCTGAACTTCCGCAGTTCAGAAAGATTATCGTCGATAAAATCGAAGATGTGGCCCTGACTTTATTGCTTCCTTTGTTTTTTGTGTATACCGGCTTGCGGACCGAAATCGGGTTGATTAATACACCCCATTTGTGGATGGTTACGGCAATCATGATTTTATTTGCCATCGGAGGTAAGTTTGTAGGAGCAGGTTTTTCAGCCAAGATAATGGGAGAAAAGTGGCGCGACAGTCTTTCTGTCGGTGTGTTGATGAATACCCGGGGACTGATGGAAATTGTGGTATTGAATATCGGCTATGAAATGGGCATTCTTCCTAAACCTATTTTCGTGATGCTGGTGCTGATGGCGCTGGTTACGACATTCATGACAACGCCGATGTTGTCGATTATTCAAAAGATATTCCCGGAGAGAAATTTGGAAGAAGAATATCAAAAACAACAGGCTCAGGGTATTTTCAAGGTGTTGATTGCCCTGGGGAATCCGGAAAATGGAAAATCGTTACTGAACGTTGCCAAGCATGTGCTGGATGGGGTTAAAAATACCTTGTCGGTAACAGCGCTGCATATTACACCCGGCTCGAATACAAACCCGATCTATAGTGATGAATTTGCCCGGGAAAGTTTTGTTGGGATAAACCATGAGGCGCACAGACTGCATATACCGATTGATAACGATTACAAGATTACAGATAATATCGAAGCGGGTGTTGTGAGAACTACCAACTATGATAATTATGATTTTTTGCTTGTCGGAGCTGGTTTGTCACTTTCCGGGATTGAGTTTATCAAGTATAAACCGTATTTTAAAACAGCAGGCTGGATTAATAAACTCATAAAAAGGGTTACTAAATCTCAGGAAATATTTTACCCGGGCTCGCTGATAAAAGATAAAACACGATATTTTGTAGAACACAGTCAGTGTAGCGTGGGTATCTTCGTGAACCGGAATTTCAGTGGAATCTCTTCAGTTTTGGTATTGCTGGAAGACAAGTCAGATGTTTTCCTGATTCGCTATGCCCATCGTTTACTGAAGAATGACCCGAAAGTCCATGTTACTTTCCATGATGAAAATAGGTTATTGGCAACCGAAGATTCTTTCAGGGAACAGTACAAGGAATTTACCAAAAATTATCCTGATGCGGTGAAATTAAGCAAGTCCAAAACGGGTACCGGTAGCTTCCAGAAGTACAGTTTCATGTTAATCAGTTATCAAAGTTGGATCAGGATTACCGAAAGCGACAGCAATAAGCTCGACAGTATTCCATCTACCCTTATCATCAATAAAAAAGAAAGTCGTTTCAGTAAGGCCGGGAAAGGAATGTAGTGAAATCAATCCTGAACGAAGCGAAAGATTAAAACTTATTTTTCCTCTTCAATTTCTTCAGTTTCCGGAATAGCTGGCAGGCTTATGAATTTCTTTTCTCTGAAAGAAAACTTTGGTCTTTCTTCGTCAGGGAAACGAGAAAATACTTCCTCTTTGGTTGTGGGACGATGCGTTTCAAGCCAGAAGAAATTAGTCAGGTAGATGAACTCATCGGTAATTTTGTGCATGGGATGAAACTCACCGCTTGAGGAGGGAGTCAGCACAATCCGGTCAATTTTTTTATCCTTGAAATGAATCACCACGAAGCTGCTTTCGGTGCGGTTGGCGCCAATGAGGGTGTTGTCTGACTCTTCCCGGATGAAATAAATCGTTTCCGCGTTGCCATTGACATCCACGCGGCGAATCTGGCTGCTGTCGAGATGGGCAATAATATCCTTTCCTGAAATCTGGTTGAAGTAAAGAGAATCCATTAATTCGGTTACCATGGCAGACTGTTGCAGTTCAACCTGATACACCTCCTGGTTTCTCGACAGAATACTGATTTTCTCACTTGAATACTGCTGGCTCTCCTGCCAGAGCACGGGTTTATTCATCAGGTGCATGATGGAGTCCCGCGAAGAGTATATGAGCGAATCGGCCAGTCCCTGGATATCCTCCCGGTAGAACCGTACATTGCGCCAGGCTTTGGCCTCGTTGTAAATGGAGTCTTTATAAGTCATCAGGGTATCCGCATGCATGTACATATTTTTCTCGGTTGACCAGTCCACCAACAGCGCCGAATCGGTCGCGATACCACGTTCCTTGTCTTCATTATAATACACGTAATTGCCGTAGAGGGTCGACTGTTGCACCGTATCTTTCAGAATCGCGTTGCCAAATACCTCGCCGTATTTCGCGGACTTATCATAAAAAATGGTGTCGCCAGTTAGTGATTTCCCTTCTTTATTAAACAATATAGAACGATTCAGTAACATTGAGCGCTCTGTATCCGTATTATACCACCCTTTATTGGTGTAGATATCCGTTTCATCCTTATAAACAATGTGTGTATCGCCCACCAAATCGGTCACATGCGATTTGGTATTATAGGTCAGGGTATCTGCGTTCATCACGAAATTTTCATTCACGAGTTTTACCTGATCGCTAAAAAGCGCATCTTCGGTTCGGGTAGAATATTGTCCCCAAACGGAGGTCAGCGTATTTTCAGGATCCACGATTTTCCCGCCGGTGAAATAGTATGCCAGCTGCGTGGTGCGGTCGTAATTTAAGCTATCGGTAGTCAGGGTGGTGTTCCTGTTTACCAACCGCGCCTTGCCTCTGAGACGCACCAATTTAGTGTTCCCGTCGTAGTACAGCTTGTCGCCATACACGAAAAGCGTGTCGCCCTGCACGATTTTCACGTTGCTGAAGGCATCCATCGAATTGGAATTGCGGTAGAAGTAAGCGCTGTCACAAGTCATAATCGCGTCGTCGTGACGAAATTTCACGTTCCCGTTGAGTATCTGGACATCGGGTTTCGAGAGCTGATCGAATGAAATAAGATCAGCATTCTCCAAATAGATGATTTTAGCCGTTTTCTGGTCATAAGGCGTGCGGATAGGCGCCACGGGAGGTGGCGGATCCAGTTTTTTCGGTTGGGTTGATTTACGCGTGTTTGAAGTTGTTTTTTTCGTTTTAACCGGTTCCTGTTTTGTCCCGCTTTTTTCTTGCAGGATGTCTTTCCGTAATTGTTTGTGCTGAATCTGTGCCGGTAATGATAAACACGACAGACACAGCCATCCGGCAAGAACTAACAAACTGATGTTCCGGTAATGCATGAAAAAGAAATTTATTTTTTAATCCAACCCGGATAGATGAAGTCACAATTTTGCCATGCCGGGTCAATGCTGATGTAAGTTTCCTTTTGTTTTTTAGCTACCCATTCCTTCAGAAATTGTTGTTTTTTCGTTTCTTCGTAGAAGTTTTTCAGCAGCTGATAATCATCCATCAGATTTGCCTTGTGTGTGTCAACCTTCGATTTCAGTTTTACAACAGCTACAACTTCTTTGTTGGAAGCCCTGTCGATCATGGTGAAGGGTTTCGATATCTCGGAAACATTCATGCCATACACCACTTTGGCGATTTCCTGCGGCAAATCCTGGTATTCAAATTTCGAGGTACCTGTTTTCTCATTGAGCATGAGTCCGGCGTTCATAGCCGAGTTCTTGTCCTGAGAAAAGAACATCACACCCTGTTCGAATGTCATTTTTTCGCTTCTGATCTGATTTGTTACAGAGTCGAGTTTCTGAATAGCTTTTTGCTGGTCTTCCAGTGATACTTTCGGTTTCATCAGGATATGGCGGCAATTGATGCGGTCTCCTCGTTTTTCGATCAGCTGGATGATGTGAAAACCAAATTCCGACTCTACCACCCTCGATACCCGTTTCGGATCTGTCAGGTTGAAAGCGACATTGGCAAACTCGGGTACAAGCTGACCTTTACCCATGAAACCCAGTTCTCCGCCACGTTTAGCCGATTCGGTATCTTCAGAGTACAAACGGGCAAGGACAGAAAAGTCACCGGTTCCGTTGTTTACCCTATCAGCAAACTCTCTTAACCGGTCTTTCACAGCGTCGATTTCTTCTTGTGGTACAGGAGGTTTGAAACTGATGATTTGCAGTTCGACCTGTGCAGGTACCGTTGGAATGCTGTCGGCTGACAGCGTGTTATAGAACCGGCGTACATCAGCGGGAGTCGATTTGATGTTTTCAACCAGCTTTTGTTGCATTTGTTGGATAATCATCTGGTCCCTCACCATCGTGCGCATATCTTCTCTCAGCGCGAGGGTACTTTTGCCGAAATACTCTTCCAGCTTTTCTTTTGAACCAATCTGTGAAACGAAGTAATTCATCCGCATTTCCACCTGATTCATCACGGTACCCTCGTTTACCTCAATACTGTCTAATTGTGCCTGATGCAGATACAGTTTCTGGATTGCAATTTGTTCCGGGATAACGCAATATGGGTCACCATCGATGGTAACGCCTTCGTATTGGGCTCTTATTCTTTGCTCTTCCACTTCCGATCTCAGGATGGATTCATCACCCACGATCCAGATGACTTCATCAATAATATTCTGTTGAGCTCGGGTGTTAACGGAGCAAAGCATGAAAAACAGGGCTGAAAAAAGTAAAAATCTTGTACGCATATTGGTGTTATTAAACCAGGGTCGGTTTATAAGAATTCCCCTTCTGATTGTTTATTTATTAAAAAAAGTTACGGTACCACTCTGAATCGCATCCTGATAAAGTTCATCTTCAAAATTCATGATAAAGTCGGATTTCAGCTGATTCAAAATGATGTTTGATATTTTCTCTTTAGCGGTTTCAAACGGTTCTGGATCTCCTGTTCGTCTGACCGAATCCACATTCAGCATATAATGTTTCAGGCTATCAGAAACCTCGTAATATCTGCCGGTACCAATCGAGTTACTGAGCTGTTCCTGCTGTACGGGCATTTTCTTCAGGATTTCACTTGTTGACACCCAACGGTCGGCAAAGTAATCATAACTCAATCCGTGTTGCAGACTATACTTCTCAATTTGCTCCAGCGATTTGGTATCCCCCGATTGTACCCAACGCCTCACGTCATTCAGTCGTGGCGCTCCTTTCGGCAGCACGAGTAAAATTCCCTTTACAATATTTTCCCGCAATACAAACTGATCACTGAAATGGGTATAGAATCGGAGCATTTCTTCATCGGATGGCTGGTCGGGAAGCCGTTGTTGCAACAAATTCTGCTGATATTGATGGATGATAAGGGATTTTCTGTAATCATCCAGCAGTCGTTCTATTGCAACTTTGTCGGTAATGTTTCGCTTGGCATTCTCGTACAACAACACATCGGTAACCCATTTGCGGATATAACTGTCGGCAATCTGCACGCTATCGGGCCCTGTGATATTCGGGGGGATGATGGCCTGCACCTGATCCAGATACAGGAATTTTCCCTCAACCTCCAACAAAGGGATACGGGTCTGATCGGGTGACTTAGTGTTACACCCAATCAAAGACCCGAATAAGAATATCAGCAATAAATGCCTGAAAATACGCATGAGAGAGCTTATAAGCAATTAATTTTTCTGAACCGATTTCAGTACTTTCTGATTAATCTTCACCGGATATTTTTCCCGTAACATTTTAATCCATTCCTTTTCAAGATATTCCTGATAATCTGCTGTAACTAATCCGCGCACATCCGTGTAATCTTCCGGGGTATAGTTCAGCATTACGCCCGGGACAAATACATAAGGATATTTTGCGTCTTTTTCCACTTCATCCAATGATTTAAAGATGAAATGATCTACAAATTTATTATCACCCTGAACATACAGCCCTTTGTCAATTCTGACATTTACCACGCTGTCATTTAACTGGCGGAGGTATTTGTCAACGGAGTCTTTTGACTGTGTTTTTACAATGTCATTTGCTTTTTTGAAGATATCTTCCGTTTTACACTGAACTATACGTCCCTTGAAATGAGGTTTATCCCAGGCATACTTTTCTTTGTTTTTCTTAAAGAAAGCAGCCAAACCGGCAGTGTCTTTCGATGCCTTTTCCCACACTTCATTGTTGCTTACTTCAAACAAGAGGATTCCATCATGGTATTCCTGCATCAGCAAGCGGAAGTCTTCATATTTATTTTCGAGCTGACTGTTTTCATAAGCCAGCAATTCTTTTTCAATGAAAGCGTTCAACTTTTCATCAATGATTTCTTTTGCAGCTGTTTTATTCGTAGCCGGATTTTTCTTCAGGTAGCTCAGGAATTCATCCTGTTTAAATTTCTTTTTCGCGAACGAGAACATGACTTTATTGAGTTTAGCGGCATCTGCATCTGCAAGGAACGCAGAATCTGTCAGTGTCCGGTCTTTCAGCAACGCATAAAAGTCTTCAGTATGTGTTCCTTTTTGCATCTTCAGTTTGTAATCCTTTTTCAGCTTTTCAATAAATGCTTGCTGACCTTTTTGAGCCCTTTCGTCTCTTTTTATCTGACGTTCGATTTCAGCTTTCTTGCTTTCAAAAGAAGGAATTGGTTTGGTATCAAGCAATTTGATGATGTGCCAGCCATAAGCCGATTGTACCGGTTCGCTGATTTCACCCGGAGTTTTCAACGCGAAAGCAGCCTGCTCAAATTCAGCAACCATGCGTCCGGTGCCAAACCAGGGTAGTTCACCGTTCTTGGCTGCGGAGCCTCTGTCTTCAGAATTGGCAGATGCAACCTGACCGAAATCAGCTCCGTTCTTAACCAATTGATATAATGAGTCAATTTGATTTTTTGCCCGTGCATTTCCTGCCTCATCTCCCTGAGATGTAAATTTCATGATGTGAGATACCAGAATTTCACCCGGAGAAAATCTTCTTTTGTGTACTTTGATGACATGATAACCGAATGCAGTACGTACCGGTTTGGAGATCGTACCTACGGGCGTATTATAAGCCCTGTTTTCAAAAGGATAAACGGTACGGAACCCGGTAATCCAGCCGATATAACCTCCGTTGTCCTGTGCCGACTGGTCTTCTGAGGTTTCTTTGGCAACATCGGCAAAGTCTTCCTTCTCCAGTCTTTTCAGGACTTCCTGCATTTTATTCCAGGCTTTCAGGGTGTCTTCGGGAGTGGCATTTTGTTCAACACGTATGAGAATATGACTGACTTCCACATCTTCTTTTAGTCTTTCATAAGCTTCTTTTAGTACACTTTCCTCTGCGTTTGAATCGGTAAGATAGGGCTTTGTCAGCTGATCACGATAACCGCTCAACTCGTTGATGAAAGACTTTGTGGTGTCAATACCCTGAGATTTTGCTTCTTCTACTTTCAGCTTGAAATTCACGAAAAGATCTACATATTCTTCAAGCGATTTTTTATCCAGCGCGTTGTTGGAGTTATTCTTGTTGTAAATATATTCAAACTCCGATTTCAATACCGGCTTGTCATTAATCGTCATTAAAACCGGGTCTTTTCCTTTTGCTGACAAGGATGCAGAAAACATTAAAACTGACAATGAAACAAATAGTGTCTTCATAAATATTGGAACAAAATTATTAATTAACATATTGGGATTGCGAACGTAAGCATTTTAACGCAAACAATTTATATATGTTGTAAAATGATTGTTTTTTTTAAGGTTTTTTATTCAC